>NZ_CP134200.1:0-877500 GCF_031586415.1 Thermosynechococcus sp. QKsg1 | reverse complement strand
CCGAACAGAGAATACAGCCGCTAACGGTCTGGATGCTGAGCCGTCAACCTAGGCATAAGCTCGGAATCGCCCGCTTGATCTTGCCAGCCACAGTGGGAGCAATGGCACTGACCTATCTTGAGTTGGGAGTGATGGATAGGTTGCCGACACGCAGGGCAGCGACCGGTGAAGTAAGGGTGGTACATCAGCATCCGAATCTGCTCAACAGGAGGAAGATGACCAATCACTTGCTCAAGACTGGCTGTGGGGCATTCTAGGGAAAACATCAGGGAGTCCACAGGAACGTTCGTATCGGTTGGCACAATCTCTTTTTTCAGTGTGCGAGCGATCGCCGGCAAGGGGAATCGTAGAAATACGGAAATCTTCCCCCTCTAGCCTGTGGAAAACTCCAAAAAGCCTGTGGAAAATTCTGGGGAAAACCTGTGGAAAACCCCGGAAAAACTCTGAAAAACTGTGGAAAACTTTTTATTCTTTTTCCACTAAGATAATGGCCTGTGGAAAAACCCCCCACTTTTTCCACAAGTTTTCCACAGGGGGGAAGTGGCTCAAAGTCGCTCTGCAAGCGGGTTTCCGAAAATTTTTCCACATTTCCACAGCCCCTACTACTACTATAAATATTATTTAAATAATTTAGTAGTAGTAGATCTCTAAGATCTAAAGAGAATAAGATTCTGACAGAGAAAAATAAAGATGTGATTTGGGGCATGTGGGGTTAGTCTGAAGCTGTCTTAGAGCTTGAGGAAATCTTGGTTGAGAGGGTTGTGACACTGGGAAACATTAGGAAGACAAGAACAAAACGAAGGGTTGAGATGGCTAGAGGATCAGAACTTCCAAGTGCTTGGGGAAAACTTTGGGGAACTTGGGGAAAACTCTGAAAAAGGATTTGAATTTAGGTTCAGAATGCTCTAATGAGGATCTGTTTGCGCCGCGAAAAATTTTTTTGGCCTGAGAAGGGTCTAGAAGCCCCTAGAAGGAGGGCGATCGCCCTAGTAAGTAGCTTTATCGTTGAGGGGATTTTGCTGCCCATAGAAGCGATTTTATGAGGGGTTGTCTAGAGAACCTTGGGATAGCCGTTTGCCGATAGGATAGTCCAAGCAACTATCGTCCTCAAACTTGCCATGACACGCATTGTTACTCTCTTAGGAGCAACCCCAGAACAACAAACAGCACTGGGTCTGGCTATTGCCCAGTGGTTTGCCGGGCGACAGCAGCGAACCTTGTTAGCAGTGCCGAGTCCAGCCACTTCCCTGCAATTTTTCATTGGCAGTCCAGATCAGGCGATTGGTTGGCAACCCAAGTTGCTGTCGGAGGGATTAGCGATCGCTGAGCTGCTGGCTACTGAAAGTCTCAACACCGCATGGCAAGAACTCAGCCGTTTGGTGGAACCCTATTTGCCCCAAGAGTTGGTGGGTAAGGTTTATGCAGGCGAATTGGTGATCTTGCCGGGGATGGATACTTTGCTCACCCTCAATGCCCTACGCATTCACTACAGCAGTGGTGAGTACGATGTGATTGTCTACGTGGGCGGGAATAGTCAAGATACACTGCGGCTGATTGGGTTGCCCCAAGGGTTGGCGTGGTACTATCGCCGCTTTCAACGTTTGCTAGATCAACTAGATCTCAACGCGATCGCCAATGCTATTGGGGGGCCGATCGCTAGTGCAATTATGGCAGCCAATATTGATACCCAAAAAGTGCGGGAGCGTTTCGGTGAGGCGAAGGAGTGGATCGATCGCGGTGTGCAGATTGCCGCGGACTCGCAACGGTTATCGGTGTTTCTGCTAACGGATGGCACAGTGATCTCAACGGCTCAAACCGAATGGTTATGGGGCAGTGCTCAACAGGTGAATATCCCCATTTCTGAGGTCTTTTGTATGGGGGAACCCACGCCAGAGGTCAGCCGCACGTTTGCACTGCTACGCATTTCGGCGCTCCCCAAAGACTGGAGCCACTGGCAAAGCCTTGTTTCCCATCTTCCAGACCTGAACCAGTTGGCGGCAGCACCAGCTCCCCATGAATTTGATGAGACGCAACAGCAGGTGCGCATTTTCCTGCCAGGATTTCGCAAAGAACAGGTGAAACTCAGCGAGTTTAGTGGGGAACTGACGGTGGAGGCTGGCGATCAGCGACGCCACATTGAACTGCCCCCTAGCTTGAAGGGCAAACCGGTTCGCGGGGGTAAATTTGAAGCCCCCTACCTGATTGTTAGTTTCTAAGGCTCAAGGCGCAGACGCACGGAGTCGCGGTGGGAAATCAGGCCTTCTGTTTCAGCGAGGGTCATGACCGCTCCCCCCTGTTTGCGTAAGGCAGCAGGGGTGTATTGAATAATGCTGGAGTGTTTGAGGAACGTTTCTACACCCAAGGCAGAAGCATAACGGGCGGCACCAGAGGTGGGCAGGGTGTGATTGGGACCCGCGAGATAGTCGCCAACCGCTTCAGGGGTGGAATAGCCGAGGAAAATCGCACCGGCATGGCGCACCTGCTCGACAAGGCTCCAAGGGTCTTCGACTTCCAATTCCAGATGTTCAGGGGCAAAGTGATTGGAGAGTTCTACCGCTTGTTCTAGGCTCTCGACAATGCCAATCAACCCGTAGTGGGCGATCGCCTTCTCGGTGAGGACACGGCGCCGATGCTCAGCCAATTGTTCATTAACAGCCGTGACAACTGCTTCCGCAAGGGGAAGACTCGGTGTGAGCAAAATGGCTGCCGCAAGGGGATCATGTTCCGCTTGAGCCAGTAGATCAGCAGCAATGTGAACGGGATTGGCTGTCTCATCGGCAATGATCAAGACCTCTGACGGCCCTGCTAGGGAGTCAATACCAACGCGGCCATAGACCTGTTTTTTGGCCAGCATCACATACAGGTTTCCCGGCCCAGTAATGACATCCACCCGAGGAATCGTTTCTGTGCCATAGGCAAGGGCAGCAATGGCTTGGGCGCCACCAACGCGATAAATCTCTTGAATTCCCGCTTCTTGGGCGGCAACGAGAACCGCAGGATTAATACCTTTGCCCTGACCGGGAGGGGTGACCATGACAATCCGCTGCACACCGGCCACCTGAGCGGGAATTGCATTCATTAACACCGTACTCGGATAGGCAGCCCGTCCCCCCGGCACATACAGTCCGGCAGCATCAACAGCAGTGTAGCGTTTGCCGAGGACAATGCCATCTTCACCAAATTGCACCCAACTTTTGGGCACGCGCTGGCGGTGGAAGGCTTCAATTTGCTGCTTGGCGAGGCGAATGGCATCGAGGAGTTCTTTGGACACCTGTTGGTAAGCAGCATCCAGTTCATCTCCTTTCACTCGTAATGTTTCGGGGGTGAGGTCAATGTGATCAAACTGGGCAGTGTACTCAATCAGGGCGCGATCGCCTTCCTTGGCCACACGGCGCAAAATTGCCTCAACGGTAGCCTGTTGTTCGCTCATCTCCCCGCTATCGGTGCGATCGCAAATGCGGCGTAGTTCAGCGCGTAGGTCTGTTAACTGGGTGATGATCCGCAACATGGTCGTTCACGTAGGCGAGGCAGAGAGTCGGGGAAAGGTTAAAAAACCTTAATCAACCCTATCAATAGCTTACAGCGATTTTCCAATTACAGGGGCGGGCTAAGGCTGGCCAACAACGAGTGCTTAGGGCAAGATCGCGATTCACGAGACTGAGCCTTCGCAGTTCGCATCAGATTGCCAAGGCAGCCAGTTCTGATCGAGAGCTTGTTCAAGGCTAAATTCGGGGGCTTCAGGAATCAAATGAGGATTTACCCCACTAGCGCTGAGAAAGAGTTTTCTCCCATTGCAATATTGTTTGATGAAAATCTCCTGTACAAAGGATGTCAAGCTAGGGCTGGCTTCGAGTATTTCCTGAATGTGCAGTCTAAAATTCATCACTTCTCGTTGCCAACCCCGCAGGCAGTATTCCCGTTCCGTGTCCCAGTATTTAATTTTGAGGAGGTGCTCACAGAGTCGCATTAAATAGCTCGCGATCGCCTGTTTTTCGCTTCGACCCAAGCTCTCAATCTCCTCAATTAAATTTTCCACATCTAAGTTGTCGAAGTCCCCTGCCTTGAGTTGGGCAACGGTCTCCTTAAGCCAAAGGTAATAGTCTGCGGTGTAGAGGGATGCAGGCTTAGTTTTAATGGGAGAGGTCATACCAGAATACTTCTCGAAGGCCAGTGGATTCTATGAATTGAGGTCAGATTGCCAAGGCAGCCACTCCTCGTCTAGAGCTTCCTCCATTGTGAAGTCGGGGACTTCCGGAATCACGTCAGGGGATAACCCAATCACCTTCAGCATATTTTTCCTTGCCTTTTGATAGGAATCTAGGAAAGATGCCTTTGCAAATGGCTGAAGACTGGGGCTATCCTGCAAAATTAGTGCAATTTCTAAACGGAAATGACTAATCTCCAACAGCCAACCCCTATAGCAGTATTGTCGCTCAGTTTCCCAGTATTTGAGCTTGAGAAGATGCTCACAAAGACGCAGTAGATAGCTGAATAGGGCGCGTTTTTCGCTTCGACCCAAGCTCTCAATCTCCTCAATTAAATTTTCCACATCTAAGTTGTCGAAGTCCCCTGCCTTGAGTTGGGCAACGGTCTCCTTAAGCCAAAGGTAATAGTCGGTCTCATAGAGGAGTTGGGTCTTAAGACAAGGGGTCATGGGGACGAGATAACAACGGCAACTGGTTCTCTGGTGGAGTATAGCCTAGGTGTTGCCAAGCGCGGGGAGTGGCAACGCGGCCTCGGGGGGTTCGTTGCAGATAGCCCATCTGGAGCAGGTAGGGTTCATAGACCTCTTCAATGGTTTGCACATCCTCACCAGTGGCTGCAGCAAGGGTTTCAATGCCCACAGGCCCGCCTTGATAGGACTCAATCATCAGACTGAGGAGCCGGCGATCGCTCCAATCCAAGCCTGCTGGATCCACATTGAACAGTTCAAGGGCAGCGGTAGCCACCTCTAGGCTAATCGTGCCATCGTGTTTCACAGCGGCATAATCCCGTACCCGCTTCAGGAGCCGCAGGGCAATGCGGGGGGTACCCCGACTGCGGCGGCCAATTTCTAGAGCGGCTTCAGGAGTAATGGGAGTTTGTAAGAGGGCTGCCCCCCGCTGAACGATCTGCTGGAGTTCTTCGGGATGATAAAAGCGCAAGCGCTCCACTAAACCAAAGCGATCGCGCAAGGGTGAGGTCAACGCACCGGCACGGGTGGTTGCTCCCACAAGGGTAAAGCGATTGAGTTTCAGTCGTCGCGTGCGTGCCGTTTGCTGTTTGCCCACGGTCAGATCAAGGTAAAAATCCTCCATGGCGGGATAGAGGAGTTCCTCGGTCATGCGGGAGAGGCGGTGAATCTCATCAATAAAGAGAATATCCCCCGCTTGCAGGTTCACCAAGAGACCCACAATGTCGCGGGGGCGTTCCAAAGCTGGGGCACTGGTCACTTTGCAGTTGACCCCCATTTCTGCCGCTAAGATCAAGGCAATGGTGGTTTTCCCTAAGCCCGGCGGGCCATAGAGCAGCAGGTGATCAAGGGGTTCTTGGCGTGCCTTGGCTGCCTCGATCGCAATGTGCAGCACATCTTTTAGTTCCTGCTGGCCAATGTAGTCCTGCAAAGAGCGGGGACGTAGGGACTCTTCAGCCGGCGCGTGCTGTTCCTCTGGGGTGGGTTGATTGGAAAGCAGTGAAGGGGGGCGCGATCGCTCCGGCGGTGAATTTTGCGATGAAATAATCGCCATTGCTGCCCCCTAGGGCAAAGCTTAAGCCCGTTTTAACCAGCTAAACATGGAACGCAGTTCTTGACCCACCTGTTCAATGGGGTGTTCTGCCTCCCGTCGCCGCATGGCAGTAAAGCCCGGTTTACCCGCCATATTTTCCAGCACAAACTCACGGGCAAATTGACCCGTTTGAATTTCGTGGAGAATTTTGCGCATTTCCGCGCGGGTCTCCTCGGTAATAATCCGTGGGCCACGGGTGAGGTCGCCGTATTCTGCGGTGTTGGAGATGCTGTCCCGCATTTTGGCAAGCCCCCCTTCCACAATCAAATCCACAATCAGCTTCACTTCATGGAGACACTCAAAGTAGGCCAGCTCTGGCTGATAACCGGCCTGCACCAACGTTTCAAAGCCAGCCTTAATCAGGGCGCTGAGGCCACCACAGAGCACCACTTGCTCACCAAACAGATCGGTTTCTGTTTCTTCGCGGAAGGTGGTTTCCAGAATGCCGGCACGGGTGCCTCCAATCCCCTTGGCGTAAGCCATGGCTAAATCGCGGGCTTGACCACTGGCATTTTGATAGACCGCAAACAGGCAGGGTACCCCTTCCCCTTGGGCATAGGTGCGGCGCACGAGGTGACCGGGGCCTTTGGGCGCCACCATCACCACATCCACATTGCCGGGGGGCACAATTTGGCCAAAGTGAATGTTAAAGCCGTGGGCAAAGGAAAGAACATTCCCCGCTTGCAGGTGGGGGGCAATCTCCTGCTCATAAACAACCCGCTGAACTTCATCGGGCAGAAGAATCATAATCCAGTCGGCCAGTTTCGCGGCTTCCGCCACGGAGTGCACCGCTAGACCATCGGCACGGGCACGCTCTGCAGAACGACTGCCGGCATAGAGACCCACCACAACATTGAGACCGCTATCCCGCAAGTTGAGGGCATGGGCGTGGCCTTGGGAGCCATAGCCAATAATGGCGATCGTTTTGTCCTTGAGGAGTTCTAATTGGGCATCTGCGTCGTAATACATGCGCGCCATAGTGATGATGTTCCTTTCCAATTGCATTCAGCAGGTTGTTATTATTTCTCTACCACATTGGCAGAGCCGATATAGCACCTCCTAGAGGGCTAGTTGCGGGAGTTAGCGATTACGGGAATAACGATTGTTGCCACCACCCATGGCTTCACGGGGGCGTGCCTTGTTGACCTTGAGTTGCCGTCCCATCCACTCGGCACCGTCGAGATCAGCGATCGCCGCCTCTTCTTCAGCATCCGTGGACATTTCCACAAAACCAAAGCCCCGCTTACGGCCTGTTTCCCGATCCACCGGTAAGTAGACTTGTTTGACGGAACCGTACTCGGCAAAAACGGCCTCTAGGTCTTCTTGGGTGGCCGTGTAGGAAAGGTTGCCGACATAAATAGACATAATCTGATCTGCTCCAAAGCAAAAATTGAACCATGTGTTGACGCTGACTTCGGAGAGACGACTGTCACGTAACCAACCTTCCCTAAAACCGAACTCAAGAATCGCTCTACTTAAAAAACTCAAGCGGCGATTACTCGCCAACCTTGTCTCCCGATTATAGCCGATTGCGATGGCCTGCGCTGCGAAAGTAGGGATGCTACCCTAAAAGAGGTAGATTTTTTGTGAATCTTAACAATGTCCGATTTACCGGCGGTTGTTGTTGGCCTTTCCGGCGGTGTTGATAGTTCCGTGGCCATTGCTAGCCTCAAAGCTCAAGGGTACCCCGTTGTTGGTCTGACGCTGTGGCTGATGAAGGGTAAGGGGCAGTGCTGCTCTGAGGGGCTAGTGGATGCGGCGCGTCTTTGTGAGGAGCTGGGAGTCCCTCACCATATTGTGGATAGCCGCGAAATTTTCGAGAAATATATTGTGAACTATCTAGTCAGTGGCTACGCCAGTGGGGTGACACCGCTGCCCTGTTCCCAATGCAACCGTTTGGTGAAGTTTGGGCCGATGCTCGCCTATAGCCGTGAGCAACTGGGGATTGACTACATTGCTACCGGGCATTATGCCCAAGTGAAATACAATCCCACGAGCGATCGCTATGAACTGTGGCGGGCGGTGGATCGTCATAAGGATCAAAGCTACTTTCTCTATGACTTGCCCCAAGAGATTCTGGCCCATGTGCTGTTTCCTCTTGGTCAGCAAACCAAGGCGCAGACCCGTGCCCTCGCGGCGCAGTATGGCCTGCACACCGCCAGTAAACCGGAAAGCCAAGATCTCTGCCTAATTGAAGCCCATGGCTCCATGCGCCAATTCTTGGATCAGTATCTGCCCAGTCAGCAAGGGGAAATTGTCGATGTCCATGGCCGGGTGCTGGGGTACCATCAGGGGATTCACCACTATACGATTGGCCAGCGCAAAGGCTTGGGAATTGCGGCACCTGAACCGCTTTATGTGGTGGCCTTGGATCGGGAACACAATCGCGTCATTGTCGGCGATCGTGCCACCGCCGGCCGTCGTGAGTGTACAGTGGCCCGGGTGAACTGGGTCTCGATTCCCCCTCCCACAGAACCGATCACAGCCACGGTACAAATTCGCTATCGTACTCCTCCGGTGCCGGTAACCATCATTCCCGCTGCCAACGCTGAGCAGGTACAATTGGAGTTTGCTGAACCGCAATTTGGGGTAACGCCGGGGCAAGCGGCGGTTTGGTATGCGGGCGATCGCCTGCTGGGGGGCGGCATTATCCAGCCCTTTGTGACACCGACACCACAACCCCTACAAGCAATGGCCACCCACGTTTAAGGAAAAGACTGACCATGCAAAAGCGCCTTCATTACTCAGCCTTGGAAATTAACCGCCGAGCGGAAGAATTAATCAAGCACTCCGCCAATCGCTATCGGATTACGGTGCAAATTGCCAACCGGGCGAAACAGCGGCGGGGGCTAGAGGCCAGTGAAGATCTCGATGATCTGCCCCTGAAGCCGGTGACCCGTGCCATTATCGAAATGTCCGATGAAATTGCTCAACCGGAGTTACTGGCAGATTAGGCGCCATGGGAAGACGACGGGGCTGGACGTTTTTGGGCTGGGTGACGGGGGGGTGCTTGCTGGCACTTCTGTGGTTGCCCCTGAGCAGTACTTGGAGTGTGGGGCGATCGCAACCTGACCCCAACCTACCCGATGCCACTGCCCAAATTCTCATTAACCCGCGGCTGGTGGCAGAAACCCTCTATCCCAAATTGCCCGCTTTACCGAAGGAAAACCACTATATCCGCCAAGAAAATCGTCAGCCCGCGCCGGAGAGTACCCTCCTTGAGCGATTCATTGTCTATCACACCACTGTCAAAGGGCGATCGCCCCTCTACCGTTTTGACTGGAAAATTTCCCTTGCTGACTATTTGGGGCTGAATGACTTCCTGCGGGGAGAAACCTATCCGGGACGTTCTTACCTGACAGTCAACCCCATGGAAGGGGATATTGCTGCTATTCGCCAACTCAATCGCCAACAACGGGATGCCTTGGTGAGCACACTGGCCACCTTCTACGCCCAGCAAGCGGGGTTACCCACGACTACGCCCCAGCGTCCCCAACCCCAAACAACACTGCCAGAACCGACATCGAGACCTCCCACCGTTTTGCCCCCCGTTCCCCAACCTGGCAGTGCTGGACTTTTGGCGCCCCCCGAACCCCCCCGCCCGATGCCCACTGGGGAATCCCGTTTTTTACTGCCCTAGATGTTTGCAATTGGGTTCATGAGTCATGGTTGTTCCGATTACTGAGTTGCTCACCCCAGAGATTCTCAAACCTGCTCGCTATTTGGGCAATGAGCGAGGGGCGGTTCATAAGCCATGGCAGGCCGCAACGGTGCGCTGGGTGCTCAGCTATCCGGAAATCTATGAGGTGGGCGCCTCGAACTTAGGACACATTATTCTCTACAACATTCTCAATGCCGTCCCCGATCAACTGTGCGATCGCGCCTACTTACCCGCAGCGGATTTAGCCGCCAAATTGCGAGTGACCCAAACTCCCCTTTTTGCTGTGGAATCGCGCCGTGCCCTGCGGGAGTTTGACCTCATTGGCTTTAGCCTCAGTTATGAGTTGGGTGCCACGAACATTCTGGAAATGCTCGACTTGGCTGGCTTACCCCTGACTTGGCGAGAACGCCAACAGGCACCCCTAGAAGAGATTCCCCTTATCTTTGCCGGTGGACAGACAGCGACATCAAACCCTGAACCCTACGCTGACTTCTTTGACTTTTTTGCCCTTGGGGATGGCGAGGAACTCTTGCCCGAAATTGGCCTCGTGGTGGCAGAAGGCAAACGAGCCGGCTTGAGTCGGCAGGACTTGCTATTGGATTTGGCACAGGTGCCGGGGGTCTATGTGCCGCAATTTTACGATCGCCAAGGGGATGGCTCTGTTAAACCCAATCGCCCCGATGTGCCTGAGCGCATTTTGCGGCGAGTAGCTACCCCGATGCCCCACTATGCCATTGGCTTGGTGCCCTATGTAGAAACCGTTCACGATCGCTTGACGGTGGAAATTCGCCGGGGCTGTACGCGCGGCTGTCGCTTTTGCCAACCGGGGATGCTCACCCGCCCTGCCCGCGATGTTGCCCCCGATGAGGTGATTGCTGCCATTGAAACGGGGATGCGCGCCACGGGCTACAACGAGTTTTCGCTACTGTCGTTAAGTTGCTCCGACTACTTGGCTTTGCCCGCCGTGGGTGTGGAAATTAAAAACCGCCTGCAAAACGAGAACATCTCCCTCTCACTCCCCAGCCAGCGGGTGGATCGCTTTGATGAAAACATTGCCCATATTGTGGGGGGCACGCGCCAAGGGGGACTGACCTTTGCCCCGGAAGCGGGAACACAGCGGCTACGGGACATTATTAACAAAGGTCTGACCAATGAGGAACTGCTGCGGGGGGTCAAAACTGCCTACGAACAGGGCTGGGATAAGGTCAAGCTCTACTTTATGATTGGCCTGCCGGGGGAAACCGATGCCGATGTGTTAGGCATTGCTGAAACGATCCGTTGGCTGAAGCGAGAATGCTGGATCAAGGGACGCAAACCCCTGAGCTTTAACCTGACCATTTCCAACTTTACCCCCAAGCCCCATACGCCCTTCCAGTGGCACGCGGTCTCCACCAGTGAGTTTCTACGCAAACAGGAGCTACTGAAGGCGGAATTCCGCACGATCAAGGGGCTAAAGGCCAACTTTACCGATGTGCGCATCTCAGCAATGGAAGACTTTGTCGGTCGGGGCGATCGCCAACTGGGGCCAGTGATCCGCCGCGCGTGGGAATTGGGGGCACGGGAAGATTCTTGGTGGGAAAGCCTCGATCGCGCCTATGCCGCTTGGACGCAAGCCATTCAAGAAGCTGGCCTGGACTGGAAATACCGTCAACTGGAAGCGGGTGAGTGGAATGTCTTTAGTGGTGGCAGCCACAACCTCGATGCTCCCCTGCCTTGGGATCACATTGATACGGGCATTAGTAAAACATGGCTGAAGGAAGACTTGCACCGTGCCCTAGAAGCGGTTGTTGTTCCCGATTGTTCCTTTGAGGGCTGCTCCCATTGTGGCGTCTGTGGCATTGACTTTGGCCATAACGTGGTCGTGCCGCCCCCCCCGATTCCGCCCATTCAAGGTCAGCCCCAAGCCCCCCAAGAACGGGTGCAACGTCTGCGCCTCACCTTTGGGAAAACTGGGGAAATGACGCTTCTCAGCCATTTAGATCTACTGCGCCTCTTTGAGCGAGCAGTACGCCGTGCCCATCTACCCATTGCCTTTACGGGGGGATTTCATCCTTCACCCCGCATCTCCACCGCCAGCGCCTTGCCCCTTGGGGTGACCAGTTATGGCGAAATTGTTGATCTGGAATTTTATCGCGAGGTGGATCCGCCAACGGTGCTGGAGCAATTGCGGCAACAACTGCCGGCGGAGGTGCCCCTTTACACCTGGGAAGTGGTGCCCTTAAGTGAACCGGCAGCGAGTCAAGCCCTGCGGGCAGCTACTTATGAACTGCTCATCCGTACCCCTGAACCCGTGGAGCGGGGCACTTGGCAACAGTGGTTAGAGGATTTGCGAGCCACCCCTGAAATTCTCTATGAGCTAACCACCAAGTCAGGGAAAACCCAAGTGGTGAATTTGCGCGATCGCCTGCTGGAGATCCGCCTCAAGGAGCACCAAGACCACTGGCCGATGATGAGCCTGATCTACACGGGGGTCTGTCGCAACGATGGCACATTCCTGCGGCCAGAGCATTGCCTTTACTTGCTGGAGAGGGTGAGTGGTCTGTCCTTGGAACTGGGGGCGATCGCCCGCCAGAAATTGCATTTAGAGACACCATGAACCTAGCAACAGAAATTCGCGGCGGTCTGATTGTCTCCTGCCAAGCACCGCCCGATTCTCCCCTAGCCGTCCCAGAGATTATTGCAGCCATGGCAAAAACCGCTGTTTTACGGGGGGCAGTGGCCGTGCGCATCAATACCCCAGCCCATATTCAGGCGGTGCGCCAAGCGGTAAAGGTGCCCATTATTGGCCTCTGGAAACAGGTGTTGCCCGAGTACCCCGTGTATATTACGCCTCGCTTTGCCGATGCAGTGGCCGTTGCTGCTGCCGGTGCCGATGTGATTGCCCTCGATGCCACAGCGCGATCGCGCCCTGAACCCCTACAGGACTTGATTCAGCGAATTCACGATGAACTGGGCAAGCCCGTCATGGCCGACATTGACTCCCTTGCAAGTGCTGAAGCGGCGGTTGCTGCCGGTGCTGATTGGGTGGGCACGACCCTCTTTGGTTACACCGAAACCACGGCGCATACCCCACCCCCCAGTTGGGCGCTCCTGAGTCAGCTTGTTGAGCACCTCAATGTCCCTATTCTCTGTGAAGGGGGGATTGCCAGTTCCACAATGGCTGCAAAAGCCTTGAATTTGGGCGCTTGGGCAGTGGTCGTGGGCACGGATATTACGGGTATTGACCTCAAGGTGCAGCAGTATGTCCAGACCCTAAAGGCAACGACGATTGAAAATTCTCAACCCTAAATCCTATCCAATTCTATCGGTTTGTATATTTTCCTCTATATTCCGACCGATAAACGAGAGTTTGTGGCAAGATAGAATCCGTAGCTAAAGATACATCGTTAGCCTAGGAGCCACCATCTATGAGCCTAAAACTTGGGGATGTCGTACCCAACTTTACCCAAGCGTCTTCCATGGGGGAAATCAACTTCTATGAGTGGGCAGGGGATAGCTGGGTTGTATTGTTTTCCCACCCAGCGGATTACACCCCCGTTTGTACGACAGAACTGGGCGAAGTGGCGCGGTTACGCTCAGAATTTGAGAAGCGCAATGTCAAAACCTTGGCCTTGAGTGTGGATAGTGTGGAGTCCCACCTCGGCTGGATCAAAGACATTGAAGAAGTCAACAACGTCAAGGTGGATTACCCGATTTTGGCAGACGAAGATAAAAAAGTCTCCAACCTCTACGACATGATCCACCCCAACTCCCTCAACAACCTGACGGTGCGCACAGTCTTTATCATTGACCCCCAAAAACGCCTGCGCTTGACCTTGACCTATCCCGCGAGCACGGGGCGTAACTTTGCTGAGATTCTGCGGGTGATTGATTCGCTGCAACTGACGGACAACTACAGTGTGGCCACCCCCGTCAACTGGCAAGAGGGTCAAGAGTGCGTGATTGTGCCTTCCCTCAGCGATGAAGAGGCGAAGCAGAAGTTTCCCAAGGGCTTCAATGCTGTTAAGCCCTATCTGCGGTTGACACCTCAACCCAACAAATAGCCTAGATTAGCCTAGACAAGTTATGGCGACACCCTGAGCTGTTCGGGGTGTTTTTTTGTGCCTTGGCAGCATCCCAAGATAGGATAATCTTGCACAGCAAAACCAAGGAAAGGAATAGAGGCGGAATGCAGCGCTGGATACTTTGGCTCTTGATACCCCTTGTGGTCTGTTTGAGTGGATGCGTCCAAGCAGATATGGTCATCCAGCATCAGGGACAAACTGGGGGGAGCCTAACCTACACGCTGACGCTGCCCCAACCCGATCTCCCTTTTACAGAACAGGTGATTCAGCAGGCGCGCCGCTTGGGGGGAGTGGTCAAGGAACGCGATAAAACCCATCTTCAGCTGACGATTCCCTTTGACACCAGCCAGCAATTGGCCACTGTCCTCAACCGCATCGGTGGTGTGCCCTATCTTCCCCAAGTCACTGCTGAGGCGGAGATTTTTGACCAGAACTGGTTGCTCTTTGTACGGGAGCGCTTTCGCTATGACATTGATCTGCGCCCCTTGGGCATTGAGTCCCGTGATCAAGCTGTTTTGGTGGCACCGCAGTCGCTCCTGAAGTTTCAGCTTGCCCTAGAAACCCCTTGGGGGGCACGCCCAATTGAGCGCCCAGCCACTACTGCTGATACCGTGGTCAATCCTCATGTTCAGCAAAGGGGCGATCGCCTGACTTGGACATTGATGCCCGGTTATCTGAATCACCTAGAGGCAGCCTATTGGTATCCGAGTCCCTTGGGTTGGGGCACACTGGCGATCGTGGGCTTGCTGGTGCTGGGCAATTGGTTACGCACTCGCCTGCATCCTTCAACCTAGGTTTTCATGAAAGGGGATGGGCTACCAAGGAGTTGGCAACGGTATCTTGCCTATTTAATAGCGGGACCTTTGATTGTCCTCAATCTCTGGGTGGCGGAGCAGGTTTACCTTTACTTTGAATATCCGATTAATCTCCTTGTCATTGCCGCCATCTTGGCTTTTTTGCTCAATCAAGTGGTGATTCGCCTCTGTGCTCGTGGTTTGCGGCGGCGGAATGCGATCGCCCTTGTGTTACTGATTACTCTTTTAGTGGTCAGTGTCTTGATGCTGTTGCTGCTCCCCCTTGCTATTCAACAGGCGGAAGAACTCCTGAATCAACTGCCAGAGTTGGCGGATACCAGCAATCAAAATTTGCGCCATCTGGATCAACTACTGCGCCGCTACCGCTTTCCCGTGGGGGTGAATGACTTGATGGAAGAGCTGACGATCCAGCTCAAAGGGATTGCCGCCATGTTACCCGGTGTAGCGATTACAACCCTAACTAAATTTGTTGATGTGCTCCTCGTGCTAATCCTAACGGTGTATATGCTCTTTTATGGCAGTGAAATTTGGCGCGGAATCATGAAACTGGTACCCAAGCCTTGGCGACAGATGGTGGATTACTCGCTGCGGCTGAATATTCGCAGTTTTTTCTCAGCACAGCTTTTTCTGGGGTTGTTTATGTTTCTTGCCCTGATTCCCTTTATGATCGCCTTCAAGGTCAATTTTGGCTTTCTCTTTGCCCTGATCATTGGTATTGCCCAGCTCATCCCTGTGGTGGGGGCGACCTTGGGCATTGGTTTAGTGACACTGCTCATCCTCTTTCAGGATGCGTGGCTGGCTTTGAATATTTTCGTGATTGCTGTGGTCTTGCAACAAATTAAGGATAACGTGCTTACCCCAAAGTTACTGGGGGACTTGATGGGCCTGAATCCCCTCTGGCAGTTTATTGCTCTGCTCATTGGCGGACGGGTGGCAGGTTTTTTGGGAATTTTGCTGGCCATTCCCCTAGCCGCAACGCTGAAAACCGTCCTAGAGTCTGAGCCTGTCGAAGACACCTAACTAGGCGATCGAAACGTTTTGATCACCGTACAAACCCCATGACCGCAAATGTTCATCATGACGGCATTCGTCGCCCCGCCAATCACGCCACTCACAAGGGGAACGGCCCGCGCAGGTAGGGTGAGACTTTTGCTCGAGGCTTTGCCAAAAATCTGCCGCAAAAGGGGAGGCGGCAGCTGCCTGAAGACTGCCATCAGCACTTGGGATAAATTTTTTTGCGCCGCCCGCCGGCCAAAGGTCTTGAAGATTTGCCGACAAAATTGGGTACCGAAGTGGTTTGCAAGTTCAGCGGCAGTAAACCCCAAGGCAGTGGGAATCAGCATCATCAGCACATTTTTGTTTTCGGGATCTAAGCCATAGATGATGAACAGCGCCGCTGCCAGCTTGATTTGGGCATAGTAAAAGTAGCCAATGTCGAGGGGCATGCCAGCCCAGCCCATGACGCCAGTGGCGACTCCAGAACCCACTGACCAGAGGGTGGCTTCATAAATTGCGTGGTTGGCCATGCGATCGCGATCGCCACCCCAGTGGGGATCACGAAGAAACTCGTATCCCCATTCTCGACCATCCTGAATAGCAAGAAGCATGAGGTTGAGCAGCCAATCGGGTATAGACGCTGACGCTGTGGCCATAGGCTTAAGAAATAATTGTCAACTTAAGGGATGGCGTTGGCACAGAAGTGTTGAAAGATAGTTTGAGAGGCTAGAAAAAAGGGAAGAAATGTCATATTCTTCCCTTAAAAAAGAAAAACAGTCAACTTACTATGGCATCTTTTGCAACTCTTGTCAAGTCCATTCTCAATCAGCTCAGCTCCTGTGACTACCCCGTGCTGAACTCTCAATTGTTCTTCAAAATCTGGTTGACCTACGTTCTCGACCAAGGGTTAACCAGTATGAGAGCCTTATTTTATCGCTTGAATCATGCAGGGATTACAAATGCTGTTGTAATCATGGATAGAGGGTTTGCGAGCTGGCAATTTTTAGAGCGACTGAGTGAGAGGAAGTGCTCATTTGTTGTACGTATCAAGAATAACATGAGAATGAAGCTCAATCATGAGAGATATCGCGTGGTTCAATTTTTTGACGAGAATCAAAGGGAGTTTCGTATAGCGACAAATCTAAAGGAGCTAAGTGATGAGGAAGTGAGTGAGTTATATCGGCAGCGGTGGGCGATTGAGAACCTATGGAAATTTCTGAAGATGCATTTATCATTAGACAAGTTGATTACAAAGAGTTTGAACGGCGTGGTAAATCAGATTTATATGGTTTTAATTGCCTATTTAATTTTAGAGCTAGTGGAGATACCTGAATACTTTGGGAAGAAGCTATTAGACAAATTGCGATATTTGCAACTGGAACTCAGTCGTCGCTGCTCGATAGTGCATTGGAGCTTTGATTGGCAGCCAGAGCTACTGGTCACTTAAAATGTTAAGTTTTGTTGCAGGATTCAACACTTCTGACCAAGTTCCTGTAGTATGTTTGTGACTGAGGTCTCCTCACGAAGGATCACAGAATTCTTGGGAAAAGTAGTGCTAATCACAGGCTTTTGTGTTTTGTGTTAAGATGTTAAAATATACACGGATTTTGTATGGTCACAGTAGTTTTCAGTAACAATTCTGATATTTTAATTATTCTGAGGATATGCGCCGCTCTATCAATTCAACCTCATATAATAGCTTAATTACTCCTTCAATTACCTTTTTAGTTGGTTTAATAATTTATACACTAACACTTGCGCCTACAATATCATGGGGTGATAGTGCCGATCTTGCTCTCAGAATGCTTAGTACACAAGATACAACTTTCATAGGTAGTCATCGAGAGTATAAGTTATTCCTTTCAATAGGCCAATTTTTCCAAGCAATTCCTTTTGGTGATGTCGGTGCTAGGGCTAATTTTGTTTCGGCTTTCTTTGGTGCAGTAACCGTAGCCTTGGTAACATGGATAGTACAAGTAATTACCCTTAATAGAACTGCCTCTGTTCTTGCAGGTACTAGCCTCATTGTATCTCACAGTTTTTGGCTGCTGTCAGTCATTGCTGAAGTTTATACTTTTAGTACTACATTAGCTTTTGCAACTCTTGGCAGCATAGTCTATTGGAGTCGCTACAATGCACACCACTCGAAATACTTTTTGTTACTCTCCTATGGTTTAGCAGGATTTAGTTTACTTCATCTGCCAACTGGCTTAATTCTTCTAGTAGCTATCGTTTCCTTAACATTCATTCGATGGAGGCAGACTAATCTAGCTAATTTTGCTATTTGTCTAGCTATCTTCTTTCTAGTTTCTCATACATACTGGAACAATGTTTTCTTGGAATTACTTTCAGGTCAAAGTATTTTCAAGGCACTTGGATTGGTCATGACTCAAAATTCATTTTATGAAGTTTCGCCTTTACGTGAATTTTTTAAATTTTTTGCTTATCTGGCATATAATTACTTTGGTCTCTCTATTTTAATTGGCTCAGTTGGAGTCGTTGCTTCTATTTGGTTTCGTGTGTTTGAGGCATTACCTATTATCATTTGGGGCGGAACATTCATATATGCAGGGTCGATAAGTTCTATTCCTGATAAATTCAATGTTTATATTCATGTCTATCCAGCATTTTCGGTTTTTGTTGGTTTGGGGATTGCCTATCTTACACATCTATATCCTTTCTTTCGTAGGAATATTATTTTACTGTTTTTAGCAATTGCATTAATTCCCCCAATCACATATTTTTCCGCAGTTAAATTTAGTGAAATTACGAAAATAGATATAGTTGGAGCAAGAGTAGCACCATTGCGAGATAATAATTGGTACTTCTTATGGCCACCTAAAAATGGAGACTACTCACCTAGACTATTTGCTGAAACGGCTTTAAGTAATGTATCCAAAGATGGTATTTTGATAGCAGATTATACACTGTGGAGACCTTTACTATTTATTCAGACCATTGATAAGTATAGGACAGATGTTCGATTAATTTTTGTAGAAAGACTGTTTTCGGAGGGAGTTGTAAATTGGATTGATCGCAATATTGATGATAATCAGATATTTATTGCAGCAATTGAACCACCTGCTTATTATCAGTTAGATGAAGTGATCAAAAAATATCAACTTGAGCAAAAAGGAATTATTTATCAAATTATTCCAAAATTAAACTCATCTAGCTCACTGAGTAATCACCCATGACCTTAAATCGCTGTGACAATAGAGTTCTATCTATCCCATTTTTTACTTCCGCCTTTCTATTTCTGGCATGAATAGATGATTTACCTTGCAGTTGATTTAGATAAAACACTACTGAAAACAGATGTTCTGCTGGAATTAATCTGGTCGTCTTTTAGTCAGTCTCTAATTCAATTATTCAAAACAAGAAGTTTTAATCGCGCCCAGATCAAAAGAAAATTAGCCACTCTCTCTAAAATAGAGGTTACATCACTACCCTATAATTCAGAAGTTATTCAGTATATCCAAGCTTGGAAAGCAAGGGGGGGTAAGGTTGCTCTCGTCACTGCCACTGATCAACTCATTGCTGATAAGATTGCTGCCCATTTAGGGCTTTTTGACGAGGTTTATGGGTCTGATGGCCAGCTTAATTTGAAGGGAGAGCATAAGGCAAGGTTCATTATAGAGCGTTTTGGTGAGAAAAACTTTATCTACATGGGGGACTCTGAGGCTGATTTGCCTGTGTGGGCAGTTGCGGCCAAAGCAATGACGGTCAATGCGTCTCCTCGGCTACGCAAAAAAGTCGAGCAAATTAATCCCAATGTGGAACATCTCGGCAGCGCAAAACGAAGTATTAAGCCCTACCTGAAAGAAATCCGCCCCCATCAGTGGGTGAAAAATAGTTTGGTCTTTGTGCCTATGCTCGCGGCACATCAATTTGATTTACCAACCTTTTGGATTTCGCTGTTGGCAGTGGTTGCCTTTAATTTCACGGCTTCTAGTGTCTATGTCTTAAATGATCTTTTGGATTTGCAGGCCGATCGCGCCCATCCCCGCAAGCGTCATCGCCCCTTTGCCGCTGGAGATATTCCCCTCTGTCATGGCATCTGGATGATTTTGGTGCTTTTAGAACTGGGAATGGCGATCGCCACCACTATCAGTTGGCCATTTCTGGGCATTCTGCTGGCCTATTATGGTCTCACAACTGCCTACTCCTTTTACCTAAAGCGACGGATTATTGTTGACATTTGCACCCTCGCTGGTCTCTATACCCTTCGCATCTTTGCGGGTGCGGTTGCCACAGGAATTTCCCTCAGTGTCTGGCTTTTGGCCTTCTCCATCTTTTTCTTCTTTTGCCTAGCAACAGTCAAGCGGCAAGCAGAACTGGTGGATCATCGTCACCGCAAACAACTCAAGACCAGTGGTCGGAGCTATCATATTGACGATTTGCCGATTATTAGCATGATGGCCATTGGGGCGGGTTATGTCTCAATTTTGGTGCTGGCACTCTATATCAACTCTCCCCAAGTGCAGCTTCTTTACACAAGACCACAGGTGCTCTGGGGTATTTGCTGTGTGCTGCTATATTGGATTACCCGCACCATCCTGCTGACCCATCGCGGGTTGATGCACTATGATCCAATTGTTTATGCAATTAAAGATCGCCAAAGTCAAATTTGTTTCTTGATCTGCCTAGTTCTCTTTATTCTTGGTGGGATTCTATGAGTTTGCAAACTCTGATTATTCGCTATACAGTTTTTGCGGTTATTGCCACCTTTATGAATTTATTTTTTCAAAGAGTGATATTACTCATTGATAATAGTTTCCCTTATTTTATAACCGCAGTGGCAGTGGGTACCCTCGTGGGTTTGGTAGTGAAATACTATCTGGATAAGCGCTGGATTTTTTTTGATCATAAAAAGGGTGTGCATCACTATAGCCGTCAATTTAGTCTGTATGCTTCGATGGGGATTTTCACAACGGCCATCTTTTGGGGATTTGAAACTGTCTTTTGGTTGATTTGGCACAGCCATTTCATGCGCGAAATTGGCGCCATTATTGGTCTAGCCATTGGCTATGTGGTCAAGTATCACTTGGATAAGCGATATGTCTTCTCCCATGACGCCTAGGGGTTCTCTTAAAACGCTCTGCGGCTGGGGGCGGTATCCTGTGCAGACCTGTCATGTCTATTGCCCGCGCTCAGAATCCGAAATTCTCCAGCTTCTCAAGAGGGATTTGCCGCTCATTGCCCGAGGAAATGGCCGTGCCTACGGCGATAGCGCCCTCAATGGGGAAGCAACGCTGCAAATGCGCCACTTCAATCGCCTATTGGGGTTTAATCCGCACACGGGTCAATTGATTGCTGAGGCGGGGGTGCTGCTGGCGGAGATTCTCGAGATTTTTGTGCCTCGCGGTTGGTTTCCCTTGATTACCCCCGGTACAAAGTTTGTCACTGTGGGGGGCATGATTGCGGCTGATGTTCATGGCAAGAATCACCACAAAGAGGGCAGTTTTGTTCAGAGTTTGGACTGGCTGGATCTCCTCACCAGTGAGGGGCAAATTTATCGCTGCTCCCCTTCCGAAAATCAGGATTTGTTTTACTGGACGGTGGGGGGAATGGGCTTGACGGGGGTGATCCTCAGAGCCGCCTTTCGCTTGCGCCCCATTGAAACCGCGTGGATTCGCCAAACGACCCGCATCGCCAAGCATTTAGACGAGGTCATTGATCTCTTTGAGGCGGCTCAGGACGTGACCTACTCCGTGGCTTGGATTGATTGTCTGGCGACTGGTTCGCAGTTAGGACGGTCTGTGCTCATACTGGGCGAACATGCCACACGGGAGGAGTTGCCAGCCAAATATCGCCAAAGGCCACTGCGGACTCCGCAACGACGCAAACTCTCGATTCCCGTGGATTTTCCCAATGGTGCCTTGAATCCCTTGACGGTTCGCGCTTTTAATCAACTGTATTTTCTCAATCAGCAACGGCAAGCCAGCCAGTCCTTCGTGGATTGGGATCGCTTCTTCTATCCCCTTGATAGCTTATTGGGATGGAATCGCATCTATGGGCGGCGCGGTTTTGTCCAGTTCCAATGTGTCTTGCCCCTGAGCACTGCCCGTGAAGGTTTATCGGCGTTACTGCATTGCACGTCAGCCGCAGGAGCGGGATCCTTTCTGGCGGTCTTGAAGAAGTTGGGGGATCAACAGGGTTATTTTTCATTTCCCATGGCGGGTTATACCTTGGCCTTGGACTTTCCGATGTCGCAACGCACCCTCAAGGTTTTGGATCAACTGGAGGAGATCACCCTACACTATGGGGGTCGCTTTTACCTTGCCAAGGATAGCCATTTGACGCCAATGCGCCTGCGCCAGTCCGATGCTCGGGTAGAAACGTTTGTCAAGGTCAGGGATGCCCAACAGTGGACGGTGAACTTTGCTTCGGAACAGTCAAAGAGGTTACATCTATGAGGGCGCCTGTGCTGATTTTGGGGGCAACTTCCGATATGGGGCGGGCGATCGCCCAGCGGTTTGCAGCTCAGGGCTATCCGATTCAATTGGCGGCACGACAGGTGAGTCGCCTAGAGCCAGATAAAGCAGATCTGGAAATACGCTACGGCGTGGCCGTCAGTGTCCATGAATTTGATGTTTTAGCGGTGGAGACCCATGCAAGTTTTATCCAGCAACTCCCGGAGCAACCCGCGATCGTGATCTGCGTTGTTGGTTTCATGCCAGAACAAAAGGCATGTGAGCAAGATTTATCCCTTACCCTTGAAGTGATGCGCACCAATTATGAGGGGCCAGTCGTTATTTTGAGTCTCTTTGCCAATATGTTTGAGCAGCGGGGGTTTGGGACGTTAGTGGGGATTTCCTCTGTGGCCGGGGAACGGGGGCGGGCAAAGAATTACTGCTATGGCTCTGCCAAGGCGGGGTTTACAGCCTTTTTGTCGGGGTTGCGGCAGCGCTTGGCCAAATCGGGGGTTCGGGTCTTAACGGTTTTGCCGGGCTATGTGAAGACACGGATGACCGAAGGCATGAGGTTGCCCCCCCTACTCACTGCTCAGCCGCAGGAAGTGGCCAATGCGATCTTCACAGCCATAGAAAAAAAGAAAGATGTGATCTATGTGCGACCCATTTGGCGCTGGATCATGGTGATCATTCGTTGGATTCCTGAACCCTTGTTTAAGCGACTGTCTCTGTGAACTGCCTATGGCTCGCTGCATTACCCTGCTGACGGATTTTGGCCATCAGGATGTTTATGTGGGGGTGATGAAGGGGGTGATTTTAAGTATTGATCCCCAAGCCCAAGTGATTGATCTGTGCCATGAAATTCCACCGCAGGATTGTCGCACGGCCAGTTTTCAACTGCTGCAAGCGGTGCCCTATTTTCCCCCGCAAACGGTGCATGTCGTGGTGGTGGATCCGGGGGTGGGAACCCGTCGGCGGGCGATCGCCCTTGATCTGGGGGTTGGCTATTGTGTGGGACCCGATAATGGGGTCTTTAGTCTAGTGGGCGATCGCTATCCTCCTCAGCGAGTGGTTGAACTCACCCAGCCGCAGTTTTGGCGTACCCCCAACCCCAGTGCTACCTTCCATGGGCGGGATATTTTTGCCCCCGTGGCCGCCCATTTAGCTGCAGGAACCGATTTGGCGCGCCTTGGCTCTGCCATTGAGCCAGATAGTTTGGTGCGCTTGCCCCATCTCACCTATGAGATTACCCCCCAAGGCATCCAAGGTTGGATTCAAGCCATTGATCACTTTGGGAATGTGATCACCACACTCCCTGCGGCGCTTTTAGCCAAGGACTACCACCACATTCAGATTCAGGGACAGCAGATTCCCCTCGTCCACACCTATGGCGATGTTCCACCTCAACATCTGATGGCATTAGTAGGCAGTCATGGGTTTATTGAGCTAGCGGTGAATGGTGGCAATGCCCAGTCGCTCTTAGGCTGCCAGAATGGCGATGCTGTGTGGCTAGTTTGAGGGGGGATTGCTCAGGACTGTTTTTGAGGCAATGCGGGTGCGCTTGAGGGCGGCTTCACTGAGGGTAGATTGTTGCTGTAGCTCTTGAGCCGAGGCTTCAAGGACTTTTGCTGCTTCCGTATCTCCCATTTGCAGAGCCGTTTTGGCAGCACTTTGCAAAAAGGTGGCAGCGCCCGCGGTATCTCCCGCTTGCAGCTTTGTTTCTGCCAACTGGGTTTTGCGGTATTTTTCGAGGGTGAGTATACTCTGCTGTACTTCTGGATCCACTTGGGCGATGTGATCGGGTTCTGCCGTGAGTGTGAGGGGAATTTTTTCAGAGAAAAGACCCGTGGCCTGCTGCACGGGGTCATTGTAGCGGACTTGGACAAAACCAATCAGGTGAGAGCCTGGGGGCAAGGGTTGGGTACTCAGGGTGATCAAGAGTGTGCGTTTGACGGTAGCGGAAACATCGCCAACCCGAATCACATACTCGTGGGGGGTGGGGCTGTCGTAGGTGAGTTCAATCGTATCGGGAGCCACTTGGTTGACTGGTTTGAAGTTCCCTAGTTGTGCCGCCTCACTCAGGGTCAATAGGACATAGGCATTGGTGTAGTCCACGCTGCTAATGTGGCTAAAGAGTGCTTGAAAACAGGCGATCGCCTGCTCCGCATATTCAATAAAGACTAAACGCCCTGCTGCCGCATCAGCAATCTGCTCAAGGACATCCTGATTCCAGTGAACGCCGAACCCCAAGGTATTAAACGTAATGTTGTACTCTGCTGCCAGCTTGGCCAGTTCAAGGCAGCGTTGGTTATCGCCGTGTTCATTCTCCCCATCGGTGAGCAAAAAGGCTTGGGAGATGGTTCCCTGTTTGGCTTTGGCCAACTCTGTCAGAGCCAGTTTCATCCCCAGATCAATGGCAGTGCCACCACTTGGCTCAAGGGTTGCAATTTGCTCCTTGATTGCGGTTTTATCCTGCACAAATTGATTGGGCACTAACACCTGAGCTTTGTGATCAAAGGCCACGACACTTAGGCGATCGCTCGGCAGTAACCGATCCACCAAGGACTGCGCGGCTCGCTTGACCGTTGCCAAAGGTTGTCCGGCCATTGAGCCACTGTGATCCAAAATCAGGCAGAGATTGAGGGGAGCACGCTGTTGTTGCCGCTGTGCCGCTAACGTTAGTTCCAGTTGGCGCTGTGCCCCCTGTCCGGCACTGACAATGGGATCGCTGAGTTTGGCAATAAGTTCAACCGTCATTGGCAAAGTGTGCTGTTGCTGACCCTACTCTACCATTTTGCCGATATTGTGCCGCAAGCTGCTACCCCTGTCCTAGGTAATGATGCTGAGTTGGGAGGCTCCCCCTATTTTGGTGACTTCGATGCGGGTTTGAAAAGCTTCTTTGAGGGCAGGCACATGGGTAATGGCGAGGATGCAGTGAAATTCAGGGGCGATCGCGTTCAAGGCGGCAATCAGCCGTTCACAGCCCTGGGCATCTTGGGTTCCAAACCCCTCATCAATAATGAGAAACTGGACATCACTGCCGGAGCGCTGCGCCAACAATCGCGCCAAGGCTAAACGCAACGCAAAATTGATGCGAAAGGCTTCACCCCCAGAATAACTTTCGTAAGGTCGAGTCCCTTGGCAATCGGCAATGAGAATATCGAGGGTCTCAATGGGCTTAGTATCAGCGCCACTGCGCCGCCGACTGCGTTGGGTAATGAACTGCACATGGAGTTGATGGTTACTCAGGCGGCCTAGGATATGGTTGGTTTCTGCCTCCAGATGGGGCAAGACCGTTTCAATGAGCATGGCAGGAATGCCATTTTTGCCTAGGGCTTGGGCTAGTTCGCAGTAGAGGCGGTATTGATAGCGGAGGTGGGCAAGGGTTTGCTGTCCCTGTTCGTATTCTTGGGCTAGGCGATGGAGTTGCTCTAATTCAGCGCTGAGTTTGCCATGCTGGGCAAGGTTAGCTTCGAGGGTCTGCTGCTGCTTCAGGAGTTCCTGTTGACATTGGTTCAGCTCGGCGGCAAGGCGGCTGGCGGCGCGTGCAGTGTCCTCAAGGGTAGCAAGTTTGTCAGTAATGCGTTGCAGTTGTTCCCGTTGTTGGTGCAGCGTTTCCTCTAGGTGCTGGAGGTCTTGGCGGAGTTGGGATTGGCGCGATCGCCCCCGTTGCAGGGTCTGATAGGCCTCACAGTTCGGTTCTAATGCCGCCAGTTGTGCCTGAATTTGGGCATGCTGCTCAGGATCGTAGGCTAAGGCCGCCAACTGCTGATCAATGGTGGCCAAGGTTTGTGCCAAGGGGGAGAGGGTTTCAAGGGCATTGAGTTGGCGTTGCAGTTCTTCCTGTTGTGCCACTAGGGCCGGCAGTTGTTGCTGAATTTGGCGGTATTGCCGCTGCGCTTGGCGGAGTTCCTGTTCCTTGGCTTCGGCCCAACGCCATTTTTCCACTTGCCCGCGGGCGATCGCTAAATTTTTCTCGTCATAGTTGAGGCGCTTCAGTTCCGCCTCAATCGATTGTAGTTCCCCAAGGGTTTCCTGATGGCCGTTCCTCAGCTGCCGCTCAATCTGCTGAATTTCTGCAGCCAAGCGATTCAACTGAGGTTCCAAATCCTGTGTGCTCTGGAGTTGTTGCTGGAGTTGCCCCCGCTGCTCAAAGAGTTGCGTCAGTTGGGAAATCTCATGGGCAACCGTTGCATATTCCCGCCGCAGGACCTGAATTTCGCGCTCTGTGACTGCCAGCTGCTCGCGGATTACCCACACCTGATTGAGCAGTTCCTGTTTTTCAGCGACATGGCGCTGCAGGACAGCCTGGTAGTGCTCGGCATCGAGGGGACGTTGACACAGGGGACAGATGGCTCCCGGTTGATGGAGCAGTTCTAGGCGCTGGTTCAGTTGATGAATCTGCCGCTCGTATTCCCGCTGGCGGGCTTGCAGTTGCTCTAGGAAGCGGCGGCGCTCTAGTCCCTTTTCCCGCACATGGTCTTGATAAACCCGTTGTTTTTCAAGGGTTTCAATCTGTGTTGTAATCAGTATCACCGCCTCTTGGAGAGCAGGTTGTCGTTCCACCTGTTGGTGGAGATGCTGCCACAGCTGCTGCAATTCATCGCGCCGGCTGCGGAGGCGTTGCTCCTGCTGTTGCCGTTCCAGTTCAAGGCGCTGTTTGGCTTGCAGAAGGGGAAAGACTTTTTGTTGAAGCTCTTCCTGTGCTTGGAGCTGAGCGCGCGATCGCTGTAACTGCTCAAGGGCAGCGACAATCTGATTTTCTTGCTTGAGGAGCTTTTCCAACTGCTGGCATTGTTCCAGAAGAAATTGCTGCTGGCTCTCCAATCCATGCAGGATGCGCAGAAGGTCTTGGCGCTGCTGGTCGAGGTTCTGCTGCTGGCGATCGCGCTCTTGGCGCAGCCGTTGATAGTCAGCAAAACACTGCTGCAATTGCGCTTCAGCGGTTTTCAGGCGCTGCCATTGGCTAACGGCGGCTTCCAAGAGGGGGGCACGGGCTTCTAGATCCGCAATCGCGGCCTGTTCTTGGCGGAGCGTCTGGCACTGCTGCTCGAGATGGGCGATTGTTGTCCCGAGGGTGTCTCGCTGCTGTTGCAGGTGTTCATAGTCCCGCTGTTGCAGTTGATGGACGTGGTAGGCGGCCTGTTGCTCTTGGAGCCGTTGTTGACACTGCTCGACTTGCTGCCGTTGCTGTTGAATCTGCTGGCTCACCGCTGCCTGTTGGGCGCGTAACTGCGGTTCTTGGGCGAGTTGCTCCCCTAGGCTCTGGAGGCGTTGTTCCAGAACGCTGATTTGGGCTTTGTAGTCACGGGCGCGATCGCGAGCCGCTTCCGCAAGGGTCTCGTATTGATCCAAGCCTAAAAGGGTGGCCAAGAGTTGCTTGCGTTCACTGGGGCGTTTGGCCATAAATTCATCGGCACGGCCTTGGCGCAGATAGGCACTGTTGACGAACGTGGCGTAGTCAAGGCGCAGAATTTGAATGATTTTTTCCTGTGTTGCTCGTAGCGATCGCCCCGTTAGCGAGGTATAGCCCGCTGCTGTTTGAATCTGCAACTCTAAAACCGTATGTTGCTCGCGTCGCCGCAACCGTACCACCCGATAGGTCTGCCCCTGAACGCTAAACTCAAACGTCACTTGGGCTTCCATTTCGCCGTAGTAGATCACATCATCCTCACGGCTAGCGCGGCTTTGCCCCCAGAGTGCCCAGGCGATCGCCTCAAGAAGCGAGGACTTGCCCGCCCCATTGGCACCACAAATACAGGCCAGATGTAACCCCGCAAAGGGAAGAATGGCCTGGCGATAGCTGAGGAAATTGCGCAATACCAGTTGACGTGGAATCATAGGGCACCACACCCTTGATGTTTCCACAGTTTAGGGCATTCTCTAGCGAAGAATGCGTCACTTCTGAGACTCTGCCTAAAATTAAGATCATGATCATCACCACTTGCCAACCCACTCCAACCCCCCAACCAGTGCGATTTACGGTGCAGGACTATCACCGTTTATTGGAACTTGGGTTTCTGAGGGAAGATGACCACATTGAGCTAATTCGGGGGGAATTGGTGCGAATGGCGGCCAAGGGAACAGCGCACGAAAGCTGTCTGCGGCGATTGTTGCGAATTTTACCGAAGATTGTGGGCGATCGCGCCACGCTTCAGTGCCAGTCGCCGATTACGATTGCCCTTGACGGTGAGCCAGAACCCGATGTGGCGATCGTTAAAAACCAAGAAGATGACTATGCCTCAGCCCATCCCACACCTGCGGACACGCTCCTTGTGATAGAAGTGGCGGATTCATCCCTAGAGTACGATCGCACAGTGAAACTATCGCTTTATGCTGAAGCCAAGATTCCCCATTACTGGCTGTTCAATGTCAGCGATCGCACACTGGAAGTCTATAGCGAACCTGCTGAAATTACCCCGCGGCAGTTTGGCTACCTCAGCAAGAGAATTATTCCGACCAGTGGCGTTGTGCAATTGCCGCAGTTCCCCGAACAAGTGCTTGAGCTTGCTTCTATTTTCCCAAATAGTTCACAATGATCAGCAGGCCAATTCGGGTTTGACACTCTTGGGCTTTGCCACCTCACACTGAAGCGACTGTTGTGAGCGTATTCAATTCTTGCAAAAAGTGCCGTAAGTTTGATTGGCGTCATTTTCTGAAGGATAGAGCATCTACCGCCCTTGTCTTAAATAAGGGATACATAAACGCTGATAGAAATCTCTTCCGTCGTGGCTTTTGTAGTGTTTGAGTCTGCGCGATACCTGTGAAAAGGGCTGTAAAAGAGGTGGCGTACTTTCTACACTAGCCCTCACTTTTTTGAGTCTCTTGCGTCCCTGTGAAAAGAGTGTCAATGTAACTCGTCTAAAGGAAATGTAAAACCCTGACTCAAGGGCGATCGCAACTTGAATTCTGAAAAAAATTATGGTTTGCTAAAAATAGACACTCATTCATTACGAGTTCGCTGTCAGGCTTTGGCACTCTTTGATTGAATCGCCAATGAATAGACAGTATTTGATCATTGAAAAGGTAGGTTAAAATGGGACGCAAGCAAGTAGAACCCTTGACAGGTGCTGCTTTATTAGAGAAGTACAAACAATTGGAACATCTCAGCCACGAGGAAAAAGCAAAGGCCTGTGGCTACTACACGGTCACCCAAAGTGGTAAGGAGCGCATCAGCAAAATGAAGTTTAATAAGGCGCTTCTTGAAGCCTTGGGGATGAATCTTGATACGAAGTCAGGGCGTGGTGGTAGCCGAGGCGGTCGCAGTGCTAGTTATCGAATCACGGTACAAGCCAATGGTAATTTACTCATTGGTTCGGCCTATACCAAGCAAATGAATCTCAAGCCGGGGGATGAATTTGAAATTACCCTTGGCCGTAAGCACATTCACCTTAGACAAGTGAGCAGCAACGGTCAACCCACCGACGATGAAGATTAATTTGATATATCTAATCTGAGAGTTGAGGTACCCCAAAGCCACCACCACCTGGGGTACAAATGCGCAGGCGATCGCCCGCTTCAACATTGATTGTGGCGGTTCCTGCTAAGGGATGGGGAATTTGGCCGAGTTTCAGCCATTGATTTTCACCCACTGCACCGCACTCACCACCCGCAAGGCCAAAAGGGGGAATTTTCCGCGACTGGCTGAGGAGGCTGACGGTCATGGGTTCACGAAACTCAAGGACACGAATTGCCCCATCTCCCCCCGGTTGCTGCCCTTTGCCCCCACTGCCCCGCCGACGGCAAAACTCCCAAACAATCACGGGGTAGCGGTTTTCGAGCACTTCGACATCGGTGAGCCGAGAGTTGGTCATGTGGGTTTGCACCGTACTGGCTCCGGCAAAGGTGGCTCCTGCCCCAGCGCCGCCACAGATGGTTTCGTAGTATTGATAGCGATCGCTGCCAAAGCTGAGGTTGTTCATCGTTCCCTGAGCCGCTGCCATAATGCCGAGGGCACCGTAGAGGGCATTGGTGAGGGTTTGCGAGGTTTCGACATTGCCAGCAACCACCGCCGCCGGAAACTGGGGGTTCAACAGTGAGCCTTGCGGCACCCGCAGTTCAATGGGACGCAAACAGCCCGCATTCAGGGGAATGTCCTCTTGTACGAGGGTTCGGAAGACATACAGCACAGCCGCCTTGGTAATGGCAAGGGGAGCATTGAAATTGTCATTGGTTTGCTGGGAGGTGCCCTCAAAGTCCAGGCAGGCGGTGCCTTCGTTGCTATCAATGGTGATTTGCACCTGAATTTGGCTGCCGTTGTCCATGGCCACGCAAAAGCGTCCCCCTTGGAGCGATCGCAGGCATTGGCGCACACACTCAGCAGCATTGGCTTGGCTAAATTCCATATAGGCAGCGACAACCTCGCGACCATAGCGATCGCACAGGGTAATCAGTTCTTGTACCCCCCGCTGATTGGCGGCTATTTGGGCTTGCAGATCCGCCAGATTCTGCTCAGGATAGCGAGCCGGCCAAGGGGCTTGGCTCAACAGTTGATTAATGGCCGCCTCTTGAAACTCCCCGCCCTCCACCAGCAGCACATTATCAAAGAGAATTCCCTCTTGACGGACATCGGTACTATTGGCCGGCATTGATCCAGGACTAATGCCCCCAATGTCAGCATGGTGCCCCCGTGAGGCGACAAAGAAGGCGGGTTGCGCTTCCCCCTTGAGAAATACGGGGGTAATCACGGTAATATCCGGCAGATGGGTGCCACCGCGATAGGGATTATTTGTGGCAAAAACCTGACCCGCCCGGAGGGTGTTGCCTTTCTCAGCCAGCAGTGCCTTAACACTTTCGCTCATTGACCCCAAATGGACGGGGATATGGGGGGCATTGGCCACAAGGTTGCCGGCAGCATCAAACAGAGCACAGGAAAAATCCAACCGTTCTTTGATATTGACCGAGGCACTGGTCTGCTGGAGCGTTACTCCCATTTGCTCAGCAATGGCGCGAAATAACTGCTGAAAAATGGCTAGTTGCACCGGATCCGCAACGGTGACGGCAATCTGCTTTGACGGTGCCGGGGATTCCTGCAGGGGACGCAGCCACAATCCCCCTTGATCATCCACTTCCGCCTGCCAGCCCGCCTCAACCACATTGGTGCCCGTAGCATCTAAGATCAAGGCCACCCCTGCAATGACCTGATGGACAGGGAGGCAATCGCGCTCATAGACGGGTGCTTTGTGCCATTGGCCTTTGCTGTAAACCGACACATGGGCAAGGGGCGTGAGTTCTGTGGCGGCATGGGGCATCGTGACCGCTGGAACTGCCTGAACAGCAATGGCTTCAACCGCGACTTGACCGATGCGGAGCAATCGCCCCCGTATAGTAAACCCATAGCGATCGCGATGGGCTTGGGCAAATGCGGCTGCCATCCTTTCCAAATCTGCCCAGGGCACCCAGAGGATCGTATCTGTCCCCACATAACCTAAGCCGATGCGCACTTGACTTTGAATCTGCGGGCGATCGACCCCTTGGGCAACAAGTTCATCTATTGCTTGCCCTTTTAGCTGCTCAATTTGGCCTTGCAGCTCCACCAGAACAGCGGCGGTGAGGGGTTGTTCAATCGTTTGCTCCTTGAGTACCCGCAGCTCCGCCTGACCAATGCCGTAGGCCGAGAGCACCCCCGCATAGGGATGGAGATACACCTGCGGCATTCCCAACACCTCGGCAATCAAACAGGCGTGTTGGCCGCCGGCACCGCCAAAACAGCAGAGGGTATAGTCGCGCACATCGTGCCCCTGCTCTAGGGAAATTTTCTTAATTGCCTGTGCCATGGTATTCACCGCCACTTCAATAAAACCAGCCGCCACATCGGCAACACTGCGGGCATCTCCGGTGCTCTCGTAGATCTCTTGGCGCAGTTGAGCAAATTGCTGTTCCACCGTCTCGCGATCCAAGGGCTGTTGACCATCGGCGCCAAAGACAGCGGGGAAATAGGCGGGCTGAATTTTCCCCAAGAGGATATTGGCATCGGTCACCGTGAGAGGTCCGCCGCGACGATAGGCAGCAGGTCCGGGATTGGCACTGGCAGAGTCTGGCCCCACTTGGTAGCACCCCTTATCAAATCGCAAAATCGAGCCACCGCCGGCAGCGACGGTATGCACGGCTAGGAGGGGCGATCGCAAGCGCACACCGGCAATGGTGGTTTCCTGCCACCGCTCATACTCTGGCCAAGGGGCATCCGGATTGTGGCGATAGTGGCAGACATCTGTCGAGGTACCTCCCATATCTAAACCAATCAGCCACTCAATCCCTGCGGCTAAAGCAGTGCGCACCACCCCCACCATCCCCCCAGCAGGGCCTGAAAGCAGACTATCCTTACCGCGCAAGCAGGCCGCCGCCACCACACCGCCATTGGACTGCATACAGTAGAGGGGAATCTCCCCCAGCTCCCCCTGCACCCCCTGTAGATAGCGATGCAGCACCGGCGACAAATAAGCATCCACAACAGTCGTATCGCCCCGGCTGACCAGCTTGATCAGGCCACTTACCTCGTGGGACACCGACACTTGGCTAAACCCCATCTCCCTTGCCAAGGCTGCCACCTGTTGTTCATGGTCAGGGTAGCGGTAGCCATGCACGAGCACAATGGCGCAACTGCGGATGCCTTGGTCATAGACCGCTGCCAATTGCGGCTTCAGGGCTTCTAAATCAAGGGGGACGAGAATTTCCCCTTGGGCACTCACCCGTTCTTTGACTTCAATGACATGGCTGTAGAGGGGCGGCGGTTGCTGAATTGCTAAGGCAAACAGATCCGGGCGGTTTTGGTAGCCAATGGCTAGAGCATCCCCAAAGCCTTGGGTAATCAGGAGCACCGTTGGCTCGCCTTTGCGTTCTAAAAGAGCATTGGTGGCTACCGTTGTCCCCAGTTTCACAATTTCAACGGCTTCACTGGGAATGGGGGCATCCGGCGCCAACCCCATGAGGGTACGAATTCCCGCTACTGCTGCATCGCGATACTGCTCTGGATTCTCTGAGAGCAGCTTGTGCACCACCATTTGACCATCGGGACGGCGGGCGACAATATCCGTAAACGTGCCGCCGCGATCGATCCAAAATTGCCATTTGGCTTTCATTGCAACCGCATTGTTCATGATCACTCTCAGAAGTGTTGAATCCTACAACAAAACTTAACATTTTAAGTGACCAGTAGCTCTGGCTGCCAATCAAAGCTCCAATGCACTATCGAGCAGCGACGACTGAGTTCCAGTTGCAAATATCGCAATTTGTCTAATAGCTTCTTCCCAAAGTATTCAGGTATCTCCACCAGCTCTAAAATTAAATAGGCAATTAAAACCATATAAATCTGATTTATCACCCCGTTCAAACTCTTCGTAATCAACTTGTCTAATGATAAATGCATCTTCAGAAATTTCCATAGGTTCTCAATCGCCCACCGATGCCGATATAACTCACTCACTTCCTCATCACTTAGCTCCTTTAGATTTGTCGCTATACGAAACTCCCTTTGATTCTCGTCAAAAAATTGAACCACGCGATATCTCTCATGATTGAGCTTCATTCTCATGTTATTCTTGATACGTACAACAAATGGGCACTTCCTCTCACTCAGTCGCTCTAAAAATTGCCAGCTCGCAAACCCTCTATCCATGATTACAACAGCATTTGTAATCCCTGCATGATTCAAGCGATAAAATAAGGCTCTCATACTGGTTAACCCTTGGTCGAGAACGTAGGTCAACCAGATTTTGAAGAACAATTGAGAGTTCAGCACGGGGTAGTCACAGGGGCTGAGCTGATTGAGAATGGACTTGACAAGAGTTGCAAAAGATACCATAGTATAGTAAGTTGATTGTTTTTTCTTCTTTTAAGGGAAGAATATGACATTTCTTCCCTTTTTTCTAGCCTCTCAAACTATCTTTCAACACTTCTGGTAAAAGCGGTGAGATCCTCCAACCTTTTTGAAAAGGCCTATACTGTCCTTCTCGCTGTTGATCAGAGTGACTTGATCAGATCAGCGTTGCCCGCGGTCGAGAAACTGCCTATTGGGAGATGGAGGGATTGAGATCACCACTGGTGGAAATTCCCTCACTGTGAAAGCCATTGGTCGTTTCCCCTTGGAGTCGTTGATGATGCTGGTGAATCAGTTGAATGGTGCGGCTGATTTCCGCTGGAAAGATCACCACTAGGGAGCCTTGGGGGGCGCGATCGAGGGCAAATTGAATCGCTGCTACCTCGTCATGGATGATGTCGTATTGGCGTTGGACACTGTGGTGATGTACTCCCCGCTCAATCCAATAGGCGGCATCGCCGCGCGGCCGGCCACGGGTATCGTCATCTTCTTTAATGATGATCCAATCAAAGATTTTCGCCGAGAGTTCACCCAGTTGTTCTAAGTCTTGATCACGGCGATCGCCCGGTCCGCCAACGACACCAATGCGCTGCCCTGGCCATTTTTGGACAAATTCACCAATGGCCTCATACCCTGCTGGATTGTGGGCATAGTCCACCAAGACACTAAATTGCCCCAAATCAAAGAGGTTCATCCGCCCGGGGGTTTGCTCCACTGAGGTTCGGAAGCTGGTCAAGGCAGCGCGAATATGCTCAATACTGATGCCTTGGGCAAAGGCGGCTAGACTGGCAGCGAGGGCATTGGCAATCATAAAGCCGGCTCGACCGCCAAGGGTAATGGGCACATTTTCTGCCTGCTCAATCCGTAGCGTCCAGTCCCCTTTCAAAATCGAGAGATAGCCATTTTCATAAACGGCGGCGAGACCCCCCTGCTGAATGTGCTGCCGAATAATCGGATTGTGGGGATTCATCGAGAAATAGGCCACTTGGGCTTTGACTTGGCGTGCCATTCCCGCCACGAGGGAATCATCGGCATTCAAGACAGCATAGCCATTCGGCCAAGCGGATTCCACCACCACGGCCTTTAAGTCCGCCAACTGTTCAACGGTGTCAATATCACCAAGGCCAAGATGGTCAGCCTGCACATTTAGCACCACCCCGACATCACAGTGGTCAAAGCCCAAGCCGGAGCGGAGAATACCACCGCGCGCTGTTTCTAGGACAGCAATCTCAACTGTGGGGTCTTGCAGGATCAGTTGGGCACTTTGAGGCCCGGTGGTGTCCCCTTTTTCCACCAGATAATCGCCAATATAGATGCCGTCTGTGGTGGTGTAGCCAACGGTTTGCCCCGTTTGTTTGCAGATATGGGCAATGAGGCGGGTGGTGGTGGTTTTACCGTTGGTGCCCGTAATCGCAAAGATTGGGATGCGGCAGGGCGTTCCCGGTGGAAAGAGCATATTCAACACCGGTTCGGCGACATTGCGGGCAATCCCTTGGCTGGGGTTTGTGTGCATGCGAAAGCCGGGAGCAGCATTGACCTCGACAATCACACCGCCAACTTTAGGCAGGGGCTGACTAATATCGGGGCTGACAACATCAATCCCCGCAATATCGAGGCCAATGATCTGAGCCGCCCGCTGGCAAATCCAAACATTTTCCGGGTGAATTTCATCGGTGCGATCGACGGCAATGCCACCGGTACTCAGGTTCGCCGTGGCGCGTAGATAACAAATTTCCCCCGGTTGCAAGACAGTATTTAGGGTATAGCCCTGCTTTTCCAAGAGTGTCCATGTGTCGTGATTCACCTCAATGCGAGTGAGGATATTATCGTGACCGTCTCCCCGCTGCGGGTCTTGGTTAGTTTTCTCAATGAGTTCTTCGATGGTGGAGCGGCCATCGCCAATGACATGGGCTGGCACCCGTTCAGCAACGGCGACTACTTTGCCATTGACCACTAGAACCCGAAAGTCGCGACCCGCATGGTAGCGTTCCACAATCACTGATTTGGAGACACTGCTGGCAATTTCAAAGGCTTCTTCGGCCTCTTCTAGGCTGTTGATGTCAATCGTAATCCCCCGACCGTGGTTGCCGTTGAGGGGCTTAATGACAATCGGGTAGCCGCCGATGTCTTCAATGGCTTCAGGGAGGTCTTCAATGTAGCGGACGACGGTTCCCTTGGGCACAGGAATTCCGGCATCCTGAAGCAGTCGCTTTGCCCCTTCTTTGTCCCCTGCGAGTTCCACGGCCAAGATGCCACTGCGATCGCTCAAGGTGGCTTGGATGCGATGACTGCGGGCACCATAACCCAATTGAATGATCGAGCGACTGCTCAACTCAAACCAAGGAATATTACGGGCTTCCGCCTCGCGGACAATCGCTTCCGTACTTGGGCCTAGGGAGGCTTTGGCTTTTAACTCGCGGAGATCGGCGAGATCCTGATCCAGTTCGCGCTGGGGATAGGTGCCCGTATCAATAATGCTTTGACAGAGTCGTACTGCTGCGCGGCCGGCATAGCGACCCGCTTCTTCCACTTGGTATTCATAGACGACTTGATACACCCCCGGCGTTGAGGTCTCCCGCGTGCGGCCAAAACCAACGGGCATCCCTGCTAGTTCTTGGAGTTCGAGGGCGACATGCTCAACCACATGACCGAGGTAGGTGCCTTCCCTTAGGCGGGTGAGAAAGCCCCCCTCATGGCCAAGGGAACAAAAATGATTGTAGAGACTGGGTAAAACCCGCACCAACCCATCCACAAAGCCGGGAATCTGATTGGAGGGGGTGTTGGCCACCTCTTCTAGATCTAAACGCATGACAATCAGCTTATGACGCCGAATGCTCCAATAATTAGGACCCCGCAGCGTTTGTAATTTGAGAATTTTCATAGAAGAGTGGCTTTTTTAAGGACAGCTTACCATTTTTAGTTTTGAGGCGAGTGACGCAATAAACTGTATCTTAAGCAACACTTTCCTGAAAACTTAATTTAGGGGAGGCAAAATACATTTGTGCTGCACTTGATGGGTGCGGAGGTTATAGCAGTCACCATCACTGAGGATGTGCAGGCGCAAGTTGTAGATACTCAAGGGTTCGTTAACATCCACATGGGCATAGTTCGTGTAGCTGACATCCCGAGGATCAACAATGGTGACAGAGCCACGACCAAGAACCCGCAGCATACCATCAGCTTCAAACATGGCACAGGTATCTTCATCAATGCCGACTCCCAGCTTGTCGGGGTGAGCAGAAATGGCGCTGATCAGGCGCGCGAGGCGATTGCGATTGTGGAAATGCTGATCCACTAAAACATCGGGAAGAATACCCAAGCCTGTAGCCAAATCCACTAGGGAGCGGTTTGGAGCTTCATTGCTGCCCCCACTGGCAATCATGCACTCACCCATGACAGCGGCACCGGCACTCGTGCCCCCAAGAATTGATTTGCCTTCCCAGACTTGATGACGCAATTGGTAGAGGAGGGGGGTTTCATCTAGCAGCGCCGACAAACGCAGTTGATCGCCCCCGGACATAAAAATGCCAGTACAGCGACTCAAGCGAGCTAGCATCTCTTCCTGTTCGGCATCAGCGCGATCGCCCACCAATAGAACGTCCACTTCGCGCACACCAATTTCGCGGAAAATATCGTGGTAGAGCCGCCCCATGGCATCGGGTTCACGGGAAGCAGAGGGAATGACGCCAATGATGGCATCTAGGCCGCCAGCGCGTTGGCAGAAGGTGGTGAGAATTTGTCGCCCACGTACTTTGTCTTCGGCTCCCCCGATCGCCATCACTAAACCTTTGTGACCAGAATGTTGATTGGTCGTTTTGGAAATGGGGTCTAATTGCAACATAGGGCTACGGTGAATGAAACGTTCAATCGGCAGACAGAATCGATGCATTTGGCAAGGGCGATGCCAATACCCCCCTATTGACACGGGGATTCTATACAGAATAATGCCAGATTAGGGAAATTTTTTAAGTTTTGGTCAAGATTTGCACGAACGCTTGATGTTCGGGGGTGGCAATTCCCTGTTGGAGTACCTGCAAAACCATACCCAGATCATGGGCCAGTAATGCCTCAGGGGTGAGCCAAAGGCCGGGGAATTGGCGACTGCGAATGATGCCCTCAGCATCAGCAGTGAGGGGCTGGTATTCTCCTGCTTCAAGGGAGAACCAGTGGATTTGGCGATCGTAGGTACACCACACAAGATATTCCTGAACGCCATTGCGGCGGTACACCCTGAGCTTATCGTGCAGGTCGTAGGCGGCACTGCTGGCGGCAATTTCAACTACAAGTTCCGGTGCCCCCTCGATATAACCATCCTCACTAATGCGAGAGTTGCCCCCGCTTTCAAGGCGGAGCACAGCATCGGGCTGCGGTTCATTATCGCCATCCAAGCGAACCGTCGGATTGTCATAGACGAGAGCCCCCGGCGTAACTGCTTTGTAAAAACCGAGCCAAGCCATGATCTCGGCATGGGGCTGACTGTGACTGACACGAACGGGAGAAGCCACGTAAACAATTCCCTCAATCAGTTCTGCTTTTTTCAGGTGGGGCATGGCTGCATAGCGGCGCTCAAATTCGTCCCGTGTCAGGCGATCGCCATTTTCAAGGGGCGGCAGAGAATACTTTAGTGTCATGGCTCTCTCTCCTCAGAACCTCTCTATCGCTGCTGGCGAGCCACAAACGCTTGATGTTCAGGGGTGGCAATTCCCTGTTGGAGTACCTGCAAAACCGTACCCAGATCATGGGTCAGTAATGCCTCAGGGGCAAGCCAGAGTCCGGGAAATTGACGACTGCGAATTATCCTCTCAGCATCGGCAGCAAGTGGTTGGTATTCCCCCGCTTCAAGGGAGAACCAGTGGATTTGGCGATCGTAGGTACACCAGACAAGATATTCCTGAACGCCATTGCGGCGGTACACCCTGAGCTTATCGTGCAGGTCGTAGGCGGCACTGCTGGCGGCAATTTCAACTACAAGTTCCGGTGCCCCCTCGATATAACCATCCTCACTAATGCGAGAGTTGCCCCCGCTTTCAAGGCGGAGCACAGCATCGGGCTGCGGTTCATTATCGCCATCCAAGCGAACCGTCGGATTGTCATAGCAACCTAGCCCCGGTGTTGCAGCACTGTAGAACCATAACCATCCCATAATTGAGCCATGGGAGCGACTATGATCGATACTCACGGGAGACCCCATGAATACAACTCCTTCAATCAGTTCTGCTTTCTTCAGGTGGGGCATGGCTGTATAGCGGCGCTCAAATTCCGCTCGTGTCAAGCGATCGCCATTTTCAAGGGGGGGTAGAGAATACTTTAGTGTCATGGCTCTCTCTCCTCAGAATCTCTCTATCGCTGCTGGCGAGCCACAAACGCTTGATGTTCAGGGGTGGCAATTCCCTGTTGGAGCACTCGCAAGACAGTACCCAGATCATGGGCGAGTAATGCCTCAGGGGCGAGCCAGAGTCCAGGAAATTGGCGACTGCGGATGATGCCCTCAGCATCAGCAGTGAGGGGCTGGTATTCCCCTGCTTCAAGGGAGAACCAGTGGATTTGGCGATCGTAGGTACACCAGACAAGATATTCCTGAACGCCATTGCGGCGGTACACCCTGAGCTTATCGTGCAGGTCGTAGGCAGCACTGCTGGCGGCAATTTCAACTACGAGTTCTGGCGCGCCCTCAATATAGTCATCAGCAGTAATTCGCGATCGCCCCCCGTGGCTGAGGCGTAAAATGGCATCGGGTTGCGGTTCATTATCGGCATCTAGGCGAATAGTCGGAGCATCTGCCGCTTCAACCCCCGGTGTGGCTGCACAGTAGGTGCCCAGCCAAGTGATTAGGAATAGGTGAGGTTGACCGTGACTGCGGTAGCGTAGGGGAGAAGCCACGTAAACAATTCCCTCAATCAGTTCTGCTTTTTTCAGGTGGGGCATAGCCGCGTAGCGACGCTCAAATTCGTCCCGCGTCAGGCGATCGCCATTTTCAAGGGGCGGCAGTTGCACTGGGTGTTCAATTGTCATGGCAGGCTGTTGAGGATCCGCGTGCTGCCTTTATTGTAGTTGGTGCATTCTGCGGCTATATTGTCGCTGCTTGATTTGGGCAAGGGGGGCAACAAAAGCCGTGTTGGGAATGCTGTCTAGGGTGGCGATCGCCCGCTGCCACAAGGTCTTAGCCACTGATGATTGTTGTGCTTTAGCGGCAAGCGTCGCCTGCTCCGCCAGTTTGAGAGCCGCTTGATATTGACCTTCAGCAGCTTGTTCAAAGGCCAGCCGTTGTTGCACCCAAGACAGAGCTGCCTGTTGCTCCCGTAGGGTGGCCGCTAGGTACTCCCGTTCGGCGATCGCCCATGGGGGTGTAGTCTTTAGCTCTTTTTCTAAAACTTGAATGCGGGTCTCTAGTTGCAGAATCAACTGCTGAAGCTGCGCCGTTTCTTGAATCGTCAGCCAAGAAGGGGGTTCTGGTAGACTCGTTGGCTCTTGAGCGGCAATCAACTCAGGAACAGTAACAAATTGATAGCCCTTAGCTCGCAGTTCGGCAATGATTCTGGGCAAGGCTGCAACCGTTGCTCGCCGAGAGCCACCCCCATCATGGAGCAGAACAATGGCACCGGCATGCGCCTGCTGGACAACTGTGTTGACAATGCGATCGCTCGTTTGGCGAGGTAACCAATCCTGTGGATCTACTGACCACATTACCACACCGTAGCCCTGTTGGCTGGCGCGACTCACCAGACCATTATGGAGATTTCCCCCCGGTGGTCGAAAGAGCTTGATATTTGCCTCAGTGATGTCTTCTATCAATTGTTGGCTTTGATCCACCTCGTGCTGGGCAGCCGCAGGATTAAAGTAATGGTAGCCGTGGCTCCAAGAGTGGTTGGCCAAGACATGACCTTCCCTAACAATGCGCTGCGCTAATTTTGGGCGCGCTGCAACGGCTCTGGCAATGGCAAAAAATGTCGCTTTGACCTTTTCTTGGGCAAGAATGTCGAGCACTTGGGGCGTGTAGGTCGGATCAGGGCCATCATCAAAGGTCAGTGCCACCAACTTTTGCTCAGGGGGTAACGCAACCCGATTAAACACATGGCCACGAAAGGCCTCAGGGGGTGAGTAGTGGTGCCACAGGGGTGGGCGGGCGGGAGTCAAAATGGGCGCAGCATTAAGAATGACCGATCGCACTTGTTCAACGGTGGGTTCGGGTGCTGCTGCCAACCAAACACTAGGAGACTGCCATTGGCCGACGGCTCCTAAACCAAAGATTCCTAAGACACTGGCCGCTAGGGCTAAGGGTTCAAGCTGGCGAGCGCGAACTGTTGCGGGTGTGGGGGTTGCAACCGGCCGAGGCCGCAGACGTACCCCCCATGCAGGGCGCTGCCCCCCCAACTGTCGCCCATAGACATCAATGGATTGGGGTAGGAAAGGACTTAAAAAAGCAACCAAGACATCAAGGCAGGTGCGTTGATCGGGAATTTGCTCTGCCTCTAGGAGAATTTTCCAGCCTTCGGCGGAGTGAGCGACACGCACATAGGTGGCCTGCGGCGCAAGGCGGCGCGCTAATTCACGGGCGATCGCCTGAGGTGAAATCTCCCTGACCGTTGACTCCAGCGATGCCACCATAACTGCGCTCCTAGAGCGAGAACGAATAACTACTAGCCCTAGGGTAGCGATCGATTCACAACCACACCTTACCTCTTAGACCACATTCTCAAGCGGACTTGACGCAGCGATCAACCAAAGCGACCACTCACGTAATCGGCAGTCTTCTGTTCCACTGGCTTCGTGAAGATGGACATGGTTTCGTTGTACTCAACGATTTCGCCCAAATACATAAAGGCGGTGAACTGGGAAATACGAATCGCCTGCTGCATGTTATGGGTCACAATCAGAATCGTCACTTGCTCCTTGAGTTCGCTAATCAGGTTCTCAATACTGACCGTGGCAATCGGATCCAATGCCGATGTTGGCTCGTCAAAGAGAATAATCTCTGGATCAGTGGCTAGGGCACGGGCAATACAGAGCCGCTGCTGCTGACCGCCCGACAGAGACGTGCCCGGTTCCTTCTGACGATCTTTGACCTCATCCCACAGGGCAGCACGACGGAGCGATCGCTCCACCACCTCATCGAGGATCGCACGGTTATTGATGCCGCGCACCCGCAATCCATAGGCAACGTTTTCGTAAATCGACTTGGGGAAAGGATTGGGCTTTTGGAAGACCATGCCAATCTGCATCCGCACTTCGATTGGATCCATTTGCAGGAGGTTACGCGGTTGCTCATCCCCCAACCAAATTTCCCCCTCGTAGCGATTGCCGGGATACAGATCATGCATGCGGTTAAAGCAACGCAGCAACGTGGTCTTGCCACAACCTGAAGGCCCAATCAGTGCCGTAACTTTCTTTTCATAGACCGGCAAGTTGATGTTTTTCAGAGCCTGCTTGCCACCGTAGTAAAAGTTCAAGTCCCGAACTTCTGCCAGCTTTTTCAGTGGCTCGTTCTCGGTAGCCACGACCCAATCTGTAGGTTTTACCATTTGATACTCTTCCTAAAACGATAGCGTAGATAAATAGCTGTTGCATTCACCGCCAGCGTCAACACCAGTAGGACAATCCCAGCCGCTGCAGCATTCACTTGAAAGGCCTCTTGAGGACGGGAAACCCAGTTAAACATCTGAATCGGCAGCACCGTAAAGGGAGACCAAATCCACTTAAACGAAATGTAGGGAAACTCGCTTTGAATCGGTGGATCCGGCAAGAACGTGATAAACGTCAAAGCACCAATCGTGATTAGGGGCGCCGTCTCACCAATCGCACGGGAGATACCCACAATAATCCCCGTGAGAATCCCCCCCATCGAGTAGGGCAGCACATGATCAGCAATCACCTGCCAGCGACTAGAACCAACCGCATAGGCGGCTTCCCGAATGCCTTGGGGAATGGCGCGCAAGGATTCACGGGTAGTCACAATCACCACGGGTAAAATCAGCAGTGCCAGTGTAAACCCAGCTGTGAGAATGCTCTCACCCCAGTTGAGGATATAGACAAAGAAACCGAGAGCCAGCAGACCATAGATAATCGAGGGCACGCCTGCTAGGTTCGTGATATTGACCTCAATGAAATCCAACAGCCAGTTTTTGGGAGCATATTCTTCGAGGTAAATGCCCGCCGCAATCCCCAAAGGAATGGCCACGAACGCCGTTACAAGAATGACCAACAAACTCCCCACCCATGCCGTGAGGATGCCTGCCTCTTCTGGATCGCTACTGGGGGGCGAAGTGAAGAATTTCCAGTTAAGCATTGGCAGGCCGCGCAGAAAAAGGTCAGAGACCAAAAAAATCAGTGTTAAGAGCGCTACAGCTAGGGAAAACCACCCTAGAACAATGAAAAAACGTTCCCAACGGGTGCGAGAGCGAATGGAGGCAGCGATGGCGATGGGGTTGCGGAGGTTACTCAAAAGCGGGTGCTGGCTAGGCATAGCTAGTACACCTCACGATAGCGACGACTAAAGAAGTACCCCGCCACATTGAGAATCAGTGTGGCAAAAAACAGCATGATCCCAGCGGCAAAAATAGATTGATATTCCAATGAGCCATGGGGGAGATCCCCTAAACTGACCGAGACAATGAAGGCGGTAGTTGTGGAGGCTCCTTCTAAGGGATTAAAGGTGAATTTGGGCTGTAACCCAGCGGCCACGGCCACAATCATTGTTTCGCCAATTGCCCGTGCCAGCCCCAGAATATAGGCGGCCATAATGCCAGAGATAGCAGCCGGCATGAGAACCTTGATTGCTGTTTGCAAACGCGTTGCCCCCATTGCATAGGATCCCTCCCGCAGTTGCAAAGGAACAGCCTGCAGGGCATCTTCTGTCAAGCTGGCAATATAGGGCAGCACCATTAGTCCCACCACAATACCTGCCCCCAACATGTTAAAACCAGGCAGCTCAAAATATTCCCAAGGTTCCTTGCCAGGATTAAAAAATTGCTGAACGCCAAGAATGATTTTCTGGAGAAAGGGAGTGACCACCAAAAGGGCAAAGTAGCCGTAAACAACCGTGGGGATACCCGCCAAGATTTCAAGGATAGGCTTGAGGATCTCCCGCATTTTGGCGGGTGCAAACTCACTCAGATAGATGGCCGCAATCGTGCCAAGGGGGATAGCCACACAACTGGCCACAAAGCAGGTCGTGAAGGTTCCAGAGAGCAAGGGTAAGATGCCGATTCCAATAGGCTCAATCAGAGGTGACCAGTCCGTACTCGTAAAGAACTCCACCAACGCTTCAAAGAGGGACTCTTGATGCAGCTCCATCACCTTTTCAAAGAAGATCACTGTTTCGGTAAACAGGATATAGATGATGACAAGCGTGGTCACGACCGATGAGATTGCTGCCAAAAATAGAATGCTAGCAATGATCCGCTCCCGCCAAATCCTGACGGTACGGGATGGCAGGGTAACAGGTAGCTTCGTTGAGTAGGGTAGGGGCTGTTCTACCATGGGTATTATTCCAGCAAGCAAAAATCTTTTAGTTGGAATTTATCTTTTGAGAGAATCAACGACTGAGGTTGACAAAATGGGAAAAAAGGGTGGAGGGCTGATACCTCACACCCTTCATTAAATCAAAATATCAATCTATTGGGGTTGCATCCTCAGCAGTTGGTTGATCGTCAAGCCAATAGCCTCTTTGCCCCCAAAGATCGTACCCACACGGTTGCGGTTGAAGTTAGCCAGAATCGTGCGGTAGGCACTAGTCGGCAGAGGCACATATTTCACCTTTTTCACCATGGCTGGGGCATTATTGAGGTAGTAGGTGACAAACTGCCGTACTTCAGGCCGCTGCGCTGACCTAGCGTTGACATAGATAAAGATGGGACGGGAGAGGGGCTGGTATGTCCCATTCAGCACGTTTTGCTCGGAGGGTTGAACAGGGCCTTTGCCGTTGTCAATGGCAACCGCTTTGAGCCGATTGCGGTTTTCCGCATAGTAGGCATAACCAAAGTATCCAAGCGCACCGCGATCGCGACTGATACCTTGGACTAGCACATTATCATCCTCGCTGGCGGTGAAATCTTTGCGACTGACTTTTGATTTACCATTGATGGCCTCTGTGAAATAGTCAAAGGTTCCAGAGTCGGCACCTGGCCCAAAGAGTTTCAAAGGAATATTGGGGAAACCTTGGCGCACTTGGCTCCAGTTATTGATTTTAGAATCGGGTTCCCAAATTCGCTTCAATTCAGCAACCGCTAAGCTTGTTGCCCAAGTATTTTGAGGATGAACCACTACCGTGATAGCATCGTAGGCCACTGGCAGTTCAATAAAGTTGATACCAGCAGCGCGGCAGTCAGCAATTTCCTTGGCCAAAATGGGGCGTGAGGCGTTGGAAATATCCGTTTCACCGCGGCAGAACTTCTTGAAGCCACCGCCTGTACCAGACACACCGACGGTTACACGGACTTTGCCCCCTTGGGCTTTTTGGAAGGCTTCAGAAACAGCTTCAGTAATGGGGAAAACGGTGCTGGAACCATCAATGCGAATTGTAGGTGTCCCTTGGGATAAAGCAGCAGGAATCAGGCTACCCGATAGAGCCGCGACCGCGGCGACGACACCAAAACGAGCATAGCTCTTTACAGATGTAAACATAGTAATCTCTCCTAGCGGAGTAAACAACGTTTCCCAAAGACTTGAACCCTTGGGGTCTTGGCTTGACGGCTGCCAAGAGGTTGCAGGTAGGCGAACCGATCAAACTACCCTTCCGTCAGAATACGCAACGTTTCTAGGGGATAGGTTAAACCAAGGGAAAGATTTGGTTAAAATTCCTACCCAATGTTAGGGATTAGCCATATTGTTGAGGTGGGTTCCATACCCGCTGGTTCAGTGTCAGGAAAATCCTCAGAGGCTGTTTGCAATGCCGTCATTTGTTTCTAAAACCTATCGGTGGCAGGGCTTTGCCTGCACTTATCGTCTCAGTGGTGAAGAAGGGCATACCCCCATTGTTTTTGTCCATCCAGTGGGGGTTGGCCTCTCTGGGCGGTTCTGGGATCGCTGTGTGGGTCATTGGCAGTTCCAAGGGGAAGGTTACTCATTTTATATCCCTGACTTGCTCGGCTGTGGCCAGAGCGCCCTACCCCACATTGCCTATTACCCCGAAGATTGGGCGGCTCAGTTACAGGTCTTTATCGCCTCTGAGATTCGCCAAGCGGTGATTCTTGTTGTCCAAGGGGCATTGTTTCCCGTAGCGATGGAGCTAGTGAACCTTGATCCCCAAGTAGTCAGGGCAATGATCCTCAGTGGCCCGCCCGCCGCCACTTTGGTGTCTGAAAACACTAATCCCACATGGCAAAGGGTGCGCTGGAATCTTTTTGATTCTCCCTTGGGTTGGGGCTTTTATCTCTATGCCCGCCAAGAAAGTTTCCTGCGGCAGTTTTCAATCAATCAGCTTTTTGCCAAGCCTGAGGATGTGGATGATGAGTGGCTAAAGATGCTGGCCGCTGGTTGTGCTGACCTTGAGAGTCGCCATGGGGTGTATTCATTCCTGTCGGGTTTTTGGCGGCGGGACTATCGTCAGAAAATGCAGCAGACTGGGCAGCCAGTGTTTGTGGTGATGGGAGACCAAGCCTCTAGTATCAGTCGCGATGGTGGGGCTGAATCCCCTGCAAAACGGTTGCAATTTTATACCAAGACATTTCCCAATGCTGAGGGAGTTGTGATTGCGGGGCGCAATGTCTTGCCCTATGAGTCAGCCCCTGCTTTTGTGGAGGCGTGTCAAGGGTTTCTGCGTGCTCAGGGTCTCTAAAGCCAACCTCTGAGTTTGTAAACGAGCAGACCTTGGTATTCCCGTAGGGCGATCGTGGTGATGTCCACGTTGGAGGGATTGGGGATCAGGCTGAGCAGCAAGTTTTGCCAGGTGGGCGATCGCGCGATCGACAGGTACCGATAGTCCGTCGGTGCCGGGATCACCTTCATTCCCAAACGGCGAAAAATGGCGACGGAGCGGGGCATGTGGTAGGCGGATGTCACCAGCAGCAGATTCCCCTGAATTTGATGCTGCTCAAGAAGCGCTTTGACATTCACGGCATTTTCATAGGTATTCAGTGCGGTGGTGTCCAGCAGCATCTTGTCCATCGGCACACCGCAGGTGGTGGCAATTTCCGCCATGTCTGCTGCTTCTCCCCGCTGAAAGGTTTCGCCGAGCCAGTCAATGCGACCCCCACTGAGGATGAGATAGGGGGCATAGCCTTGGCGAAAGAGGTGGGCACCGTAGAGGATGCGATCGCCCCCTTCCGTGACTTCTACCCAAGGCCTCGGCGCCGTTTGCGGGACAACCGCCCCACCGAGAACAACGATCGCGGCAGCTTTGGGCATGGGATCAGGGGGTAAATACTGTCGCTCTAGGGAAGCAATAAGCGCTGTTGCCACATAGTCATTGCCGCTCAGGAGTAAAATGCTCAGGGCAATCACGAGGGCGATCGCCGCCTGTTTGGGAGCACGCCAAAAGCGAACAATGGCAAAAATCAATGCCCAACAGGCCAAGGGCAATGGATACAGCAATGGCGGCAGTAATTTCGACAGCAGCAGATCCATAGTCTTAGCGAATGCGCTCCATCTGGATGCGGTAGCGCTCTTTCTTGGTAACTTGAATGTCTTGAATCCGTAATCGCCCTTTGCCGCGAATGGCAATGAGGTCATTCACCTTGAGCAGATACCGCGGTTGTTGCACCACTTGCCAGTTGACCCGCACCAGTCCTTGGCTAATCCAGTCGCTCATTTTACTGCGGGAGACGCCAAACCCGGCTGAGGCCACAGCATCCAAGCGCAATGATGCTTCGACGGTACTGAGGGATTTCCGTTGGGGGGGCGCTACGGCCAGTTCTGACCAGTCACAGAGATCGACGGTCACCGCTACAGTCCGCACTTGTTTTAAGTGTTCTTGTAAAGTAGGGACTTTTTCAGGGATGAGAATGACCTGTGCCCCCCGTTCCCCAAGGAGAATCACATCCCCATAATCGCCGTCATCGAGACCGGCATTGGCGATCGCTCGCTCAAAATCACTGTAGGTGGCGGGATCAAAGAGAAAGTTGCCTGTGATTCGCACCAAAGCAAGGGGCGGCTGTTGCTCTTCAAGACTAAGTTCAGTGGGGGCGATCGCCAGCCGACAGCGTTCCGCTTGCGGGTACCCCCCCCAGGCGAGACCATGAACATCGGCCCGTTGCTCAAGGGTGCGGAGTGCCTGCACCACCTGATCGGGGGACAAAAAGGGGGTATGCACCACCGACCAAGTTTTAATGGCTGTGTCAAGGGCGGTCCCTAGGTCAAACATTTAGACCTCAAGAAATTCCGGCAGTTCCAGCCACTGGGCTAAGTGGGCTTTCACCTGTTGGCAAAACTGGGGGCGATCGCCAAATTTCTCAGTGCGGATGGTTTTGCGCTGTGCATCCAATGTCCAGCCATAGTCACTGCTGAGGCGGATTTTCCCCTGCCAGTCGGCGATGGATAGCATGAGCTGTGGGGCGGGGCTATTGTCCACCCCCTTGACGCGAAAGACATAGTTAAAAGTGTTTTGCTTGCCGGCAGCAACCGTTGAGGCTTGACCAAACCGCTCCTGCAAGCGCGATCGCACCCGCTCCACAAATGCCGCATCGCCTAAATCTTCTAGGGTGCGCATGGCCAAGGTAAGGGCAAAATAAAACTCTTCGACAGGAATGAACTCCAGTTCCATGCAGCTTGCCAAGACTCTCTTCAAAATAGTACATTAGTAAGCTGTGTCTAAAATAGGGCAAGGCTATGCCAAAGCTAAAAACACGTCGTGCTGCTGCCAAACGATTTCGGACGACGGGCAGTGGTAAGTTTGTCCGCCGTAAGGCCAACAAAAATCACTTACTCGAACATAAGGGGAGCGATCGCAAGAATCGTCTTTCCCACAAGGCCCTCGTCGATCCACGGGATTTTGAGCGAGTATCGCTGATGCTGCCCTACGCTTAATTGATAAATTTTCAGTTTTTGATCAAGGGTGAAATTGAACTATGGCAAGGGTCAAACGGGGTAACGTTGCCCGCAAACGGCGTAAAAAAATTCTCAAGCTCGCCAAGGGCTATCGTGCGGGGCACTCCAAGCTCTTCCGCACCGCCAATCAGGTGGTCATGAAGGCACTGTGCAATGCCTATCGCGATCGGCGGCGGCGCAAACGGGACTTTCGGCGGCTCTGGATTGCGCGGATTAACGCTGCTGCGCGTCAACATGGCATGAGCTACAGTCAACTCATGGGCGCCCTGAAAAAAGCCGATATTCACCTCAATCGCAAGATGCTGGCTCAATTGGCGGTGTTGGATACGGACGCCTTTGCCACTGTCATTCAGACTGCTCGCGCTGTTTAGAACCTATTCTAGGCATGATCGCCACTTTCCAATCCCCCGGTGCCACCCTTGAGCTAGGGTTCATCACCCTACGATGGTACGGGCTACTCATTGCTGCCGCCGTCTTTATTGGCATTTGGCTGAGTCAGCGCTTGGCACGCCAGCGGCAGATTGATCCTGATCTGATTGCGGATCTGTCGATTTGGCTTGTGGTTGCCGCTATTCCCGCTGCACGGCTCTATTACGTCGCCTTTAACTGGGGCTTTTACCAAAAGCACTTAGATCAAGTGGTGCAAATTTGGAAAGGCGGCATTGCCATTCACGGTGCCATCCTCGGCGGTATGCTAGCGATGGCGATCTTTACGTACGTGCAGCGACTTTCCTTTTGGCAAGTGGCGGATGTCATTGCCCCTTCACTAATTTTGGGACAGGCCATTGGACGCTGGGGCAATTTCTTTAACTCTGAGGCCTTTGGTGCCCCTACGGATTTGCCGTGGAAACTCTATATCCCTGCGCCGCAGCGTCCCCCGGCGCTAATCAACGAAGCCTATTACCATCCCACGTTTCTCTATGAGTCCCTTTGGAACCTAGGAGTCTTTGTTCTCCTGCTGTGGCTCTTTCGTCAACCTCGCTATCAAAAACCCGGCACCCTGCTTTTGGTCTATGCCATTGCCTACAGCTTGGGTCGCTTCTGGATTGAAGGACTGCGCATGGACAGCCTGATGTTGGGGCCGCTGCGAATTGCCCAAGTGGTTAGCTTGGTGGCGATCGCCCTAGGGGCTTGGGGACTCTTTCGCCTCTATTACCAAGGCAAACCGTTACCAGATTGGCAAACCGCCTAGGCAATAATTTCATCAGCAAAGCTCTGCCAGCGCACAAAGTGAAAGGGACCTGCCACGGAGCCCCAAACGTGCTCATCGGTTTCGGGATCCCGTCCGCGATCGTGGCTAATGAAGCGATCGCCATCAATTTCAAACGTGCTATCAAGATAGGTTTCCCGTCCTTTACGTACGACTTTACAGGCTTTGCCCGGCTCCACTTCACCGCGAAAGCTGTGCCCTGTCCAGTAGGTGAGCATATTGCAGCCACAGAGGAGTTCCAAATCATCGGCTGTCATCGCCTGAAGCCGCTGGCGATCGCGAGCTGCCCCAAAGAAGCGTTTTTCATCCTTGAGTATGTAATTTTTAATCACAATGTGATCATTGGCGGGCACCAGTTCTAAAACCCGTGTGCGGTAGGGAACACCTAGAAGATAGTCATAGGCCTGTTCCACATAAAGGGCAATGCCCTCTAGAAGACCACTGGGCAGAGGGCGCATACACACCCGAATATGGGCATAGAAGGGGGGATTCTCAAAGGCTTGGGCTTGGTTACTAAAATCCGCCGCCATCCAACGGCCAAGGGTCAGCACATCGGTTGCGTGTGTCATGCTCCACAATTGCCTTACAACAGTCCTTTTTTCACACTAGCGGATTGGTGCACCCAAAGCACTAAGTGATCCGTAATAACGCCTGAAGGAGTCCCTCAAGGGTATGCTCTGTGGCTTCAGTATCCACCCGTCCCAAGAGTTCGCGACAAGTTTGCGAGGTTTGCGGGCCAATACTGGCAATCTGCACATTCTGAAGTAACTCTGCCGCCTGCGCACCCACCAATTGGCAAAAGTGTTTCACCGTCTTAGAACTGGTAAACGTGACCATATCCACTTGACCCCCTTGCAGCGCCCCTAAGACTTGGGCATCAACGGTTTGGGGACAGCGGGAATCGTAGGCGGGCACCTCAACAACCTCAGCCCCAGCCGCTGTAAAGGTCTCTACTAGAACGGGTCGTCCGCCCTTTTCAACCCGTGGAAAAAGAAAACGCAACCCCGCCACAGGTTCTGGGAATTCTGCCACTAGGGCATCGGCGACAAATTCACTGGGGGTGAAGTCAGCCACTAAGCCGTAACTGCTGAGGGTTTGGGCGGTTTTTTCGCCAACAACAGCGATCTTGAGACCCGCGAGGGTACGACTATCCTTGCCATGATGCTGTAACCGTTCCATAAAAAAGCTAACGGCATTGTGGGACGTGAGAATGAGCCAGTCAAAGGTATTGAGTTGCGCCAAAGCCTGATCGAGGGGCTGCCAAGAACTGGGGGGAACGATTTCCAGTGTCGGCATTTCTAAAACGGTGGCACCGGCGGCTGTCAGTTGCTGCGTAAAGTCACTCGCTTGCGCTGCTGCCCGGGTGACGAGAATGGTTTTGCCGTGGAGCGGAGACATGGCTGATGGGGAAATCTTCAAAAATTCAGGGAAGACCAGATCTAGACTAGCCAAAGGGTAGCGTTTTTGGGCGATCGCCCCCACAACCACGACGGCTGGTGCCCTGTCTGGAACGTGAGGCGTATTTAGATAGCTCTCCAACGTGCCAAACCAAAACTGTTGCTGCGGCTGGCCGGCCCATTGCAAAATTGCCAGTCCCTCAGCGGGCGATCGCCCCTGCCTCAGCAATTGTTCGGCAATATATCGCAGGGAACGGGTGGCCATCAAAAAAATCAGCGTCTCCATTTGGGCGATCGCTGCCCAAGGAAGGGTTTCTGGCGCATGCCCCGACAGAATCGCTACGGATTGACTCACGTCCTTTGCTGTAACACAGAGACCCGCCAATAAAGGTGCCGCTAGCGCTGAGGACGCCCCCGCAATCACTACAGCCTCTAAACCTGCCCCCAAGACAGCCTCAAGTTCCTGATGCAAACGGCCAAACAGTCCCGGATCGCCACTTTTGAGGCGGACAACCCGTTCATACTGCTGGCCGTAGTCCACTAAAAGGCGGTTGATTTCTGATTGGGGAACAGCCTCAGCCCCTGCCCGCTTGCCCACCGCGACTCGCAAACAATCGGGGGGTGTAAGGTCTAGGAGGTCTGGGGAAACAAGCGCATCGTAAAGAACCACCTGCGCCTGCTGTAGACAAACCCAAGCGGCCAAGGTGAGATAGCCAAGTGAACCTAGGCCTGCCCCCACAAAATAGATCGTCAACGCCTAGCCTTGGTTACGTTGCAGGAAGATCATTGGGTTGACCGCACCCCGCCCTGGGGGATGTATCTCAAAGTGAACGTGGGGGCCTGTGCTGCGACCGGTGCTGCCCATTTCAGCAATCTGCTGACCCTGCTCAACGTATTGGCCCACGCGCACCAAGTTGCGATGGTTATGGGCATAGAGCGTCAGGGTCCCATCGGCGTGGCGAATTTCCACCAAGTTGCCGAAACCACCAGAATTCCATTGGGAGTAGGTAACGACACCGGCGGCAGCAGCATAGATGGGCGTGCCAATGGGAGCAGCAATATCAATTCCGCGGTGCATCCGTCCCCAGCGCGGGCCAAAGCCAGAGGTCAATACACCACGCGCCGGCCAGATAAAGTTGGTGGTTAGGCTAGGTAGAAAGCGATCGGAGTTGGGCAGAGGGGGTAGGTCGAGATTACTGGGTAAAGAGGGAGCCACAATTGAGCGTGCCACCTTGACGGGCACAGGGGGGGCAATGGGCTGTACGGCGGCAGGTGTCGGTGCTGTTACTGTTGTTGTTTGCGGGCGATTTGCAACAGTGGGCTGGGGTAGCGCTGGGCGAGCAGGGGGTTGTTGGACTGAAACTAGGGCAGGGGTGGTATGCCGCCGCCGCTCAGCAGCACGCCCAAAGGGAACAGGCTCTAGGGTTGCAGTTGAGGTCGATGCGGCTGGAGAGTTCACAACTGCCACCCGCTGCGAGAGTTGAGTCGTTTCCCCCTCGGTGAACGGTGGTTCAACTGCCGTCGTGGTTTGCTCCAAAGAGCCACCCATCGCAAAGGGGGTATCAATGGCCAAGGAAGCAACAACAGAGGTGGTGGCCTGCGTCACCAGATCCGCCAAGCTATTGGTGCGAACCCGCCGATCCACCACTTTGAAGGTCGGTTCAGAAGGACGGCTGCGGTGCTCAAAGGTGGCAGAGGCAGATAGGGTCGGTGCAGGTGTGCTCAAGGGCAAGGGGGCAAACCTTACTTGGGGCCGGATGGTGCGTTGCCATGCCGCTTGGGTGACGCCCAAGAGTAACTCAGTTTTGTCGGCGGATAAAAGATTTTCAAATTCCGCAAGCGGGTCTTGGCTTTCAGTGCTGAAGAGGGAGGGGAGGTTAAGAGATTCGGGGCGAATGTCCTTTGAACCCAGATCGCGATCGCTCGCAAGAGTGGTCAGATCAAGGGCTTGCGTAGGCTGAATCAAAACAAAGGTGCCCAGCAGGGGCAGACAGGAACAAAGGGAGCGCAGCGAACGACCAAGCATAGCAGCAGACGCAAGGGGTGCATCCTGAGAGGCGGTAGGGGTACGACTATCGTTGCTCAAGGTAATCCTCCTCGCACACGAAATTGACAGTGATTCGACAAAGCGGTGAACCGAGAACACACATCATGAGCAATCGTCCAAGGTAGCCAGAGGCCACTCGCCGCATCTATGCCTAAAACTGTCCCAATCTGTTGTTTATGCAAAGGGTGTTTTGGCACCACGACGAAACTTCTAGGTGACTTTACCCAATCCACAACCAAATGACAAGCCACCCCCTTGCCTCGTCCTGCCCTCTCTGGGGGGTGAATTACTTGCTGCAAAATAAAAATGCGAATTTTCTACCTACTGGTCAATAATCAAAAAACCTGAATTCATCACGACTTGGGCTTAATTACTACCCATGAAAGAAAAATCATTATTTCCAATAAATGAATAAGTAGAGTAAAGTTAGCTAATCAGTGTGTATAGTTTTTTTTAATAATGTAAGTCAGCTGACAGCCTTCTCATCGTTGGTCGTTACACCAAAATTGTCCTAGTAACACTTGTGCCAAATTGCGCCAAAAGTGGCACATATTCATCTTCACTCTCAGGAGCGATCGGAGCAAGCTTGCTTGGTAAAATAAACCAGTTTGTAACGATTTTTGGCGATCGCCTTTTTGACGGAGCTTTGTCCCCATGACTTACCACAAGCTGTGGTTTCAACAAACAGCAAGCCACCTCAAAGTCTTGCGTCCTTTTCCCCCCTTTAGTGTTGTCCAAAACTTTATTCGCGAATATCTTCCCAACCTCATTGACTATATGGATGGCCAAGGATTGGATCTGCGGGATCCACAGCACTGGTGGGAGAGTATCCACATTGACGGCATTTTGGAATTAGAAAATAGCGAAGGGGAAACCCTGCGGGTGGCGGCTGGGATTATTGAGCAGTGGCGCAATGCCAACGCTGCGCTGCGCCTGATTACAACCCCGGCAATGGCCAAGCTGCGGCGCGAGTCCCTCAATGTCAGCCAGCATTGGCTTTTTTATGTCTCTAGTCGCAAGCCCTACCCGGAGTCGCTGTGGATTGATTTGCTCTATGAGCAGGCGGATACGCCCCCCACAGAAACGGGCTGTACCATTATTGAAGTGACGGAACCCGAGGCCTAGGCGGTAGGTAGCCCACTAGGAGAATGTCCTCGCCCACGGTTTGCCAAGTCACGTCCTCGAGGCACAAGGCCTCATTCATCTTGGTTAAGCCGAGATCGGCCACTGGGGCGGGGGCAGCAGAGCCACCAATAATCTTTGGCGCAATAAATGCCCACACTTTCTGTACCATGCCTTCGGCGATCGCTGCCGCTGCAAGGGAACCGCCGCACTCCCAAAGCACCGTCATAATGCCCCGTTGATGCAGCTCTGCCATAACGGTGGTCGGTGTTAGCGGCTCTCGGTGCACCACCTCCACGCCCTGTGCCTGCAATTGGGGAATCAGGGGATGTTGGGGGGAAGCAGCGGTAACCACCAATGTTGGAGCCGTGGCCGTTTCCCACAAAGAGGCATTCGGCGGTAGATCAAGGGTACGACTCATCACCACCCGTAGGGGGTTGCGCTCATGGCGCGAGGTCAAAAGGGGATTATCCAGACGCACGGTATTGCCCCCCACAATCACAGCATCGCATTCAGAGCGCAGTTGATGCACCATGGTTCGTGCGGCTTCACCACTTACCCAGAGACTGTGGCCGGCACTGGAGGCAATTTTGCCATCGAGGGTCATGGCGTACTTGAAAATGCCAAAGGGACGCTGATAGCGCACCCGATGCACAAACGCTTCGTTCAGGCGTTGACACTCTGCTTCCCGCACGCCGACGGTGACTTCTATGCCTGCTGAGCGCAGCCGTTCTACCCCCGCCCCCGCTACTTGGGGATTCGGATCAATCATGCCCACCACCACCCTGGGAATACCCGCCGCTATAATCGCCTCGGTACAGGGGGGCGTGCGGCCATAGTGGTTGCAGGGTTCAAGATTGACGTAGAGGGTGGCCTTGCTGAGGAGGGGGCGATCGCTCTCGCTGACGCTGCGCAGGGCAAACACCTCGGCATGGGGTTCCCCTGCCTTGGGATGAAACCCCTCCCCAATCACCCGTCCCTCCGCCACAATCACACAGCCCACGAGGGGATTCGGAGCCGTACAGCCTTTGGCACGAGCGGCTAACTCAAGGCAGCGCCCCATGTACTGGGCATCAATCGTGGCTATCTCCTCCACAACGGGGGCTGAGCGCATGGGTAAGAATCAACGCTCGTGTTCGGTTTCCGAGGAATGCTTCGGCAGTTGCTCCGCCTCTGGACACTCATCCGCAATGGGTAACTCCGCATAACCCCGCGGAACTGCTGCGAGCCGCCGTGAAATCGAGCCAATGCTTTCGATATTGACGATCTCTTCCCAAGCACACACTTCGTCGTCTTCCTCCGTTTCGTAGCGGATGGTAACAACATTCCCTTCGATGTCTACAATGCGTGCCCGGTCAATTAGGCGCTGTTGATCCCGCAAGTAAATCCAGACTTCTTGGCCGTCGGTATAGAGTTGATAAAGCTTGCGGTGTAGCATAGAACGGTCTCCTTCTCGGAATTGGGCGTAGCAACAGTTGATAAGCTGTGCTGCAACCTCTTGCCTGTCATCTTACCGCTAGACTTCAAAAGATGAGCAGCGGTGAATGGGAGGTGTGGGGACTGAGGTTGTTCATATCGTTGTAGCGATCGCGCAGCACAGGGGAAAGAGTGATTCTCTGACGGTCTGGGGCAGATCTCGTACAATCGAATAAGCGTAACGAAGGGTAAATAATCCGTTACTATAACGCTATTCATTTATTCTAACCAGTGCGGAGTCGTTCAAACGGCATGGGCAAAATTGTTGGCATTGATTTGGGGACAACCAATTCCGTCATTGCTGTGTTGGAAGGGGGAAAACCCGTTGTGATTGCCAATGCAGAAGGCTCCCGCACCACCCCCTCTGTGGTGGCCTTTGGCAAAGATGGCGAGCGCCTTGTGGGTCAGTTGGCGCGGCGACAGGCGGTGCTCAATCCCCAAAACACCTTCTATGCCGTGAAGCGGTTTATTGGCCGCGAATACAGTGAACTGACGGCTGAATCCAAGCGGGTACCCTATACGATTCGCCGCGATGAATCGGGTAAAGTGCGCATCAAGTGCCCACGCTTGCAACGGGAATTTGCCCCCGAAGAAATTTCAGCCATGGTCTTGCGCAAGCTGGTGGAGGATGCCAGCCGCTATCTAGGGGAACCCGTCACCGATGCGGTGATTACTGTCCCCGCCTACTTTAATGATTCACAGCGGCAAGCCACCCGTGATGCTGGGCGGATTGCGGGTCTGAATGTGCGGCGGATTATTAATGAACCGACGGCAGCAGCCCTTGCCTATGGCCTCGATCGCCAGAAGGAGCAGACGATTCTCGTTTTTGACCTTGGCGGTGGCACCTTTGATGTCTCCATTCTCGATGTTGGCGATGGCGTGTTTGAGGTGAAGGCCACCAGCGGCGATACCCAACTGGGGGGCAATGACTTTGATAAGTTGATTGTGGACTGGCTAGCCGAAGACTTCCTCGCCAAAGAGGGCATTGATTTACGGCGCGATCGCCAGTCGCTACAACGGCTCACCGATGCTGCCGAAAAAGCCAAAATTGAACTTTCAGGCTTACTGGAAACCAATATCGATCTGCCCTTTGTCACCGCCACAGCGGATGGGCCAAAACACATTGAAACCACCCTCAGTCGTCGCCAATTTGAAGACCTGAGCCAAGACCTGCTGCAACGGCTGCGCTATCCGGTCGAACAGGCACTGATGGATGCCCATTTAACCCCCGCTCAAATTGATGCCGTGGTGCTGGTGGGTGGTGCGACGCGGATGCCCATGGTGCAGGATCTGGTGCGGCAGATGATTGGCCGTGAACCCAACCAAAATGTCAACCCCGATGAGGTGGTGGCTGTTGGTGCCGCCATTCAAGCAGGCATTCTCGCCGGGGATATGAAGGATATCCTGCTGCTGGATGTAACCCCCCTTTCCTTAGGGGTGGAAACCATTGGCGGCGTCACGAAGGTGCTGATTCCCCGCAATACAACGATTCCGGTGCGCCGCTCCGATATTTTCTCAACCTCAGAAAATAACCAAAGCCAAGTGGAAATCCACGTCGTTCAAGGGGAGCGGGAACTAGCAGAACACAATAAGTCCTTGGGACGCTTTAAGTTAACGGGAATTCCGCCAGCGCCTCGGGGGGTGCCCCAAATTCAAGTGTCCTTTGACTTGGATGCCAATGGCCTGCTCCAAGTGGTGGCCTTGGATCGCTTTAGCGGTCGTGAGCAAAGTGTGGTGATTCAGGGGGCATCAACCCTGAGTGAAGAGGAAATTCAGCAGATGCTCTTGGATGCGGAGTCCAATGCAGCGGGCGATCGCCAGCGGCGGGCACGCATTGAGAAGCGCAACCGTGCCCAAGATTTGATTCACCGCGCTGAACGTCAATTGCGGGAAGCGGCTCAAGAATTTGGCTATCAATTTGCCGCTGATCAGCGCCGGAGTATTGAGGCCCTGGTGCGGCAATTGCAGGAGGCCATTCGCAATGAGGACGATCGCCAGATTGACCTCACCTATGCGGCTCTTGAAGAGCGGCTCTACGACTTTGTCCGCCAACTGCGCCTCAGCGAAGAGGAATTGGAAGACGATGAGGATCTCTTTAAGCTGCCCAACCTCAAGGAAGCAGTCAATAAAGGCCTTGATGCGGTGCGGGGTCGAGAGCGGCGGCGTGACGATTATGAGGATGAGTGGGATGAGCCACCCCGGACGCGGCGTTCTCGGGGGTATTCCCAGCGCAGTGATTCAGCCGCATGGGAGGATTGGGATGACGACGACTGGTAGAGCTTGTTTGCATTGTTTGCCGCAACTGTGAGTGTAGATAGGACTGTCGATGCGTAATTTTCGAGATTACTACCAGCTTTTGGGCGTGGATCGAGGTGCGAGCACTGAGGAAATTAAACGTGCCTATCGGCGGCTGGCGCGGCGGTATCATCCCGATATGAATCCGGGCGATCGCGCTGCTGAAGAGAAGTTCAAAGACATTAGTGAAGCTTACCAAGTCCTAAGTGATCCGGCTCGCCGTGAGCAATACGATCGCTACGGTGAATATTGGTCACAGCCCGGCTTTCGCACTCGCCCTTCCCAACGTACCACTATGGCTCGGCGCAATGGCACCAGTGTCAGGGAAGAACCCGACCTCAGTGAAGATAATTTTCAAGAGTTTTTGGATCAACTGTTGGGTCGGCGATCGCCCCGCACCTCTACGGTTGCTGCGGATCCCCCCCGTCGCTCGCCTACGATAGAGACAGACTACTTTCGCCCCGGCACCGTCAAAACCGCCTATACCGCTGTGAGTCGTCGCGACGCTGAAGCCACCCTAGAAATCCCCCTCGAGAAGGCCTACGAAGGGGGACGGGAGCGGATTCGCCTTGGGGATGGGCGCTCCTTAGAAGTGACGCTGCCAGCGGGGATGGTTACGGGTCAGCGGATTCGGCTGCGGGGTCAAGGTACGGGTGGAGGTGATCTCTATCTGAAAATTCAAGTGACGCCCCATCCCCTCTTTCGCCTTGAGGACTACGACATTGTCTGTGAACTCCCCGTGACCCCCAGTGAGGCTGCCCTCGGCGGCCAAATTGAAGCCCCGACCCTCGATGGTTGGGTGAAAATGATGGTGCCAGCAGGCGTACGCACAGGCCAACGTTTGCGACTGGCGGGTAAGGGCTATCCTCGCCCCGATGGCGATCGCGGTGACCAACTGGTGGAGATTGTCATTACACTGCCGCCCCAACTGAGTGATGCTGAACGCGATCTCTACCGGCAACTTCAGGCCATTGAGTCCTACAACCCCCGTGCCCATCTGGCGTACTCCTAAACTATGGATGCCTTGGTCTTTGCTGACCCCGCAGCGCAGCCTCTCCTAGAGGACATTCAGACCTACCTCAGTACCGTTGTTGCGCCAATTGCCAACCGCATTGATCAGCAAAAGTCCCTTTTATCGGAAAGTCTGCAAGCCCTAGGAAATTTGGGCATTTTTCGTTTGGCGGTACCCAAGGCAATGGGGGGATTGGGGTGCGATCGCCGCACGCTGTGGCATTTGAGCTTACAACTAGCGCAAACCTCCGGTGCCCTTGCCTTTTTGGTGGCACAACATCAATCCGCCTTGGGGATGATTCTCGAACATCCTGAAGGGAACGTTGCCCAAACCTACCTAGCGGACTTAATGAAGGGGCAGATGTTGATTGGTGTCAGCTTTTCCCACTTACGCCACAACCCAGTGGATCTACAAGCTCAACCCACCAGTGGGGGCTACCTCCTGCAGGGCACGCTGCCTTGGCTCAGTGGCTTTCAGCACATGACGATGTTTATCGCCGCAGCTCCCCTACCGGATCAGCGTATTCTCTTTGCCCTCATGCCCTTTATCAATGCCCAACAGGCTGGCGGTGGCATTTTGCACCTCTCATTGCCCTTACCTCTAGCGGCTGTGCCCTCAACTCAAACGGTGCAAGCAGAAGTGGTGGATTGGTTAGTCCCGCCGGAAGATGTGGTGGGTATCAGTGAGGCGGATTGGATGGCCCTCCGCGATCGCCAGCAATTGCTGCGGGGCAGTGCCGCCCCCATGGGTTGTGCCCGTGCCAGTTTGCAGATTCTCGCCGAGAGTACCGACGCCAAAGACCTCTATCACCACTTTCGCGATCGCTGGCACCGCCTTTACGACCAGATTCAAGAAGAGCTAGAGAACCTGAATCCCCCCCACCATGCACAACTGCGCGCCGCAGCCATTCACCTTGCCGTCCAAGCGGCTCAGGCTGCCCTGATGACGACGGGTGGCAGTGCCTTGATGCTCAGTCACACGGTGCAGCGTCTCTATCGCGAAGCCATGCTCTACACCGTCTCTGGCTTGAATGCCCCCGTGCGCCATGCCTTGATGGAGGATTTGTTGCTTGAAAAGGGTTCCCATTGAGCGAGATCAGTGTCTGCCCCTTGAGTGGTTGGCTCGCCCTGCCCCAGTGGTTGCCCAAGAATTACTGGGGTGTCTTCTCGTGCGACAGCAGGCCAATGGTCAACTCTACCGCGGCCGTATTGTTGAAACTGAAGCCTATATGGCCGGCGACCCCGCGTGTCATGGCTACCGTCGCCAAACGGCTCGCAACGCCCCGATGTTTGCAGCACCGGGGACAATCTATGTCTATCAAATCTATGGCATTCACCACTGCCTGAATATCGCCAGCGATCGCCCCAATTTTGCCAGTGCTGTTCTCATCCGTGCCCTTGAGATGCTCAGTCCGCCCTTGCCCCCCCGCAGTGCCGCTGGTCCGGGGAAACTGTGCCAAGTCTTGGGGATCGATCGCCAGCTTTCGGGCTTGATGCTAGGGAAAGAGAGCGGCCTCTGGTTAGAAAAGCCGCCCCAACCCCTGACAGCCCCTGTGGTACAAACCACTCGCATTGGTATTTCCCAAGGTCAGGAGATTCCGTGGCGCTGGTATGTGCAGGGCAACCCGGCGGTCTCGCGTTATTCGTAGCTGCCCGTTGTCACCTCCAGCAATTCCTCCGGTTGGTGGAGAAACTGAATGGCCTTTTCGAGGGCGTCTCGGCGATCGCTCACCACATGGTCTGCCGGCAACCGATCCAAAATACGGAAGCGTTGCAGCCGCTGTTGCACCTTATCCGCCGAACCATTCACGAGAAAAATTGCTAAACGATGCTTTTGTGCCTCCTGGATGAGTGACTCAATGGCCAAGGTTGCCGTTACCCCCAACAGGGGCACACTGCTGACATCCAGAATCAGCACCTTATAGTCCGACATGATCGCCTGCCGCTGGGAAATTGCCCAAGCGGAGCCAAAACTCATCGGACCCCCAAGGTGGAGGAGCAACAGTTGACCCTTGGCTTCGCGGAAGAGTTCTTTTTCCTCGGGGGTGAGGGGCGTTTGATCATCGGCGTGGGTAATCGCCTTCACATCCTCCGATTGCAGATCCGCCAAGCGCTTGATCGTCAGCATATTGGCAATAAAGACACCAACACCCACCGCCACAATCAAATCCACAAAGACCGTCAGCAGCATCACGCCATACATAATGAAGGCCGCCCGCAGGGACAAGAGGTGGGCACGTTTGAGAAAATTCCAGTCAATGATGTCAATCCCCACCTTGATCAGAATCCCCGCCAACACTGCATTGGGAATCGGTTCCGTCAAAGGCGCCGCCCACAGCACCACCATCAGTAGAATGACAGCGTGGATCATGCCCGATAAGCAGGTGCGTCCCCCCGCTTGAATATTTACCACTGTGCCCATCGTGGCACCGGCACCGGGCAGACCACCAAATAAGCCGGACAGTAGGTTACCAATACCTTGGCCAATCAGTTCCTTATCGGAATCGTGCTGGGTGCGGGTAATGCTATCGGCAATCACCGAGGTCAGGAGCGAATCAATACAGCCGAGCATCCCCAGCATTGCCCCGTCCACAATCATCGTTTTCAGCGCAGGCAGTGTAAACGTCGGCGGCACAAACGCTGGCAGCCCCGTGGGAATCGTGCCAATGCGGGTCAAACCGGCATCCCCAAAAAACACCATTGACAAAATCGTGCCTAAAACCAAGGCGAGAAGCTGTGGCGGCACAATTCGCCGAATTTTCTGGGGCGTGAAATAAATGAGTCCGAGGGTGAACAAGCCCAAAGTAAGGGCAGCCGAGTTCAGGGTTTGAATCCACTCTGGCAAGTGTTGCACTGCCCCCAAGACCCCCCCTTTACTGCTGTGCCCCAACAGGGGACCAATTTGCAGCAGGATCATGATCAGGCCAATCCCCGACATAAAGCCAGAAATCACGGTGTAGGGCATAAGGGTGATGTATTTACCCAACCGCAACAGACCAAAGAGGATTTGAAAACCGCCCGCCAGCATTACCACCGTAAAAGCCATGTATAACCCCTGTTCGGGATATTCACTGGTCAGGCGGGTGATCACTGCCGTCATCACGACGGTCATCGGCCCTGTCGGATTGGAAATGAGTGTTGGTGTGCCCCCAAAGAGAGCCGCAAAAAAGCCAAGAAAGACGACGCAGTACAGTCCCGCCGTTGCACCAGCCCCAGAGGTGACCCCAAAGGCCAAGGCCATCGGCAAGGCGACAATGGCGGCAGTCAGCCCACCAAAGAGATCGCCGCGCCAATCGCGAAAGTGAACTCGATTAACTAAATTTGTTAGCATTTCTGCCCCTTTTGGCGAATCTAGAGAGGGTGTCATAGCGAAATCGCTGTTAAGAGCACTCCCTATGGGAGCATCCTCATAACTTGTAGCTATGGTAAGAAAATATTTAATTGATATAATTCTATGCTTTAGCGGAGACAATTGGTCTAGGGAGAACGTCAAAGAATTTCTTATCTGTTCTATAGGAAAAAGCTGGAGAAGGGGGAGAGAGCGAGATCTGTTTACTGTAAAACTTTGTTACACTCGTGGATTGAGAGACACAACTGATGAGGAATACAGCTCCTATGAGTCAATCGCCGCTGGATGCCTTCTTCCTTGGTCGGGCAACCGCAACGCTCCTGCGTGATCAGGCGCAGCATCTATTTGTAGAATTCCTGAGTCAACTGGGGCGATTTGATGCCGAACAGCAGCAGCGGCTCCATCAATTCATGGAAGAGGTGCAAGCTCGTGCCCGTCAAGAGGCAGAAATGGTGGTGCCTCGGCGTAGCCAACAAGTGGATTGGCAAGCCCTCATTGATGATTTGCGGGCGGAAATTGCTGCTCTACGCACGGAACTGCAACGCTACCGCAATCGCGAAAGCTAGCGACGGGGAACAACAATATAGCCAGTTTTTAAGTAGGCATCGGTTGATGCTGGCTCTGGGGAAAAAGACTCACCACCCAAAACCCAGTGGCGATCGCGCCCCCAATACCACCAATAGGCTGCCGTATAGGCACAGAGAACGGCATCGAGTTGATCTTCAAGAGCCTTGAGGTCTCGCCCGTTGCTGGGGATTTCGATAGTTAGTTCTAGTGCTAAGGGTGGCTCACAGTGGGGAAGCTGGGTGGCCATTAAATCCCTAAGCTTGGCTAACCCTTTGGCTCGTTCTGCAAGGCGGCCTTTTTTGTATTTAATGATTTGGTCAAGCTGAAAGAGGGCGATCGCCGTGGCATGGGGGAAGACTTCAATTTGAAATCGCCCGTGTGCTTGGGGGGCGATCGTAGGCGCATGGCGAAACCCCCGTTGGCTAAGGGCTTGACTAAAACCCGTGGTGTGCTGCGCAAAGGGGGACTGCTGATTCGCAGGATAGCAGCCGGCATGATACCGCCCAAGGACTTGATGGGCTTGGCGATCGCAGGTACGCATTCCCCGCGAATTGGGAATAATTAGGGGGGCATCCACCGCCACCATGGCTGCTTGCGCAGAGGGTGCATCGCGATCAATCCATGCCAAAAGTTCATCCGTATCACGGGAGCGAGCCAGACACACTATCTCTAGATGCTGAGCCTGCCACTGCAAACAGCAGTACCCTGATGCCCCCCCTTTCCAAGCCAGATCAACGCCGAGAAACCGCATTCGCTGCCATCAACTGTTGTTGCGGTGGATGATCTTGAATCAGTAAAGCAGCAGCCACAACTCCCACGGGTGGTACGAGCACCAAACCGACGAAGGGGATCAGCAGCCCCAAAAACTGCGCCAAACCAAGGCCATAGATTTGGGGCGTATAGGCACGGGTCAAGAGCTTGCGCTCTCTCAAAGAGGTGCTGTGTTTTTCAAGGAGGTAATCAAAGCTGCCTCGCCCTAGGAAGAAACTGTTGACGATCGCCATCACGATAGGTTGCAGCGGCCCCGTTAGAAATGAAAGTAGCAGGAAGATCACCTGCAACACTGCATCCCGCAGCGCAAACCAACCACCGATAATGGCGTTCAATAGATCGCGCCGCCACCCCACCTCAATCGTTTGTCCCGTGGTAATTTTTTCAACACGGTTGAGCAGTGGACCAAGGAAAGGAATCACCACAAGGGGAATCAGCGTTTGATAGCCAATTAGGGCCAAAAAGACAGCAATGAGGGTTGCCAAAATATCAATGAACCCTTGGTAGAGCCACTGCCATTCCCCACCCACAAACCAATCATCACCAATGACTTGAACAGCCCAGAAAGCAGCAATGATAAGCGTTACCCCCAGAACGAGGCTCAAGCAGGCAGGTAACAATAGATAGCCCCAAAGACGATAACGGGCGATAAAAAAAAGACCACGACCAAAGGCAAAGAAACCCGCCTGAAACCGCTGTCCTGCTGACCAAAGCTGCTTGATCACTCAATTGTTCTTCTAGAAGCCCCTAGGAAAATCCTAGCCTATCCACGGCGGGGCGGTGTTCCTTCATCATCCGGCGGCGGCGCATCGGCAACAAAATCAGGGGTATTGACCTGTTCAGCACGGGAAACTGGCGTTGCTGTCGGTCGCCATAGCCAACTGGTCAACAGTCCAAGGGTGAGAAGTCCCACCAGGAGGGGAATGAATAGATCCGTCATCGTTGTTCGCCTCATTGAAGTCATTATTGTACAGAATCGGAGGAATCTCTCTTGAGTGCTGGCTCTCTTGACGCAGTGGGACTCTTGTAAGTTCCAGTGCAACTCTTTCGCAAGAATTGAACACACTCAAAACGGTTAAACCTGCTCGCTGTAGCCGCAGAGTTTGAGCTATCGTTGAAGTGGCTGCCTTGGGTGATAAGAGCAATGCCCCTGTCTCCCTTTTGGATTTGGTTAATTGTTGCCATCATTCTTTTTGTGATGGAGCTTGTTTTGCCGACGGCTTTTATGGAAGCCACTCTCGGCCTCAGCGCCCTGATTGTTGCCTTTCTCTCGTTTCTGATTCCCAGCTTTTCAATACAGATTCTCCTCTGGATGGTGCTCTCTGTTGTGGTGGTCTTTCTCCTGCGGCGGTATCAACCAAAGCGAGTTCCCCCCGTACTCAAGGAAGCCGCCGAGGCGGAAACACTTACGAAAATCCCCGCTGGCGAGACGGGGCGAGTGCTGTACGAAGGGATCTCTTGGCAAGCTCGCTGTGATGATCCCCGCTTGGCCATTCCCGAGCATCAGCGGGTGATTATCATTGGCCGTCAGGGAACGACGCTGATTGTGATGCCCGAGGATGCTATTCAGTCCTAGGGGGCGATCGCCGTTTCTTGCGGTGCGTGGTGGCTGGATCAATGGGAAAACCGGCAAGGGGAACCACCTGCTCAAGGCGTTCTTTCTCAAGCCGTTTTAATTCCGTGTAATCTACCCAGTGGATACAGTCAACGGGACAGGTATCAATGGCTTCTTGAATCAGTTCGAGGGGGTCACCATCTTGGCGTACAACCCGCGATCGCCCGTAGTTCGGCTCAATGTAGAAAGTATTACGAGCCACATGGGCACAGTGTTTGCAGCCAATACAGGTAATTTCATCGACATAGACACCGCGTTGGCGATGGGTTCCTCCGAGTTCAGGTTCGTAGCCGCTGCGAGGTTTACTTTGGCGCAGTTGGCCGCCAAGCTCTGGTTCTAAGCCAAGGGGCTGACCCATCTGCCTATCCATTATTTTGACCGGCTAGGAACGCCAGCGTTGCAATACGAGCTTGACACTCCCATCGGCCTGCTGTTCTGTGGCCTGCACTTGAAAGCCCTGTTCAGTAGCGGATTGCAACACCGCATGGTAGGCATAGCGCTGAGTGACTTTATTCAAGAAGCGATCCACTGACCATGCCTGCTGCCAAAACTCCAAATCCGCCACTAGCTCATACTCAGTGCCATTCCAGCGAAAGCCAATGTCATAGCCATTATCTTGGGGAACAACGACTTGGGCCGTTTGGGTTTGACCGCGAAAGCCGCGCACTTCTTGGCAGCCAGATTGCCATGGTAGGCCCAAGTCCGTTAGGGCAGCCTGTAGGGCGGGTAAACTGCGAATTTGGGTTTTGATTTGGCTGAAGTGCGACATGGATCACCAATCCTCAACGATTACCACTGGGAGGGGACAGATTGAACAACCAATTGATTTTCTTCCTCTTGGGGAGCGTAGTATTCTGCGGTGGGCTGTTGGCTAATGACACACCCGAGTTGCGCTTCAATGGCAGCAGTCACCTCAGCACAGGATGCCCCAGAAATGCCCGTCACTGTTTCAACGACACGGCCATCGGGATAAATCACAAATTCAAGGGTTTCTAGCATTGGCACAACCTACCCACTCGCAGCTATGACTAACCGCTCACGAGGATAAAATTCAAGTCCTAACCTATGGAACTCATTGTGACGAAGGCTAACCAAAGGAGTCAAGGTCTTTAATAAACTTTACACTCCGCAGCAGTTTCCCCCGGATGCCTGAAGACCTGAAGAATCAGTCATCTATAGAGCCAAGTCTGCGTCGAGAATTGATAAGAGATATGTAGATTGCTTTTCTTGGACGGGACGGCGGCCTCAGGGCGATCGCGACCTCACTCAATCCCTCTGGAAAAGGCGGTATGATATTCAGAAATTCGTTTCGCCTTAAACCCTCAGAAAACCATAAAAAACGATAAAACAGTTATTCTGAGACAGGTAGGCGTGTACAAAGAGCGTCTTGGGAGTCAGATCAACGACAATATTGTCAGTATCAAGGTAGCCTTTTCTAACGTTACAGATACATTGATTGTGATGATGGATAGCAATGGTAAGATCACAGGTATTGATTTCCCTGCAGCGCCTGATGACCTGTCTGCTCAGCCTCTGCTTTCGCCCTCTCGGCCTTGACCTTTATGCAAGAACGGCGTAGTTCTCCTGCACCTGAATTATCTTTACAAAATACGCCCTTTTTTCGCGACTTACCCCAGGCAGTGGTGGAGAAAGCCCTAGCCCATGTAGTGACACGTCAGCATCCCGCCAACCGAGTCATCTTGCTGGAGAATGATTGGGGCACATCGGTTTACTTTATCCTCAGTGGCTGGGTCAAAATTCGCACCTACAACATTGATGGCAAAGAAGTCACCCTGAATATCCTCGGGCCCGGCGAACTCTTTGGCGAAATGGCCCCCCTAGAGGAGGTGCCCCGCTCAACGGATGTGATTACCCTAACACCGACAGTTGTGGCCAATATGCCCGCGACGGATTTTGTCAATCTTGTCAATACGGAACCTCAAGCGGGCATACGCCTCGCCAAGTTGATGGCACGACGGCTCCGGCAACTGAATCGGCGGCTGCGGCTGCGGGAATCGGATAGTATGTCACGGGTGGCGGATATTTTGCTGTTTTTGGCGGATGGTCAAGGGCGACAGGGAGCGGATGGCCTAGAAATTCCGAATCTGCCCCACCGCGAACTGAGTAGCTTAAGTGGCATGGCACGGGAGACGGTAACACGGGTGCTTGGGAAACTGGAGCGCAAGGGCATTATTCGCCGCAATCAAGAGAGCTTGTGCATTACGAATCTACGTGCCTTAGAAAGTTTACTCCTTTAGGACTAAGAACAATAATGATTGCCCTGAGGACGATGGCAGCAAGTAATGCCCAATGCTCCAGCCAATGAACACTCCTAAAATTGCCATTTGAATCAGCACTAGCATAATTTGCCAGTTGTGGTAGCCGGCGGCTTTCATTTCAATGCGCACGAGAATTTCGGTGCCAATGAGAATGGCGATCACACTAAAGACGTGAAAGGCAATAATGGCAAGGGTGACAGCCGTACTCAGCACCAGTACTGTAAAGAGACTGGGGGTGCCCACGCGCATAATTAAGCCACTAAAGATACTTTTAGGGTTGCTCTGGCGCGATCGCAACAGGCTAGAGGTGCCACCCACGACAAACACTGTCAGAATTGCTGCCAAAAAAGAGGCATAGGCTGACCACATCCAAGGATAGGCAGACAAATACCAGCCCACGAGGACGTAGCCCAGAACCACCAGCAACAGTAGAGCAAGGGGAAACTTGGTATAGTCTGGCGATGCGCTCATCGCTAACGAGGTGCAAGGTGCGTACAAATCCACTCTACGGCAGCGGCTAAATCTGCTGCAATGTAATCGGGTCGACTGGCGTGCTGGTAACTCCCCTCAAGAACGCGATCGCCAAAGCCGGTTTGTACTAAAATCCCATAGCAGCCGGCATTCCGCGCCAGATCAATATCGGTGGCTTTGTCCCCCACCATGACACTGCGGCTGAGATCTAAATCATGATCCCAAGCGGCCGCTACGAGCATTCCTGTATTGGGTTTGCGCCATGTTGTCCAACCCGCATAGTCGGCAACCACTCCCCCTTCAGGACGGCTGAGATCAGGACAGAAATAAACCGCATCCAACACCGCACCAGCACTGGCGGCTAGCAACTCCTGAAGTCTGTGGTGCAGGGCATAGACATGCTCAATGCTGTAATAATCCCGCGCCGGACCCGACTGATTGGAAGCTAAACAGCAAAACCACCCCGCATCATTGAGCCGTCGCACTGCCTGAGCCACACCGGGGATGAGCTGTAAGTCCTCAAGGCGGTGAATATAGCCCACCTCTTGGTTCAGTACGCCATCGCGATCGAGAAAGACAGCCGGTCTAGCCATGGCGAGCCGCCTCAATCACGGCTGAGACGGGAATATCGGCCATGTTGCCAGTAGGGGATTTAACGGCTCGAAAGCGCGGATCGTTGGGCAGGAGTTTGGCAGGATCCGTAGGGCCAAAAAGCGCCACAAGGGGAGTCCCCACCGCCACGCCAATGTGCATTGGGCCACTGTCGGTACAGAGAATCTGTTGTGCCTGTTGCATTAAAGCTGCCAGTTTGCGCAAGTCTGGAGGACGGCTAATCTTAATCTCCGGTAGCGCCTGTGTTAGCGCACTCACCCATGCGTGATCTTCAGGCCCACAGACCACGATAAAGGGCAGGTGCGGCTCCTGCTGTTGCAGCGTCTGGATGACTACAGCCCAAGCAGCGGGGGGGTAAATTTTGTTAATTCCCTTGGTAAGTGCCATCTGACTTGAGCCACCGTGCAAGAGGCGATACCGCCCAGTAATTCCTAGGCGTTGCTGCTCTGCAGTTGCCCATTGCCTATCTTCTTCGGCAATCACTGCCTTGGGTAGGGGACAAGGGGTAGTAATGCCAAAGGCCTTGAGCAAATCGTGGTAGGTGGCGGCGCTGTATTGATCAAGGTTGACAGGTACCGCATCGGTGAGAAACCCCAAGGGATTGAGCTTCGCAAAGCCCACGCGCTTGGGAATCCCCGTCAGCCACAGCAAAAAGCGCACCGCCTTACTGCGCCCCAAGGAGAGAATGGCGTCGTACTCCCCATCCCGCAACATACCAATCAGATTTACCCAGTCAGCCAAGGCATTGCGGTCTTTGAAGTCAAAGGGAATCACTTGGTGGACTGTAGAACTCAGTTGGTAGGCAGCAACCGCACGGGGTTCAACAACCACATCAATTTGACTATTCGGAAAGTGGGTTTTGAGGTCGTCGAGGGTAGGAAAAAACAAAATTTGATCCCCAATACCCCCTGGCACCAGCGCCACAATATTTTTCATCAGCGACCTCCAACAGCAAAAAGCCTTGAATCCAAAGCCCCATAAAAGCCACTGCGTTTCCAGAAGAAGACCACTTTGCAGGGCTTGATCCAAGACTGAGCCATTGCTGGCTGATTCAGCATAAATGGTGGATTCTGGTTGACCACAGACACATCCATAGGGCTAGATTCCTTGGGCAGTATTGAGGAGGCTTAGCTTCAATTTTAAAGGCTAGCGTCTTTTCCCAAATGTGGACATCAAAGCCCCCCTAGTTCCCTGTTGTTCTAAAAACGGGCGCCGATACCAATGCGTGCTAAGGGATAGCCTGCACTAGAAAAACTTGCCCCTGCATCAATAATCACCGGTCCGATTTGGTGGGCTATAGCCATCCCGGCTGCACTGTATCCACCGTAGGTTGCAAATCCCACATTAAATGTGGTTTGACCAGAACGTGCCGGCACAATCGGCATGAGTGCTGCTGCCGAGGCAATGCCCGCAAAAGCCTCTCCCCGTAATTGATTGATTTGAGCATCGGTGTAGGCATTCGCTGCGCCCAAGGCCACTGCTCCCATGCCGTCAACATAAGCTTTATTGACAGCATCCGTTGGATTGATGGGGGTGGCCACATTGGTAATGCGGCGTTCTGCTCCTGGGGCGCCCACAGAAACCGTGTTGGGAGCTGTTGTTACAGAGCCAGCGCCAATGGCCACACTGTTGGGATGGATGGCCTGTGCCGATGGGCCAAAGGCAATGGCATTATTGGCACCCGTCGTTGAATTGTTGCCAATGGCAATACTATTAGCACCCCCAGGGTTAGCAGCATTTCCCAAAGCAATGTTACCGCACGTTACTGTTGCGTTAGTGATTGAACAAATTCCAGTAGCAAACAGTTGGTTGATGAGGGCAGAGAGCTGACTGCCATTGATTGCATCCGTACTCGTTGGTGCAATGATGCCAGGCGCAACATTGACAACCTTGCGTTCAGCACCGGGGGCACCAACAGACACAACATTGGCCTGTGTTGTTACAGAGTTTGCCCCAATGGCCACACTGTTGGCATGTTGAACTGTGGCACCTCTACCAATGGCCACACCATCAGTAGCACCACCCACGACTTGGGCAGTCTGACCAATTGCAATACTATCAGCGGGATTTGCAGTACTTTGGTGGCCAATGGCAATACTACGAGCCCCCAGCGCTTGGTTGCCTGAACCCATTGCGGTGCTATTAGCTCCTTGGGCTTGGTTACCAGAGCCTACGGCGGTACTGTTGTCGCCAGGGTTCAGGTAGGTGTTGGTGGTGCCATCATAATTATTCCTCATCCCCACAGCGGTGGCGTTTGCTGCATTCGCTGAATTCTGCATCCCCACAGCGGTGGCGTTTGTTTGGGTGGCTTGGTTGCCCGAACCCATTGCGGTGCTGTCAAGCCCTTGGGCTAGGTTCTGCATCCCCACAGCTGTAGTGTTGTCTGCATTGGCTTGGTTCACAAACCCCATTGCGGTGCTTCTATCTCCTTGGGCAGTGTTTGCAAAGCCAACCGCGCTGCTCTGAACTCCTTGGGCGGTGTTTGCAAAGCCAACCGCGCTGCTCTGAACTCCTTGGGCGGTGTTTACAAAGCCAACCGCGCTGCTCTGAACTCCTTGGGCGGTGTTTGCAAAGCCAACCGCGCTGCTCTGAACTCCTTGGGCGGTGTTTGCAAAGCCAACTGCGCTGCTGGCATTTCCCAAGGTTTGGTTCAAAAACCCCATTGCGGTGCTTCTATCTCCTTGGGCTTGGTTGTCATACCCCATTGCGGTGCTTCTATCTCCTTGGGCTTGGTTGTCATACCCCATTGCCGTGCTTCTATCTCCTTGGGCTTGGTTGTCATACCCCATTGCCGTGCTTCTATTTCCTTGGGCTTGGTTCACATACCCCATTGCGGTGCTTCTAGTTCCTTGGGCAGTGTTTGTAAAGCCAACCGCGCTGCTCTGAAATCCTTGGGCTTGGTTACCAGAGCCTACGGCGGTGGCGTCCTGTTGAGTGGCAAAGTTCTGTCTACCCACGGCGGTGGCATTTGCTTGGGTGGCTTGGTTGCCTGAACCCATTGCGGTGCTGTCAGACCCTTGGGCAGTGTTTGTAAAGCCAACCGCGCTGCTTTGAACTCCTTGGGCTTGGTTGCCTGAACCCATTGCGGTGCTGTCAAGCCCTTGGGCTTGGTTACCAGAGCCTACGGCGGTGGCGTTTACTGCATTGGCTTGGTTCACAAACCCCACAGCTGTGGTGTTGTCTGCATTGGCTTGGTTCACAAACCCCACAGCTGTGGTGTTGTCTGCATTGGCTTGGTTCACAAACCCCATTGCGGTGCTATTAGCTCCTTGTGCGGTGTTTGCAAAGCCAACCGCGCTGCTCTGAACTCCTTGTGCAGTGTTTGCAAAGCCAACCGCACTGCTGTCATTTCCCAGAGCTTGGTTCACAAACCCCATTGCGGTGCTTCTATCTCCTTGGGCTCGGTTCTGCATCCCCACAGCGGTACTGTTGGCGCCAGGGGTAAGGTAGGTGTTGGTGGTGCCATCATAATTATTCTGCATCCCCACGGCGGTGGCATTTGCTGCATTCGCTGAATTCTGCATCCCCATCGCGGTGGCATTTACTGCATTGGCTTGGTTCACAAACCCCACAGCTGTAGTGTTGTCTGCGTTGGCTTGGTTCACAAACCCCATTGCGGTGCTATTAGCTCCTTGTGCAGTGTTTGCAAAGCCAACCGCGCTGCTCTGAACTCCTTGTGCAGTGTTTGCAAAGCCAACCGCACTGCTGTCATTTCCCAGAGCTTGGTTCGCAAACCCCATTGCGGTGCTATTAGCTCCTTGTGCGGTGTTCACAAACCCCACAGCTGTAGTGTTGTCTGCATTGGCTTGGTTCACAAACCCCATTGCGGTGCTTCTATCTCCTTGGGCTTGGTTTTGCATCCCCACGGCGGTGGCATTTACTGCATTCGCTGAATTCTGCATCCCCATTGCGGTGCTATTAGCTCCTTGGGCTCGGTTCTGCATCCCCACAGCAGTGTTGTTATCACCCTCGGCTCGGTTCTGCATGCCAATGGCGGTGTTGTTACTGCCAGTTGTATTCGTAGTGCCATCAGCAACGTTTTGATAACCGACTGCGGTATTGTTATTGCGAGCTGCGTTGGGAAAAGAACCTGATCCACTGGGTGTTCCAGTTGTGCCGACTTGATTTTGTGCTCCTAGGGCAGTGTTATTGTTGCCTTTGTCTTCATCTGGAATAGGCGCTCCAATGCCGATTGTGTTGTTAGAGCCAAAGGCATGATTCTGAGCATTAACTCTGTTAATTTGGTTATTATGACCAACAGCAGTGTTTTCGGTATTTATGTTTGGCCCAAGGTTATTGTTGCTACCGATCGCATGATTGGCGACAGTGCCACCATTTACTGTGTTGCTAATACCAACAGCAATAGACCGTTGCAAGGCAGGGAGTAAATTGTTATTTGCGCCACAAATTAGGTTTTCGTTCCCTGTACCAGTGGCAGAATTGAACAAAAAAGGAAAAGGAGGAATAGGATTCCCACAGTCTCGAGTTTGAGACAATGCAGGTGTGGTGACCAGAATAATGTGCACTGTTGTGCTAACAACACAAGCCAAAACGGGGTGTAGTCTTTTGCACATGAGGATAGGCCTCCCAAGGTTAAGGTGTAAATACAACAGTCAAGTGCTTTGTAGAATTTTGCACTTGCCTATGGGCTACTCTTTCCTTAAACTCAAAAAGACACAAGTTCTACAGTCGCTAAAAAAGCGAAAGAAAACCCTGCCTTTTTGGTATCCCCCGTTAGCTCACTACTTAGGTAACTCTAGTCAGACTTCGCTTAATTGTCAAGCTTAGTCAAGCACAATTTAGATTTTTTTCGTTTTTAATCAACCTCATCAGTTCCCGATCGCCCGTTGCAGGCGATCGCGCCATGCCAAGGCAAGGGTGAATTCTGTAAAAGGAATGCGATAACAGTCTCCTGTAAAGGTTTCTAGCACCAGTTGAATTGCTCCTTTAGAATGAGTAGTTTGTGTGTCAATTCGTTGACCGTTACACTCAATCCAAATGTTTTGAATAGTCGATAATTCACAAGTTTGCAAATGAATAATGCCCTGTTGGGTAGGGCGTCCCCACGTCAAGCGATCGCCCTGTTGACCGAGGACAGCGGCAATGTCATATTTACTGGTTTCAAAATTTTTTGCCCACTGGCGATAGTGTTCCACCTTCCGGTACTCGACCCAGCCCAACCGTGCCAGCACGATAAAAATAGCCAATAGGGGTAACCAGAGCAGACCGTGACTCATCGATTCACCAATAACTGCCGCCGCAAGACATCGAGGGCATTCATAGCACTGAGATGCCGCACCCAATCCCGTCCCCGTTGACCACTAAAGCGAGATTCACGGGTCATGACCTCGCCATTGGGCAGTGCCACGCCAATATACACCAATCCCACTGGCTTACTGAGCGTCGCGCCGCCGGGGCCAGCAATCCCGGTAATACTGACGCCCCAGTCACTGCCTAAACGCGTTTTCACTCCTAGAGCCATCTGGGCAGCCACCACGGCACTCACGGCACCTTCTTGCTCTAAGTCCTCAGGATTGACCCCCAGTAGAGTTACCTTGACATCATTGGCGTAGGCAATTACGCCCCCCTTAAACGAGAGGGAACTCCCCGGCAAACGGGTTAGCATCTCCCCAAGGCCACCGCCGGTGCAGGACTCTGCCACTGCCACTGTTTGCTGTCGTTCCTGAAGCAGCCGCGCCACCGCACTGGCAAGGGTATCCTCATCCGCACCGTAGCAATCTAGGCCGACAATTTGGCGGATTTCTGCTTCAACGGGTTGAATCAATTGCTGGGCCTCCGCTTCATCTTTGGCACGGACGGTAATGCGGAGGCGGGTTTCCCCATTGCTGGCATAGGGCGCCACCGTGGGATGCTCACGGGCAATTTGGGCAGCCACTTTTTCCGCAAGTACCGATTCAGGGATGCCCCAGAAACGCAGCACACGGCTGTAAATCACCTCTTTTCCCCAGCCCTGGGACCGCAAAAAGGGCACCGCAGTTTCTTGCCACATCTGCTTCATTTCGGCGGGAACACCGGGAAAGGTGAGAATTGTCAGACCCGTGCGCGGCTGCCAAATCATACCGGGGGCACTGCCAATCGGGTTGGGCAAAATCTGGGCGCCCGCAGGCAGGAGCGCCTGTTTACGGTTACTGGGACTAAAGCCGCCGCGATGGGCATACTTGCGTTCTAGGTCAGTAATAATTTCCGGGCGTTCTTCAAGGGGGGCTTGAAAGAAATCCGCTAGGGTTTCCGTTGTCAGGTCATCGGGCGTGGGGCCAAGGCCACCCGTGAAAATCAATAGGCGGGCGCGATCGCAGGCAATAGCGACGACTTTCTTAATCCGCGTGGGATTGTCGCCAACGACAGTTTGGTAATAGTGGGGAATACCCAAGCTCGCCAGTTGTTGCGCTAAAAACTGGGCATTGCTGTTGAGAATTTCCCCCAGCAGCAATTCTGTGCCCACGCAAATAATCTCTGCGCTCATTGTTTCAGTCATCTTCGTTGTTGCGCACCCGTTCCCATACATACCAAGCGGCAAAGCCCATCAAAAGGGAGGCAGCCACGGCATAGCCCCATCCCCCCGGCAAACCAGCCAAGGCCAAGGCCAGACTCCCCACCCATAGCGTTAGGCAATAGATAAACAGCACCGTCATCCGCTGAGAAAGACCAGCCTTGAGCAAGCGATGGTGCAGATGACCCTTATCGGGGGCAAAGGGAGACTGCCCTTTCAGGAGGCGGTTAAAAACAACGGTTGAGGTGTCCACAATAGGCACAGCCAGAATCAATAGGGGCAGCAAAATTGCCACCGCTGTGTAAGCCTTCACAAGGCCAATCACCCCCAAACCTGCAAGGGTAAAACCCATGAAGTAGGCGCCGCCATCGCCCATGAAAATTTGGGCAGGATTGAAGTTATAGCGTAGAAACCCCAAGGCACCTCCTGCCAAGGCAGCTGCCAATAGTCCTGCCTCCGGCTCCCCCATCAGCATACAGACAAACAGCATTGCTGAGGCAGCAATCCCCGACACCCCTGCTGCTAGCCCATCTACCCCATCAATGAAGTTAATGGCATTGGCAATGCCCACTAGCCACACTGTGGTCAAGGGCAAACTGAGCCAGCCGAGGTCAACAGTTCCCACCAAAGGCACTGTGATAATGCGAATTTTGACCCCCACCGCCCAGACAATACCCGCCACCAGAAATTGCAGGACAAGGCGTAGAAGCGCTGGTAAAGTCAGCAGATCATCCGCTAGGCCAATGAGGAAAAAGGCCACCCCGCCAAGAGTGACCCCCCAAATTTCATACTCCGCTGGCTGGGGTAAAACACCAAATCCGCCGGCATTCCAGACAATCAGCAGTGCCACCAGATTACCAAGAAAAATGGAGACGCCACCGAGGCGCACCATTGGGCGGGTGTGAATTTTGCGTTCATTAGGTCTATCCACAAACCCTGCCTTCTGGCCAAAGTCATTGACAATGGGGGTGACCAACAGAACAACGGCAATGGCAGCAAGGAAGGCAATCAGGTGGTACAGCATCTGATTAGACCATTGGCAGGATTCCCCCTCAGGCTAGCACTGGTTGCGGCAATTGCAAGTGGGGATAGAGGGGAAATTGAGCACAGAGGGCAGCCACCCGCTCGCGGCAGCGGTTTTTAATCACCTCATCCTCGGGGGCATGCAGGCGATCGCTAATAATTTCGGCGATTTCCGTAAACTCAGCCTCAGTGAAGCCACGGGTTGTCAACGCTGGGGTTCCTAACCGCAGACCACTGGTGACAAAGGGAGAGGCAGGGTCAAAGGGAATCGTATTTTTATTGGTGGTGATATTGATTTCCCCCATCAGGCGATCGGCCTCTTTGCCCGTTAGATTTACCGATCGCAGGTCAATCAGCATCAAGTGGTTATCGGTGCCCCCAGAGACAAGGCGCAGTTGTCGCGCTTGCAGCCCCGCAGCGAGGGCTTGGGCATTGCGGATCACTTGGCCAGAATAGGCTTTAAACTCGGGCTTAAGGGCTTCACCAAAGGCCACCGCCTTAGCGGCAATAACGTGCTCCAATGGCCCCCCTTGGGTACCGGGAAAGACGGCTTTATCGAACTTTTTGCCCAACTCTTCATCACGGGTAAGAATCAGGCCGCCGCGAGGGCCGCGCAGGGTTTTATGGGTGGTGGTGGTGACCACATCGCAAAGGGGCACCGGATTGGGATGGTGACCTGTGGCAACCAAACCGGCAATGTGGGCAATATCGGCCATGAGGTAGGCCCCCACTTCATCGGCAATTTGGCGAAACTCGGCAAAGGGAATGACGCGTGGATAGGCGGAATAGCCGCAGATGATCAGCTTAGGACGGTGCTGCCGCGCCAAATCCCGCACCTGGTTCATATCGAGGCGTTCTGTTTCAGGATGGACACCGTAGTGAACGACGTTAAACCATTTACCAGAAACGTTGACGGGGGAACCGTGGGTGAGATGGCCACCGTGGGACAAGTCCATCCCCATAATCGTGTCGCCGGGATTGAGCAGTGCCAAAAAGACGGCAAAATTGGCTTGGGCACCGGAGTGGGGTTGCACATTGGCGTGGGCGGCGGCAAAGAGTTCCTTGGCGCGATCGATGGCCAGTTGCTCTACTTCATCCACAAATTCGCAGCCACCGTAGTAGCGTTTACCGGGCAATCCCTCGGCATATTTGTTGGTGAGAACTGTGCCTTGAGCGGCCATCACCGCAGGAGAAGTAAAGTTTTCGCTGGCAATCAGTTCAAGGTGTTGCTGCTGCCGCTGGATTTCCCGCTGTACCATTTCAGCGACCAAGGGATCCGTTTGCGCAAGCCAATCAATATGGGTCATTTTATTGTCGATGGAGGGAGATGAACTGCCTTACTATCTTATCGCGGATCGCTGCCTGAGCCTTGGTTAGTTGCTCAGTTGCACGTTCCAGAGTCGGGAGGTTTCGAGGCGATCTAGCCACGTTTCGTAGAATGCCCGATTGGCGGCTTGCTCTTGGGGGTCAGTGGTCGTCCAAGGATAGGGGGCAAGGGCGGTGATTGCCGCTGTGGTGACGCAAAACATTGATTTTTGGAAGGTTTGGCAAATTTTCACGCGCAGATCGTCTTCCCCTCGGCCTTGGCGACGATAGAACTCTAAAAGATAGGGAGGGAGATAGTGGCGCATATCCTGCATGAGCAGTGTGGGAGGAATACCAGCCGCACCCGTGGGAATGGGATCCGCAAACAGGGCGCCATAGCCAAATTCGGCTTGATCGCGGGAAATTTGTTGCGCTTGGGCATTGAAGGAAATGAGGCCAAAGAAGGGGGTACCCCGCAGGAACACCGCTTCGACATAGGGAATGGCGGTGTCAGCTAAAAAGGTAAGACCAGCGCTAGCCGGCAGAATATCGTAAGTTTGGCCGTGAATGGTAACGCTGTAGGTAATGGGGCGATCGGCAGCCGCAATCAGTCCCGCGCGAATATGATCTACGACATCGGGAATGCTGCGAATCTCACCCGCATCGTAGCAATCGCTCAAGGTGAGAAAGATGGGATACATCACCGTCCAAAACTGCCCCAAGCCACTGTAGTAGCAAAGCATCCGCACTGTTTCCAGCAAAAACTCTGGAAAAAGCTGGTTCACGAATTGCATCAGGGGATTGCCCCGCAGTTTAGCGGCGATCGCCTTGGCCGCCAATTGCCGAAATTCTGCCGAATCAAGGAAGGCATCAAGACCGCCGCCCCCATGCCACATCATGGCACGCATACAGTATTCGGCGTATTCGTAGTTAATGCGGTCGTGCCACCAGTGGCGCAGCAGCTTGGGAATGGTAATCTCACCGTTGAAGTATTTGAAAAAGGGAAAGAGCACCAGAAACTGCCGCTGACTAATGTCACAAAGATTTTCGGCATAGGCCTTGAGCACCACCCCATAGCTTTTGAGGATGCCCACCACTTCCATCACATGGGTTGGCGTATCCGGTAACAGGGCTTGACCATTCAGCAACCGCTCTAGGATGGCGGTACGCAGTTCTTGATGCAGGGAGGTTGGAGCAGCAGTAATCAGGGTCATGGTACGGGCAGCGTAGCAACAGCAGTGGTGAGAAGGCTAACGGTGGTTTCACTCCAATGGATCAGCCAGTTAGGAACAATCCCTAAGATCAAGATTAGCGTGGCTAATAGGAGGCTCGGCAGGCGATCGCCCCACGCCACGGGCGGCAAATCCGTCAATTCATTGGGCAAACGACCAAAAAAGACGCGGTTCACCAGCAAGAGAAAATACACTGCCGTTAAGCCCGTCCCCACCATACACAGGAGTGTTTGCACTGGGAAGGTGAGGAAACTACTGCGGAAGATCAGGAACTCCGCCACAAAGCCCACCATGCCGGGGATACCGCCACTGGCCATGACACCGACAATCATCAGGCTACCAATCAGGGGCAACCCCCGCTCAGGGTTCAGCAATCCCCGCAGTACCTCAATGTTGCGGCTGCCAGTTTTTTCATAGACAACCCCCACCAGCAAAAAGAGGAGGGCGGAAATTAAGCCGTGGCTCATCATTTGGGCAATAGCCGCCAAAATACTCAAGGGAGTGGCAGTGGCAGTGGCCAAGAGAACAAACCCCATGTGCCCAATGGAACTGTAGGCCACCATTTTTTTCATATCCGTTTGGGCGATCGCCATTAGGGAACCGTAGAGGACACTGACTACCGCCCAAGTGGCCAACCCCGGCGCCAAAACTTGCCATGCCTGCGGGAATAACTGCACGCCAAAGCGCACTAGCCCATAGGTACCCAATTTCAGGAGTACCCCCGCCAGCAGCACAGAAATCGGCGTGGAAGCTTCAACGTGGGCATCGGGTAACCACGTATGGAAGGGCACGAGGGGAATCTTGATGCCAAAGCCCACCAAAATCAGCCCTAGCAAAACCAGCTGTGAACTGAGGGGCAGGGGGGTGGATAACTGGGGGTCAAAGTCAAAGGAGGGGGCATGGGCAAGCCACACCAGTCCTAGGAATCCGGCTAGAAGCAGCACCCCAGAAATGGCCGTGTAAATTAAAAACTTGGTGGCCGCATAACTGCGCCGTGCCCCACCCCAAATCGCAATCAGAAGGTAGAGGGGAATCAACTCCAATTCATAGAAGAGGAAAAAGAGCAGCAAATTATCGGCCAAAAAAGCGCCACTGACACCCGCATTCAACAGCAGTACCAGCGGGTAATACAACCGCGGACGGGGCAGATTGACAGAAGTGGCCAAGAGGGCAATCAGCGTCAGGAAGTTATTTAAGACCAATAGCGGCAGCGACAGGCCATCCACGCTCAGGCGATAGCTCAAGCCCAGTGGCTCCAACCAAGGAATCACCTCGGTTAATTGCGGTGCTGCATTGGCGGGGTCAAATAGACGGGCGATCGCGAGACTGACGACAAGGGCGATCGCCATCACGACAGCGGCTAAACTGCGGTAGGTGCGTCCCAGACTTTCAGCGGGTAACAGGCTGAGGGCAAGGGCACCGAGTAAGGGCACCCAGAGAAGGAAACTTAACAGCGGCATTACAGTAGTAGCCATGCGATCGCCCCCCCAAGAATTGCCACACCAATAAACACCAGCAGCAAATAGGCTTGGGATTGACCACTGGCACTGTACTTGAGCAACTCACCCCCCACAAGGGATGCCACACCCGTTGTATTCACAATGCGATCCACAACGTGGCGATCCACCCAAGCGCTGAACTGCGAGAGCGATCGCACTGCCCAAACCACGGTATAGCGATAGAGTTCCTCAATGTAAAGATCGTAGGCTAACAGATCCTGCACAAAGCGCAAGGGCACCTTGATCGGACGTGTCCACTGGCGCTTGAGGGTGACAAAACCCCCAAGGAGAATTCCAGTGCATCCTGACACCACAAGCAGAACCACAATCCACCAATCAATCGTTGTCGGTAACAACTGCACCCGCTGCAAGATAAAGGGCACCAGCACATTCAAAATACTCAGGGTGACCATTGGCACTGCCAGCGGCCAAGGCACTTCAGGGGCACGGCGGGTTTTGGGTTGAGCAGGCCCTAAGAAGACCAAGCGAAAGACACGGGTGAGGTTGACCGCCGTTAGGGTATTAACCAGCAAAATCAGCCCCACCAAGCCAAGCTGGGTTTGCCAGTAATAGTCAATGCCGCGATAAAACGACCAAAAGGCACCCAAGGGTAGACAGCCAATTAGGGAGAGACCGCCGATCACAAAGGCTGAACTTGTGGCTGGCATCCGTCCGCCTAAGCCCCCCAATTCCGTCAAATCCTGACAGTTAGTGGTCATAATCACACTGCCAATACTCATAAACAGCAGTGCCTTGGCGATCGCGTGGGTGAGCAATACAAACAGGGCAAAATCTGTCCAGTTGGTGCCGACACCAATAAACACCAACCCCAGATAGGCGCTCGTCGAGTGGGACAGTGCCCGTTTAATGTCAATTTGGGCAATGGAAACAAGGGATTCACTGATGGCTGTGACTGCCCCAATCAGGATCAGCGCAATGTTTGCCCCCGGGCAGGCCACCAGAATCGGCTGTAGCTTAATGAGAATATAGGCACCCGCCGCCACCACCACTGAGTTGCGCATAATCGAAGCGGGGTTGGGCCCTTCCATCGCTTCATCGAGCCACAGGTGCAAAGGCACTTGAGCACATTTACCCGTGGGACCTGCAATCAAGGCTAAGCCCAGTAAAAAGCCCCAACCGTCTGGTAAATTGGCGTCTTCTGCCCATTGGTAGAGATTGGGAAAATCATAACTCCCCGCAAGGCTGCCGACAGCGACTACCCCCATGAGGAGTAAGATATCCCCCACCCGTTTGGTGAGAAAGGCATCCCGTGCTGCTTTGACCACAAGGGGCTGAGCATACCAGAAGCCAATCAGCAAATAGGTCGAGAGGGTCAGCATCTCCAACAGGCCATAGCTCAGGAGCAGCGAGTTACTGATCGCAATGCCACTGAGGGCCGCCTCAAAAAAGCCCATTAAGGCAAAGAAGCGGGCCATACCCCAGTCCTTTTCGAGATAACCCAGGGCAAAAATCTGGGCGAGGATACTCAGGCCCGTCACCAACTCCATAGCCCCCGTGGTGACACTGTTGATGAGCAATGAAAACGAGAGATCGAGTCCCGGTGCCTGTAGCCAATGCCAAACAATCGTTGCGGTGGCGCCACTGCGAGTTTGTTGCAACAGGAAAAAGCCATGCACAAAAGCAACAATCGTCATCAGCAGATTGAAGTAGGCTGCGGGTCGAGGCCCGGTGCGCCGCACAACACCGGTGGCCCAAGGCAACGTCAGGGCTGCACCCACTAAGCCATAACAGGGCACCCACCAACTGGTTTCTAACAGTGAATTTGGCATGGCAAAAATGAACCTTGGCGGTTGAGGACGTTTGCAATACTGCTCTCTTCGTGTATTTTACAGGCTGGGGTTCCGCAGCAGTTTTGAGCCAAATCAATCATGGAGCAAGGATTCACTCTAGGGAAGGTTGAGCAATGGGGGCGATCGCCCTTCCTCGCTATTGTCCTAGCGGTAACGTTTTTTGCCGCCCCACCCGCCCCAGCTCAAACGATTAGCCAGCGGGGAATGGTGACAGCAGCTCAACCCGCAGCAGCAAAAATAGGAAGAGACATCCTCAAGGCAGGGGGCAATGCCGTGGATGCAGCCGTGGCAACCGCATTCATGATCGCCGTCGTTGAACCCTATGCCGCTGGGATTGGTGGCGGTGGCTTTGCCCTTGTGTATCACGCCCAATCTCAAACCCTGCGTGCCCTTGATTTTCGGGAGCGTGCCTCCCTGCAAGCGACACCAACGATGTATCTCAACGCGAAGGGAGAGGTGATTCCCCGCGCCAGTTTGGATGGAGTCTTGGCCGCAGGCACCCCCGGCACCGTTGCTGGCTTAGCCGCTTTGCACCAGCGCTATGGTCAACTGCCTTGGTCGCAGGTGGTGGCACCCGCCATTCAGGCTGCCCAACAGGGGTTTGCGGTTACCCCACGTTATCAGCAGTGGGCAACGATGCGCCAAGCCGTTCTGCAGCACGATGCTACCGCCGCGCGCATTTTCCTCAGGGATGGCCAAGTTCCCCCCTTGGGCACGGTGATTCAACAGCTAGAGTTAGCAAAAACCTTGGGGGCGATCGCCCGCGATCCGCGCAGCTTTTATGAGGGTTGGATTGCCAGAGCGATTGCCGAGTTTATGGCGCAGCAAGGGGGCAAGATCACCCTAGAGGATTTACGAACCTATACCCCCGTTTGGCGAGAGCCAATTTGTGGCACCTATCGTGCGTTTCAGGTCTGTTCGATGCCACTCCCCTCTGCTGGTGGCGTTGCCCTTGTGCAAATGCTCAACCTCTGGCAACTGTTGCCCCCTGCTTCTACCCCCAGCGATCGCGGTCACTACCTAGCCAGCGTCATGCAAATTGCCTACGCCGATCGCGCCCGTTACCTCGGGGATAGTGACTTTGTGCCGGTGCCGGTCACGGCCCTCACCCATCCTCGCTATGCCCAACAGCGGGTTAGCGAAATTCTTCCCCGTCGTGCCCGTCCCCAACGTGCTGTGAGTGCCGCAACCCCAATCCAACTTGCAGAGTCAGACAACACCAGTCACCTGAATGTTGTCGATGCCCAAAGAAATGCCGTTAGCCTAACCTTTACGATCAATGGTCCCTTTGGGGCGGGTGTGGTGGTGCCGCAAACGGGGATTCTCCTCAACAATGAAATGGATGATTTTGCCATTGCCCCCAATCAACCCAACCTCTTTGGTGTGGTTGGTATTCAATCAGAAAACGCCCCCCTAGCCAATGGCATCGAACCGGGCAAGCGTCCCCTTTCGAGCATGAGTCCAACAATTGTGCTAAAGGATCATCGCCTCAATATGGTTTTAGGCTCCCCCGGCGGCAGTCGCATTATTACAACTGTGCTGCAACTGTTTCTGAACGTCGTTGATTTAGGGCAGGATGCCGCCACCGCCGTTGCCCGTCCCCGCATTCATCAGCAGTGGGCGCCGGATACCCTCTTTGTCGAGCCAACGATTCCAAGTTCTTGGATTCAAACGTGGCAGCAGTGGGGCTATCGGGTAGAACAAAGCCGCCCTTGGGGGAATGCCAGCTTAATTCGCGTTTTGGATCAGGGACAATTGGAAGGGGCAGCGGATCCTCGGGGGGAAGGAGCTGCCATGGGTTGGTAGAGGAGAAATATGGCACAGGTGAGTATGGCCGCCTTAGTCGCCGCAGTGCGAGCGGGCCATTGGTTGATTAGTTTTCCCACCGATACGGTGCCCGCCTTGGCCAGTCGGTGCGATCGCGGGGAATTGATCTATGCTGCCAAGGAGCGCCAACTGGCTAAACCCTTGATCCTCATGGGTGCCAATCCTGAGCAACTCTGGCCCTTTGTGCGCGGTAGTGCGGCTGAATGGGAGCAGTGGTCTGCCATGGCGGCGCGTTATTGGCCGGGAGCCGTGACCTTGGTGTTGCCCGCTGCTGAACTTCCTGCGGGTTTGAACCCCCTAGGTACAGGCACGATTGGCTTGCGGGTTCCCGATTGGCCGCCTGCCCAAGCCCTCCTCGAGCAAACAGGACCATTGGCCACCACCAGTATTAACCGTTCAGGTCAGCCGCCACTCATTGAATGGGGGGCGATCGCCTGTGAGTTTCCCCAAGTGCTGACGCTCCACCCGTGGCAGTTACCCCTTACCCCCCCAGAACCTTCAACCGTCGTGCAATGGCAATCGGGGGAATGGTACGTCCTGCGCCAAGGGCGAGTGCAGATTAAAACACCCTAATACTGGGAATCAATTTCCCCAGAGGCGACCCGTTCGAGGAGTTCCTGTAAAATTTTTTCCTCTTCTTCGGAAATTTGGCCATCGGAAAGCACTGCGTCAATAATTTGGCCATGCTCTTCGAGGGTAAGAATTTTATCTTCTAGGGCTTTTTCCACTAGAGCTTTAATTTGGGCTGTATCCATACTGCGACTCCACGTCGTCACTGCCAGTATAGCCTTGATGCCATGAGTATGCTTCAGAACGCTGAAGTTTTTTACTTCGTGGCAGGAAAGTCGGGATCAAAGAGTTGCCCCAGTGTATAGGGGCAGGTTTCAGGGAGATCTGAGTAGTCCAAGGGGGTTTCACGCACCACTAAATCTTTGCCAGATTCATAGGCCTCAGCGATCGCCTGGGGTAAGTAGGGTTGCAGGCTGGGGTTTTGATGGATCAGTTTCTGCACAGCTCGCCGTTGTTCGCGAATGGTTGCTCGCCAGCTTTTACTGCGTTTTTGCGGCTGATAGTCCCACTTCAGGAGATGTCCAATGAGAATCCCGAGGCGATTTTCTAGCTCCCGACGCTCCTGCCGTCCCAAGGCTTCGATTTCCTCTACTAGGTGGGCAATATCAAGATGGCCAAAGTCGCCTGCCTTGAGCAACTTCGCCTGCTCTAGGGTCCAAGCATAAAAGTCCGTGTCATACAGAGGAGAGGTCATGGCCTTTGATGGTGAACTATTCCGTGGGATACAAATCTCGCGGGAAGTCTGGGTCAAGCAATTGTTCTAGGGTATAGGGACAGGTTGGGGGTAAATCTGGATAGTCTAGGGGCGTTTCCAAGCACACTAAGTCGAGTCCTGCCAAATAGGCTTTGGCGATCGCCTTCGTTAGATAAGACTGAAGGCTAGGATTTTCCTCCAATAAATCCTTAATCTCGCGTCGTTGCATCTGAATCGTGACTCGCCAACTTTTGCTGCGTCTTTCTGGCTGATACTCCCACTTCAGCAAATGCCCAATCAAAACACCGAGGCGATTTTTTAGTTCTTGCCGCTCCTGCCGTCCCAAGGCTTCGATTTCCTCTACTAGGTGGGCAATATCAAGATGGCCAAAGTCGCCTGCCTTGAGTAACTTCGCCTGCTCTAGGGTCCAAGCATAAAAGTCGCTTTCATAAAGATTGCTTTGCATGATTTTTGATGAGCAGATCCCCTCCAGCTGCATTTTAGATAATGTACGCCGCAAAAAATTGCCCCAAGCTAGGACTAGCACTCACCAGTGTATGGAAGATGCGACTGCCGGCTTCCTGCCCCGGCTGAATGGGAAACATTCTTTGCCAAGGTTCTGGCGGGTCTAACCATTGCCAGTGGGCACCAGCAGCATGGACAATCGGCCAAGCGGGGGCAACATCCCAAATGCGAGGTGTGCGCTCCACAGCACCGAGGGTATAACCCGCAGCAACGGTCAGCAAGTTGTAACTGGCGGCTCCTAACATGCGAATTTTGCAGGGGAAGGAGCGCTTGAGCACATCGGTACTGCGGGCACAAAGACTAAAAAACGTCTGCAACGTTGGCTCACTGACCTTAACGCGAATGGGTTTCTCATTCAAATAGGCACCGTTGGCATGGTCAGGGGCTTGATAGAAGCCATGAAACGTCTGCTGAAAGCCGGGAACGTGCACATAGCCAAATACGGGTGTGCCTTGGTAGAGCAGACTGAGGGCAATACACCAAATGGGCAAACCATGACTGTAGTTAGTCGTGCCATCAATGGGATCAATGATCCAACACCACTGTTCACCACCGTAGGTATGGTTGCCCTCTTCACTCAGACAGCCGTGGTGGGGAAAGCGTTGTTGCAGCATTTCGGTGATTTTCTGATCGGCCCAAAGGTCGGCGCGGGTAACAAGGCTGCCATCGGCTTTACGATCGCTGGGGGATTGCCCTGCCCACTCCAGCAAACGGGGAGCAACCACCTGTTGAATCTGTTGACAGGTTTCCAGCACCTCAGACCAAAACCCTGAGTTCATTGGCTGTCTCCCACCGCGATACAATGAGCACGTCTGATCCTATACCCACTGGTCAATATCCGTCCCGACTCCCCATGGCACAAACACTGGTCGTCAAAATTGGCACATCGAGCTTAACGGGGGGTAAAGAAGGAAATCTGGCCTTGGCCACCATTGCCCAATTAGTGGAGGTGCTGTGTCACTGTCAACGGCGGGGCGATCGCGTGGTACTCGTCTCCTCTGGGGCGGTGGGTGTGGGTGCTGTGCGCTTGGGCTTAACAGAGCGTCCCCAACAATTAGCCCAAAAACAGGCGGTGGCAGCAGTGGGGCAGGGACACCTAATGCGCATGTACGATGATCTTTTTTCAGTCCTGCGCCAGCCGATTGCCCAAATCCTCGTGACGCGGCAAAATTTTGTGGATCGCCAGAGCTACCTGAATATCTACAACACGTTCCAGGCGCTGTTTGAACTGGGCGTCATCCCCATTGTCAATGAAAACGATACGGTGGCGGTGGATGAACTCAAGTTTGGCGACAATGATACTCTCTCAGCCCTTGTGGCGAGCCTTGTAGAAGCCGATTGGTTATTTTTGCTCACGGATGTCGATCGCCTCTACTCAGCAGATCCGCGCATTGATAAAACAGCCGTTCCCATTGAGCGGGTGGTCTCCTTAGCCGAGTTAGCCCAAACGATTCAAATTGGTGCTGCTGGCTCCCCTTGGGGTACCGGGGGCATGGCCACCAAAATTCGGGCTGCCGAGATTGCCACCGAAGCTGGCGTACGCACTGTCATTACCGATGGGCGATCGCCCACCAACCTGCTAAAAATCCTTGCGGGTGAGCCCTTGGGCACCCACTTTGAACCTCGTCCCAAAACCATCAATGCCCGCAAACGCTGGATTGCTCGTGCCCTCATTCCCAAAGGCGAGTTGTGGCTCGATGAGGGTGCCGTTAAGGCCATTACTGTGGGTGGCAAGTCTCTTTTGGCAGCAGGCATCACCCGTGTTGCAGGGGAGTTTCAAGCCCAAGATGCCGTGAAGCTCTGTGACCCCACAGGCACTGAAATTGCCCGTGGCCTTGTCAACTACAACAGTGAAGAAATCCGGCGTGTGCAGGGGCAACAATCTACGGAATTGGCCAACATCCTCGGCTATGCCGCTGCCGATACAATTGTCCACCGCGACAACCTAGTCGTGACACTGTGAGGGTGTTCTATCCTCAAGCACAGGATGATAGCCAACCAGTGCGGTAAAATTACTCACTAACTGTGACGGTTTATGCAGCGATTGGGGGTAGGTTTTGCATCTGGCATAGCCACACCAAGGAGGGCGTATTAGGACAGTACCTGATTGGCGGAAAAAGTATGGTTCAGTTCCACATCCAACCAGATAGCGAAATTCCTGCTTCAACTCAGCTCTTTAATCAAATTAGTTTTGCGATCGCTGCACGGCAATTTCCGCCGGGGTATCGCTTGCCCAGTACGCGGCAGCTGGCCATGCAAACTGGATTGCACCGCAACACGATCAGCAAAGTTTACGAACGCCTTGAAGCTGCTGGTTTAGTCGTGCCCCAAGTGGGGTCGGGCATCTATGTGCGTGCCCTCGGCCAAGAGGAAACCCGTCCTCGCCAACGCCGACCCGCTGTTGTGCCTGTGCACCGCATTGTTCAGGAAAGCGTTGATACCCTCCTCGAAATGGGCTATTCCCTAAGTCAAATTCGCGAGTTATTCCTTGCGGAGATTGATGCCCGCCAAAAAGCCGGGGTGAGGGTTTTGGTGACGGTGCCCCGCCACGATCAAGGGGCTGGCGAACTGATTGTTCAGGAACTGCAACAACTGCTGCCGATTCCCGTCGAGCTGATTTTTCTTGAAGACTTAGAAACCGTCCTTGATGGCGATACCTCTGCAACTGTCGTTACCGTGCGCTATTTTGCCAGCATGACGGAAGCCATCACCCGCGATAAGGACGTGCGAGTATTTTTCATCGACATCTACAACTACCAGCGGGAACTGGAAGTGGTACGGCAATTGCCGAAAGGCTCCTGCTTGGGGTTGGTCAGCCTCAGTTCCGGTACCCTTGGTGTCGCAGAGGTGATGATCCACAGTTTGCGGGGGGATGAGCTACTCTTGGTGACGGCTCAAGCCAACGATAGCTATAAGCTCAATGCCTTGGTGCACCGTGCCCATACGATCATTAGCGATCGCGCCAGTGGGGAACGGGTCAAAGCAGCCATTGCGGCGGCCCGCCATGAGTTGATTCGCATCCCCCGTCTCATTTGCTGCGAAAGCTACATTGATCCGCAGTCGGTCGAACTGCTGAAACGGGAAATTGGTCTGACGGAAGATCTCCCCCTCGAAGCTAAAGCCTCTTGACTCAGGGATTGAGATCATTCAGGCTATGGGACAATTGCACGGTGATTGCCTGGTTTTTTGCTTGATTGTGCATTGCATCCAGTTGTAGGTTCGTAAGATAACCTAAGCCAGCGGCTAGACCACAGTACAGGAGGCCGACGGCACTGAGTTTTGGCCAATGCAAGCTCATAAAACGCCACATGAGTTGACTCCTCGTTGACAGAACCACACCACATAAATCAAGACCCCTGCTGCCAGCCCAAAACCCAGCCCTCTTCACAGGGATGGAACACAGTTAAAACGATGAAAGTCTCTATAGGAGAGAAGCCCCCTTTGTGTCCCCCATGTTTTAGAACAGGACTGTACCTAGGAAATCTCTGGAGAACTTCCTAAGCAAGGGAACGCGGTTTGCGAGTAGGGGTCACACCTAAAAAGTTATTTCCAATTCTACTGATTGCGCTAAGAACCGTACTAAGCGTGTTACAGTTATTAAATTTTATGAAATATGCAGCAAAGTCCTGAATTTGTAAGGACTTGAGAAAGATTAAAGAAGTCTTCTAAAATCATCTAGAAAATGTTAATTATTTTTTTATTTTGGCTCAGCCAGCAAGCGTGGATACCCTGCCTTTGGTACGCATTGTGCTCGTTGAACCCCAAGGGGAGATCAATGTCGGCAGCATTGCCCGGGTGATGAAAAATATGGGGTTACAGCAGTTGTGGATTGTCAGTCCCCGCTGTGATCCCAAGGGAGAGCTAGCCCGTCGCTGGGCGGTTCATGCAGAGGATGTGCTCCAGCAAGCCAGAATGACGGACTCCCTCGCAACGGCACTGGCGGATTGTCAGCGGGTCTTTGCCACGGTGGGGCGAGATGTGGCGGATTTGGCGTTACCTCTGTGGACACCGCGTCAGGCGGCACCGCAACTGTTGGCTGTCCCGCAGTCGGCACTGGTCTTTGGTCGCGAGGATCGGGGACTCACGAATGCAGAATTGGAGTGTGCCCATGGTTTGGTGCAGATTCCTACGGCTAATGCTTATCCATCTTTGAATCTGGCGCAAGCTGTTGCCGTATGCTGCTATGAGTTGTGGTTGACGGCCTGCGACAGCGCGGGAACTTTTTCCCAAGGGTCTGCCGTCCCCTTTGAGCAGTTGCAGGGGTTTTATGACCATTTAGAGCAGGTGCTGCTCCAGATTGGTTTTTTGTATCCCCATACCGCTGCTAGTCGTATGGCCAAGGTGCGATCGCTCCTCGGGCGCGCCTACCCCACGGCTGCCGAAGTGGCGCTGTTGCGGGGCATGGTTCGTCAGGTGGAGTGGGCAATTCAGCACGCAGCCACGATTGCTTCGGACACCTTCCCTCTACAGTAAATGGCATGGTTGCTCAGTCGCGTTCAATGGTTCCGTCCTCTACTCTTTCCTCACTGTCTCGTCCAGCACCGCTTCCTAGCCCAACGCCTCCCCGTCCCAATTTGTTCTTAATGACTTTTCGCTTTGGCGTCAGTGTGGTTGCCCTTGCCACCATAGTAGGCACACTGTTGTCGGTGTTGCAGCCTGAAAAACTGTCCCTAGAGACCACGGCCAGTCAGGCGATCGTCCCCGAAGCACCAATCCCCAACTTGCCCCCAGAACGTCCCCTGACAAACCTGCAACAGCAAATTCAGCAATTGGTGAGCCGTCAACCCAATCTGGCCGCGGGGCTGTACTTTTTTAACCTCGACTCCGGGGCATCTCTGAATGTAGGCGGCGATGCGGTCTTTCCAGCGGCCTCTACGATTAAATTTCCCATCCTTGTTGCCTTTTTCAAGGCGGTGGATGAGGGACGAGTCACGCTCCATGAACGCCTGACGATGCGCCCCGATCTGATTGCTTCTGAGGCGGGCACATTGCAATACCAAAAGCCGAATTCCCAGTACCCCGCCCTTGAGGTGGCCGATTTAATGATTACCATTAGCGACAACACGGCAACGAATATGATTATTGATCGCCTTGGGGGCGCAGCCGTGCTCAACCAACAGTTTCAGGAATGGGGCTTAGAAAATACGGTGATCAACAATCTGCTACCGGATATGAAGGGCACCAACACCACTAGCCCCCGCGACTTGGCAACGCTGATGCTGAAAATTGGTCAGGGGGAAATTGTCTCCCCCCGTAGTCGCGATCGCCTGCTGGACATTATGCGGCGCACGGTCACTAATACCCTCTTGCCCGCTGGTCTTGGCAAAGGGGCCACCATTGCCCACAAAACTGGCGATATTGGTATTGTGGTGGGAGATGCGGGCATGGTGGATATGCCCAATGGCCAACGCTATGTGGCAGCAATGATGGTGAAACGCCCCTACAATGATCCCCGAGGTAGTGAACTCATTCGCCAAGTCTCGCGCATGGCCTACCAAGCCTTCGAGAAACTTCCCCCTCCTCAGCCCTAGATGTCGCAGCCACTCCTGACCTTAGAGAATGTGTGCCGCTACTTTGGCGGCCTCAAGGCGGTTGATCGCGTGTCCTTTAGCGTGGCAACGGGGGAGATTTTTGGCATTATTGGCCCCAATGGCGCTGGTAAAACCACCCTTTTTAACCTGCTGACGGGGTTAATTCCTCTCACCTCAGGAGAAATTCAGTTTCAGCAGCAGCCCCTGCACCTGCTTAAGCCCCACCAGATTGCTGGGTTGGGCATTGCTCGCACCTTTCAAAATATTCGCCTCTTTCCAGAGATGAGTGTTTGGGAGAATGTGCGCATGGGACAGCATCTCCATGCCCCTGCCAGTTTTTGGGCAAACCTCTGGGGAGCAGCCCCTGGACGGTATGCTCAGGAGCGCTTGGAAAACCGCGCCAAGGAACTTCTCTACTGGGTGAATCTCTATGAGCGGCGCCACGAGCGGGCAGGCAACTTACCCTATGGTGAACAACGCCGCCTTGAACTGGCGCGTGCCTTGGCACTGCAACCCCGCCTGCTCTTGTTAGATGAACCCGCTGCGGGTATGAACCCCAAGGAAAAGCAAGACCTCTGTGAGTTAATTCGCCGCCTCAAGGAGACCTTTGACCTGACGGTGATTCTCATTGAGCACCATGTGCCCTTGGTGATGAGTTTGTGCGATCGCTTGGCAGTATTGGACTTTGGTCAACTCATTGCTCTGGGCGATCCCCTGACGGTTAAAAATGATCCCAAGGTGATTGAGGCCTATCTTGGCGGTGATGTTTAGAGCTACAGATCGCTACTTCCAAGGACGCACGGCAATTCTTGCCACCAAGCATGGCAAAGAGCAGGCGATCGCTCCGGTGCTGGCTCGCTTAGGGGTAACGGTAGTTGTGGCCTCAGATTTTGATAGCGATCGCTTTGGGACGTTTAGCCGTGAAATTCCCCGCTGTGGCACCCAAGAAGAGGCGGCTCTCGCCAAGGCAGAAGCAGTGCTGGCACAAACGGACGCAGACTTAGTGGTTGCCAGTGAGGGGAGCTTTGGCCCCCATCCGCAATTTCCGATGCTTCCGAGCGATCGCGAACTCATCCTGCTTGTGGATCGCCGCCATGACCTTGTCTTGCGGGGGGAAGTGCTCTCCCTAGAAACGAACTTTAACCATGCCACCGTGAGCAATCTTGAAGAGGCCTTGGCCTTTGCCGAGCGGGTGGGCTTTCCAGAACATGGTTTGATTGCGATGGCGCAGGCGGATCCTCTACCCAATACGCCAATTTTCAAAGGAATTCAAAGCGAGGAACAGTTGCAAAGGGCGATCGCCACCCTGCAAACCGATCGCCCCACCATTCACCTTGAAACCGATATGCGGGCCCACATGAACCCGACGCGCATGCAGGTGATTGCTCAAGCGGCTGCTGACCTCGTTCAAGCAATGGCTCAGGGCTGTCCTCAGTGTGGTTGGCCGGGGTTTGTGGCTCGTGAGAAACTGCCGGGGCTACCCTGTGAACGGTGTGGCGCACCCACCAGCGCCATCAAAGCCAGCTGTTACCACTGTCAACGCTGTTTGCACCAACTCACAGTACCGGTTCCTGAAACCGTTGCCGATCCCAGTCAATGCTACTTCTGCAACCCCTAGGCAACGACAAAGACTTGGTATAATCCCTTGTACAGCCCTCGGCACCGATTGAGCCATCCTATCGTCTGCATTCCTAGCGCATGTTTTGAGGAGTGACCCATGACACCTCGCTATCTAACCAGTCTTGCCCTTGCTGCACTCACTCTCAATCTCGGGAGTATGGCGCTTGCCCAGACTGCAAACACGAATAACCCAATGGAAGGCTGGCAACAAAACGGCAATGCCAATGATTTGGGAAGCATTCTTAATCCCCAGAATGGCAACTTTTCCGTGCCCGGACTGATGAATCGCCTGCGTTTGATGGATGGTCGCGATCCCAACGAAGTAGTGGCGGATCAAATGGAAAATCTTAATGCTGAAGCAGAGGCCTTTCGCAAACGACAGCAGCAACAATTTCAAAATCTAACGGTTACGCCCTAGGACGGGGATGGTATGTCCCCAAGGGTATTGATTTTGGGCTTAGGTCATTGGGGACAAACACTGGCATACCTATTTGAGCAACAGGGCTGCAGGGTCTCCTGCTGGGGGCGATCGCAGGGGGCACTCTCGGCTGTTCTTTTTCAAGACATTCATTTACTGGTTTCGGCTCTCCCCATCAAAGCCGTACGGGAAGTGGCTGCCCAAGTCGCCGCCCTTCAACCCCCCTTAGAAATGATCCTTGTCAGTGCCACGAAAGGCCTAGAATCAGAAACCTTTGCCACAGCGGCGGATATTTGGCAAACCTACTGCCCGCATCACGATCTTGTGGTGCTTTCAGGACCCAACCTAGCCAGTGAAATTCAGCAGGGATTACCGGCAGCGGCAGTGGTGGGGGGCAACCTAGCAGCAACCAAGCAAGTGCAGGACTGTTTGGGCAGTACCACCTTTCGCCTCTATAGCAATGAGGATCGGCGGGGTGTGGAAATGGGGGGCATCTTCAAAAATGTGATTGCGATCGCCTGTGGCGTCAATGATGGTCTGGGTCTGGGCGTCAATGCCCGCTCTGCCCTGATTACCCGAGGACTGGTGGAAATGGTGCGGGTGGGTACCCACTGGGGCGGACAAGTGGAAACCTTCTACGGCCTTTCAGGGTTAGGAGATCTCCTCGCCACCTGTACCAGCGCCCTGAGTCGCAACTATCAAGTGGGGTGGCATCTTGCCCACGGTAAGTCCCTCTCCCAAGCCCTAGCGCTGACCAAGGGGACGGCTGAAGGGGTGAACACTGCTCGCGTGCTCTGCACCTATGCCCAGCAGCACCAGTTAGATATCCCGATTACGGCGATGGTGAATGCCGTTCTTAGTGGCCATCTCACTCCCCAAGCTGCCCTCAACTGTCTTTTGGAGCGTCCCTTCAAGCCGGAGATTATTCCTAGTCAGTAGCTTCAGTCCTTGGCTGTGAACTTGCCCGGGGTGCCGGCAGCGCCGCAGGAGCCGTTTCACTGACGGGAATGGCCACAGGGGGACGGTCAAGACTGAGCATCAAGCCGACTGCCGTTGGCTCAATCGGTAGGGGAGATACCTCTGGCTCAATGCCAGCAGGACTGGTGATAGCTACAGGCAGACTGGGGAAGGGATTGGGAATTAGACCCGTCAGGATTGCCACGAAGGATGCCGCTAGGGTTGCTCCCGCACTCCCTAAGACCCAAATACGACGGGGGCGATGGGCCTTAGCAATCACTTGAGCGGCCAAACGATCCGCTGGACAGGGGGTCAAGGGTACGGGCAGTTCTTGCATCTGCTGCTTGAGGGTCAGGAGTCGCTGATAGAGGCGTTGGCCTTCGGGGTCAGTGGCCAGCCATGCTTCCACCTGTTGCCGTTCTGCAGCCGTCACTTCACCATCGAGGTAGGCGCTCAGGAGTTCAAAGGTATCGCGTTTGCAGTGATCAAGTTCGTCCATCATAGGGGTCTGTCCTTGCAGGAAAAGGGTAGGGGTGATTCGCATCAGGTTGAAGGGAGATCGAGGTGGGGTTGGAGTTCTAGTTGGAGTCGCTGTCGGGCACGGGCGATTCGCGATTTCACGGTTCCGAGGGAAACCCCAGTGATTTGGGCAATTTCTTCGTAGGAGAGGCCTTCAATTTCCCGCAGAACAATCGTTGTCCGAAAGGTTTCCGGTAGGTTGGCGATCGCCCGCCGTAATTGATCATAGAATTCATCCGTACGCAACCGGTCATCGGGACTGGCATCACTGGCGGCAAGTTCCCAGCTCATTTCACCCTCTTGGGTTTTCAGGGGTGCATCCAGCGACAGGGGCGGTTGATGGCGTTTGCGTTTGCGCAACTCATCGTAAAACAAGTTGGTGGCAATGCGGCTGAGCCAACCCCGAAATTTGCTGGCGTCTTGCAGTTTGTGAATGTTGCGATAGACCCGAATCCAGACTTCTTGCACAAGGTCGGCGCGATCGTCCCAGTCGGGCGCGAGGTGATAGATAATTCGCTCCACATGGGATTGGTATCGCCGCAACAATTCAGTAAAGGCAGCGCGATCTGGGGTTCTGCCGGCTTGACAGCGGACAACCAACTCTTGGGGTGTAAGTTTTGTCAGCGGCAGCGTCACCCGAGCACTGGTCTCCTCAACACGCGTCCAAGCAAGGGGAAGACTGGATGTCATGGATACAATCGACCTCAGACCAATCGCTTTTCATGACGCCCTTGCCCCCATGATGTTCCATAATCCGTTATAGCTTGGCAAGGACATTGCCATGCATCCTGTCTTGGCTGCGAGTCTGTTAATGTTCCCTTAACGTTGGTGAATTTAGATTAAACTTTTTATTGTAGCGGCGATCGTTCTTTGGACGCGCTACGCAAACACTCAACGCGCGGCTCAATGTAACCCCTTGTCACCGCCCCTCACCACCATGCTCTGGATCCGCATTGCCAGTGGACTTGTCGCGATCGCTCTCGCGCTGCTGATGACCTTTCTAGGCGGTTGGTATTTTTGTCTGGGCATTGGGGCACTGATTTATCTGGGTCAACTGGAATACTTTGAATTAGCCCGTGCCAAAGGGAGTGCGCCGGCGGCTAAAACCACCCTCGTGGTGAGTCAAGTGCTCCTCATCACCTCACTGCTGCGTCCAGACCTTGCGGATGCTGTCTTTCCCGTCGCAGGTACCTTCATTTGCTTCTACTTGCTATTTCAACCCAAGCTGGCCTCGATCGCCGACATTTCCACTTCAATCATGGGGCTGTTTTACGGCGGCTATTTGCCAAGCTATTGGGTGCGCTTGCGGGGATTGGAGCAACAGGCAACATTACCTTTGGGAGGATTTTGGCCAGAGCAGTTTCAACTCACCGCTTTGCCCTTGGGGTTGCAGGTAACCCTCTTGGCCTTTGTCTGTATTTGGGCGGCAGATATTGGTGCCTATGCTGTTGGTAAGCTCTTTGGCCGGACACGGCTTTCCCACATCAGTCCCAAGAAAACCGTAGAAGGGGCAGTGTTTGGCGTTTTAGGGAGTTTAGGCGTCGCCCTTTGGGGAGCACATTCCCTCGGCTGGCCACTCCCTTGGCTTTTGGGTGCAATGTTTGGCCTCATGATTGGCATTGCCAGTCTATTGGGGGACTTAACGGAGTCAATGATGAAACGGGATGCCGGCGTCAAAGATTCTGGCCAGTTGATTCCCGGGCATGGCGGCATTTTGGATCGCGCCGATAGCTATGTTTTTACGGCACCCCTTGTGTTTTACTTTGTGACGTTACTATTGCCCTTGTGTCAATGAGTTTCTTGCCATTCAATCTACCAAAATTCGCCGCAGTGCTCCGTCTATACCGCAAAGCGGTTAGGTGGTGGTGAGGCGGCGGGCGACCGCAGGGAGCAGTCACTCAATCTCAGCTTGTTGCTGGATATATTGAGCTAGCACCGAACATCGGGTGCGACTGATAGCTATAGTCCACTCATGATCACCCTGACGTACGAGTACAGGCTAAAACTAACCCAGCAGCAGGCCAAGCAGATCGACTACGATCTAGAGGTGTGTCGCCAAGTTTGGAATGATGCGCTGAGGGAACGCAAAGACTGGATTGCTTCGCGCAAATGTCCAGTCAATGCCTGCTCTGTGCATAGCGAGTACATCATCTCAGCGGATGCCCCTTACCCCAGCTTCAACGTGCAGTGCCAACGATTAACCCAAGCAAAGCAGACCAACCCTGATTTAGCGTCGGTTAACACCCAAGCATTGCAGCAAGTCTTGAAGCGGGTGGTTGGCCTCGATGTTGGCTTGGAATACTTTCTCTCCACCTCGGACGGACTTCAACTAGCACGGCCTAGGTTTTTCGTAGAGATGCTGTGAACGGGGAATCTCCTGCTATACGCCTAGCGTTAGCGGGATGAGCGTCAATGAGAACGGGGCTCAGCCTGTCCAGAGGTACTTGATCGTCCGCCTAAAGATCAGGAAAGACAACCCGCACATCGGGATGGACTAAATGGTGCTGCTTGACCACTAGACCCTTGGCAAGGGCAGGGGAGAGTTCGAGGGCGCGATCGCCATGATCGGCGAGGCAAAGAATATAGGGCAAGGTGCTATTCGTCAGGGCTTGGGTGGCTGTCCAAGGCACGGCTCCCGGCATATTCGGCACGCCATAGTGAACCACACCAAAGGCGGTATAGGTGGGGTTGGAATGGGTAGTGGGTCGCAGCGTTTCCACACAGCCCCCTTGATCCACGGCCACATCAATGATCACTGCTCCGGGGCGCATCGTTTGCACAAGGGACTTGGGCACCAAACAGGGAGGACGCTGACCCGGCACAAGGACAGCACCAATCACTAAGTCCGCTTGGGGCAATAGCTCAGCAATGAGGTGAGAACTGCTGTAGAGGTACTCCACCCGGGCGCCAAAGAGGGTTTCTAGGTACTTGAGACGCTCGACATTAATATCGAGAATGCTCACCTGTGCCCCCAAACCCACAGCCATCCGCGCCGCTTCTGTGCCGACGACACCGCCCCCTAAAATGACAACCCGCCCCGGCCGCACCCCCGGAATGCCACTGAGGAGCACTCCCCGCCCCCCTTGGGTACGCTCTAGGAAGCGGGCACCAAACTGCACTGCCAAGCGACCGGCAATCATGCTCATGGGGGTTAGCAGCGGGAAGCTGCGTTGGTGATGCGTTTCTTCAACACTTTCGTAGGCGATCGCGGTAATCCCCGATTCCAACAGAGCCACCGTCAGCTCCCGACTAGCGGCAAGGTGCAAGTAGGTAAAGAGCAGTTGGCCAGAACGCAAATAGCGATACTCCGAGGGCAAGGGTTCCTTGACTTTGACCACCAGTTGGGCATCCCACGCGGCTTGAGCCGTGGACACAATTTGGGCACCTGCGGCAACATAGGCCTCATCGAGAAAGCCTGAACCCACCCCCGCGCCACTTTCAATGAGAACCTCATGGCCGCGCTCCCGCAGACTTTGTACCCCTGCTGGCGTCAGACCGACGCGGAATTCTTGATCCTTCATTTCTTTGGGGACACCAATACGCATGGCCAATCTACTCTCCGAGGTCTAGAAATTGATAACTACCAAAGACTTTCAACACATCTGTAGCGTCCTTAAGCGCCAGCAGACAATCAGCCACCACATCAGGGCGACCATTCACCTCTAGGTCAACAAAGAAGAGATAATCCCCCAAAGCACGTTTGCTGGGGCGCGATTCAATGCGGCTGAGGTTAATCTGGCGATCGCTAAAGAGTTGCAGCACCTTGAGCAGGGCACCGGGGGCATTGGCCTTCAGGCTAAAGGCAATGGAAGTGTGGGTATCCCCCGGCTGGGGCCAGCCATCCCCCTGTTGGCGACTCACCACCCAAAACCGCGTGCAATTGTCGGGAATATCCTGAATTTCGGTGGCGACAATGGGTAGTTGATGGAGTTGGGCGGCTCGTACGGAGGCGATCGCCCCCACCCGATCGGATTGAGCCACGTATTGCAGCCCTTCGGCGGTGGAGGTCACCGGACATTGGCGCGCATGGGGAAGATGGGCTTGTAACCAGCGCTGGCACTGCCCGAGAGCTTGGGGATGGGAATAGACCGCTTGAATTTGGGCGAAATCTGTGCTTTGGGCAATGAAGGCATGGACAATGGGGCGGATAAAGGCGTACTGAATGTGCAGCGTATCCAGTCGCCACAGCGAATCAAGGGTAATGTTGACACTGCCCTCAACCGAGTTTTCACTGGGCACCAGCGCTAAATCTAATTCTCCTACCGCCAATGCCTCCAGACAGCCGGCGATCGTGATCATCGGCACAAGGCAAAGGCATACTCCCTGTTGTTGCTGCCATTGGGCATAGCTTTGGGCAGCTTCTTCGCTGTAGGTGCCCACTGGGCCAAGGTAACCCAGCTTCACCATAGATGGACTTCAATACAGAGGCAGAAAAGAGTCAAGGGCACGTCCCCAGGGGGCATTTCTCAAGATCATAAAAAAATGATTAATGAATGAGTTAGACGTAAGCCGGGTTCTGTTCAAAGGGTGGTTATCTATCTGGGACACTTGTTACCAAGTGCCTCTAGCGGCTCTGGCTAGCAAAGAACTGGGGAAAAGACCAACCCTGGTTCCTTAGCGCTAGCACACCTTGCTTCCAGCCGGGGTTTACCGAGCCAACACCTCTCGATGTTGCTGGTGCGCTCTTACCGCACCGTTGCACCCTTGCCTGTGAGGTTTCCCTCCATCGGCGGTATATTTCTGTGGCACTATCCTCGCGGTCACCCGCACTGGGCGTTACCCAGCAAGCTTGGTCTTTTGGAAGCCCGGACTTTCCTCAGGAGTGAGAGACTCCCGCAACCACCGCGCTAACTCATTCAGTTTTATTGTACTAGGGGTGCTTGGGCAATACTCCCTAGACCAACGGCAGATAATACGGCGACCCATTCACTGCGGGCTAGGTTCCGTGTGGCTTCATTCCCTTGCAGCTCGGCCAAAATCGCCAAGGTTTCGTACCAAAGACCCGCATCAACTGCTGCCCCAAGGCGATCGCCCCCACTCTTGCCCTGAAGTTGCTTTGCCAAATCCGTTGCCGGCTGCACCCGCGAAATCACGCCACTGACAGAGATAAAGGCGGAGGGATCATCGGCATCAGCACCACACAGTAGGGTAAAGGTCCAGCGGTAGTCTTGGCCGGGTTGGAGTTGCACATTGGGCTTCAGTGCCAGAATCCCCGGTTCAGCGGGTAGATCCACCACCATTGTTGCTAGGGGACGATGCTCAGCATCAGCAATCACCACTTCCCCCTGCGTGGCTTTGCTCTTGGGCACAAAAACAAAGAGGGTTGGTGTCGCCACAGCCGTTTGGCCAAGGTGGGTATCAGGGAGTAAGGCGGTTAAACGTTCACTGCCGCTAACACAGGCTCCACGGGTTGCCCCCCCAAAGCGACTACCGGGAACACCACGGTTCGGCAGATTCGCCCGCAGCCGCGCCACAAGACTGGAAGGCTGACTCACCACAGGGGTCGTTCCCTGCGCAAGGCTGAGAGAACCAAGGGGCAACAGAAAGAGGGTCACCGCAGGTACAAGGGCAAGGTAGGAACGCATGGCCAAACTCCTAAGAAGAATGGCTCTACCCTAGCCCTAAGGAGTCGGCCTTGGCAGTGAACTCGCTTACCGTTGGGGTGTGATTGCGATCGCTTGTTTTAGGCAGTGGCACTGGCCAACTGACGCAAAATCTTGAGCGCCTCATCTACGTGGGCTTTGAAGTTGAGCATAGAGTCAAAAACGTAGCGCACCACACCCTCTTGATCAATGACATAGGTGACCCGCCCCGGAAAGAGACCAAAGAGCGAAGAGGCACCATACTGCTGGCGAACCTTGTTGCCGGGATCACTGAGGACGAGAAAGGGGAGTTGGTGATTTTTCTGGAAGCCCTGCTGCCGCTCCACGGGGTCGCCACTAATGCCAATCACTTCAGCACCCAGTTCTTGGAAAACACTGTAGGCATCGCGAAAGGCACAGGCTTGAATCGTGCAGCCGGGGGTTTCTGAGGCGGGGTAAAAGTAGAGGACAACGTTCTTTTTGCCACGAAAGTCGGAGAGCTTCACCTTGCGGCCATCGGCAGCCGTGAGTTCAAAGTCAGGGGCGCGATCGCCCACTTGAATTGCTGTGGCCATACTCTCGCTAATTGCCTCCCAACCACTTTTGGCCATTCAGGCGCTGCATCACCCCAAAGACTAGGAGATCAAGCGTTACTTTACGCTCATCCCCCAAAAATGGCTCAATGGTGCTGGGGGTAATGCCACCGCTGCTACAGACAAAAGCCTTCGGCCCTTGGATATCCCCCTCTAGGAAGTAGAGGCGAAACTGATACATTCCCTTGCCCCACTCACCCATCACGGTATTCTCCTCTAGGCGCAGACTCACATCCCCCACTTTGGCGCTGAGGGCGTTCTGGAGAGCAGGCAAAAAAGCCTCATTAATAAACTCAGCAAAGGGTTTATCCTCAATGGCGGGGGGCTTTTCTTTTTTGGGGGCTTGGGTGGGCGTCTCTTCTGCCATAGCGCTGCTACACGGTACCATTTCCTCTGCATGATAGCACTCTCCCTTGCAGGCAACGGCCATGGGGCAATTAGAATTACGACGCCCAACGATCAAGGATTTAGATAGCATCGTTCAACTGGATCAGGTGTGTCTGGGGGGCTTTTGGTCGCACCAGGGCTATGCCCGTGAGTTGGAGAATCCGCAACATACGCTGCTGGTGGTGGCCACCCTTGATCAAGTGTGGGGCTGTGGCGTGAGCTGGGGGATTGCCGATGAATTGCACCTTGTGTTGCTGATGGTGCATCCGCAGTACCGGCGGCAGGGGTTAGCGGGGTTACTGCTGTGTCGGCTCTTGCAACTGGGGCATCAAGGGGGCGATCGCCAGTGGGCAACTTTGGAAGTACGCGCCAGCAATGCAGCCGCCCAACGACTCTATCAGCACTTTGGCTTTGAACTGGTCGGACGGCGTCCCCACTACTACGAGAACCCCCCAGAGGATGCCCTGATTCTTTGGCGCAATCACCTCAATACTCCCGAAATGGGGCAGGAACTTGAGCAGCACTGGCAGCACTGGCGATCGCGGGTTGAGGCGCAAGGTTGGTTGCTCAGCGATCGCACTGAGAGAACCTAGGGGTGACATATTGCGCTTTGTTACGGTGCTTTCCCCGACCCTTGGGCTGGCGAACGATAATGAAAGGGACACCTTTGGGAGACCTGTCTCATGAACTTGCTGGAACAGTTGCGACAAATGACAGTTGTGGTCGCTGATACGGGAGACATCCTCGCCATTGAAAAATTCACCCCCCGCGATGCCACCACGAATCCCTCGTTGATTACGGCTGCTGCCCAAATGAAGGAGTACCAGCCCATTGTCGATGAAACCCTGCGCAAAGCCAAAGCTGATTTGGGGTCTGGTGCTACTCCCCGTGAGATTGTCTCCCTTGCTGTGGATCGCTTGGCGGTGGCCTTTGGCTTGAAAATTTTGCAAATTATCCCCGGTCGGGTCTCAACGGAAGTAGATGCGCGGCTCTCCTACGATACAGAAGCTACAGTGCAAAAGGCGCGGGAGTTGATTGGCCAATACGAAGCCGCAGGTGTGGGGCGCGATCGCGTGCTGATTAAAATTGCCTCGACTTGGGAAGGCATTCGTGCAGCCGAAATTCTCGAAAAAGAGGGCATTCACTGCAATTTAACCCTGCTGTTTGGCTTCCATCAGGCGATCGCCTGCGCTGAGGCGGGTGTGACATTGATTTCCCCCTTTGTTGGGCGCATTCTCGACTGGTACAAGAAAAAAACAGGTCGTGCCGAGTATCCAGGGCCTGAGGATCCAGGGGTGATTTCCGTCACCAAAATCTACAACTACTACAAGAAATTCGGCTATCCTACCGAAGTGATGGGCGCCAGCTTCCGCAACATTGGCGAAATTATTGAACTGGCCGGCTGCGATTTGCTCACCATTTCCCCGGCCTTGCTCCAAGAGCTACAAAATACCAGTGGCGAGCTAAAACGCAAGTTGGATCCGGCGATCGCTGCCACCCTTGACATTGAAAAAGTCGCTATGGATGAAGCCACCTTCCGCAGGATGCACGCGGCTGATGAGATGGCCAGTGAAAAACTGGATGAGGGCATTAAGGGCTTCACCAAGGCACTGGAGACCCTTGAGGATCTCTTGACGCAGCGACTGGCCCGCCTTGAAGGGGCGGAAACCCTCACCCATGCAGCAGAAGAACTCTTCCATGTCTATGACCTCGATGGCGATGGCATTATTACCCGCGAAGAGTGGCTGGGAACGGATGCAGTGTTTGATGCCCTCGATGCCAACCACGATGGTAAGGTCACGCCAGAGGATATGGGCGCGGGTCTGGGCGTTGTGCTGCATTTGGCTAAGGCGAAATAGAGAGCTAACTCGGCAGGCTTGCATCGGCATCCCCTGTGCGTCACAGTGGAAGAAGTGTTCATGGCTGATGCACCAACGATGTCTGATATTTCTCCCTCCTTTCAGCAATTCCTCAGGGATTGTGAGCAATTGGGGCTACTGCGCCTTGTGGTTACAAACGAAACTGCCGTTCTGGAGGTGCGATCGCCCCTCACCAAGGTCTTCTATGCCGAACTGCCCAAGGGGCGCTATGCCAATATGCACACGGAGGACTTTGAGTTTCACTTGAATATGGATCAGGTGGCCAAAATTCGCTTTGAGGAAGGGCAAGCCAAGCGGGGCAACTTTCCTACCTACGCCATTCGCTTTCTCGATGCCAATGAGAAATCCGTCCTCAGTGCCTTTTTGCAGTGGGGTAAGCCCGGTGAATACGCCGCAGGTCAAGTGGCAGCTTGGCACGCCCTGCGGGAACGCTACGGTACAGAGTGGCAACCCGTGGTGGCCGACCTTGAGGCAAAAGCGTCCAGCGCAACCCATGGATAGGGATCTATGAGAGTCGTTGTAACCGGTGCTACTGGATTTGTCGGGCAGCAGGTCGTCAGCGCCCTCAGCGATCGCGGCGATCACGTGGTTGCCTTAGTACGCTCCCCGGCGAAAGCCGCCAAACAATTCGCTGGCATGACCCATGTTGAATGGGTGGGCTATACCCCCAAAGCCGCTGGGGACTGGTTTGCTGCCCTTGAGGGGGCGGATGCAGTAATTAACTTGGCAGGAGAACCCCTTGCCAATGGTCGCTGGACAGCGCAGCGCAAACAGGAGATCTACGATAGCCGGGTTGTCGGCACACAGCAGTTGGTGCGGGCGATCGCCCAATGTCAACAGCGCCCGCAGGTATTGGTCTCCACCTCTGCCATTGGCTACTACGGCACTAGCGATACAGAAACGTTTGTCGAAACCCATGCAGCGGGAAATGATTTTCTGGCCAAGGTCTGTGTGGACTGGGAAGCGGCTGCCCAAGGGGTAACGGATTTAGGGGTGCGGTTCGTGATTCTGCGTTTTGGCATTGTCCTCGGCGAGCAGGGGGCACTGGCCAAGCTCCTATTGCCCTTTCAGTTATATCTAGGGGGGCCCCTTGGCTCGGGTCAGCAGTGGTTTTCGTGGATCCATCAGCAGGACTTAGTGCGCCTGATTCTAGCCGCAGTGGATCAAGCGGGAATGCAGGGGGTTTACAATGCCACCGCCCCAGAGCCACTGACGATGGCGGACTTTTGCCGGGTATTAGGAGAGGTGATGCAGCGCCCCTCTTGGTTGCCTGTGCCTGCCCCAGTTCTCCAATTGCTGCTTGGGGAAGGAGCTGATGTGGTGCTCAAGGGGCAGCGGGTCTTGCCGGAGCGAACGCTGGCTACGGGATTTCAATTTGACTACCCCAACGCCAAGGCAGCTCTCACCAACCTCCTCAAACCACGATATACTGATGGTTCCCGCTAGTTTGGTGCAAGATGGTGGAATTGACCCCCGCAGCCATTCAAGAGTTGGAACGTCTCCAAGCCCATGGCGTCAGTCGAGGTCGGGCCGCGATTCTACGGATTCAGGTGCAACCCAGTGAGTGCAGTGACTGGCGCTACGATCTTGCCCTTGTGACCGAACCCGAGCCGACGGATGTGCTCACCCAGTCCCAAGGCTGGACGATCGCGATCGCGGCGGAAGCGGCTGAGATGTTGCGGGGCTTGCGGGTGGATTACATCGAAGACTTAATGGGGGGCGCTTTTCGCTTCCACAATCCCAATGCCAGTCAAACCTGTGGCTGTGGCATGGCCTTTCGGGTGAGCGGATCGTAGGTTTCAGAAATCACTATGGGCAATACGTTTGGGCATCTCTTTCGCGTCACCACCTTTGGTGAATCCCACGGGGGCGGTGTGGGGGTGGTTGTGGATGGCTGCCCTCCCCGATTGGAACTGTCAGAAGCGGATATTCAAAAGGAACTGGATCGCCGCCGCCCCGGCCAAAGTCGTCTCACGACCCCTCGCCAAGAGAGCGATCGCTGTGAAATTCTCTCCGGGGTCTTTGAGGGCAAAACCCTCGGCACGCCCATTGCGATTCTGGTGCGCAACAAGGACACTCGCCCCGAAGATTATGCCGAAATGGCACAGGTCTATCGTCCCTCCCATGCAGATGCTACCTATGACGGCAAATACGGGATTCGCAACTGGCAAGGGGGTGGGCGTTCCTCGGCACGGGAAACCATTGGGCGTGTGGCCGCGGGGGCGATCGCCCGCAAAATTCTGGCTCAAGTCGCGGGTACCGAAATCATTGCCTACGTCAAGCGGGTCAAGGACATTGAAGCCATTGTTGATCCTGATACCGTGGCAGCGGCTGCCGTTGAGGCGAATATCATGCGCTGTCCCGATGCCACCACCGCAGAAAAAATGATTGCCCTTGTGGATGAGGTGCGGCGGCAAGCCAACTCCATTGGCGGTGTCATTGAGTGCGTGGTTCGCAATGTGCCTGTCGGCCTAGGCTCCCCCGTCTTTGACAAACTAGAAGCAGATCTTGCCAAGGGGGTGATGTCGCTGCCCGCCAGTAAGGGCTTTGAAATTGGTTCTGGCTTTGCCGGTACCCTGCTCACGGGTCAAGAGCACAATGACGAGTTCTATACCGATGAACAGGGGCGCATTCGCACCCGCACCAATCGTTCTGGGGGGGTTCAGGGGGGCATCTCCAATGGCGAAAACATTATTTTGCGGGTAGCTTTTAAGCCCACCGCCACCATTGGCCAAGCCCAGAAAACCGTGAACCAAGCAGGTGAAGAAACCATTCTAGCGGCAAAAGGACGGCATGATCCCTGTGTGTTACCGCGAGCGGTGCCGATGGTCGAGGCAATGGTAGCTCTCGTTCTCTGTGACCATCTGCTCCGGGATCATGCCCAGTGTCATCTGCTGTTTTAGCGACTGCGATTGAGGGCAATCAGTAACCGCAGGATAAAGATAAACAGGTTGATGTAGGTCAAGTACATCGAAAGGGCAGCAGAGAGGTACTGATCATCGCGGTAGGTACGGGGCAGCACAAAGAAGTCCACCACCGCAGCCCCCACAAAGAGCACGACACCAATGCCAGAAATCGCAATTTCCAGAAACGTGGGTGTAAAGACACCAAAGAAGCTGAAGACTAACTGGAGAACGAGCACCACCAGCAGGGCAATAATCCCCAGTTGTACCGTTTTGGCAAGGGCAAAGCCATCGCGTTCCGACAGATTGGAACCAATGGGACTAGCGGCCATAAACGTGATGCCACAGCCGCCAGCGGCAATGATGATCCCCATAATGCCCACGGTGCTGAGGGCAAGGGCAATCAATCCAGAGAGCGTATAACCCGACAGCAAACTGTAGGTGGCCAACAGGGGTAGGGCTAGCCCATTGTTCCCTTTGCGAGCGGCTCCCTGCGCCACAAAAAAGAGGACAAGTTCAGCAATAATGGCCACAATAAACGTGGGCATGAAGAGTTGGGGCGCAGCAGCAAGCACGCCCAGACCACCCCAGCTACCCACCGCCGTCAGGACGAGGCCACCACCGACAAAGGGCAGGGCATTGCGAATCACATTGGGACCGACGATCGCGCTACTACGCGCCTCGCGAATCGCCTCTTGAAAATTACTGGTACTACTCACGGGAATCCTCCAAGGGTGGTGAATAGACAACATGGCCAGATGGCATAGTTCTATTGTGCCAAAATTCCCAAGGGCACCTAGCTGGCAACAACCACGGAGACCTCTGGTGGCGGGGCGGTTATCTCTAATGGCGGATAGAATTGGGTCAAGACACTCAAGGATAGATGCTCCACCGTTGGGTAGTATCCCAGCCATTGACTGGCTAACTGGGCAAATTGTTCGGGTATCCCACTGACATAAAAGTGCACTTGGCCTTGGGGGCAAGGAGTCGCTAAATTCATGGCTTCTAGTTTGCGCACTGTTGCACGGGCAACGGCATGGGCAGGATCAAGGTGATGAACCGTTGCGGGCAAATACTGCTCAATCACAGGGCGCAGGTGGGGGTAATGGGTGCAACCATAAATGAGGGTATCGGGGTCAAATTGAACTAGGGGGTTTAGGGTCTGACAAACAATGCGGTGGACGCGATCGCCCTCTAGGCAATTGCTTTCCACAAGGGGGACAAACTCAGGGCAAGCCACTTGAGCGATCGCCACTGTGGGTGAGAGTTCCTGAAGTGCCCGTGCATAGGCACCGCTTTTAACCGTTGCGGGGGTAGCAATGACACCAATGCGCTTTCCCAGCGTGACCGCCATCTTGGCAGCGGGGACAATCAAGCCAAGGATCGGAAAGGGAAACTCACTGCGAACCTGTGCCAAGGCAAGGGCTGAACTAGTATTGCAGGCCATTACCGCCATCTTGACGCCTTGGGAATGCATCCACGTCAAAATCTCCCGCACATATTGCAGGATTTCACTGCGGCGGCGAGTTCCATAGGGCAACCGTGCTGTATCCCCAAAGTAGAGAAACGATTCTTGGGGTAAAAGGCGTTGGAGTGCCTGTAAAACCGTTAGGCCCCCCACCCCACTGTCAAACACGCCAATCGCTCCCAGAGGATTTAGCCCTAGGGATGTCTTGTGCCAGTTGTCCACTCGAACCTCGACCTCACACCAACAAAAATGACATTGCCCCGTTCAGCAAGAGGGCAACCACAGCCAATCTACCGCCCTTTTCACCGGGATGAAACACGCTCCAAACCGTGAGAGCCACAATACATCCCCTCTATGGACGCTAGGTCTGAGAAAAGGGCTGTAGTGCCACTCTAGCAGGTTTTGCCAAGAACCGAATAATTGACGCCAAGACCGAACATAGGGTGCTATACATTGAATCACAGAGCACCTGTGGCTGTAAGTTTCGTCACCCCCTACTGGGGAATTATGGTGTGAGGATAGGAAAAACAATGCTCAGTCAGGAACAGCTCACCAGTTCCCATGAGTGTGAGCGCGCGTGGATTGAAATTGATTTAGCGGCCTTGGCAGCCAATACCCAACATCTTCGCCAATGGCTGGCACCAACAACGGAACTTTTAGCCGTGGTGAAAGCAGATGCCTATGGTCATGGTGCCCTCACGGTGGCACAGACGGTTTTAGCCCACGGTGCAACTTGGCTAGGGGTGGCAACAATTCCCGAAGGGATTGCCCTACGGCAGGCGGGGATTACAGCGCCAATTTTGGTCTTGGGATCCGTCAATTTGCCCGTGCAGGTGCAGATGATGGCCGAGTGGCAGCTTCAGCCCACCCTCTCTACACCCAAGCAAGCCTTGATTTTCTCCGACTACGCCGATCATCTGCGGGAACCCCTTGATGTCCATTTGATGATTGATACGGGCATGTCTCGCTTGGGCTGTCCGTGGCAAGATGCCGTGGGTTTTGTGCAGTTTGTGCAGCGGTTACCCAACCTCCGCATCCAAGGGATTTATTCCCACTTTGCCAGTGCCGATGACCCTGACCCCAGTTTGATGCACCAGCAGCAGGCCTATTTTGAGCAGGTGTGTCAAGAACTTGCTCCCCTTGGGTTGGGATCGGTGCGGCGTCACATGGCCAATTCAGCCGCCACCTTGGCCAATCGCAGTAGCCACTATGACATGGTGCGGATTGGTTTGAGTCTCTACGGTGTGTATCCTGCCCCCCATTTACGGGAGGTGGTGCCGCTGCGACCAGTCATGCAAGTGCGATCGCGCATTACCCTATTGAAAGAGATTCCCGCCCATACGGGCATTAGCTATGGCCACCAATTCATTGCCCCCAAGCCGATGAAAATTGCCGTTGTTGGCATTGGCTACGCCGATGGGGTGCCCCGCCTTCTTTCCAACAAGCTTGAAGTCTTGGTTCAAGGAAAACGGGTGCGCCAAGTGGGAGCCATTACGATGGATCAACTGATGATTGATGTCAGTGACATTGATGGCTTGCAAGAGGGGGATGTCGTCACGCTCCTAGGCGAAGATGGCGAGGATTGCCTAACCGTAGAAACTTGGGCGGATACCCTAGGCACAATTACTTGGGAAATTCTCTGCGGCTTCAAGAACCGCTTGCCGCGTATTCCTGTCTCCTGAATTTTGCTACTCTCCTTCAGAGGTGAGTTCGCCAATGTCCTCGAACCAGAGCTGGGGATGTTGCGTAATAAAGTCCCGCATTAACTGCTGACATCGCTCCAAGTTCAGGTCAATCACCTCAACGCCGTGGGCTGCCATGAACTCCCGCGCCCCCCGGAAAGGTCTGGGATTCACCCGCAATCACTTTTTTGATGCCAAACTGCACCACCGCACCGGCGCAGAGATAGCAGGGCATGAGGGTTGAGTACAGTACTGTATCATCGTAGCGACCGATGCGACCCGCATTGGCCAGACAGTCAATCTCCGCATGCAGAATCGGACTGCCCCGCTGCACCCGTTGGTTGTGGCCGCGACCAATGATTTGGCCATTGCGCACCAAGACCGAGCCAATGGGAATGCCGCCCTCTTTGAGTCCTTGCTCTGCCTCGGCGATCGCTGCCGCCATAAATTCATCCATGATTGTCCGCCTGAGCAAATGTTCATTCCTAGTAAACGTCTTTTTCTGAACAGGTGTCTAGTCTTGGTATGATGCAAGCCAGAATCTGCTGGTGTCAGTGTCCATGATCAAGTTTTTGGTAACGGGTGGGGGTGGTTTTATTGGCGCCAACTTTGTGCGCTTAGCCCTTACGGAAGGCTGGGGTGCAGTGCTCAACCTCGATAAAGTGACCTATGCCTGCCACCCTGGAACCTTGGCCATGCTGGAGCAACTGCCCAATTATCAGTTTGTCAAGGGGGATGTGGGCGATCGCTCCCTTGTCCAAGAGCTATTGCAAACCTTTCAGCCCGATGCCGTGATTCACTTTGCTGCCGAAAGCCATGTGGATCGCTCCATCAATAGTCCCCAAGACTTTATCCAAACCAATGTTGTGGGCACCGCCAATCTCCTCGAAGAGGTCAAAACCTACTGGCAACAGTTACCCACTGGAGCACAGGAGCAGTTCCGCTTCATTCATATTTCCACCGATGAAGTCTATGGCAGCCTTGGCCCTGAGGATCCGCCCTTTCGCGAAGACACCCCCTACGCCCCCAACAGCCCCTATGCCGCCTCAAAGGCCGCCTCAGATCACCTTGTGCGTGCCTACCACCACACCTACGGTCTGCCCACCCTGACAACGAATTGCTCCAACAACTACGGCCCCTACCAGTTCCCCGAAAAACTGATTCCCCTGACGATCTGCCAAGCCCTAGCGGGGCAACCGCTACCCATTTATGGCGATGGTCAAAATGTACGGGATTGGCTCTACGTTGAAGATCACTGCCGCGCGGTCTATACCGTTTGGCAAAAGGGTCAGGTGGGGGAAACCTACAACATTGGTGGCAACTGCGAAAAGCCGAACCTTGAGGTGGTGCAAACCCTCTGTGATCTGCTGCAAACCCTTGTGCCCCGGTCTGATTTGAATTACCGCAGCTTGATTACCTTTGTGAGCGATCGCCCCGGCCACGATCGCCGCTACGCCATTGACGCCCGTAAAATTCAGCGAGAATTGGGGTGGCAGCCCCAAGAAACCTTCAGCAGTGGCCTCGAAAAGACGGTGCAGTGGTATCTTGCCCATCAAGATTGGGTGGAAGCAGCGCGCACCGCCGACTACAGTGCTTGGCTGGCAACCCACTATGGCAGCGTTCTTAGTCATTGCCCATGAAGGGAATTATTTTGGCCGGTGGCTCTGGAACCCGCCTCTATCCCCTGACGCAGGTGATCAGTAAACAACTGATGCCCATCTACGACAAGCCAATGATTTACTATCCCCTCTCAATTCTGATGTTGGCGGGGATTCGGGAGATCCTCATTATTTCTACCCCAGAGCACCTCTATCTTTTTGAAAAGCTTCTAGGGGATGGTCATCAGTGGGGCTTGTCCCTCAGCTATTGTGTGCAGCCTCAGCCCAATGGTCTCGCGGAAGCTTTTATCCTAGGGCGGGAGTTTTTACAAGGAGAACCCGTCTGCCTCACCCTTGGGGATAATCTGCTCTACGGCCATGATTTACCCCAAAAATTGCAACAGGGGGCGCAATTGACGGAAGGGGCAATGATTTTTGGCTATCGGGTGGCCAATCCGCAGCAGTACGGTGTGATTGAGTTTGATGCCAGCGGTCGCGTCCTCGGCATTGAGGAAAAGCCAGCAGTACCCAAGTCCAACTATGCGGTGCCCGGCATCTATTTCTATGACCATCAAGTGTGCGATCTGGCAGCCCAACTGCAACCATCGGCACGGGGGGAACTGGAAATCACCGATCTCAACCGCCTTTACCTTGAAAAGGGACAACTGCGGGTGGAATTGCTGGGACGCGGCTATGCGTGGCTGGATACGGGTACCCATGATCTGCTGCAACAGGCCAGCAGCTTCATTCGCACGCTGGAGGAACGGCAGGGGGTGAAAATTGCCTGCTTAGAGGAAATTGCTCTGCATCAGGGCTACATTACCCCAGAGGAACTTTATGAACTCGCCCAACCCCTGCGCAAAAGTAGCTACGGTCAATATCTCTTGCAGGTGTGGGCAGAAGTCACTGGAGGCATTCATGCTTAAGGTACAACCGTTGGCGATCGCTGATGTTCTGCTTTTGGAACCCCGTGTCTTTCGCGATCAGCGGGGCTTTTTCCTAGAAAGCTTTAATCAACGGGCTTTTATGGCCGCTACAGGCTTAGAGGTGACCTTTGTCCAAGACAATCACTCTGCCTCACAACAGGGCGTGCTACGGGGATTACACTACCAGCACCAACAGCCCCAAGGCAAACTCATTCGCGTCATCGAAGGAAAAATTTTTGATGTCGCAGTCGATTTGCGGCGTTCCTCGCCCACCTGTGGCCAATGGGTAGGGGCTTGGCTCAGTGCAGACACCTTCCAGCAACTGTGGATTCCCGCTGGCTTTGCCCACGGCTTCTGGGTGCAATCAGCCACTGCCCAAGTGCTCTACAAAACAACGGACTACTACAATCCGGGGGATGAATATACACTGCTGTGGAATGATCCAACCGTCGGCATTCAATGGCCGATCGACAGCGAACCCCTCCTTTCTGCCAAGGATCAGCAGGGCAAGTCTTTCAACGAACTTCCCCTATTTGCTTGAGATAAAAAATCCCTCCCCAATTGGAGAGGGACACTCAGACGAGGATACGATTAGGCTCTACAGAGCGTTACCACGGGGGAGTACCTCTTCTGGGAAGACAAAGTTTTCATGGGGTTGGTCTTGGGGCGCCATCCAAGCGCGAATGCCCTCGTTCAAGAGCAGGTTCTTCGTGTAGAACGTCTCAAACTCAGGGTCTTCCGCGGCCCGAATCTCCTGCGAAATAAAGTCGTAAGACCGCAGGTTCAACGCCAGACCCACCACGCCAATCGCACTCATCCACAGCCCCGTTACGGGCACAAACAACATGAAAAAGTGCAACCAGCGCTTGTTCGAGAAGGCAATCCCAAAAATTTGGCTCCAGAAACGGTTCGCCGTCACCATCGAGTAGGTCTCTTCCGATTGGGTGGGGCTAAAGGCACGGAAAGTGCTGGCGCCTTCGCCATCTTGGAAGAGGGTGTTCTCCACTGTGGCACCGTGGATGGCACACAACAGGGCACCGCCGAGCACACCGGCCACCCCCATCATGTGGAAGGGGTTCAAAGTCCAGTTGTGGAACCCTTGGAAGAACAGCAGGAAGCGGAAGATGGCAGCCACCCCAAAGCTGGGGGCAAAGAACCAACTGGATTGCCCCAAGGGGTAGATCAAAAAGACGCTGACAAAGACGGCAATGGGGGCACTGAAGGCAATGGCGTTGTAGGGACGGATGCCCACCAAGCGAGCAATTTCAAATTGCCGCAGCATGAAGCCAATGAGGCCAAAGGCGCCGTGGAGGGCGATAAAGGTCCACAGACCACCGAGTTGGCACCAGCGGGTGAAGTCCCCTTGGGCTTCGGGACCCCAAAGGAGAAGAAGGGAGTGCCCCATGCTGTTGGCGGGGGTGGAAACGGCAACGGTGAGGAAGTTGCAGCCTTCGAGGTAGCTGGAGGCGAGGCCGTGGGTGTACCAAGAGGTCACAAAGGTGGTACCGGTCAGCCAGCCCCCGAGGGCAAGGTAGGCGCAGGGAAACAGCAGGATGCCTGACCAGCCGACAAAGACAAATCTGTCACGTTTGAGCCAGTCGTCGAGGATGTCAAACCATCCCCGTTCTGCTGGCGCTCGTCCAATTGCGATCGTCATAAAACTCAACTCCAAAAGGAAGTGATAAAGGCAGATTCGTGAGGTAGCTCAATGGGACGATAAGAGCCAAGTTTACGAATCTTAATAACGACTCTAATCTAGCAAAGGCGTTTTGTGGATTTCAACAACGCATAGATCCCAAGATAGGGCGGTAGCTATTATGGCCCTTGCTTCAACATCCCTGTTAAAAGCTGTTTTTGCCGGGAGGGTGCAATTACTGTGAAAAGGGCTGTAAGATACTCGGTGTTTCTTGCGCTGAATTTTGCCCTATGGGTCGCTCAGTTCTAATTCCCGCCATTCCCGTAAAGGTCTCTGTTCTTGGCTTTCCACTGCACTTGGTGGATAATGCCCCAGAGTGGCTCTTGATGCAGCAGCGGGATGGCCATGGTCAGCACGTGATCACCCTCAATTCAGAGATGGTGATGCTGGCGGAGCGAACACCAGAGTTTGCTGATGTTTTACACCGTGCTGATTTGGTGATTCCCGATGGATCGGGGGTCATTCTCTACCTCAAGTTGCATGGCCTCTCGGTGCGCCGGCTGCCGGGGATTGAATTTGCCGAAGCCCTCCTGCGACTTGCCAATGAGGCGCCCCAGCCCAAGCGGGTCTTCTTCTATGGGGCAGCGCCGGGGGTGGCAGAAAAAGTGGCTGAGCGCTGGCATCGAGAGTTGCCCAACCTGAACATTGTTGGTGTGCAGTCAGGCTACCACGATGCCGATACAGAGGTTGCTCTCATTGAAACGCTGAAGGAGACACAACCCCACATTATTTTTGTGGCTTTGGGGGTGCCTCGGCAGGAATACTGGATCGATCGCCATCGTCACATTTGCCCAGAGGCGATTTGGGTTGGCGTGGGCGGTAGTTTTGATGTGTGGGCGGGGGTGAAAAAACGGGCACCCAAGCTAATGCAAAAACTCCATCTAGAATGGCTCTATCGCCTGTATCAGGAACCGTGGCGCTGGCGGCGGATGTTGGCTTTGCCCCAATTTGCATGGAAGGCGCTCCTAAGTCGTTTGTATGGGCGACAGCGTTTCTCGTCCCGATGACAGCAGTGACCCCAGTGGTACCCCCCTGCGAACCCACCTCTCAGGGGGTAATCGTTGCAGAACTGTGGCAAGTCACGAAGTCCTTTGGTGGCACTTTGCCCTGCTTACATCGCGTCAATTTACAACTGCGACGGGGAGAGTTTTATTTTCTCACGGGTGCTTCGGGGTCGGGTAAATCCACCCTCTTAAAACTTCTCTGTGGCCAAGTTCGCCCAGATCAGGGCATAGTTCGCCTGTTTGGTGAGGAAGTCAATCCCCAGCAGGATCGGCGGATGGCACAGTTGCGGCGGCGCCTAGGGGTGATTTTTCAGGACTTTAAGCTCTTGGGCGATCGCTCCGTGGCAGAGAATGTGGCCTTTGCGCTGCTGGTGCGCGGTATTCCCAAAGCAGAAATTCAGCAGCGGGTACAAACGGCGCTCAAACTGGTGGGCCTGAGCCACAAAGCCAATGCCAATCCCCAATCTCTATCGGGGGGAGAGCAGCAGCGGGTGAGCATTGCTCGGGCGATCGTTGGTGGGCCTGAGCTATTGCTGGCGGATGAACCCACGGGCAATCTGGATCCGCAAACCAGCCAACAAATTCTTGCCCTGCTCCATCGCCTCCATCAACATGGGCTAACGGTTCTCTTTACCACCCATGACTTAGCCTTGACTCGCTTAGTCCCCCATCGGATTCTCCATTTGCACCATGGCAAACTTGAGCCCCTTACCCACCCTTGACTTTTTGCTTCCAGAAGTGCGCCGCAGTCTCTGGCGCGGTGGTTGGCTCAATAGCGCAGCCGTCATTGCGGTGGCCGTGACGCTCTTTATTTTTGGTTGGGGTTGGCAAGTGTCGCACCTCCTTGGCGCTAGTGTTGAGTCCTTGGGCAATCGCCTAGAAATTACGGCCTATGTGTCGCCTGAACTTCCCGCAGCCAAAGTGGCCAGCCTTAAGGAGCAGTTGGCGGCATTACCGGGGGTAGCCGACTTCACTTGGATGGATCGCGATCGCGCTTGGGCAGAATTGCAAGCTGATTTAGGCCTCAAAAGTGAACAGGGTGGCTTAGACCTCTTTGACACCAATCCCCTCAGCGATGAAATCAAGATCCGCGCCCAAAGCCTCGATCAGGTAGCTCCCCTAGCCAGCCAAATTGCCCAAAAGGAAGGCATTGAGTCGGTGCAGTATCTTGAGCGCGCCCTAGTAGGTCTGCAAAGTGTGCAGCGAGTAGTGCGGGGAATCACGTTCATTTTGGTGCTGCTCCTGAGTTTAACGGTAGTTGCCTTAGTGAGCGCCATTTTACGGTTGATTATCCTTGTGCGCCAACCTGAAATTGAGATCATGACTCTAGTGGGCGCCACCCAAACTTGGATTTATACCCCCCTATTTATTCAAGCTGCTAGTCTAGGGGGCGGCGGCGGTTTACTGGCGTGGATGGTTGGCTGGGGTAGCAGTCAACAGCTGCAGCAGTGGTTAGCCCAACAGGCCAGCTTTCGCGCTCTTTCTAGCCATGCCTCTGTTGTCTGGTCACCCGCTTTGGGGGTGTTCTTGGTTCTCAGCGGCGTGATTTTGGGACTGGTGAGTACCCGATTAGCCCTGCCAACCACCTCTCAGCGGTAGGCGGCTATGCCACAATAAATGGGGCAATGACGATTGATTCTAAGGGCTATGACACAATTTACGGCTGACGAGAAAGCAATTGTTCAAAATTATTTCAACACGACCGGCTTCGATCGCTGGCGGCGCATCTATGGCACGGATCAGGTCAGCAAGGTGCAAGCGGATATCCGCATGGGACACCAACAGACCATTGATACGGTACTAGCATGGCTCAAGGCTGATGGCTCCCTCAAGGGTAAACTCATTTGTGATGCGGGCTGTGGTGTTGGTAGTCTGAGCATTCCCCTAGCGGAATTGGGGGCACGGGTCTATGCCAGTGATATTTCCGAGAAGATGGTGGCCGAAGCCCGCGATCGCGCCGCTGCTCAATTGAATGGCCACCATGAACTCATCCTCAGTGTCAGTGATCTTGAAGCCCTGCGGGGACAATACCATACCGTCATCTGCCTCGATGTCCTCATCCACTATCCCGACAGCCAAATGGCAGGGATGCTAGCCCACTTGAGTTCCTTGGCGATGGAGCGACTGATCCTCAGCTTTGCCCCCAAAACACCAAAATATACGCTGCTGAAAAAAATTGGTGAATTCTTCCCCGGCTCCAGCAAGGCCACCCGTGCCTATCTCCACAGTGAGGAATTTATTGTGGGGATTTTGCGAGACTTGGGTTGGCGGATTGAACGCAATGCCATGATCAAAACCCGCTTTTACTTTTCGCGACTCCTAGAAGCAGTGCGCGCCTAGATGACGAACCTCAACCTCAGCTTGGCGGATCTGCAAGCCTTGGGGCGCCAGTGGGGGACATGGCTGCCGCCGGGGACAGTGCTCTTGTTAGCGGGGGATCTAGGGGCAGGGAAAACCACGTTTGTGCAAGCCTTGGGGGAGGGATTGGGCATTGCGGATGTCATCCAAAGCCCCACTTTCACGCTGATTCAGGAATACCCCGAAGGGCGTGTGCCCCTCTATCACTTTGATCTCTATCGCCTTACCCCCGCTGAAGTGGCGGAGTTGGCACCGGAACGCTATTGGCTTGGGGAAGAAATTGATCTGGGAATTGTTGCCATAGAGTGGCCCGATCGCCTGCCAACGCTACCCCCAGACTACCTTAGGCTCCAGCTTCAACGACAGCAGGATCGCACCCATCTAACCTTAGAGGCTGTAGGGGCAGCGACATCGCTGTTGCCCAAGTGCTTAAATCTTTGAGGGCGCGATCGCGATAGGCGGCATAGCGCAAGGCCTTTTGCCGAACATTTTGCTCTAGGGGTGGCAGAATACCAAAGTTGGGGGGCATGGGCTGGAAGGTTTTGCTCTCCGCCGTACTGATGTAGTGGAAGAGGGCACCAGCCATCGTGGTTGGGGGTAATACCAAGGGGGCGAGTCCTTGTGCCAAGCGAGCCGCATTCGTGCCGGCTAACCACCCCCCCGCCGCCGCTGCTGTATACCCTTCGGTACCCGTAATTTGACCCGCCGCCAAGAGGGTGGGGCGATCGCGAAACTGGAGACTGGCACTCAACAACTTCGGCGCATTTAAGAAGGTATTGCGGTGCATCACCCCCATGCGCACAAACTCCGCCTGCTCTAAACCGGGGATCATCCGAAACACCCGCTGTTGCTCCCCCCAGCGTAGATTCGTTTGAAAGCCCACCAAGTTCCACAGTTGGCCGTGGCGATCCTCTTGGCGCAGTTGTGCCACCGCATAGGGACGCTCTCCCGTACGCGGATCTCGCAAGCCCACGGGTTTCAAAGGTCCAAAGCGCAGGGTATCCACCCCCCGCCGCGCCAACTCCTCTACGGGTAAGCAAGCCTCAAAAAATTGAGCATTCTCACGCTCAAAGTCCTTCAAGGGGGCATGTTCAGCTTCACAGAGAGCCTGCCAAAAGCGCTGATATTCTTCAGCAGTGAAGGGACAGTTGAGATAGGCCGCTTCCCCGCGGTCGTAGCGGGAGGCCAAAAAGGCCACCTCACGGTTAATGGACTCCCCAACCACAATTGGGCTGGCAGCATCAAAAAAGCTCAGGTAGTCTAGGCCTGTAAAACGTTGCAAATCCGCACTCAGCGCCTCACTGGTCAGTGGGCCTGTAGCCAGCACCACAATTCCGTCCTCCGGGAGGCGGCGGAGTTCTTCACGGCGCAGTGTAACGAGGGGATGGCGTTCGAGGGTTTCAGTCAACTCACGACTAAACTGGGCACGATCCACCGCAAGGGCGCCTCCTGCCGGCACTTGATGGCGATCGGCAGTGGCAATAATCAACGACCCGAGGGCACGCAGTTCATGGTGCAATAACCCCGTGGCGCGATCGCTCGCCTTGGCACCAAAGGAATTACTGCACACCAACTCTGCCAACTCCGCCGTATGGTGAGCTGGACTAGGCACATGGGGGCGCATTTCATACAGCACCACCGGCACACCCGCTCGAACAATTTGCCAAGTTGCTTCTGTACCCGCTAGACCACCACCAACGACCGTAATCGGTTCCATTGCTATCCTTCTGGGGGAGACTCCACTGCAACTTCTGAGCTGGGTAACGCCTCTGACTCCTCTACCTCTGGCTTAAAGACCAAGCGCAACAGGGGTGGCGCAACGAACGTGGTCACAATCACCATGACGATAATACCGGCATCTAGAGCCTTCGAGAGCACACCGCTGGCCGACCCCACAGCCGCAAAAATCAAACCCACTTCACCGCGAGGCACCATACCAATGCCAATGGCCCAACGGTTAATTCCCGGCTGACCAAAGACCGTTGCCCCTGTAACTACCTTACCAACAATGGCCACAACGACAAGGAAGGAGGCAATGATCAGACCCGCACGATTGGCCGGTTCTAGGGGATTGAGAACGCTAATATCGGTGCGCGCGCCAACACAGACAAAGAAAACTGGCACTAGCATATCGGCAATGGGCAAAATCTGCTCCTCTAGCTCACGTCGTTTTTCCGTTTCTCCCAAGACTAAGCCAGCGGTAAAAGCACCGAGAATCGCTTCCAATTGCAGGATCACTGCCACATAACCAAGGACAAAGGCAAAGATAAGAGAGGGAATCAGCAAGTTACCGCGCGTTGTCAGGCGATCGACCATCCCCAGAAAGAAGGGACTCAGCAGCCGCCCCACGACAACAGACCCCACCAAAAAGACCACAGAGCTAATGATCAAGTAGATCACATTGCTAATCTCGACCGTGCCCGTTTTGGCTAGACTGGCTACCACTGCCAGCACAATAATGCCGAGAATGTCATCGAGAACCGCTGCCCCAATGATGATTTGACCTTCCGGAGAAGTGAGGCGTTGAATTTCGGCAAGGACTTTGGCTGTGATGCCAATACTGGTTGCCGTCAGAGCCGCCCCCGCAAAGATGGCCGGTACCAAGTCCACATGAAAGAGCGTCACGAGGCCGAAGGTTCCCGCAACAAAGGGAGCCACTACCCCCACCACGGCGACGACAGCCGCTTGGGGCCCCACCTTGAGCAAGCCCTCTAAATCCGATTCCAAGCCAATCTCAAAGAGCAGGATCATGACGCCAATTTCTGAGAGGACGGCAATTACCTCACTGGCAGTATTGGCAACCACCGTAGCCAGCGGGTCATCCATACCGGTGGTCTGCTGAATAAACGTCGTCAGCACAGAGGGCTCAGTGGTTCCCCCTTCGGAAAAGACCAACAGGTGCAAAACCGAAATACCAACCACCACACCGCCCACCAGCTCGCCCAACACCGGTGGAAAGTTAATGCGGGCACAAATTTCACCGCCCATTTTGCTCGCCAAGTAAATCACCACCAGACTCAGTAAAACAGCGGCCAAAATTAAAGGTGCTGCTTCCGCCAAGTTCACTGATTCTGCTGCCGCATTGGCAAAAAAGGGTTCAAACAGTAGCGTTATCAAAGGCATAGGAGCAAAGGCTCAAAACTCTTTAACTCAGTTAAGCATGCCTTCCCCTTTTGCTCAACCTGCCTCTGGCCTGAACCGAATCCTATTCCTTTCTGTCTAAATCAAATTGGATTTCAGCAGGTTTATCATCGTTTTTTATAGCAGCGGTCACTCGAGCATGCGCATTCTCTTTGTCGAAGATGACCCCCAGCAGCGACAGCCCATTTGCCTAGCACTGCAGCGGCAGGGCTACACCGTTGATACTGCACCCGATTTGAAAACAGCCTACTGGTTAATCCATGAGGTGGATTATGAATTGCTCATTTTAGATTGGCTTTTGCCCGATGGTGAAGGCACACAGCTGTGTCGCTATTACCGCCAGCAACAAAAAACCGCGCCAATTGTCTTTCTTACCGCAAAGGACACGACGGCGGATAAAGTCACTGGCTTAGATGTGGGTGCCGATGATTATCTCATTAAGCCCGTGGATCTATTGGAATTATTGGCACGCATCCGCGCCCTGCGGCGGCGATCGCCCCTCTGGCAGGGGGATGAACTAACCCTTGAGGGATTAACTCTCCACCTAGAGACTCGGAAGTTGAGCTATCAAGGTGCGGAAATTCAGCTTAAAAGTCGAGATTTTCAGTTGCTCAGCTACCTGATGCGCCATCCACGCCAAGTTCTCAGCTGCCAGCAAATTGAAAGTCAACTCTGGGAATGGGATAAATCCCCTGAGAGTAACGCGGTTGCCGTGCGAGTGAAACGGCTGCGGGAGCAATTGAAGCAACTGGGGGTAGAGCATTGGCTCAAAACCCACTACGGTAGTGGTTATTCCTTGAATCCCCAGCAAAATGTTTCTTAGGAGAGTAATTGGATCAATTCGCTATCGTGCTGGCTTAATTATTGCCATGCCGATTATCTGTCTGTTCATTATTGTCGCGTCATTTATATGGTTGAAGCTAAACCTAATTGAAGATGATGAATGGGTGTTGCATACGCAAAAAGTACGACTAGAAACGCAAAAACTACTTAACTTACTGCTGGACTTGGAAACAGGTGTGCGTGGCTATAGCCTGACACGCAGTCACAGCTTTCTGCAACCTTACATCACAGCAAAATCTCGCATTGTTCCATCATTGGAAAAAATTAGAGGGCTGGTACAGGATAATCCTGAGCAACTTAAAGCTTTAGACTCCATCGAGGAAACCCTTCATCAAAACATTCAGATTTTTGATCGTTACGTATATTCAGAAAATTTTGCATCTACGACTCATGTATTCAGTAAGTCCAACCAAGAGCAAAATATTGATTGGAATAAAAGTCGAATTTTAATGGAAAGAGCACGGCAAAGCATTTACGAATTTTATAAAAATGAGGAGGTGCTGTTGGGCGATCGCCGGCAGCACCAAATTGAGTATCGAGAATTGGCATGGTCAATTATAATTGCTGCCGCCGTGATTGGTGGTATTGCTAGCTTACTCTCTGTTCGCTTGTTTTATCAGCTGGTTGCGGAGCTAGAATTTCGCGAAAATTCCCTTAGGGAAAATAATGAAAAACTATCTGTTGTTTGTCATCAGCTTCAGCGATTTACAGCCAATGCTTCCCATGAGCTAAGGGCACCTTTATCAGCAATTTTAAGTAATAGTCAGCTGGCTCTAATGATCCTAGAAGAAGAGCTGCAAGATGACAGTGAATCATTTGCAACTGTGCAGCAAAATTTAAACAACATTTGCCAGATTGCAAAACAAATGGCCAATTTAGTCAGCGATCTGCTGTTTTTGGCTCGCCATGAAGGTCAATTGGCCAATTGCCAATCGTTTAATGCCCATGCGCTGATCAAGGAATTAGCTGAAGAGTGGCAGCAGCCCATGGATAACCAAGGGATCACATTTGTGGTTCAATTCCCTGAATTGCCCGTCATGGTAAAGGGTGACTTTTTGCTGCTCAAGCAAGCAATTGCAAACCTTTTGAGAAATGCCTGTGCCTATACCCCTAGGGGTGGCAAGGTGAAATTGGAAACTCAGTCAACGGAGCGCGAGGTTCAAATTGCTGTTGTGGATACGGGGATCGGCATTCCAGAAGCTGCCCTGCCCCATGTCTGCGAGCGCTTTTATCGCATTCATCAAGGTCAGAAACAACCGCAGGGCTTTGGTTTAGGGCTGGCAATCGTCAAACAAATTGTTGATGCTCATCAAGGACAGCTGCAAATTCACAGTCGCGTGGGGGAGGGAACAACGGTGACCATTACCTTACTCCCAAGCGGACGTTGACGGACGTTGACATAGTTCTGTCATTTTTTTTCCTTAATCTAGGGATTGAAGCATTGAGGACACAGAAGATGGTTAGGAAGTATTTATGGGCCTTGGGTATGTCTCTTTTTGTTGGTACTACGGGCGTTTTGATGCCGCCGATGGCTCAAAGCGTTGCCCAGTCGGTAACCCCGATTCGTAATTTAGGCAATGTCTATGGCATTACCATTCGCGGCACCGTACGCAGTGCGGTTGGCAATCATTTCATTCTCGATGATGGTACTGGCCAAGTGATTGTGGATGCGGGGCCGCGTTGGTTTCACCAAATCAATCTCCAGCCCGGCGAAACGGTCACGGTGGTGGGGAAATATGATGATTATGATTTTGACGCCTTTCGTATTACCCGCGCCAATGGAGAGGTGATTAACATTCGTCCCCATGGTGGGCCTCCCCCTTGGGCGGGTGGCCGGCGACGCTGGGAGCAACGACAAGCGCGTTAGGATAAACCACTTTACCACATAGGCCGCTGGAAAATTTTGTGAGGTAGCTAAAAATTTCGATGGATAGAGGGGGCGATTGCCCCTTTTATTTTCAGCGATCGCTAGCCAAAATCAGCCTAGAATCCAGCCTAGTTCTATTACGGATTCTTGGGTTAAGGCATGAGTTTTTCGAAACTTTCCGCGAAAGGATTCTTGGTATAGTAGAAGCGTTTACGAACTACTGTCCACTCGTCATTGGGTCAGCCATGCTACTGAAGTCCACAACACGTCACGTTCACATCTATGCCGGCCATGTGGTTGATGGTGAAGTTCATCCTGATACAGAAACGCTGACGCTGAATGTGGATCCCGATAACGAGTTGGAGTGGAACGACGCCGCCCTAGCGAAGGTGGAAGCCAAATTTCAGGAGTTGGTGGCAAATGCCGCTGGCGAGGACTTGACGGAATATAATCTGCGGCGCATTGGCTCGGACTTGGAGCATTTTATTCGCTCTTTGCTGATGCAGGGGGAAATTGGCTACAACCTCAACAGTCGCGTGCGCAACTACAGTCTGGGGATTCCTCGTGTGAATCACTCCTAGATTTATTCATCCTTAATCGCGAATTATTTAACAGGTACTTTGACAGCGAAATTTCCCGCTACAGTCCTGACATATTGGGATGCATAGAGGGAGTACAATCCTCTCTGCTAGTCGCTTTCACGGTTTTGAAGGTGTGCTCTCTTTGTGAAAGGCGCTGTGTTTGCCTTGTAGTACCGCTGAATTGGCCAAAAAAAAAAGAGGCCATTACTGACCTCAAAATGACACTTTGACCGCTGAAAATTGGGAGAGAGTTAAGGTCTAGAGGAGACCCCAGAAGTGAAGCACGCCTTGTTTGGTGATCAGTTCTGTGAGTAGCGCCGCCACAAAGCCAATCATGGCGAGGCGACCGTTCCAAATTTCAGCTTGGGGGGTGAATCCAAAGACCCATGCGTTGCGATCTTCAGCTTTGATGGTTTTGGTATCTTCCATGGTTTTGACTCCTGATCGAACCCTGTACCCTCACTGTAACAATTCTTTACTAATTCCGCAACATCTCTTAATATATTTTTCTCTATTGCTGTCCTAGAGGGCGATCGCGGTATCCCTAATCAATGACTGTGGCCATCTTCACGTTCTCCAGCTTGGCGAGGATTTGCGGCTTGTAGTTTTCAAACTCTGCTTTGAGGAGATTACGGCTCACAATCGCTGGGGCAGAACTGGGCAAGCTTTTACTGGTTTGCAGCCAATCCCGTAGCAGTTGCCGCTGGAAGGTAGCGATCGTAAACATGCGGACATTGATGCAGTGTTGCGGATCCTCAAGGGAGAAAAAGAGCAGCGGATAGTAGCCGGTCTCCGAGAGCAAAACGCAGAGTTCTTGGTTGCGTGGCAGTTTCATATCCAAATAACAGGGCAACCAGCGGGGACCTTGTTTGGGATCGTAGATAGCAGTAATCCAGAGGATCATCGGGTGGGGACTGGTGGTAAAGAGAAACTGGTTGTAGCGAATATTGAGCATGCGCCGATCAATTTCTGGGCGAGGCAGCATCACCCACAGCGAGGCGGCTGATTCCCGCTGTGCATACAAAGGCATCGGAAAGACAATTTCCGCGACGGGTTTATCGGCAGGCCAAACACTTTGCCAGCAGACTTCTTCAACCGTTGCAAGGGCAACAGGCGGTTGAGACTGGCGTTCTGAGGGTTGAGAGACTTTTGCAGCAACCTCTACCCCCGGCTGGGTGACTCGACTACTCCCAAACTGTTCCTCAAGGGCTGTTAAGACGTTGATAATTTCACCGACGTTTTGGGGGCGATCGCTGGGGGACTTGGCCATGCAGGCCATGATCAGTTCCTCAAGGACAGGAGGAAGATACAACCCTGGACTGGCCACATTGAAGGGCACTGGCTTTTGGAAGTGGTGTGCCTTAAACCAACTGCCAATGGAGTGGGTGTCCGCCTGAATGGGCATCTTGCCGGTGAGTAGCTCATACATGGTGATGCCAAGACTGTAGATATCCGAGCGGTGATCCAACTCTCGCCCTTCAATTTGCTCTGGGGAACAGTAGGCCAAAGTGCCCATAAACGACGAGGTTTGCCTTTTTTCAGAGACATCCCCCAAAAATTTGGCAATCCCAAAATCCAATAGCTTCGCAAGTTCCCCCATCGTGCCATCCTGAATCACAAGGACGTTGCTAGGTTTGATGTCACGGTGAATAATGGGGCATTTTTGGCCTTCGATGATAATTCCCTCATGGGCTACCTGCAGACCAAGGCACATATGGCGTGCAATTCGCAGAAATCGGCTTAAGGGCAGGGGTTCTTCTAGGAGCAAATCACTGAGGTTTTCGCCTTCCAAAAATTCCATGACGTAGAAGGGAATTTCCTCGTTGTTCATGCCGTAGTCGAGCACCCGCACCACGTGCATACTTTTCTGACCGAGGAGAGCACCCGCGCGCGCTTCTTGGGCAAAGCGGGTTTTCATGCGATCGTTGAGCAGGGTTTGCGACAGGAATTTAACGGCAACGGGAACACCACCAAGGAGAATGTCCTCTGCTCGATACACCCGCCCCATTGAGCCTTTGCCAATCAGCTCCGTCAGCTGGTACCGATTCATCAGAATTTGGCCAATGTTGGTATCGCGGTGCGGTTCTGACATAGTTGCCTCAAGGGGAAATCGGCTGACGAGGTCGCAAACAGGCAAGTATTGTGTTGCTAGGTCGCTATGGTTATACGTCTATTATAGCCATTTCGAAAGGAGATGAGATATTTTCAAGAGGGATAAGCTATACTCAAAGAGTCATGAATGTTACTCAAGAATATGAGCTATAGCTTGGACTTACGAGAGCGGGTTGTCTCCTATATCAAGCAAGGTGGCAAAATCAGTGAAGCGACTCAAATTTTTCAGGTGAGCCGCGCCACTATCCATCGCTGGCTGAAGCGAGACGACTTAGCCCCCACAGTTGTCCCCCGTCGTCCTTGGAAGCTGGATTGGGCGGCCTTAGCAGCCGATGTTGCTGCCCATCCCGATGACCGTTTAATCGACCGTGCCCAGCGATTTGGCGTTCAAGTTTCCACCATTAGTTATGCCCTCGCCCAGATGGGCATCACCCGAAAAAAAAACAGATACGTTACCAAGAACGGTGTGAAGAAGAGCGACAAGCGTATCAACAGCAGCTCGACACATGGGTAGAGAGCCACGGCAAGGAAACGCTGGTGTATATCGATGAAACGGGGTTTGACTCTTGGGTGGCGTGTGAGTATGGGTGGTCAGCGCGAGGCCAACGAATTGATGGAGAGCGAGCGGGGAAGCGTCAGAAAAGAGAGAGTGTAGTCGCAGGACGGTATAGACACCAGAAAGACTTCATCGCGCCGATGCTGTTTTCAGGATATTTGAATGCGTTAGGGTTTGTGAGCTGGCTGAGTCAGTACTGTTTGTCAGCGTTAGAGAAACGTTCGTTGTTGATGATGGATAATGCACCGATTCATCCGAAAGGGGCGATTCAGGAAGCGGTCAAAGCGGCGGGTCACGAGGTGTTATTTTTACCGAAATACTCTCCTGATTTGAATGTGATTGAGCACGACTTCAGTGCGCTGAAGCGAGCGCGGATGTATGCAGGGTCAAACAGTTCGATTGATGAGGTGATTCGCAAGTATTGTGCTGGATAATATCTCATTCTTGATTGGAATAGCTATATCTCTAGAGTCTTTAGGTTCTGTTTGATCCATTGGGGCGATCGCTCCCCCCAATCCGTAGTTTCTTAAGCCTTTTTAGGGTTCTAAGCATTGGGAACGCCTAACCAAGACATCAGTGAAGAACTGGTAATCTGAATCTCTTTCTCCAGATCCGGAACAGGGATAAAGACCACACCGCCACTACAGGAAATCTCCCCCACCGATCGCCACTGATTCGCGGTATAGATGTGCACATGATCAACGGCGCCCCGTCGCCAACTGCGCCACATCTCACTGGCAGCACAATCATAGAGTTGATAGCCTTCGGGAATGGCGGCACGGGTAAAGGGCACCAGTTGTGCCTTATTTTGAGCAAGATCAGGGAAAAATGAACCATGGGTCAATGCTTGTCGCAAAGATTCCCACGCATCGCAGTAGCGCTTGACCATGATCTGCGGTTGACCATTTTCACTTTTGCCTGTGGCAATGACGCCCGCTTTGTTGTCCACCAGTTGCCAAGTCCCTAAGACGGATTCAATGCGATAGTTGGGATTCGATGCAAGGCTCTCAGCCCCATTGACAACATCGGCAACAAAAACAGCAAACAACTCGCTGTCATCCATGTATCCACTCCCGATTCTGCTTCTCTCTTAGTGTAGCCAGTTCGCTGGGCCGCACCAGCAGGAGAGGGGGAGCCAATTCATTTTTACTTTTTGAAATTAAAACATCTGGGAAAATTTCCTTTCTGAGGCGATCGCAAAGCTCCGTATAATCATGGATTGATAAGGTAGTTGCATGGCTGCCTTCACTGGACTCTTACGCAGGGGTATCTCCCACACTCTGACTGCTTTGAGATGCTTTGACTTCTGAGGTTAACCATGAAATATCGCATTTTAATGGCGACGCTGCTGGCGGTATGTTTAGGGATTTTTTCCTTGAGCGCCCCCGCCTTTGCCGCAAAACAGACTTTAACCTATGACGATATTGTCGGCACTGGTCTGGCCAACAAGTGCCCCACGCTTGATGATACGGCACGCGGTGCCTACCCCATTGATAGCTCCCAAACCTATCGCATTGCCCAACTGTGCTTGCAGCCGACGACATTTTTGGTCAAGGAAGAGCCTAAGAACAAACGCCAAGAGGCCGAATTTGTTCCCACAAAACTGGTGACCCGTGAAACCACGAGCTTGGATCAAATTCAAGGGGAACTCAAGGTCAACAGCGATGGCAGCCTCACGTTCATAGAAGAGGATGGGATTGATTTCCAACCAGTGACCGTGCAAATGCCCGGTGGCGAGCGTATCCCACTGCTGTTTACGGTGAAAAACTTGGTGGCGAGCACTCAGCCCAACATTAGCAGCATCACCACTTCAACGGATTTCAAAGGGGAATTCACCGTTCCTTCCTACCGCACCGCCAACTTCCTCGATCCCAAAGGACGGGGCTTGGCCTCTGGTTATGATTCGGCGATCGCCATTCCCCAAGGTAAAGAAGAAGAGCTGGCTCGCGCCAACGTCAAACGCTTCTCCCTGACCAAGGGTGAAATTTCTCTGAATGTGGCGAAAGTGGATGGCCGCACGGGTGAAATTGCTGGCACCTTTGAAAGTGAGCAACTCTCCGATGATGATATGGGTGCCCACGAACCTCACGAAGTGAAAATTCAAGGGGTCTTTTACGCCCGCATCGAACCTGCCTAGGATCGACCAGCCCATGGCGACTCTTTTAGAACTCAGGGAACTGCGGGTCGCCTACCCTACAACGGAGACATCATCTGCTGCAACATGCGTGGTGGATGGTGTTTCTTTTTGTGTGGCCGCAGGGGAGCGGTTTGGCTTAGTGGGGGAGTCGGGTTGTGGCAAATCCACGATTGGTAAGGCCATTTTGCAATTATTGCCGACTGGGTCACAGGTTGCTGGGGCGATCGCCCTTCAGGGGCAATCCCTTTTGGAGCTGACCACTTCCCAATTGCGGCGACTGCGGGGCGAGCAAATTGGTTTGGTCTTTCAAGATCCGATGACGCGCCTCAATCCCCTCATGAGCGTCTATGACCACTGCGATGAGCTATTGCGGAGTCATTGCTCTGCTTGGAGTCGCTCCCAACGGCGGCAGCGCATTGTTGAGGTGTTGGATCGGGTGAAAATTTCGGCCAATCGCCTCTATCAATATCCCCATGAGTTTAGTGGCGGGATGCGTCAACGGGTGGCGATCGCCCTTGCGTTGCTCTTGAACCCACCCCTGATCATTGCTGATGAACCGACAACGGCGCTAGATGTGACTGTCGCGGCGGAAATTCTCGATGAACTCACGCGCCTGTGCCAAGAGGAGCAGCGGGGACTGCTGCTGATTTCCCACGATTTGGCATTGATGGCCAAGTATTGCGATCGCCTTGCGGTCATGCACCAAGGCAAGATTGTTGAACTGGGAGCGGCTCGTCAAGTGCTGCAACAGCCCCACCACCCCTATACCCAGTCCCTACTTGCGGCCACCCAACTCACCCCTAAAGAAACCCCACCCTTGGACACTGCCCCAGAACTGCTGCAGGTTCACAATTTACAGCGGCACTACCGCTTGGGGGGATGGCTACAACCGCAAACCACGATTCGAGCGGTTGATGGCGTCGATCTAACGTTGCGCCGCGGAGAAACCCTTGGCCTTGTGGGCGAATCCGGCTGTGGTAAAAGTACGCTCTCGCGCCTGATTCTGCAACTGATTCCCGCCAACGCCGGTGAAGTGGTCTTTTTGGGGCGCAATTTAACTCAATTACCAGCGGCACAACTGCGCCCAGTCCGCCGCGATCTGCAAATGATTTTCCAAGACCCCCATGCCTGCCTCAATCCCAAAATGACCGTAGGGCAAAACTTGCTGGAGCCACTGCTAATTCATCGGCTGATGGCCAAAGAGGCTGCCCAAGAACGGGTACGCGAGATGCTGGCACAGGTGGAATTAACCCCCAGTGAAGTGTATGTTCATCGCTATCCCCATGCCCTGTCGGGGGGACAACGCCAACGGGTGGCGATCGCCCGTGCCCTGATTACCCATCCCCAACTGGTGGTCTGTGATGAACCAGTGAGTATGCTCGATGCCCATATCCAACGCCAGGTGCTGGCGCTGATGCAACAGTTAAAGGAACAATTCCAACTCACTTATCTCTTTATCACCCACGATCTGGCGATCGCCCGCTATTTTTGCGATCGCATTGCCGTCATGTACGCTGGTAAGATCGTTGAACTGGCTCCCACTGCCCAATTGTTTGCCCAGCCGCAGCATCCCTACACGCAAAAATTGCTGGCCGCTGCTCTGTAGCGTATCTTAACCATTTTTCCCCCATTTCTTAGGCAAACCCTAACCCAACTTCCCTAAAGTTTAGGAACTGGCTGCCCACAGTGGATGAATTTGGAACGAGATACGCTTCATGGCTGAATATTTTGGTGATCTGTTACCCCGTGTCCTAAGCCGACGCACCGTACTAAAAACTGCTCTTTTTGGCGCGGCGGGTTTAACCCTTGCAACCCTGACCAAGGGGTGTGCCACTGCACCGGCTTTAGGCTTTCCAACGATTTACCCCAACACCGACGATAAAATTACGCTGCCTGAGGGCTTTGAGCATGGCGTCGTGATTCGCTGGGGCGATGCCCTCGATGGTGGTGAAAACTTGAATTGGAATCGCATTCACCAGACAGTCACCGCAGCCGATGTCCAACGGCAGCAGCAGTGCTTTGGCTACAACTGTGATTTTGTTGGCTATCAGACCACACCCGATGGCAAGCATTTGCTGGTCGTAAATCATGAATACACCAATCCCGAACTCATGTTTCAAACCGTGGGCGATCGCCCCAATCAATGGCAAGCCGCACTCCAGCGGGAGGCCCATGGACTCTCCATTGTCGAGATTGCCAAAAACGCCAATGGTGGCTGGCAATATGTGAAAGCCTCGCCCTACAACCGCCGAATCACAGGTTCAACGCCCTGTGAGATTTCTGGCCCTGCTAAAGGCCACGCCCTTTTGAAAACGGCTGCGGATCCCACGGGGACACGGGTGAATGGCACCCTCAATAACTGCTCAGCGGGCAAAACCCCTTGGGGCACGGTACTCACCTGCGAGGAAAACTTCCATAGCTATTTTGGCGGCAGTGATAGCAACCTCACGGGCATGGTGAAGGAGCTGCATAAGCGCTATGACATTCCCAATGAGCGGGCCGATCGCTATGGCTTTTATCTCTATGAAGATCGCTTCAACATCGCGAAGGAACCCCAAGAGGCCTTTCGCTTTGGCTGGGTTGTGGAAGTGGATCCTCTTTCTCCGGATCGCGCCCCCATTAAACGCACAGCCCTAGGACGGTTTCGCCATGAGGCGGCGACAACGGTGATTGCCCCCGATGGTCGAGTTGTGGTGTATATGGGGGATGATGAACGCTTTGAGTATGCCTACAAATTCATTACCAAGGGCAAGTACCAAGCCAACGATCGCGCCGCCAACTTGAACCTGTTGGATGAAGGGGAACTGTACGTTGCTCGCTTTAATGACGATCTGACGGGTGAATGGCGAGCGATCGCCCGCGTTGAGGGCAGTACAATTACCCCCAACCCCAATCTGCCCACAGCCTTCCAACAGGATCCTGCCCTGTGTTTTATTTACACCCGCGCCGCCGCTGATGCCCTAGGGGCAACAAAAATGGATCGACCCGAGGACTTCGAGTGGAATCCGGTCACCAAAAGTGTTTGGCTGGCGCTGACCTACAACGAGAAACGGAAGGCTAAGGCCACGGATGGCGCCAACCCGCGTCCTGAAAATGTGATGGGGCATGTGATTGAAATGATTGAGCAGGGCAATAACCCAACCGCCTTGCAGTTTCAGTGGCGTTTACCTTTGCTTTGTGGAGATCCCTCCGCCCCAGAGAAAAACCGCCAGTTAGTGCTGTATGGTGAACCCACCAACGCAGAGGTACCGCCAATCTCAGCCCCCGATAACTTGACCTTCGATCGCGCCGGCAATGTCTGGATTGCCACCGATGGCAATGGCGGATCAACCCGCTTGGGCAAAAATGATGGCGTTTATGTCCTCAATCCGCAGCGCCGCGAACTGAAGATGTTCCTCTCTGGCGTGCCCGGCTGTGAAATTTGTGGCCCTGAATTTAGCAGTGACTATCAAACCTTTTTCTGTGCCATTCAGCATCCGGGGGAAGGGGCAAAATCCACAGCTGATCTGCCAACACGCTGGCCCTATGGAGAAGAGGTGGTCGTGCCTCGGCCTGCCGTCATTGCTGTATGGCGCTCAGATGGCCGGGAAGTGTCAGCCTAGGGCTTGCGGGAAGAATAGCGATTGATCCCTTCAGGACGCAGGGGTACGACTGGGGCAGCCCGGCGGCGGTGGGTTCTAGACGTTTTGGCGCGAGTGTTTGTGGCAGCGGGGAAGGCAATCACCTCTGCCTGCTGTCCTTCACGGGCACAGCGAATCAACAGGCCAGCGATCGCCATACTGGCCATAATTGAGCTACCGCCATAGCTAAAGAGGGGAAAGGGTAATCCTGTTGTCGGTAGGATACCAATGGCGACACCTATATTAATCAGGGCCTGTAGGAGCATGATCACCGTTGCCCCCAAGGCAATGAGCTGGATCAGGGGATCCCGCGCCTGATTCACCACCCGCATTCCCAGCCAACCGTAGGCCGCCAGCAGTCCTAGGAGCAAGAGGCACCCCAATAGCCCCATTTCCTCGGCATAGACCGCAAAAATAAAATCCGTGTGCTGGATGGGCAAATAGGAGAGCTTTTGCTGTGAAAAGCCATAGCCCGTGCCCAAAACGCCCCCCGAAGCAACCGCCAAGAGACTCTGCACCAGTTGGTAGCCATCCCCCATCGCATCCGCCCAAGGGTTGAGGAAGGACATCACCCGCCGCCGTTGATACTCGTTAATGCTGATGCTGAGGACTGCCAAGCCCAAGCCACTCATGGCTGTTAACAGTAGGGGCGCCAAGGGTAAACCTGCCCCAAGGGCAATCAGCCACAATGTCATGCCACAGAGGGCGGTGGTGCTGAGGTTGGGTTGGATTAAAATTCCCAGCAGCGTCACGGCAAAGGCCGTTAACCAAAAACAGCGTGCCTTGAGATGCAGCCGCCGCCAAGAACTAAACACCCAAGCGGCTTGCAGGACTAAAAAAGGCTTCATCATTTCCGAGGGCTGGAGTTGAAAAGGACCAAGACTAATCCAGCGGGTGGCGCCCATCACCGTTGTCCCGACCCCCGGTAGGCGTGTTGCCCAGATCAGCAGCAGAAACAAAAAGAAACCTGGAATGGCCATCTGGAGCGATCGCCGCAGCGGCAGCCGCAGAAACACTTGAAAGCCTATCCAGCCAAGGGCAAGCCACAGCAACTGGCGCGTAAAGTAGTACAGCCCATCCCCTGTTTCGGCCAAACCGACGGGAAAACTAGCGGAAAAGAGGACGACCAAGCCAAGACCAATCCACACTAGGGTCAACCAGTGGAGCAATCGTGCTTCTAGGGTCCACTGCCGCAGGTCGCCAACCGCTTCGCTGCGCCGCAGGCGATCGCCAAAGGGGAGAAAACGCCACCAACTCACGCTTAGATGACCCTCACTGGCATCGGCCACTATAGGAACAGTATCTAATCTGGCACAATTATTATGCATCTTTTAGAGCGACTGCCTGTGACTGTGCCTACAATTTCTGAACGCTTTGAGCAATGTCGTGCCCGCCAACGCTGTGCCCTGATTCCCTTTTTGACTGCCGGTGACCCTGATTTAGAAACGACGGTTGCTGCCCTCAAGGCCTTAGATGCCCATGGTGCAGATTTGATTGAACTGGGAATGCCCTATTCCGATCCCTTGGCCGATGGTCCCGTGATTCAGGCAGCCGCTACCCGCGCCCTGCAACGGGGAACTCGCCTCGAGGCAGTCTTAGAAATGACAACGGACTTACACCGCCAACTGAGGGCACCACTCATTTTATTTACCTACTACAATCCCATCTACCATCGAGGGGTCTCTTCATTTCTGAAAGCCGTTGCCCAAGCCGGGATCAAGGGCTTAGTGATTCCGGATTTGCCCCTTGAGGAAGCAGAACCCGTTCTTGCAGAAACAGCGCATCTAGGCTTGGAATTGACACTACTGATTGCGCCCACCACATCGCCCGAACGGATGCAGGCGATCGCCACCGCCTCCCAAGGTTTTATCTACCTTGTCAGCACCACGGGTGTCACTGGCATGCGCCAAGAAATGGCCACTCGGGTTCAGGAACTGTTGCACACCCTACGCCAGATCACTCCCAAGCCCATCGGTGTCGGGTTTGGCATTGCCAGTCCGGAGCATGCCCGCCAAGTGCGCGATTGGGGCGCCGATGCTGCCATTGTCGGTAGTGCCTTTGTCAAACGTCTGGCAGAACCAGAGCAGGGAGTTGCCGCTGTCGCCGAGTTTTGTCAGTCACTCCGCGCAGCCCTCGATACGCCCTAGGGACGCACCGTCAACGTAAAGTAAATGCCATCGGACTGCAAACTGCGGGTTTGACCGGGCAGATCAATCAATGGTGCCGCGTACTGGAACTGAATGTCTAAGTTGGGCGTTGGTTGCACCAAGAGTCCCATACCTAAGCCGGCAATCACATTATCGGGCACTGCACCCGCAGGATTACGGCTATTGTTCCAGACCACCCCTAGATCAAACAGCGGTCCAATGGAAATAATCGGGCGACGATTGGCAGTGCGCAGTATGGGAAAACGGGCTTCCCCAGAGAACCGCAGGCCATTATCCCCAGAGAGGGCATTGGTTGAGTAACCCCGCACCGACAGGGGGCCACCAATGACAAATTGGTGAAAGGGGAGGAGGCTATTGGGACTCAGTTGCACATCCGTACGCAAAATCAAGAAGTTATCTGCCCAGAGGCGTTGCAGCCGCTGTCCCTGTCCCAGCCAGCTAAAGAAAGTACCATCAGGGGTTGGACTGGGGTTTTCGGTGGCGCCAAAGATCGGCAGGCCAAAGTTGAACTGCGAACGAAAGACCCATGCCCCTTGGGGATCACGGCGGATATATTCTTGGCTCACTTCCAGCACTCGGGTGGCACTATAGCCCGATGGATCAGAACCAATGGAAATGGGGGTTGGCACTCCCAAAACAAAAGTCTGTGCCGACTGCATCAGGAAGCCAATGCCAAAGGCCAGTTCCTCACGGAGATTGCGAATCACTGGTTGGCGAAAACTGGCTTCGTAAATAGAAGACTCACTGCGAATATTCAAGCCAGCAAGGGCGGGGGGGCGGGTAATTTCGCTGTCTGCTTGTACGGTGCGAATGGTGAGTGTGCCATTCATGGCATTGAGGGGCAGACTGTAGCCAAACTCTACGGTGTTGGACGCTCCCCAGTCAAAGGTGCTAAGGTTGTTGCTAATGGCGTAGGAGCCATAGACACTATCGCCGCGGCCACTGAGGTTGTTGTATCCCAAAAAGACAGTAGCACGGCTGGGGGCGATCGCCGGTGGTGTATTGTTATCCAAACCAAAGGCGGCATTAAACCAGCGGGCGGGCACCACCCGTACCACCAAAATACTGTCTTGAGGCGTCGTGCCGGGTCGCAGACTGGCAGAAAGATTGGCAAAGAGAGGATCCGTTCGCAGCAGGCGCAACTGCTCTTCCAGACGATTGGAGTTGAGGGGCACGCCGGCACCGAGGGCAATACGACTGCGAATATAGCGTTGGATAATTCCTTTATTCCCTTCAATACGAATGTCCTCTAGGCGGCCTTCAAGCACTTGAATCGTGATTACCCCATCCCGTGCCACCTGCTCGCCTAAAACGGCGCGAGAGGTCAAATAGCCCCCCTCAAGATAGAGTTTTGTAATCGCATCGGCAGCGCCTTGTAGCTCCGCAAGCGTCACCTGACGCCCTTCCAGGGGCTTAATAATCGGATCAAATTCCGCAGGCCCAAAGATAGTACTCCCTTCAACAACAATTTTTTGTACAGGTATTAAAACGTTTTCTGACTCGGGGGCTGGGCTAGGGGGTGAAGGGGGCGGTTCAAGAGCGGGTGGCGAAGGGGAGGGTAGAGGGGGTGGTTCCGGTAGGGGGGGCTGAATATCCTGTTGGGTGGGGGTGAGAACTGGAATCGCTAAAGCAGGTAACACCGCTCCCGTACTGCCGAGAACAGAGAGAAGGGCAACGGGTGCAAATAAGTTTGTTTTCACGTCCTCAACCCCAATGTTTAATTATTCGGTTTTAGTATAGAGCCGCAAAATCAATACAAAGACCTGTTTTTTTCTTCCTGTGGGTCAAGCCCAAGGAACCATCGGCGTGAGGAGTGGTGAATTCGTGCCTTCAGATTTTAGCCGATTATTTGTGGTTGTTGGCAACGGGGGGCGATCGCCCCCTTCCTCTATCAACTTGTTCAAGCGGGGGGAAGTGCCCTTTCAGCAGTGCCATCAGGGTTATTAACGAGGGCGGATTCATCAATGGCCAAATCAAACCAAAAGGTACTGCCGACCCCCAATTCACTAATTAAATGAATTTGTGTATTGTGCTTGTGGATAATATCTTGGACAATGGCCAACCCCAGCCCTGTCCCCTCTAGGGTATGCACGCGATTCTCAACGCGGAAAAAGCGTTCAAAGACGCGGGGTTGATCCTCTGGGGCAATGCCCATACCCGTGTCGGCGACTTCAATGCGCACCCGTTCCTGCTCTGGATCGCTGGGGGGATGCCAGACATAGGCACGAATGGTTACCCGTCCATTTTCGGGGGTAAACTTCAAAGCATTCCCCACCAAGTTAGTGAGGGCACCAATGAGCAGATCGTAGTTGCCCCAAACCGGTGGCAGGGGGTTTTCCACTTCGGCAGTGAGGGTAATGGACTTATTGGCAGCATTGAGTTGGTAGGTGCGCATGATCTGATCAATCACCTGCGCCATCTGTACCGAGCCAAATTGATAGGGGCGACCCGATTCGAGGCGAGAAATATCGAGGAAATCATTCACAAGACGAGTCAGGCGATCGGTCTCGTGGTTAGCAGTTTCGAGGAATTCCTGTTGCTCTTTTTCACTGAGGCTGCTGCCGTACTCTTGAATGGTTTCGATGATCGATTTGATATTGAATAGGGGTGTGCGTAATTCGTGGGAAACATTGCTAATCAATTGCGCTTTGGCTTCGTTGAGTTCCACCTCGCGGGTGATGTCCTGAATCGTAATCGCAATGCCCTTGGGTTTTTCCCGTTGCACATCCATCACCGTTGTCAGCAAAATGCGTACCGATCGCGAGCTAGGCTCTTGCAGCGTTACCCGAAATTCTCCTCCTTCCGACTCGCCCTTGGAGGCTTTGTAGAGGGGGCAGGTGAGTTTTTCACATACCGGTGCTGGAAAACAGTTCAGGGCATTTTGGCCAATGACGTTCATCCCTTCCCAATTGAAGAGGCGCTGAGCCGTGGGGTTGACAAGAATAATCCGCATGTCGGTATCTAAGAGAATCGCCCCATCAGCAATGGTGGACACCAAGGTATCCAGTTTCGCTTTCTCGGCTTGGAGTTCTTCAATGTTTTGGGCTTCGTAGGAAGCAAGGCGCTCAGCCATGTCGTTAAAGCTGGTGATCAGTTCCCCCAGTTCACCGCCAAAGGGCAGGTTAATGCGTTGCTTAAAATTTCCGGCGGCAATGTTTTTGACCCCCTGCACCAATTCTTTAATGGGTTGAGTAATGGTGAGGGCATTGAAGACGCCCCCCAAGATCACCATGATCCAGAGGGAGACAAAGACGGCGATCGTGAGATCCCGCGTGAGATTGGCAGAGGCAATAAGCGTTTGGTTGGGATTAATGCCCAAAGCCACAACTCCTAGATTTTCACCATTAAATATCAACGGCACAAAGACATCGGCCACAAGGCCGTCGGGGGTTTGGTGTTGGCGCACAAGGGGTTCTTGGCTGGCACGGTAGGTGTCCGGCAGTTGAATACGGCGGCGCAGGGTCAGCGCACTTTCCACTTGGGGGGCAGAGTAGGGCAGGCCATAGTAAATTTCCCCATCGGGATCGGCATAGAGGATGTAGCGAATACTGGCACTGCGCTCGTAGAACTTACGAGAAAATTCGGCAACAGCGGCGGTATCCCCCTTGGCCACTAGGGGAGCCACATCGGCAGCTAAGAGCAACCCCAAATCGCGGCCATAGCGGGTGTCATTGAGGTGGGCATTGGTTTGAATGGTATTCACCGCCCAAAAGGTGAAACCACTCATGATGATCGAGACCACGAGGGTTGCTGTGGCCATGAGGCGGGTTTGAATCTTGAATTCTGACCACCAACGGGCAATTCCCCGCAATTTATCAGTAAAGTCCCCTTCGGTTTTCTCCGTTTTCAAAAGCACCATTGCGCCTAATGTACGAAAAATTTTCCCTGATTCTACGGGATTTTGGTTACATCTTTATTGTGGCATCTGAGAGGGGTTCCAAACGAGCAAACTCTTCAATGCGGCGGCTGTAGCGGTGCAGCATCTGCTCACTCCACGTAGCATCTGGACTGTTTACATAGAGGTGTACCAGTGGCTCACTGGCATCGGGGAGAATCAGCACCCAATGATCCGTGTTGGGTTCACCAATTTTGACGCCATCAATGAGACTTAAGTGATTGCGGGGATGGGTTTCCACCAAGTGCCGCATCAATGACCCTTTGGCAATCCAAGGACAGCGAATCGGGCGGTGATAGTAGTGAACGCGGGGTAGTTCTTGGCGCATGACGGTGAGGGGTTTGCCAATCAGTGCCAGTAGTTCGATCAGCGTGGCGATCGTAAACATGGCATCAAACCCCGGATGCAGTTGCGGGAAGATAAAACCGGTTTCCGCAGAACCGCCGAGAACCACACCGCTGTGGTGTTGGCAGGCTTCCATGAGATCAGTGGGGTTGGTGCGACTGCGAATGACTTGTCCGCCCTGTTGGCGGGCGATCGCCTCCACGGCGCTAGAGGTTGTGACCGGCACCACAACGCTGCCCCCCGGATGGGTCAAGAGGGTCAAGTAGGTCATCAACGCCGTGAGTTCTTGATCACTGAACACCTGACCGGCATTGTCCACCAAGGTCAACCGTTCACCATTGGCGGAGACTTGTACCCCCAAACTGGCAGACAGCGCTGTCACCACCTGTCCTAGTTCCCGCAGGAGTCGCTGTCGTTCGAGAATATTGAGGAGGGTTGGGTGCAGGGTGGCATTGAGAACAACGGCATCACAGCCAAACTTACTGAGGAGCTGGGGCAAGACAACCCCAGAAACGGCATAGGCATAGTCAATGACAATTTTGGCGGGGCTACCATAAAACAGTTGGGTATTCAGCCACTTTTCAAAGCCCTGGGCATAGGCGGCCACGCAGTTGTTGGGATGGGTCATGACACCGACATCCGTCAGTAGGGCGCGGCGAATATCTTCGCGGAAGTAGGCGGTTTCAATTTGCCGCTCTTTGGCTTTGCTCAGGTTGATGCCCTTATGGTCAAAAAACTCAATCAAGAGTTGATCGGCGCGATCGGGATGGGCACGCACATGAATTCCGCCGCTGACTGAAAGGGTTTGGGCAGCAAAACGGGCAATAGGCAGGGCGATCGCCTCCAAATTGAGCACATGAATCCCCACTGACATCAAACCCGACATCAGGGCATGGGCTACCATCCGCGATACATTGCGCTGATCCCGCGATACCAAGACACTAGTTCCCAGTTCAAGGGTGGATGCATAGGCCGCTGCCAACCGCACCGCAAACTCCGGTGTAATGTCCACATTGGCCACACCGGCTACCCCCCGCTGACCAAAGAGATAGCGCTGTCCCGTTGTGCCCCAGATCAGACTTTCATTGACAATTGCACCCGCTTCAATACGTTTGCCCGGCCACAGGCGCACCCCCTGACTGAGGCTAGCTTCCTCCCCGACCACACAGCGACTGCCAATAATTACCCCTTCGTGTAGGGTTACATGGCGATCGACATGGACATGGCGAGCCAAAATGCAATGCTCTAATTCACTGTCATCCCCAATAAAACAACCATTCCAAGCCACCACTGAGCACAACCGGCTGCCATTGCCAACAATCACGTTATCTCCCAAGATCGTCCCCGCCCCAAGGGTGACCCCCGCACCAAAGCGGCAATTATTGCCCAAGACGAGCGGCGCCTGTAGCTGAACTGTTTGCGGCAATGTGGTGTTGTGCCCTACCCAAATTTGCGGCTGAACTTCGTGCCCCTGAATTTCCAAGTGCACGCGGCCATAGAGGGCATCCTGTTGCACCTGTTGATAGGTTTGCAGACTGCCGACATCGCACCAGTAGGCATCGGTGATATAACCATACATCGGCACATCCGCCTGCAACAGCAATGGGAACAAATCCCGCGAAAAATCCCGCTCGATGCCGCTATTGAGATAGTCCATGACAGCAGGACTGAGGATGTAGATGCCCGTATTCACCGTATCCGTAAAGACTTCCCCCGCTGAGGGCTTCTCGAGAAATCGCCGCACGCGGCCATCGCTATCAGTAAAGACAATGCCAAACTCCTTCGGTTGAGGTACACGGGCAAGGATCAGGGTTACGGGAGCACCGTGCTGCTGGTGAAAACGTAGGGCATCGGTTAAATCGACATCGGTAATACTATCGCCACTGACCACCAAAAAGGGATCCGTTAGCAAATTGGCAATGTTTTTGACTGAACCTGCTGTGCCAAGGGGCTGCTCTTCCTCAACGACATAGCTTAGGTGCACCCCAAACTCATTCCCATCGCCAAAATAGTCGCGCACGACATCGGGGAGATAGTGCAATGTCATGACCACATCATCAAGGCTATGGCGGCGTAGGAGATTGAGAATATGCTCGGCAATGGGACGATTAACCACCGGCACCATTGGCTTGGGTAGATCACAGGTGAGGGGACGCAACCGAGTACCACTTCCCCCGGCCATGAGGACGACACGCACTGTTTTCTCCTTTGTCAAACCTCGCCCTAGGATCCCAGTGTAGGAGAGGACGGCAGGCTCAGGGGGATGGCTCAAGGAAACTGCAATGATTTTTGACACTTGAGAGTAGCCTAGGCATAAAAAAACCTACCCTGGGTAGAGGGCAGGTTCAGAGCATGATATAGCGCGATCGCGCCTAGGCAGTAAAGCCGGCTTTGTACTCGGCGATTGCCTCTTTCAGCAAGGCTTCAGCTTTTTCATCCAGTTTTTGGGTGGTGCGGATGATTTCGCCGTATTCGGGCTTGCTTGTGTGCAGGTAGTCCCGCAGACCGGCAACAAACTTGGCCACTGCCTCAACGGGGATGTCGTCAAGGTAGCCATTGGTACCGGCGTAAATGGTTGCCACTTGGTATTCCACCGGAATGGGTGAGTACTGGGGCTGCTTGAGAATTTCCCGCAGCCGTTGACCCCGCGCCAGTTGGTTTTGGGTGGCTTTATCCAAGTCAGAGGCAAACTGGGCAAAGGCTTGCAGTTCATCAAATTGCGCCAATTCTAGCTTCAGTTTGCCAGCCACTTGCTTCATGGCTTTGATTTGAGCAGCGGAACCCACCCGCGACACGGAAATCCCCGCGTTGATGGCAGGACGCAAGCCAGCGTTGAAGAGGTCAGAGGAGAGGAAGATTTGACCGTCGGTAATGGAAATGACGTTGGTGGGAATGTAGGCAGACACGTCACCGGCTTGGGTTTCAACCACAGGAAGCGCCGTCATGCTGCCACCGCCGAGGGCATCGTTGAGTTTGGCGGCACGCTCCAGCAGGCGGGAGTGGAGATAGAACACATCCCCTGGATAGGCTTCACGACCGGGGGGACGGCGCAGCAGCAGCGACATTTGCCGATAGGCTTGCGCTTGTTTGGAGAGGTCGTCATAGATGACGAGGGTGTGCTTGCCTTGGTACATGAAGTACTCAGCAATCGTGGCACCGGTGTAGGGAGCCAGATACTGCAAAGCGGCTGGATCACTGGCGTTAGCGGCAATCACAATCGTGTAATCGAGTGCACCCCGCTCCCGCAGCACGTTCACCACTTGAGCCACACTGGACGCTTTTTGACCAATGGCCACATAGACGCAAATCACATCTTGGCCTTTTTGGTTCAGAATCGTGTCAATGGCAACGGCCGTTTTCCCCGTCTGGCGATCGCCAATGATCAGTTCCCGCTGACCACGACCAATGGGAATCATGGCGTCAATGGCGGTGATCCCCGTTTGCAACGGCTCACACACAGATTTGCGCTGGACAATACCGGGGGCAGGGGATTCAATCAGGCGGGTTGCCGTCGTGTGGATCTCCCCTTTGCCGTCAATGGGGCGCATCAGCGCATCCACGACCCGACCAATGACCGCTTCACCCACAGGCACGGAAGCAATTCTACCGGTGGCCCGCACCGTACTGCCTTCTTCGATACCGAGGCCATCGCCCATCAGCACCACCCCTACGTTATCCTCTTCGAGGTTAAGGGCAATCCCCACGGTGCCGTCTTCAAATTCCACCAATTCTGAGGCCATCACTTTGTCGAGGCCATAGACACGGGCAATGCCATCGCCCACCTGCAATACAGTACCGACATTATCGACTTTGATCGACTGTTCGTACTGCTCGATTTGCTGGCGAATAATGCTACTGATTTCGTCGGGTCGGATACTTACCATAGAAGTCGCTCTCAAGGGTTGAACAGTTTACAAAGGGACGTTAAGCGGCTTGCGCCAAGGTGAGACTGAGGCGGCGGAGTTGACCCCGCAGACTAGCATCAAAGACTTGGGAGCCAACTTTAATCACCACGCCACCAATCAGTTCGGGATCGCAGGCAGTGACAAGCTCCACATCGGCAGCACCGGTCATGGCTTTGACCTTTTCGACCACGGCACGGCGTTGATCGTCATTGAGTTCGACAGCACTGGTGACTTCCGCCAAGACCACATTGCGGAGTTTGCGCACAAGGGCACGATACTGCTCACAAATAGGGCCAAGAAAGTTAATTCGCCGCCGATCCACGAGCAACATTAAGAAGTTGAGGAAGTAGCCGTGCACCTTATCCACTGTCAACTGCCGCAGCACATTCTTTTTGGCCTCAGGCTTGATCAGGGGATTGGCAAGAAACTGTTGCAGTTCACTGGAGCTGGCAAGGAGTTCCAGAATTAACTGCGTGTCCTGCTGAAACTGATCAATGAGGTTGTGGGTTTGCGCCAACGACAGCAGCGCCTCGGCATAGGGTTCAACAAGTTCACCACGGACAGTGGTCTGCATCATTTGCCTCCTAGTAGGGCAATACTGCGATCAACAAGGGTGCGTTGAAGGTCTGGATTTTGGCTCAAACGCGCTTTGAGTTGGTTTTCGGCCTCGGCAAGTGCCATAGCAGCAATCCGCTCACGAATTTCGGCGATCGCCCGCTCAGTGGCGGCACTGGTATCTTGGGAAGCGGTTTCCTTCAAGCGATCAATTTCTCGCTTGGCTTGGGCAATGAGTTCTTCCTTTGCAGCCTTGGCACGGGCAAGGGCGTCTTCGCGAATGCGTTGTGCCTCCTGCTTGGCCTGAGCCAGTTTTTGCTGCTCTTCGGCGAGGCGGGCAGCGGCCACTTTCTGGCGTTCTTCGGCTTCCGCAATGGCTGTGGCAATTTGTTGCTGGCGATCGCCCAAGGTTTTGCCAAGTACGCCCCGCCCAAAATACACCAATACCCCAATAATGATGGCAAGGTTGATCACATTGGTTTCGAGCAAATTGGTGTTAATGCCAAAATGCCCCGCTTCTTCCGTTGCCAATAAAAATACTGCGTCCATGACCCACACTCCTAGGCCAGTAACTTCGCTAATAACTGTTCACTCAAGCTGGCAACTTGACCCTCAAGCGCTTGCAGTGTCGCCTGCTTTTGCTGATCAATTTCTGCTTGAATCTTGAGTAACTCTGCCTGCACGGCCTGCTGTGCTTCAGCAATTTCGGCGGTGGCAATTTTTTGTGCCTCGGCTCTGGCCTCTTCAATCAAGGCTTGGGCTTGGCGACGGGTACTGGCCAATTCCTGCTCATACTGCTGAGCCAGTTCAGTTGCCTGTTGCAACCGCTCCTTGGCCTGCTGCAAGTTGGTTCGGATATATTCATCCCGATTGTCCAGCGCCTGACCCAAGGGCTTGTACAGCAGCGCATTCAAAATGACGGTCAAGATTAAGAATTGCACAGCCATCAGGGGTAGGGTGGCATCAAAATCAAACATCAGCCTCTCCAGAATGGGGGATCGGGGGAAAGCTCATCCAAGCCTCCCCCACTGGGGTTAATTAGGATGCAAAGGGGTTGGCAAACAGGAGCACCAGCGCAATCACCAGACCGTAGATGGTCAGGGACTCCATGAATGCGAGTGTCAGCAGCAAGGTACCCCGAATTTTACCTTCCGCTTCCGGTTGCCGCGCAATCCCTTCCACGGCTTGACCAGAGGCATTCCCTTGACCAATCCCAGGCCCAAGCGATGCCAAACCAATTGCCAGAGCAGCAGCCAAAACAGAAGCAGAAGCGACTAACGGATCCATAGTTGATTTCCTCGAGACGTAGTAGGACGAAACAAAATTTCCAGAGATAACAATAGCAGGGTATGTACCCCTTTTAGGAGTGAGCCTCTTCGTGCTCGCCGCCATGCCCCTCCATGGCCTCCCCAATGTAGGTGGCTGCGAGGGTGGCAAACACAAGGGCTTGAATGGCACTGGTAAAGAGTCCCAAGGCCATCACGGGCAAGGGCACAAACAAGGGCACCAGCAACACCAAGACCCCCACCACCAATTCATCCGCCAAGATGTTGCCAAAAAGACGGAAGCTCAGGGAAAGCGGTTTTGTAAAATCTTCCAAGATGGCAATGGGAAGTAAGACGGGCGTTGGCTCGATGTACTTGGTGAAATACTTCAGCCCCCGCTTGCGTAGCCCGGCGTAGAAATAGGCCAAGGAGACCAGTAAAGCCAAGGCCACGGTGGTATTGATGTCATTGGTGGGTGCTGCTAGCTCCCCTTCTGGTAGTTCGATGAGTTTCCACGGTACCAGTGCGCCTGACCAGTTACAAACAAAAATGAACAGGAACAGTGTCCCCACAAAGGGAACCCAAGCTCGGTACTCGTGCTCACCCATTTGGCTCTTGGTCAAATCGCGGATGAATTCCAGCGCGTATTCCATCAAGTTTTGAATACCACTGGGCACCCGTTGGATATTCCGCGAGGCTGCAAAGGCCGCCGCAATCAGAATGGCCATCACAAACCAAGTGGTGATGAAGACTTGACCGTGAACTTTTAGGTTGCCAATATGCCAGTAGAAATGGTGCCCCACCTCCAACTTGGCAAGGGGAAGAGCTGTCCAAAGGTGTATCAAAGGCATCATGCCTCCGCGCTCGGTTGTCTAAGCACTACAGTGAGCCAGCGTTAAGGGGACGGCAAAACCGTACGAAACATATAGACCAGAATGGCGGCTTTGTAGGTTAAGAACCCCAAGAACACTGGAATAATATGTAGCTCTTGCCAACGGGCTGCCAAAATAATCACAACCACGACGACAAGGAGCTGCGTTTTCCCCAGCTTTTTCTGGTCGTTTCCTAGGCGCTCCACACTGCGGGCGAGGAGCCGCAGATAAATTAGGCTCGCACTTGCCCCCAAAAGGTAGTTCAACGCTGTGTTCAGGCCGTGAATCAGCCAAACCGCTCCAAAGGCGATCGCCATCAGCACGAGGCTTGTCGTGAATAATTCGCGACAGAGTTGATAAAACTCGGCCATCGAGCCGCCCTTCTTTGGGGAATTGGCAATGGTTGATGGCGCAGAGGGTGCTGAAGCAGAATCGGGAACAGTCACAGCAGAATAGGGAGCATCCGAGGATGCCTTGAACTGGCCACTAAGCATCCTATCACGCAGTGGTTACATTTCATTACGGGATTCTGCTTCGTCGATATTGCTGTTCATTTCATTGCGAATGTGCCGCTCAAGCAGTTGAAAAATCTCCTGTAGACGTTGAGGATTGGTGAGGTAGAGGTATCCCAGTAGGGCTTCAAAGCCAGTAGCTTGGCGGTAAATTTTTGCGGCAACTCGCTTTGGGCCATCGGCAGCCGCATTGCGACCCTGACGAAAAATCGAGCGTTCGGTTTCGGTGCAATGCTGCCAAAGGAAGTCCATATAACGGGCTTGACTTTCAGCACGCACATGCGCCACCACTTGGCGGTGGTAGGTATTGATGCGTTGGGGCGGGGTTAGAAAAAGCCAGCGGATAAAGAGTTCATAAACGGCGTCGCCAAAGTAGGCCAAAGCCGCCGGTGGCAGTTGATGGGCGGGAATTTTGGGGGGGACAAGGGGCAATAATCCAGCAGAGTCCAGCATGACGTTTCAGCTAAAGAGACCCCCCTTGGTTTTACTGCCACAGGAACAGAATGTTTAGGAATGGGTTTCGCCAGTAATTTGGGCGATCGCCGTCGCCAGATCCGGCTGAAGGGGCAAAAAGTTTTCTAAACGCACGAGTTTGACCGTTTGGGTGATGCGGGGATTGGTGACAATTTGCAGTTGACCCTGATGCTCTTGGGCTTTTTTGGCGAGTTGTACCAAAATGCCGAGGCCAGAGCTGTCAATAAACTCAATTTTTGAAAGGTCTAAGATGACGTTGGCAGGCCCATCGTCAAAACACTTACTAATGACCTTGCGAAAGGCCGACTCGGAGAACGCATCAATGAGACCCGTCAGGCGAAACACTTGATAGTTATCGCGAATCTCACGGGTACCCCTTAGGCTTTGGGTGAGGGCAAGTGGTTCAGAAATGAGAGCCTCCTTTGCCGATAACTGGACACACAAAACGATAGAAAACAAGTATAGATAAACGTGGCATTCTTGTCTATGACTTGATCGCTAACTCAACAAAAGTTTGGAAGTGCAGCAACCGCAGGAAGCTCTTTGCCAGAATCGGATCAGGTACCGCCCCAATGAAATTCTCCAAACTCGTGATGAGCCTTCTCAGCAGTAGCGGTCTGGGATTGCTGAGTTTATCTATTTTCGCCCAAGAAATGCCAGCGGCGACTTATCCCCCAGAGGCGATCGCGGTCTTTATGCAGGAGTGTCAAACCAAATTTGCGGCGCAAGCGCCTCCCGGCTTTGGCGATCGCGGCGATCGCTATTGCACTTGCCTGATAAACCGCCTCCAACAAAAAATGAGCTATGAGGAATTTCAGAAAATGACTGCCGACAATGAACCCCCGGAAGTTAAAGCCGCAACCAATGAATGTATTGGCGCTATTTTCTAGGGCGCCTAGGATGGACGGGCGATGAGCCTGCGCCTGTTTTGGCATCGTCGCGATCTGCGCCTCAGTGACAGTGTGGGGTTGGCGGCTGCCTACACCCAAACTCCCAAAGTGGTTGGCATTTTTTGCTTTGACCCGGCGATTCTCAGTGCCTCGGACATTGCGGCGGTGCGGGTGACATACCTCATGGGTTGCCTACAGGCCTTGCAAGAAGCCTATCAGCGACTTGGGGGGAGCTTTTTAATTTTTCATGGTGACCCGCGTCAAATTCTGCCCCAAGTGGCCGGTGGCTTAGGGGCGGTGGCGGTGCATTGGCATGAGGATGTGGAACCCTACGGTCGCGATCGCGATCGCGCTGTGGCTGCTGCCCTCAAGGAAAAAGGCATTGCCGTCGAAACCACATGGGATCAACTCCTACATCCCCCAGAGGCCGTACAAACAAAACAGGGGCAGCCTTACACCGTCTATTCCCCCTTTTGGCGCAACTGGTCGAGCCTTGCCAAACCGCAGCCAGCTCCCACTCCCCAACGCCTCGAACCTCTGACAGAAGCTGAACAAGCGACAGCCACAGCCCTAGGGGCGATACCGCTGCCCACTGCCAAGGACTTGGGATTTCACTGGTCAGGAGAACTGATCCTTGCTCCCGGTGAAGCCGCTGCCCAAGCACAACTGGAGACCTTTATTGACCAGCACATTCAAGACTATGGTGAGCAGCGCAACTATCCAGCGCAACCTGGAACCTCCCTCTTAAGCCCTGCCCTCAAGTTCGGTGTCATTGGTATTCGTCGTGTCTGGGCAGCCAGTCAGGCCGCTATGGCCTCAGCCCGCAGTGAAGAGGCACAAACGAGTATTCGCACGTGGCAGCAGGAATTGGCGTGGCGGGAGTTTTATCAGCACGCCCTCTATTGGTTTCCCCACTTGGCGGAGCGTCCCCATCGTGAAGGATTTGCCACTTTTCCTTGGCTGAATCACGCAGAACACTTTGCGGCTTGGTGTGAGGGGCGCACCGGTTACCCAATTGTGGATGCCGCCATGCGCCAACTCGATGAAACGGGTTGGATGCACAACCGCTGCCGCATGATTGTGGCCAGTTTCCTCACCAAGGACTTAATCATCAATCCCCAATGGGGTGAGCAGTACTTTATGCAAAAACTGATTGATGGCGACTTGGCAGCTAATAATGGCGGTTGGCAGTGGAGTGCCTCTAGTGGGATGGATCCAAAGCCGCTGCGGATTTTTAACCCAGCCAGTCAAGCGCAAAAATTTGATCCTGAGGCGGAGTACATTCGCCGTTGGCTGCCGGAATTGAAATCCCTAGACACGGCAGATTTGGTGACGGGAAATATTTCTCCCCTAGAGCGGCATCGCTGCGGTTATCCCTTGCCAATTGTGGATCACGGGCAGCAACAGCGGCGATTTAAGCAGCTCTATCAAGCGCATTTTCGTTCACCCATCCCTCAAGGATAAAATTGACATTCCCCTGATCAGCGCAACAGCGTTATCCTGAAAAAGAACGATTTTTGCGGTTGCATCGCGCCCATGAATATCCTTGGCAGTCTGCTCACTCCCCCCACCACCCCTGTCCAAACTCGCCCCCGCCGTGGCATTGAAATTAAATCTAAGCGAGAAATTGAGATTATGCGGCAGGCCTCGCGGATTGTCGCGACGGTGCTCAAGGAAATCTCCCAAATGATTGAGCCGGGCATGACGACGGCGGATCTCGATGCCTATGCTGAGAAACGCATCCGCGAAATGGGGGCAACACCAAGCTTCAAAGGCTATCAGGGTTTTCCGGCCTCCATTTGCGCCTGCATCAATAATGAAGTGGTTCATGGCATTCCCAGCCCCCGCAAAGTGATTCGCAATGGCGACATCGTTAAGATTGACACCGGTGCCTACTACAACGGCTTCCATGGCGACTCTTGCATTACGATTCCGGTGGGGGAGATCTCTGAGGAGGCGGCCAAGCTTGTAAAAGTTGCCGAAGAAGCCCTCTACCGCGGCATTGAGCAGGTCAAAGAAGGCAACTACCTCATGGATTTGGCGGGTGCCATTCAAGATTATGTCGAAGCCAATGGCTTTGTGGTGGTGGAGGACTTCACAGGGCATGGTGTGGGTCGCAATCTCCACGAGGAACCCTCGGTGTTTAACTTTCGCACCACTGAACTCAAGAATGTGCGGCTGCGGGCAGGGATGACCCTAGCTATCGAACCCATTGTCAATGCGGGGTCAAAGCAGGTGCGGATTTTGCGCGATCGCTGGACAGCGGTTACGGTTGATAATTCCCTCTCTGCCCAATTTGAGCACACGGTCTTGGTCACCAAAACGGGCTACGAAATTCTCACCGATCGCACCCTTGTCTAACCCCTATGACGAAAATCCCCCCCGAAGTCCTCGAACGCCACTGCTTTTGCCGCAGTCGTAAATTTACATTTGAGGTCAATCAATATCGCTTGCCCCATGGGTCTGTCTCGATCTTGGGAACTGTGCGGCATCCAGGGGGGGCATTAGCTGTGCCGGTGACCCCAGAGGGCAACCTGATCCTTGTCAAACAATACCGCTTTGCCACTGAGGAATATCTGCTGGAGTTCCCAGCGGGCACCGTTGAGGATCACGAAAAGCCTTTTGCCACCATTGAGCGGGAAATTGAAGAGGAAACGGGCTACCGCGCCCACCATTGGCAAAAACTGGGAGAGTTTTACATTGCCCCCGGCTATTCTGATGAAGTGATCTACGCCTACTTGGCCACTGAGCTGGAAAAACTAGAGACACCCCCGCCTCAGGACACCGACGAGCACATTGAAATTGTGGAGTTTTCTCTAGCTGACTTGGCCGCTGCGATTCATAGTGGTCAAGTGAAAGATGCCAAGACCGTCACCAGTTTCTATCTGGCCTTGCCCTATCTGCAACCCGCTTGAACACTGAAGTTGTTCGTAAACGTTTGTAAGCATCCTGCACCGCCCACAGTTTTGATCCCTCAAGGTGAGATAATGCGGAAATAATCCAAAGGTTGTACGTGCTGATTCACAGCTGTTTGAACTGGGACATTACTGAGTTTTTGATTGTTGAATTATGGAGCTAACCCATCGGCCTCGCCGTTTACGCCGCACGGCTCAAATTCGTCGCTTGGTGCGCGAGCATACCCTAACCACGGGCGATTTGATCTATCCGGTCTTTGTCATGGAGGGGGAAGATCAGGTGCAGGAAGTCCCCTCAATGCCCGACTGCTATCGCTATACGCTGGATCGCCTGATTTTAGAGCTGAAGGAGGTCTATGCCTTGGGAATTGGGGCGATCGCGCTATTTCCCCTCGTTCCTGAGCACCTCAAGGACAATGCAGGTACTGAAAGCTACAATCCTGAGGGTCTTGTCCAGCGATCGGTACGCGCCATTAAGGCCGTCTTACCGGATCTGCTGATCTTTACCGATGTCGCCCTTGATCCCTACAGCAGCGAAGGCCACGATGGCATTGTCAAAGATGGCGAAATTCTCAATGACGAAACCGTAGAGGTGCTGGTCAAACAGGCAGTGAGTCAAGCGGCTGCGGGCGCTGATTTTGTTGCTCCGTCAGATATGATGGATGGCCGTGTCGGTGCCATTCGGGCGGGTCTAGATGCCGCAGGCTATACCCACGTGGGGATTCTCGCCTACTCTGCGAAATACGCCTCCGCCTACTATGGCCCTTTTCGCGATGCTTTAGATTCGGCACCGAAGTTTGGTGATAAAAAAACCTACCAAATGGATCCCGCCAATGTCCGCGAAGCAGTGCGGGAGGTCAGCTTGGATATTGAGGAGGGCGCCGATCTGGTGATGGTGAAACCTGCCCTTGCCTACATGGATGTCATTGCCCAACTCAAGCAGGTGAGCGATGTTCCGGTGGCCGCCTACAACGTTTCCGGGGAATACGCAATGGTGAAAGCCGCCGCCCGCAATGGCTGGATTGATGAGAAAAAAGTGGTGCTGGAAACTCTCCTTGGCTTTAAGCGGGCAGGTGCTGATGTCATTCTCACCTACCATGCTAAGCAGGTGGCGCAGTGGCTGCAAGAGGGATTGAATTAGGCGCTTGCTTCTCGTAGTTGACGGGTGGTCTGAATCCAACTGGCAATCATTTTGTCCACTCGCTCATCCAGCTTGGAATCCCTCAATTGCCCTTCGGGTGTGAAGGCTTGCCACGCCTGACCAATGGCTACCTGCTCTGGAATCACCCAAGCATGCACCCAGCGCAGAATCACCCGTAGATCGTTGAGGGCATTGCTGTTGGTTTGGCCGCCGAGGACACTCATCATGGCGACCACTTTGCCGCTGAGGTGTTCAAAGCTGAGGAGATCAAGGGAGTTCTTGAGCACACCGCTAACGCTGCCGTGGTACTCCGGGGTCACCAGCAAAATACCATCGGCTTCCTTGACCTTGGTTTGAAAGATGGCGACATCGGGGTAGTCGGGGTAGCTCTCAGCACCGGTACAAAAGGGGAGCGTCATTTGCCGTAAATCCAGACGTTCAACGGTAACCCCTTGGGCGGCGGCTTTGGCAATGGCAACATCTAGGGCGCTTTGAGAGTAGGAGCCATCCCGCAGACTCCCTGCCCAACCAATGAATTTGACCATAAACAAACTCGTAATGACTATGGCTTATTATACAAAATTTAGGTTTGTTCAAACATCCTCCCTAAGAAGGAACCTCACTCAGGGAAATGGAACCACCCGTGGCCATTTGGGCAATGACGCGTTGTAACTGCGCTAGCGATCGCTCGGCCTCGGTGTAGCGATCCTTCCAGTGTTGAACAGCGGTTTCCTGCTCCCGTGCCTGCTGTGCCTGATGGAGAATTTGCTCTTGGAGTTCGGCAATTTGGGCTTCTAGGTGTTGTAGGCGTTCCTGTTGTTGACTAGTGCGCGCCTCCAGCTCTTGGTTGTAGTGCTGGGTGGTCATATATTGCAGGCGCTGCTGCTGATAGTCCCGTTCCAATTCCTGTAACTTGGTTTGGGTTTTTAGCAGGGTTTTACTCAGTCCCTGAATAACACTGTTTTTGCTGGCCTCTGATCCTTGCGCCTGTTGCAGTGCAGTGATGATCCGTTCTTGGGTTTCAATTAAATGGTTGGCTTGGGTGAGGCGACGGTTGAGATCATCCAGTTGGGTTTGGCGATCGCTCAACTCTGAGCGGGCTTGTTCAAGGCGAGTTTGCAGCAGCGCTTTTTCCTCTTGGACTTGGCGCAGTTGGGATTCAAGGAGTTGATATTCCTGTTCCCGTTGCCGCAGGAGGCGATGGCTATTCACCAATTTAGCCTCGAGGGCATCTTGAGCCTTGAGGAGCCGATCCACCTCCTGATGCAGGTGCTCAATTTCCGTTTGCGATTGCTGAAGAATCGTTTCCAAGGATTGGCGATGGTGGCTCATTTCGGCCAACTCGTGGGCACAGGTGGCTTGGGAGCGCAATTGTTCTTGGAGGGCAACGATCGCCTGTTGTTGAATCTGAGCGGTTTCCTCAGTGCGAGCAAGTAAGTCTTCCAAAAAGGCCTGATTGCGCAGTTGCTGCTTCAGCTCGTTAATATAGTGTTCGCATTGGTCAATAGCCTGCTCTAAATAACGGATGCGCTCTTGGCTACTATCACTCCCTGCAACAGGAGTAGCCGCTAGGGAACCTTCAGCCAGCGGTTCAGAAGGCATCGGATTCCATGGAAAACTGAGTTGCTGGGGCAGCTGTGCTTCCATTGCAGCAGGGGTGAGAATCGTGCCACTCTTCCCTAGTTTAACGGTACAGGGAATTGTCCCTAAACCCGGCTCAAGACAAAAAGGCTCCCCTCATTGCCGCGGGCAATTCGCAGGTCTTCATCTAGGTAGGTAATCTCCAGCCAGCCCTGTTGATCATTGCTGTTGAGGGGCACATCCAGAGCAATCAGGGGTTGACGGCTGTGGAGTTGGGGAATGAACTGGGAGGGAGAATAGTAATTGAGCCACTGACGCAGGCCAACAATGGAGCGTTCAAAGTACACCTGTACCCGCTGTTGGGTCAAGGGTTCAAAGCGCGCCAAGACACTGATAATCCCCTCTAGGAAGGGCAAGCCGTAGAGTTCAGCAATATTGTAGATGCGCTGCTGCTGCGGACGAATGCACTGATAAATTTGCCCCAGCTTGACAATTGGGGAGCGATCTAGAGCAAGCAGCGCCTGACTACTGGTGTAGATGAGTCGCCAATCCCCGGCAAGTTTTTCGAGGGCATTGAGGGGATCGGGGGTGGGATTCATGGTTTCAAGGGAAGCGGCAAGGGCGGCCACCTGTTTGCGATCGCGCGGTGTGGCTAGAATGCCTCGATTCAGGCCAGCGATCGCCATCAATAACTCTGCTTTTGCCACAGTTTACCCCTCCTTGTGCAAGAAACTTTTTCGCCCCAATGGGTTGCGTCAAGACCCCCCTAATTCGAGAATGGGAAAAATCCCCCTCCCATTCAGGTTAGCGAAATGCGGATCGCGCTATTTACCGAGACCTTTCTTCCCAAGATTGATGGCATTGTGACCCGTTTGTGTCAAACCGTCCGACATCTGCAACGGAATGGCCATCAGGTGTTGGTGGTGGCTCCCGAGGGCGGGCTAGACCATTATGAAGGTGCGCAGATCTATGGTGTCTCCGGTTTTCCCCTCCCATTGTATCCTGAACTCAAATTAGCCCTGCCACGACCCGCCATTGGTCAAGCCCTAGAGGCCTTTGCACCCGATCTGATCCATGTGGCGAACCCAGCGGTCTTGGGGGTAGCGGGTCTGTACTATGCGCAGAAATTCCACTTACCTTTGGTCGCTTCCTACCACACCCATTTGCCGCAATACCTGAAGTACTATGGCTTGGGGTTTCTTGAAGAGGTGCTCTGGTCGCTGCTGCGGTTGGCCCATAACCGTGCTCAACTCAACTTGTGTACCTCAACGGCCATGGTGGCAGAACTGAAAGCGCACGGGATTCGCCATCTGGATCTCTGGCAGCGGGGGGTAGATGTGGAGTTGTTTCATCCGCAGCGCCAAAGTCAAGAAATGCGTTACTTTCTCAGCCAAGGGCATCCAGAAGCGCCCCTACTGCTTTACGTCGGTCGCCTCTCTGCGGAAAAGGAAATTGAGCAGATTAAACCCATTCTGGAGCAGATTCCTCAGGCGCGACTGGCACTCGTGGGCAATGGTCCGCATCGGGAAGCCCTTGAACAGCACTTTGCCGGTACCCCCACCCATTTTGTGGGCTATCTGCGGGGGGAACGCTTGGCAGCGGCCTTTGCCTCGGCGGATGTCTTTGTCTTTCCCTCGCGCACGGAAACCCTTGGCTTGGTTCTTTTAGAAGCGATGGCCGCAGGCTGTCCTGTGGTGGCTGCCAACAGTGGGGGGATTCCGGATATTGTCACTGATGGGGTGAATGGGTTTTTGTTTGACCCAGCGGATTCTACAGGAGCGATTACGGCTTGTCAGCGCCTTTTTGACTCGCCGGGCGATCGCGAGACCCTACGCCAAAATGCCCGCCAAGAAGCTGAACGCTGGAGTTGGGCGGCGGCCACCCAGCAACTAGAGCAGTACTACCGATCAGTTTTGCCAGTCCCCCAGCGGGATGTGGCTCTTAGTCATTAACTGAATCCCTGATCCGCTTCCCTGAGTTGCGGCAGATCGAGGGTGGCTTGCTTCCCTTGGAGAACGACGTAAAAGCCACCGAGGCCAAGGGGGTCAATGAGTTGGTGCAGTGATTGATGGCGGTTCAGGGCTTGGAGGAGACTGCCATTCCTCTGCTGTTGCGCCAGTAGGCGATCGCCCAAACCCAAGGCCATGAGAAATAAACTCTGGCGGGTGACATAGAGGGTTTCAAGGCCAAAGTGCTCCCCATAGCGCGTCAAGGCCGTCACATCCACATGAGCCGTAATGTCTTGCTCGCCAACAAAACAGTAGGGATTGTCGTGGCAGCGGTGTTGATAGTAGCACTGCAAGGTACCCTCACAGCGGGCGGGATGATAGTATTGCTGGGCGGGATAACCATAGTCAATGGTGAGAACAAAGCCCCGCTCTAGGTGCTGACTCAGATCCTTGAGCCAGGGGATGAGGTTCAAATTAACCTCGGTACGGTAGCCGTCGCTGTAGCCCTGCTGCTGCGGATTAATGCCAACGGTGGCAAAGTAATCATTAATGGTATGAAGGCGATCGCCACTCAAGGGACGCAAAACCTCTTGAAACTCCCCTTGGGCATTGAGGCTGACGTAAATTTCCTGCCAATTGCTCCCCTGCCATTGCAGCCGATGCACTGGGAATGCATCCACGAGTTCATTGCTAAAAATACAGCCAACGATGGGTTCAGCCGCTGTGCTAGAATCCAGCCAGTGCAGGCGATCGCCCCAAGGAGCCAAGCGTTGCCGTTGGCGTTCCCGTAAAGTGGGGGACTGCTCCTGAATCTGGTACTCCAAGGTGGCAAAGAAATCGGGGTAGGTCGCTTGGCTATAGCCCAAGACCCCAGCCGCAAATTGGCCTTCACCCGCCCCCATCTCCAACAGGGTAAACCGCTGCGGTCGCTCCAAGGCGTGCCACATCTGCACAAAAGCCTCAGTGAGCAGTTCCGCAAAATCCCTCGTCAGACTACTGGACGTGATAAAGTCGCCGCGCCGACCAATCTGCATTTGCGGACGGTTGTAGTAGCCCCACTGCGGTGCATAGAGAGCTAAGGCCATAAACTCACAGAAGGAAATGGCGCCCGCTGCCCTGATGCGTTCCTGAAGGTCGGCCAATAGCTGAGTGCCCTTTGGCATCAATCATCCACTCCGGCAATGGGGGCAAACCCTTGGCGCTGCACATTCTCGGTAATGACACGCGGTTCCAGAAATTGCAGCAGGTAATCGCGGCCACCCGCTTTGGAACCAATCCCTGAGAGCTTAAAGCCACCAAAGGGCTGCCGATCCACGATCGCCCCCGTAATCCCACGGTTGATGTACAGGTTCCCTACGGCAAATTGGGCTTTGGCCTGCTGAATATGGGACGGCGTCCGCGAATAGAGCCCCCCCGTCAGGGCATAGGCCGTGGCATTGGCAATTTCAAGGGCTTGGCTGAAGGTTTCTGCCCGCAGTACCGCTAGCACCGGGCCAAAAATTTCCTCTTGGGCGATCGTGGCGGTGGGGGGGACGTTGGTAAAGATGGTAGGAGAGACAAAATACCCCACCTCCGGTACCGGTACACTCAAGGTCAGTTCCGCTTCCCGCTGTCCCTTGGCAATGTATTCCTGAATGCGATCGCGGGCGGCTGCGGTCACCACCGGTCCGACACGGGTACTGGGCAAATGGGCAGGCCCAATATTGAGGGACTTGGTGGCCTCCACTAAGCGCTGCACAAAGGGTTGATAGATGGACTCGAGGACAATCACCCGTGAACAGGCGGAGCATTTTTGGCCGCTGTAGCCAAAGGCTGATTGCACCACCCCCGCCACTGCCTGATCTAAGTCGGCACTTTCGTCAATGATAATGGCGTTTTTGCCCCCCATCTCGGCAATCACCCGTTTGATGTGGGTTTGTCCCCGCTGCAACACCGCTGCCTCAGCAATAATGCGGCAGCCCACCTCTTGGGAGCCAGTAAAGGCAATGAGATGCACATCGGGATGTTTGGTGAGGTAGGGGCCAATCACGGAGCCACGGCCGGGGAGAAACTGAAACACCCCGCGGGGAAAACCAGCGGCAATGAGAATTTCAGCCAGCTTCGCTGCAACCACAGCCGCCGGATCCGCGGGCTTGAGGATGGTACAGTTGCCTGTGACTAAGGCGGCCACGGTCATACCGGTGGGAATCGCTAGGGGAAAGTTCCAAGGGGAAATGACGACTGCAATGCCGCGACCTTGGTAGTGGTAATGGTTGGTTTCGCCGGGAAAGTTGCGGTCATAGCCGCTGCTGAGGCGCTCCATTTCATCAGCGTAGTAGCGGCAAAAATCAACAGCTTCGGAGACTTCAGCATCCCCTTCCGCCACCACCTTGCCCACTTCGTAGCACATCCAAGCCACCAGTTCATGGCGTTGTGCCTCGAGGAGATCCGCTGCCCGCCGGAGCAGGATGGCCCGTTCGGCTACGGGAGTCTGTTGCCACTGCGCTTGAGCAGCTTTGGCAGCCCGGATTGCATGCTCGGCATCCTCAATGGTGGCCAAGCCAACGCGACCGACAACTTCTTCGGGCTGTGAGGGGTTGAGGGACTCACTGTATTCGAGGGTATTGACGCGATCGCTATTGATGATGGGGGTATAGGTTTGCCCTAGTTGGCGATGGACATGAATTAAGGCCGCTTGAATCGCTTCCCGCTGGCTGGCGCGGGCATAGTCGCTATTGGCAGCATTGAGAAAGGTTGAGGTCTTGCCCGTGGTCAGATGAACGTTCACTGCCCTAAAGTCTGCCGTTGGTTCTGGCGGTGCCAAGAGTGCGTCAATATTTACCGCTCCCAATTGTTGGCGCAAAAAGGAACTATTGGCCGTATTTTCCAAGAGCCGCCGAATCAGGTAGGCCATCCCCGGAATCAGCTCACCGTAGGGACAATAGACCCGCACCGTCTGCCCCGCTTCCACAAGAGCCTTGGCAAGTTTATCGGCCATACCATAGAGAACTTGGCATTCCATGGCCGTGGGCGGAATGTGCTGATGTTGGGCGATCGCGATCGCCCGCGCTTGGGAACGAACATTATGACTCGCAACTGCTGTGCGCAAAAGCGTGTGGTGACTCAGGAGCAGTTCAATCACCCGCTCAAAGTTGGCATCGGTATCTTGCTTGTGTTGATAGACGGGCAATGGCCAGTCATTTTGTACCGCCTTAATGAGTTCTTGATCCCAGTAGGCGCCCTTGACCACCCGCACCGTGATTGGTGTCCCCCGCTGTTGCACCCAAGTAATCAGGTCTTGGGCATCTTGGTAGCTATCCCGCAAATAGGCTTGTAGTGTCAGCCCGACATCGGCGCGATCGCGAAACTCTGGCTCTAGCAAAATGTCCTTCAAGATTGCGAGGGTAATGTCTTTGTAGGCGTACTGCTCCATGTCAAAGTGCACCGCCACCCCCAATTCTTGGGCACGATGCAACAACCGCCGAATCGGTTCCCCTACCTTGGCACGGCAGCCAGACACATCCAAAGGATCAAACTGCGAGTAGAAGGCCGTCAGCTTCACGGAGACTTGGACTGGATTCACCCCTTCCCGCTGACCCAAGGGGCTGAGTTGCTGCATCAAGTCAAGGTAGCGATCGCAATACTGCTGTGCCTCTGCCTCCGTAATCACCGCCTCCCCAAGAATATCCATCGTCACCAACATGCCCTGCTTGCGTAGGCGGCCAATGGTTTTCAGCACCTGCTCGGTAGTTTCACCAGCAATGTACTTGTGGGCAAGGGCTTGAACGGCTGTTGTGAAGGTGGTTGCCGCTGCTTGGGCGGGCAGGGAATCCGGCTGAGCAAAGTTCAAGAGTTTTTTTAGGCCTTCCGGCAACTCCACACTGGGGTCACTGAGGTACTCCTGCAAGTGGCGTGCCACCTCGGCTTTACTGCGCAGACTCGGCAGGCAGTCAATGAGGCGAAAGAGTTGCACCCGTAGCCCCGGATGTTCCATCGCCCAGCTGAGGAGTTTATCTTCAATGCGCATTTGCTCCCGCAGTTGACTGAAAAAGTTGCGGGACTCTTGACTAGCCGCCCACAGTTGACGGGCGATCGCGATCGTTTGTGCTTCGTAAAGACCAGTCATGAAGAATCTTGGGTGAGGAGCAGTCTTCCCTATTTTCCCACGCCCTCTCAAGCAAACTAAAGTAAACAACTAAATTCTCAGCGCGGACGAATAAATCGGCGGTTGGCTCGCACCAAGCAAATGCGATCCTCGTCACCAATGGAGACCTTCAGCCAAGGCAAACCGCGACTATCGGTAATCGTGGCAAAGCCTGCGGGTGTGATATTGGCTCTTAAAACAGTGCCTGTGGGAAAGCGGCGCACCACCGGCCAGCGCATAATCGCCAGCTCCCAGCCTAGCGAGCAAATCTGCGTTGTGGAATAGCGAAAATCTAAAGAAGAAGTATGTACAGTGGTTGGGGACGTTTTTATCTGCCTGTCTGAGTGAAAACCAATCAAACCATCTGATGGCCTTAGCACCTCAACAACCCTCTCTCTACGCCAGTGTGCTTGTGGACTGTCCGGCGGCAAGCGAGGCTTACACTTACCAAGTTCCTGCGGGTTGGTGTCTTCAAGGGGGCGAGGTGGTGGAAGTACCCTTTGGCTCCCAAGTGGTGCGGGGGATTGTCCTCGAGGTACTGGAAACTGTACCGCCATCAGTTGAGCCACAACGCTTGCGATCGCTCCTTGAAATTGTTGACCAGCAGCTTTTTCCCAAGGACTATTGGGCGTTGTTAGAACAAATTGCCACCTACTACTGCACGCCTTTAATTCAAGTGGTGCGCACTGCTCTACCGCCAGGGGTCTTGGGGCGATCGCAACGGCGGGTGCGCCTGCGGCCACAACAGGGGATTCCCCCCCTGTCAGAACAAGGGCAACATCTGCTGCGCTTTCTCCAGACCAAAGGGAGTGGGGACTACAGTGTGCGCTACCTCCAGCAACAGCTTCCCAAGGCTCAGCGTGCCCTCAAAGAACTCGAACGCCTTGGCTGGGTGGAAACCTACTTAGCGGCACCCGCCAGTCAACAGCCAAAACAGCAACAGGCGGTGGTACTCCTCAATAGTGAAGGGGAGACCTTAACCCAGCGGCAGCGCCAAATCCTCCGCTATTTGCAGCAACAGGGTCGCGATTGCTGGCTGCAAGAGGTACTCAAGGCTACTGGCACCACCGCCCAAACGCTCCATCGCCTTGCTGCCAAGGGATACATTGCCATTGTCGAGCAGCAGCATTGCCGCATTGAACAGGGGGTAACGGTGACATCGGATCGGCCAAAAGCCCTCACCCCTGCCCAAGCCACTGCCCTGCAAGCCATTTCCGAACACCTAGACTGTGCCCAAACCTTTCTCCTGCACGGGGTCACTGGGTCTGGCAAAACGGAAGTCTATCTGCAAGCAATTGCTGAGTGCCTAGGGCGAGGGCGATCGGCCCTACTGCTGGTACCGGAGATTGGCTTGACACCGCAATTAACGGATCGAGTGCGAGCACGCTTTGGTGAACGCTTGCTGGTGTATCACAGTGGTCTCAGTGAGGGGGAGCGCTACGATACTTGGCGACTGACGCTGATGCCGCAGCCACGGGTAATCATTGGCACGCGATCGGCGGTTCTGCTGCCTTTGGTGGGCTTGGGTTTGATCATTCTCGATGAAGAGCACGACAGTGGTTACAAACAGGATCAACCTCAGCCTTGTTACCATGCCCGTACCGTTGCCCAATGGCGATCGCGCCAGCAACGGTGTCCCCTGATTTTGGGCACTGCTACCCCTGCCCTCAGCACTTGGCAAGCCGCCCAAACAGGACAGATTCAGCTTCTTTCTTTACCCCAGCGCATTCATGCCACCCCCCTACCCCCCATCACCATCGTGGATATGCGCCAAGAATTACACCGGGGCAACCGTTCCATGCTCAGTTACCTTCTCCAGGAGGCCCTTGGCAACCTACAGAGCCGGCAGGCAATTCTCTTTGTGCCGCGGCGCGGTCACAGCACCTTTTTTTCCTGCCGCAGTTGTGGCACAGTGATGTACTGTCCCCATTGCAGCGTGTCTCTCACTGGGCACCTCTTTAACGATAAAATGGAAGTGCTGCGTTGTCATTATTGCAACTACACCCAAGCTGTGCCCGAACGCTGCCCTAATTGTGGCTCTCCCTATCTCAAGCCCTTTGGTGGCGGGACGCAGCGGGTGGTGAGTGAACTGAATCGCCTCTTTCCACAGCTGCGAGTACTGCGTTTTGACAGTGATACCACCCAACGCAAGGGCGCCCATCGCCAGTTATTGACTCAATTTGCCGCCGGCGCAGCCGATGTGATGGTGGGGACGCAAATGCTGACGAAGGGCATTGATCTACCCCAGGTGGCGCTGGTGGGCATTCTGGCAGCCGATAGCCTCCTGCACTTACCGGATTATCAGGCGGCAGAACGAACCTTTCAACTCCTCACCCAAGTGGCCGGACGATCGGGGCGGGGTGCCCACGCCGGTAAAGTTATTCTTCAAACCTATGTACCCGAACACCCCGTGATTACAGCGGTCAAAGCCTATGACTGGGACACCTTTGCCACACAGGAGCTAAGTAGCCGTGCCCCCTTGGGCTATCCCCCCTATGCCCAACTCATCCTTCTGCGCTTGAGTAGTCCCGATCCTGAGGACGTGGCCGCAACGGCTCAGGCGATCGCCCAACAGCTCCAAACGTTAGCCCCAGTTTCTCAGGGAGAATGGGAAGTGCTTGGCCCCGCCCCCGCGGCGATTGCCAAAATTGCTGGCCGCTACCGCTGGCAAATTTTACTCAAGGGCAAACTAGAACGAGTTTCTAACCTCAGCCCAGCCCTCATGCACCTCAAGGCGCAGTGTCCCCGCTCAACCCGCCTCAGTATTGATGTTGACCCCCTGAACTTTCTCTAGGGGGGCTTCAGTAAACCACCACAGTGCTGTGACCGGCACGACCCCCAAAACAAATCCCAAGGTTGCCGGAATCCAAAAACGTTGATCCAAGGACGTGAGGGTAATCATCGCTCCAAAGGCAAAATTCACCAGATACACCACCAAGGGGGTAATGAGTTGCCCACGGTTCACCACCATTGGCTTTGGCCACCAAGTGATCATCGCCAGCCCCATAAACACGGCTCCTGTGCCCGTCCATCCCAGAATGTTGCGGTAGGGCATACCAAAGAATTCACCGACATCCTGAAATTGCCAAAAAGGAATGGCAGTTTGACTCATGGCCGGATCAAGGACAAAATCCCAAGCGGTTAAAAAGATTGCTCCCAAGCCCACGGTGATCAGGGCTGCCCCCCAGCCCACGCCTTTGCCTTCCCGCAGCGGACGACTGATGAAGCCACTGTAGGCCAAAAGAAACGTAACTAGCCCCATATAAAACCAGGAGAGGGGAATCGTGAAGGGCACCAGCCCAGCAATTTTGTACCCCAAACCACTGAGGTAACCATAATGGCCAAAGGGAAAGCCGGTACTCGTCCCCAACAGTTCACTGGTAAGGGAAATGCCCACCGCTGGCAGTAAAAAGCCAAGGAGTTTGCCAAGGCCAAAGTTGCGATAGGTGTGAAGGGCGATCGCCAGTGCACCGAGGACAATATAAACGACACCCCCACTCCCCATGCTCCATTGAAAAAGCTGCTGACCCCAGGCGGGCAATGCCAGAATAAACTCGGGATGGGGTACGACGAGGAGCAACCCCGCTAAGCCAAAGGCCATCGCCACAATGTGGCCAACTAGGCACACCTGCTCCGCAACGAAAAGCGCGTTCTTGGGTTTCATAGGGGCAATCTCAAAGGGGCAATCCTTTACAAATGTTAATATGTTAATGTACCACTGTTCCCACTGTCGTCTATCCACCTCAAAAAGGCAGTTGGATTTCACCAAGGGCATCATAGATTGCCAACAATCCTGCCCCCAAGCCAGCACTCAGCGTTAGCCCCCAACTCCAAACCGCCCCTTCAGAAAATTGCGGATGACGCTGAAGCACTTGCCCATAGCCCCGTAAGCGCATTGCCAGATAGATCTGCTGTGCCCGTTCCTCGGCGCGAATGAGAAAGATACCAATCACCTGTGCCCACGGGCGAAGGCGGCGCCAACTCAAGCGAAATCCCCGCAGAAAGAGTGCCTGCTGCATTTGTGTCAACTGACTCTCTAGCTCAAAGAGATAGCGATGGGTCAAAGCCAACGTATCCACCAACAAGGGCGGTAGCCCCCACCAGCGACAGACCTGCACCCATTCGCTAAACGTCAAGCTTTCTAGCAACACCACGCCAAGGGCAAGACACAAGACCAAGCGCCATGTGAGGAGCAGTGCGATCGGCCACGCAGTAACCGCCAACAGTAACCACAGTCCCAGAAAAAAGAGCCCCATCTGCTGCAGACGTTTGCCCAAGCGCTGCCAAGGGACATGGCTCAGGAGATAGAGGAGCGCCACAAGCAAGGTCGCGATCGCCAGACTTTCCCACCGCCGCAAGCTACTAATGCAAAAAATCCACAGGAGAATCGCCATCACCCGTGCCGGTGGCGACCAGCAGTGAAAGCTCAAGGGTTATGCCCTAGTTAATGTGTTGACTCCGCAAAAAGCGATCAATATCGTTATTAGCACCAATCACCACCATAATGTCCCCTTTATTGAGCTTCTGGTTGGGACTGGGATTGATCTCAAACTTATCATCAAAGCGCAGGGCAATTAAATTGAGGCCATAGCGACTGCGCAGTTCCACCTCGGCAACTGTGCGATTGTGAAATGCCTCAGGCACTTTGACTTCGACAATACTTTTTTCGGGGTCAAGGTCGAACCAATCGAGAATCGCTGGGCGGGTGAGCGATCGCGCCAGTTCACAACCCGCCTCATACTCTGGAAAGATCACCCGATCTGCCCCCACTCGCTCTAGGAGTTTTTTATGAATCTCTGAGGAAGCCTTGGCAATGACATTGGGCACGCCTGCCTCCTTTAGGTTCAATGTGGTGATAATACTGGCGTCGAGATGGTTGCCAATGGCCACAATTACCGTTTCAAACTCAAAGAGACCCGCCTCCTTCAGGGCTTGGGGATCCGTGGAATCCAGTTGAATCGCATGATCCACAATGTGATCCTGAAGCACTTGATTCACCAATCGCTCTTGGTTATCACTGCCGAGCACCTCATAGCCCATGCCGTGCAGGGTCTCGCACACCCCCCGGCCAAACCGCCCTAGGCCAATCACTGCATACTGCTGCGAGATCTTGACCCCCCGCCCGCGAAAGAGCATTGCTCCAAAATCCACCATTCCTGAGTTTCCTATTGGCTTTGCGATGCCGATGACGACCCTTTTCTAACATATGGGATACATAGGGGGGATGCAATCTAGCAATTAAATTTTTGGCCGTATTCGATCGCTGTGAAAAGGGCTGTAATTGATAATGCCCTTAAGGAGTGGACGCTGAGCCGCCTGAATGGGTCAGTTCTTGGAGTCGCTGACGAATGTGTGCAGCACTGGCACGGGGAGAAAAGCGCGGTACGGGAAGCACTTGCGTTCCAATCACTAGGTAGAGAACAGGAATCTCGTATTGATAGGCTTGCCACCAATCATCGCGGCTGGTGATGTCGCGTACCTCAAGGGTAAATTCCTTCAGAGTGGCCAGCTTCTCTTGTAGTCCTTCACAGAGGTGACAGCCGGGCTTGCTATAGAGAATCAGATGGGTCACGGTTGCGGTGCAGAAACGAGGGGGGTATCGCCAATATGACGGTGATCCCGCAGGCCAAAAATGGCTTCTGCATGGCGGTAGTGCTTAATCTCAATCAGGTTGTGGAAGGGGTCTGCGAGAAAGAACGTTTGGTGCTCTAGGGGGGTATTGGCAAAGCGGGTACGCGGTGGCTGGTAAAAGTCAAGTCCCTTCTTGATCACGCGATCGCAGAGGTTTTGCCAATCGGCCTGGGCCAAGAAAATCAAGCCAAAGTGGCGCGGATAAATGCTCTTGGGTGGGGTTAAGGGTTCATCCGTGACGTGAGCCACCAGTTGATGGCCATAGAGCTTCATGATCAGGCAGTGGGGATTTTCGCGCCCCGGTTCACAGCCCAACCCATCAATGTAGTAGGCCTTGGTGTCCGCCAAATTACTGACAGGAAAGGCAAGGTGAAATAAAACGGGAGCGATCGCCAACTGAGCCATAGATTTCTCTCGAACTGAAAATGGCTAAATTAGCCGCTATTTTAGCAGGAGAACCGGCTCTCGGTCTGCTTCCCAAGTCGAGTCAAGTATCAATCCCCAGTATTGTTGTTTATCGGCAACGGAATGGGTAGCACGGGTAGGGGTAATAGGGGTAGTAGGGGGGCGGGTAAATTACGGGGCGAGGTGGATAGGGCACTGGCACAATAATGTACGTTTGAGATTGCCCCGGCGGACGGTAAATGACAGGATTGTAGGGACTGTACTGCGGTGTCCGCGGCCGCCCAAAGGACTCTAGCCCTGGGAAGAAGACATCAACTCCCGGCTGATTAGGAAAGAGAGGATAGGCGGCACGACTGGGGGGAGCGATCGCCACCAGCGTAGCTAAGCTACTGATGGCCAACGGCAGGAAGCGTAACATAGAAGCCTCCAAGGAGAGAGTGATCCTCTGATTCCGACGCTGCGGTGCCTAGGGAAGTTCCCGTAGAACACGACTCAAAATATCCACCATTTGATCAATGTGCGATTGCTCCACAATCAGCGGTGGTGAGAGGGCAATAATATCCCCCGTGACACGAATCAGTAGTCCCGCTTCAAAGGCACGACAGAGGGCATCATAGCCCCGTGCCCCTCCTTGCCCCTCCCGTGGCGCCAATTCAATCCCTGCCACCAAGCCCAAGTTGCGAATATCAATGACATGGGGCAGACCCCGTAGGCTGTGGATGGCCTCCTGCCAATAGGGCGCAAGGGAAGCCGCCCGCTCAAATAGGGCTTCTTTCTCGTAGATCTCTAGGGTTGCCAAGGCGGCCGCACAGGCAAGGGGATGTCCCGAATAGGTGTAGCCATGGAAAAACTCAATTTGCCCCGCGGGGCCTTGCATGAAGGTGTCGTAAATCTCATCGCGGACAATCACCGCTCCCATGGGTACAGCGGCATTGGTTAGACCCTTGGCAACCGTGATGAGGTCTGGAGTCACACCAAAGTACTGACTGGCAAAGGGGGCACCGAGACGGCCAAAACCCGTAATTACCTCATCAAAGATCAGCAAAATGCCGTGGCGATCGCAAATGGCACGCAGGCGTTCCAAGTACCCCTGGGGCGGAATCAATACCCCCGTCGAACCCGCAAGGGGTTCAACAATTACCGCTGCGATCGTCGATGCATCATGCAGCGCCACTAAGCGTTCTAGCTCGTCGGCTAAATGTGCTCCCCAAGTGGGTTGTCCCTTGCTGAAGGCATTGTGCTCAAGGTTGTGGGTGTGGGGCAGATGATCCACCCCTGCCAAGAGAGAACCAAAGAACTTGCGATTGGCAGCAATTCCCCCCACTGAAATTCCACCAAAGCCGACCCCGTGATAGCCCCGCTCGCGACCAATGAGCCGTTGCCGTGTCCCCTCTCCCCGCAGCCGATGGTAGGCAAGGGCAATTTTCAAGGCTGTATCCACGGCCTCAGAGCCAGAGTTGGCAAAAAAGACATGGTTGAGGGGGTCAGGGGTCATCGTGCGCAGGCGATCGGCCACCCGAAATGGCCCCGGATGTCCCATCTGAAATGTGGGGGCAAAATCCAGTGTTGCTGCCTGTTGGGCGATCGCCCTCACAATTTCTGGACGGCAGTGGCCGGCATTGACACACCACAACCCGGCGGTGCCATCGAGAATCTCACGGCCATCAATGCTCCTGTAGTACATCCCTGCTGCCGAAACAAGGAGCCGAGGACTTTGCTTAAACTGGCGATTGGCCGTAAAGGGCATCCAAAAGGGGTCGAGATTCAGATCTGCAAGGGTGGGCAGCGTCATCGGACTAAAACTGGTTACTATTGTCAGTGGTGGGCATGAGGCCAATAATATCGCGGTAAGCCGCCACAATGACACAACTACTCCAAGGAATAGTCACCAGCATCCCCACACAGCAGAGGCAAAAGCCCAAGATATTGAAGAAAATGATTGACACGCTGAGAAAAAAGAAGCTCCACCAATCGCGGGAAACTAAGCGGCGGCTGGTTTCTAGTGCCGGCCACACATCAAACCGGTGTTCCACCACCAAAGGCACAGCAAACATATAGGCTACCCCAAAGTAAACCCCGGGCAGCAGCAGGATGGCACCCACCAAGATGAAAACGGGGTTCAGGGCATGCGGCACAGAGGGAAGCTGCTCCAGTAACGCTAGCAGTTGTTCTAAGTCGGCATCGGGTTCCGTTGCTTCAGCCGCCGCCTGCTCTAATATGCTTTGCAAGAAGGGCAACCCCGCAATCACAAATAGAATGCTGGCACTGATCACAAACACATTCGTAATCAAACCGATGATCAAGTTCGTCAAGAAGATGGGCAGAAAGTAGTTGTTTTTGAACGCATTAAAAAAGTCGCTAAATTCGGTTCTTTGGTTGCGGGCAATGCGAAAGCTGAAAAAGTAGTAGCCTGCGGCGAAGAGGCCTGCCAAAATCGTGCTAACAATTGGGCCAGCCCCCGGAATATTGTTGAGCACACCATTGATAATGGTTGTCAGAATGAGAAAACCAATGTAGGCAGCGGGTTGAGTGCTGAAAATTTGCCAGCCCTCATTGAGGTATTGACCAATCCGTACTTGATAGGGGCGGTTGGCGATCGCTTGGGGAGTATGTTCTGACTCACTGTACATAATGGCGGTTCCAAGGGGTTGCCTCTAGCCTAGCGATCGCTTGGGGCTGCGCCAATTGTCAATGTGTCACTTCTTCACCTTTCTAAAACATCGGATATAAGTCTTTCCTGTAATCATTTTCAAAATGTTGAGTGTGTTCAATCCATGGGACAAGACTTGTATTTAAGACTCAATCATGAACTTTTGTACAGGATCGTAACTAGGTTTGGCTATAAAGCCTACAATAGAAGTGTAGGGAAAGCGACGGAGTCCCCTACAACTCTAAACAGCTCCTCACATTTTCTTATTACTTTTTTGCAGTTAATACCTTTAGTATTCACTGTTCAAGACTCAAAGCCTCATGTTTGCAAAAGCGGGGGAAGGAATCTAAGGAACTGTTACAAGTGATTTCATCAATGACTTGAAGGCGGGGGAATTATGTTCAGCATGCAGTTTTGGTGGCAGTCTCTTGTCGCCACGATCGCCTTGAGTTTGTTAGCCGTGTTTTCTTGGACACCTTTGGCTCACAGCCAAACCCATAGCACGCTACAGGTGGGAGCGACGGTCATTAAAACCTGTCAAGTCAGCCGCCCTGCCCAACCGTCAAGCCTGCGCAATGGCAACTACAGTTTGCAGACTGATTGTCTCCAAGCAACGCAAACAACTCCTGTGGGACAAGTGGTACCGTTACCAGTTGAATGGGGACTGGTGGAGGATGCTAACCCCACACTGATGCGGCTAGTCACCTATTAAGCAGCGGGGGACGAAATTTTACCCGCATGGTTGAGGGGCCAATAGCAGGCGATCGCCCGACCAATGACATTCTCAAGGGGCAAAAATCCCCAGATATGGGAGTCATTGCTGTGGTTGCGGTTATCTCCCATAACAAAGAGCATATTCTCTGGCACTGTCACTGGGGAGAGCGTATAAAAGGGTGGCTCAGCAATGTAGGGTTCTTCAAGGGGGCGATCGTTGACCCAAACTTGACCATCATGCACGGCAACCGTATCCCCGGCGGTGGCAATCACTCGTTTAATGAGGGCTTGATCGGCGCGATAACCAAGGGTCTGCAAGAGGGGTGGGGTATAGAAGACAACAATATCCCCCGGTTGAGGCGATCGCTGGCGATAGGTGATCTTTTCCACCACAATGCGATCGCCCGGCCAAAGCGTTGGCTCCATAGATTCTGAGGGAATAAAGCGCGACTCCGCCACAAAAATACGAATCAGTAGCGTGATCAGCACAGCCACCCCAATCAACAGGGCATTATTGCGTAGCGATCGCCAGCGGGAAGGGGAATTCGTTGCCGAAGCAGACATATAAGGGCAGATTTAGAGAAACCACCCTTTTTATGGTACCGGTTTCAGTAGACCGACTGATTACAAAGAGTGTGAATGGATAGCTCTGATTCGCCACTCCCCCCTCTCACAGAAGCCACATTGTGGCAAATTCTCAATGATGAATTGGATGATGCTACGGTCAATCAGCTCCTGTGGCACTGCTTGGGCTATCGCTATGACGCCCACAGTCAAACTTGGCAGAGCGATCGCGTGCCTCCAGAATGGCGACAAGACTATCCCCAACCCCCCGACTTCATTGGCAGCCGCCCCGCCATCGTCAAGCTTACCCGCTCTATTCCCCCTGCCCACAAGCAACTTCTCAAGGAACAGTTGGGCTTTGCTGGCTATGAAATCAAGGAACTCAACCCCCGCCGTACGCGCCGTGCCACTGCGGTCAATTGGCTCCTCAGCTACATGGCCACTCAAGCCGAGGCTGCGGTGAAATAACCTGCGGCCACCTCGATCGCCACTTGGCGGATGGCGCGATAGACTGCGGCCAGTTCTTCATCACTAATGCAGTAGGGGGGCAGGATATAGAGCGTATTGCCCAAAGGTCGCAGCAGCACACCCAACTCAATAAAGCGGCGGCGCAGTTGGGGCACAAGGTCACTAAAGTAGGAGGCCGCCGTCGCCAATTCCATGGCCGCGATCGTGCCACAGGTGCGAAATTGCTTGAGATTGCTGACATCGGCAAGATACTGCTGGTAACACTGCCAATGGCGCGCCTCTAGGCCTTGGTAGGCTTCAGGTTCCGCAAGCAGCAATTGAAATGAAGCCACACTCACCGCACAGGCCAAGGGATTGCCGGTATAGGAATGGCTGTGGAAAAAGGCGCGCGCCGGATCATCGGCATAAAAGGCTTGGTAAATGTCCTCAGTGGCCAATGTGACGGCAATGGGCAAGCAGCCTCCCGATAACCCCTTAGAGAGACAAAGGAGATCGGGTTGTGTCCCCGCTTTCTCACAGGCAAAGAGGGCACCTGTGCGGCCAAACCCCGTCATCACCTCGTCATAGACGACTAACACCCCATAGGCCTTGGCGATCGCAGAAAGGGCTTGCAAAAACGAGGGACGACACATGCGCATTCCCCCTGCCCCCTGTACGAGTGGCTCAATGAAGAGAGCGGCATAGGCATCGGGGTCTGCCTTCAGGGTATCCTCCAGTTGAGCGATCGCCTGTGCTTCCTTGGTCTCCACCTCTGGATCCCCCGCATAGGTTGCTGGGTAGGGCAGGATTGTTAAGGGGGGGAGCAGCGGTTGAAAGGGTTGCCACCACGGGGAACTTTGGCCGACAGCCATTGCCCCAAGGGTATCGCCATGGTACCCGCCGGCAAAGCCAATGAAGCGCGATCGCTGGGGTTGATCTCGCCGCTGCCAATACTGGTAGGCCATCTTCAGCGCCACTTCCACGGCGGTTGAGCCATTGTCGGAAAAAAAGACCCGTTGTAACCCCGCTGGCGTGTGGGCACACAGCAGTTGGGCAAGCTGCTCCGCTGGCTCATGGGTAAAGCCGGCAAAAATGACGTGCTCAAGGGTTTGTGCCTGCTCATAGAGCGCTTTAGCCAGCACAGGATGGCTATGGCCATGGAGCGTCACCCACCAACTGGAAATGGCATCAATAATCTGACGGCCATCGCTCAGTTCAAGGCGAGCACCCTGGGCACGCACCACCTTCAGGGGCGGAGCCGCCGTTTTCATTTGCGTAAAGGGCTGCCAAATGGGGGAGTCAGTCATAGTTGCGATGGGCATCTAAGCGAGCAGCAAGGGTCGTAAAAATATCCTCGGGAATGGGACAGCGGAGCGATCGCGCCAAGCGTTTTTTTTGTTTGGCCACCTTGAGACACTCGGCAGTGGGACACAGATAGGCCGATCGCCCCATCCCCCGATCCAACTGCACCTTTTGATCGGGCCAGCAGCGCACGATTCGCCAAAAGTCCGAGCGATCGGCCAAGCGGCCACAGGACACACAGCGGCGTTGGGGGACAGCCATCATCCCTAACTGGCAACTTGTTCTTCGAGGGCGGCCATGGCCAAGCGATCCTCCTCTTCATAGTTGTATTGGGAGCTATCGCGCACCTCAATTTTCCAGCCCGTTAGGCGAGTTGCCAAGCGCACATTTTGGCCTTCCTTACCAATGGCTTGGGAGACCTTATCCGGTGCCACAAGGACATGGGCAATGCGGGCTTCGGGGTTGATTAGCCGCACATCCTCTACCGGGGCGGGACTGAGGGAATTGGCAATATAGGTGGCTGGATCCGGCGACCAGCGGATCACATCAATTTTTTCCCCCCGCAGTTCATTCACCACTGCTTGAATGCGGGATCCCCGTGCCCCAATACAGGCACCCACCGGATCGACATCCCGCTCTAAGGTATCCACGGCAATTTTGGTGCGGGGGCCGACTTTATGATTCGGGGGATTGGCTTCGCGGGCAATGGCCACAATCCGCACCACTTCATCCTCAATTTCTGGCACCTCATTGGCAAAGAGATAGACCACCAAGCCAGCATCCGCACGGGAAACCTCCAATTGGGGGCCGCGCTGAGGTCCCTCTTTGACGCGCTTGAGATACACCTTGAATGTGGAGTTAGCGCGATAGTTGTCGTTGGGAAGTTGTTCCCGTTTCGGCAGTTCGGCCTCCACTTCCGGTTGGCTAGCATCGCTGCGCACAGCCATAATCACCGATCGCCGCTCAAACCGCAGGACGCGCCCCATGAGTACGGTGCCCTCGAGGTCTTTGAATTCCTCTTGGACGAGGCGACGCTGTTGATCTCGCAATTTCTGCGCCAGCACTTGCTTGGTTTGCATGGCGGCCATGCGACCAAATTCCTGATGGTCAGGGGTCACATCCAACAGCACCGTATCGCCGACACGGGCATCCTGCACCACCTCAATCACATCGGCAAGGGCAATTTCGCGATCGGGGTTCGCCACTGTTTCCGTAATCGTTTTGGTGGCCAAAACGCGGAAGCCCTCCTGCTCGGTGTCTAGTTCCACTTCAAAGTTGGCAAAGTGGTCTTCTTCAAAGTGACTATGATCCGGGCGCAGACTGCGGCGATAGCGTTCGTATCCCTTGAGCAGTGCTTCCTTGAGGGCTTGATGCACTGCGTGCTTGGGCAAATTCCGCTCTTGACTGATTTCATTGATCATGGCCCGTAGGCCGGGTAAGCGATAGATGGTCATCGTCTGTTACAACCTCGTTCATTGAGTAGATCAACTGCTGCTAAGACTCACTGCTGGGGGTGTACAGTTGGACACTGGCAATGAGTGAGCGGGGAATCGCCAGCGATCGCCCCCGTTGATTGAGATAGACATTCACCGCGTCACGGCGAATCAGGTTGCCCTCCCAAAGGGTTTTGCCCCGATGGGGTGCGGTGGTCGTGACCCGTACAGGAAAGCCACGAAAGGCATCAAAGTCGCGATCGCTACTCAAGTAATCCGACAGGCCGGGACTCGACACCTCGAGAACGTAGGCAAACTCCAACTCTGGCAGCCCATCCAAAGCCATCTCCAGTGCCCGACTCAGCCGTTCGCAATCCTCTAAGCTGGTGTCATTCTCAGGATGGCGCACCTCCACCCGTAAAATCGGGGGCGATTGATGGGTCAGCCACTGCACACTCACCAGATCAAGGTGTTCTTGGTCGGCAACCTGCTGGGCAAGGGTTTGCACCACAGGCAAAAGCATCTGTATCTGCATAGGAAATAAAAAAGGCGGGACATTGCCCACCACACCCAAACAATCTCAGAAAATGACAACCCCACTTCCCTAGGGGAAGGAGACTTTTGAACCGTTCACAACAGAACGTTCATGGGTGCTGCCAATACACCACTCTTCGTAGCACTTAGTATAGCAGCTAACAGTGGGCGATCGCCACCCTGACCAACAGACCCGAGACGCTCCTAGCGATCGCTAAAATCGCCATTCGTCAGCTCATCACCGTCGTAGTCCTCTTCTTCTAGCTCCAAATCCTCCAAGACAGGATTCAAGAGCACTGCCATCTCCGCCTCATGGTGGGTGAGCCACTGGCCTTGGGTGCGGAACCAGCGGGGTGGGTTGATGTAGCGAGCATAGTACCATGGGGGAGCAGTGGGCTGGCTAATTTCCGCCTGTACCCGAATCTTCTCACCCGCATAGTAGGCATCTTCGGGCTCCACTTCCAACCATACTTTTTGGCCGATGATTTCTTGGGGGAGCATCATAATGGCAATTCCTCGGGGAACCTCTCCTACAGCCCTTTTCTGGAAGTACTACCCTGTCTCACGTGTGCTTTTACCGTGTTGAGGATATCTCATCCTTAGGAAAAGAACTGTACCTTACCTTAATTCTATTCAGTTGTAGCCGATCTGAGGAAATGTTGCAGTTACTCACCATCGCCCATCGCCAACGAGGGGTAGGGCTGCTGCCGTTTCGGATCCTCGAGCTTTAGGGAAATAAGTCCAGCACAGAGGACAAAGACCATCGAAACCCACAGACAGCCGACAATGCCCCAAATTTGATAGATGAGGCCAGAGAGAACCGTTCCTGCTAGTCGCCCGCCGGAATTGGCCATGTAGTAAAAGCCAACATTCAAGGCCACCTTTTCATCATCGGTGTAGGCCAGCACCAAGTAGGAGTGGACTGCCGAATTCATGGCAAAAATCAAGCCAAAAAGGAGCAAGCCGCCAATAATGACGGCATTGGGATTCCAGTGGCTCATCAAGCCCAAGGCAATGACTGCTGGCACAATCGTCAGTGTAAACGTCCAAAACTGAATAGTGGCGGCTTGGGGAGGGCGACCGCGATTGAGGTATTTCAACAGCAGGGGTGCCGAGGACTGAACACCCCCATAGCCAATGACCCACAGGGCGAGAAAGCCCCCCACTTCATAAAATGACCAGTTGAGAACACTTTGGAGATAGACGGGCAAACCCACCACAAACCAGACATCCCGCGCACCAAAGAGGAAAAAGCGAGCGGCAGAAAGAATATTGATCTCCTTGCTCTTGGAAAAGAGTTGGCGAAATTTGATTTTCTTTTTGATCTGCCCCATCCCCCGTGGCAATAACAAACCGCTGAACAGGATCAAGATAAGCGCGATCGCCATAATCCACAGGGACGCTCTATAGCCCGCCAATGTCAGCAACACACTGCCAACAAAGAAACCCACCCCCTTGAGGGCATTTTTAGAACCCGTCAGAATCGCCACCCACTTAAAGAGCCGTGACTCCGCCTCTTGGGGCACCACTAAGCGAATGGCGCTCTTAGAACTCATCTTTGTCAGGTCTTTGGCCACCCCCGACATCGCCTGTGCCGCCATCACATAGGGCACCGCAAACCACAAGGGCCATTCTTGCGTTAAGGGCGTGAGCATGATCAGCGAGATCACCTGTAAACCAATGCCCGCGTAGAGGGTGACATTCAGCCCTAAACGGGAACCAATCCAGCCACCGAGAAAGTTGGTGACAATGCCAAAAATTTCATAGAAGAGAAAGAGGAAGGCAATTTGCAGCGGTGTGTAACCAATTTGGTTAAAGTAGAGCAGCACTAGCATCCGCAGTGCGCCATCGGTAATCGTGAACCCCCAGTAGGCGAGGGTAACAATCATATAGTTGCGGACACTGGTGGACACAGCCATAGCAGACTCCCTAGGGCAAAGTAGTGGCGACGTGACGAGCTAATTCGGCCATGCGATTGCTGTAGCCCCATTCGTTGTCGTACCACGCGAGAATTTTTACCTGCGTTTCATCCACAACCATTGTGGAGAGGGCATCGACAATACTTGAACGGGGGTCGTTGCAATAGTCAATGGAAACAAGAGGGCGCTCCTCATAACCGAGAATTCCCTTGAGCTGACCGTTTGCCGCCGCTTTCAGGGCTGCATTCACCTCTGTTACACTAGTGGGGCGGCTGACTTCAAAAACACAGTCGGTGAGGGACGCATTCAACAGCGGTACCCGCACGGCTAAGCCATTGAGTTTGCCTTGGAGTTCTGGATAAATCAGCCCAATAGCAGTGGCTGAACCCGTGGTTGTCGGCACAAGAGACATTAGACTAGAGCGGGCACGGCGCAAGTCCTTGTGGGGGGTATCCACCACTGTTTGCGTATTGGTGACATCGTGGATCGTGGTGATCAAGCCGTGGCGAATGCCAAGGGTTTCGTGAATGACCTTAACGACGGGGGCAAGGCAATTTGTCGTACAGGAGGCGGCGGTGAGTAAGTGGTGTTCTTGGGGATTGTAGAGATGGTCATTGACGCCCATGACAATGTTGAGAGCCTGTTCTTTGACGGGGGCGGCAACAATCACTTTTTTCACCCCAACTGCAAAGTAGGCCGCCAGTTGCTCAGCGGTACGGAATTTACCGGAGCACTCTAGGACAATGTCCACCGCGCGCTCTTGCCAAGGTACCTCTGCTGGGGTTTTTGCTTCCGAAAAGGTCAGGATCTGATCGTTGATGGCGATCGCCCCCTCTTTGGCCTGAATGGCTTGGGGCCAGCGGCCATGCACCGAGTCAAACTCTAGTAAATGGGCGGCAGCGGTTGTGCCTCCTTTAATCTCGTTAATGTGGCGAAAGTCGAGTTCAGGCCAACCCCACGCGGCACGCAAAACCAAGCGACCAATGCGGCCAAAGCCATTAATGCCGATGCCAACGCCCATCGTTGCTGCTCCAGCGGGACATCCCTACGTTATTTCAAATAATCTTGAATTGTCAATCAGCAAAAATTCTTTCTGAAAGGAATGCTCTTAAACGTGGGAGCAGGGGGGTTGACTCGGATCTTCCCAACACGGCGGCAGCGTCGGCTCAGGAATCGGCTGGGCAGGGGTACCAAAAACCATTTCGCAACTGTAGTCGCTAAAGTTGGGCGTCATCGTCAAGGGAATGCCAAATCGCTGCCGAAAGAATTGCTCTGTGGGCTTTTTGCACAGGTTGATACAGAGTGCCACGCATTGAGATTCAGCAAGATAGCGGCATTTTTGAATGCGCACGCCACTGTGTTGCCATTGGCGGGGTTGATCGGGGGGAATGACCTCGACCCAGTAGCGATCGCTGGCTCCCACTAACCAGCCCGTGAGGCGGGTGGCAAACCACGCATTCCACTCACAGACCCAACGGGTCGGGCGAAAGAGTGTGCGCACCAAGGTGCTGATGACAGGGGGGACTAACCGATCAAAGACGGTGGCCACGATAGCCTGCTGCTGCACGGGCGATCGCCCCTGCTTCACTTGCCGTGTGATTTCAACAAAGCCAACGTAGTCGAATCGCTGTGGCTCAACCCCAATGACACTAGCGATCGCTCGAATCAACCGAGCCAAGCACCATCGCTCTAGCCAGTTGAGGGACTCAGGCGGCATCGTCAAGCTGATCGAGCACCTCAAGGGCAGCACGGCGAACGATTGGATCCGTTTCCTGTCCCAGTAGCAGATATAGGGCTTCCTGCACTTGGCGACGCTCTGCCCCCTTAGAGATGCGAGCTAATTGGCGAATAGCCACTAGCCGATGCAGGGGTTGCGGATGGGTGAGGTCAGCAAACCACTGGGACACCTGTTGGGTCTGATGCTGCTGTTGCAGTTGCCCCATGAGCGTCCCAAGCAGGGCAATGACGGCCACTAAAAGGATGCCGAGGATCACAAGCGCCACCACGAGCCATGGATCTGCGGTGTGTTGACCCAAATGCAAAAGGGTATAGGTACCCAAACAGGCCAGCAAACCCCCGACCACCGTAAAGGCGAAGGGATGGTGTAGCCATTGGGACATCTGTTGGCGCAGGTCTTGCCATAGGGTCAACAGTCGGCATTGCCAGCGACTGAGGAGAAAAATCGTACCCACACCGCTCAGGGTGGCCACCATCAAGGGGCCATCGGTTTGCCACAGGAGAAGGCCGGCCCCCAGTCCGCCGATGACCAGCAAAAGACGCTCAGACAGCAGATTAAAAACAAAGGATTTCCAGCGCAGCCGTTGCGATCGCGTCGCGTGCCCTTTGGGCAATTGCCTGTGGTGCAGCGGAGTTGAGTGCCGTTGAGGTTGCGGCAATGACCATTTTGCCCAAGAGGTAACCATAGGGTGGGTGTACTGCCAGTTGATGCCTTATTTTACAGTAATTCTTAAGGTGCAGCCCATCTGGACTGACTCGACTATCCTTTCCAGTGTAGGATCACCACTTCTTCGCGCAGTTGCTCCTTAGTGGCACTGGCAAACCGTGTTCGGAAGAGATCTGTGCGCACAACCTCATAGCCAAGGGCTTGGGCAATGTCAGCCAATAACTGACCTGTGCGAATCATCACCCGCAAATAGGAGGCTTGATCACCCACGACGTAGGCCAATTGGGCATTGGGACGCAACCGCGATCGCAGGGCAGCCAAGTGGCGCGCCATACCGCCGAAATAAAGCCTTGTTACTTTGCTGTAGCGCCTTTCAAAGCCAGACGTTTTACCCAGCTCAATTCTGCGGCGTTCAATTTCAGCTGCTATCCTCTGAATTTCGGGATGATTTTGAACCCAGCGATCGTCGTCATCGGCCTTATACACATTGCGGGTATTGGAACGCAGTAGACTCTTTTTCAAAGCCTGTAAATCCGCCTTGGTTTTGATGAAACCTAGGAGTACCAATTCAAGGCGAGTTGTTCTGGTGTAGTCCTTTTCGTTGGGATACGGGGGCGACGTGATTACCGCATCAACGGACTGCGGCGGCAATACTCGGTCAGGACACCTTGCATCCGCCAGATAGACGTGGGCAGGGGCATCATTTTGATTTTTGACCTGCCGCAAATCCTCCACCATTTCATCAATTTTGGCGAGCCAAGCACTAATCACTGGTGCATCAACTTTAGGCTTGCCAACACCCACTTCAGGGCCAAAGCGCAAATTACTCACGGCAAAAACCAGTATGTTGGCGATCGCTAGCAGTTGATGCCGATAGACCTGTTCTATTCTGTATTTCTCTAAGCAGTCAAGGAGTACCAAGACCTTGTGCAAGGGAATCGGGCTGATCGACCCCGTAAGGATGAGTTTATGTTGCTCTGGCGAGAGTTGGCGTAACGGTAGATCCGCAATATTCCCCTCAAAAGGCAGCGAGTCCTCTATCCCTTGCTGCCGCAGGATGTCAAGGGCAAATTCTGCGATCTCACAGGAGTGACGGTAGAGTAAATCCGGATCAACATCCCAATCCGTCTTAACACACGTCGCAAAATGGGCAAATGGATTGGCTTCGGTACCCAATGAGGGGATTCCACGCAGCTTCGACTCAACCAGCGTTGTGCCTGTGCCGCAAAAGGGGTCGAGGATGACACTCTCTGCATTCAAGCCAAAGTCTTCTATATAATCCCTCACAAGATGGGGCGGATAAGAGAGCACAAACCGATACCAGTCATGAAAGGCGCGGTCTTGCTCATCTATCTTGTTGATATTGCCATTGTCTTTGGGAACGGTTGTATCCTCAGAATGTTTTAGCAACTCAACTCCTGTGGCGATTTGCTCCTAATCCTCTAAAGTCTATGAAAAATTGACTGCATTGGCAGGGGGTTCACTTCACTGCCTCAAAAAGCGGGCATTCTTTAGGCCTCTTTGCAGCGTTCTTGATCCAATTGAGGTCGTTTAGGGCAGACGTTGAATCTCAGCGCGGAAGCCATTGACCTCCATAAAGGCGCGCATTTCGGTGGCATTGGCCTCGTTTTGGAAACTTCCCACTTGTAGGGCGCGGCGCTGACCCAAGGTAATGGGTATCACTTCGGGAACGAGCGATCGCAGGCGTTCTTGATTGGCCAGATCATCCTCCCGCAAATCCAAAACAATGACTCGAAACCGCGTTCTGGGGGCTACGGGAGCTAGTGTTGCCAAGTTTGCATCAGAAATGTCTGGTGGGGGCGGCAATTGATTCATCGCGCGATCGCGACCCACAAATCCCATCGGAATCGGGCCACTAGGCACCGGCAATCGTTCGAGGGAGTTGTCAAGCTGCTGCGGCGGTGGGGTGGGAATTGGCGCGGTACTCACCTCTGGGGCAGGCACGGGAATCGGGATGACGGTATTCACCTCTGGCGGTGGCACGGGGATGGGAATCGGTTCTGCCGCCAATACGGGCGTCCCCCAACCCATTAGGATCAAACATAGGTGACTCAACCACGGCTGGGAGTGAATGCTGAAACGGCTCATCAAAAACTTCATTGCGCTATCAACAATGCCGATGAACGGTGAACAGAACTGTGTTGATTCTTTTCTGTGGGGATCGGACGTGCTATGCAAAATTTAGCTCCCGGATTTGAGGGGCAACGCATCCGGCGGATTCTCGATGCCAACCTTGACCGTGCCCGCGAAGGTCTGCGGGTGATTGAGGAATGGTGCCGCTTTGGCCGCGAAGATGCTGCCCTGAGTGCAGAATGTAAAGATTTGCGCCAAACCCTTGGCCGCTACCATACCCCAGAGTTGCGGGCGGCACGACAAACGGATCAGGATCCGGGGACTGCTTTGAGTCATCCCCAAGAGCGCGATCGCCAGACCCTCAGCGAGGTGCTCACCGCTAACTTTGCCCGTGTCCAAGAAGCCCTGCGGGTGATTGAAGAATACGCGAAATTGACGGACACTGAGCTGAGTGACACCGCCAAAGCCCTCCGCTATCGCGTTTACATTCTCGAGCAAGCCCTGATCCTCAACCCGCGCCACGCTCGAGCGCAACGCCTGCAAGGGGCAAAGCTCTATCTGGTGACTGCCCCCAGCGATCGCCTGCTGGAAACCGTCGAAGCTGCTTTGAAGGGGGGACTGCCCCTTGTGCAATACCGCGACAAAACCAGTGATGATCACACCCGTCTAACCACGGCTCGCCAGTTACAAGCGCTGTGCCAACGCTACGGCGCCCTGTTTTTGGTCAACGATCGCGTGGATATTGCCGTTGGTGCCAATGCCGATGGTGTCCACCTCGGACAGACGGATATTCCCATGGAACTGGCTCGGCAAATTTTAGGGCGCGATCGCCTCGTGGGACGCTCGACCACCAATCCCCAAGAACTGGAGCGCGCCATTGCTGAAGGTGCCGATTATGTGGGTGTTGGGCCGATTTTTGCGACTCCTACCAAGCCCGGTAAAGCGGCTGTGGGCTTTGACTATCTCCAATACGCCCGCAAACACGCCCCGATGCCGCAGTTTGCCATTGGCGGCATTGATCTCAGTAACATTGATGAGGTGGTCAAGGCCGGGGCGACTCAGGTGGCCGTTGTCCGCGCCATTATGGATGCGGCTGACCCAGAGGCAACCACCCGAGAATTATTACGACGCTTATCTCAAAGGGAACCATCATGACCTCGGCGGCTGAGATTACTGCTGCTGTGCGGCAACTGTACAATACCTATCCTTTTCCGCCGGAACCGCTCCTTGATGAGCCACCACCGGGGTACAACTGGCGCTGGTCTTGGCCGGCGGCCTATAGCTTTTGCACAGGACGCTATCCCTCCCAGTTAGAGGTTGCCATTCTCGATGCCGGTTGTGGCACTGGTGTAGGAACGGAATATCTCGCCCATTTGAATCCGCAGGCAAAGATTACCGCGTTGGATCTCAGTGAGGGTGCTTTGGAGATTGCCCGCGAACGCTGCCGGCGATCGGGCGCCACCAATGTCGAATTTCACCACCTAAGCCTAGAGGATGTGGCACAACTGGGGCAAAGGTTCCAGATGATTAACTGTGTGGGCGTGCTGCACCATCTGCCGGATCCGCAGCGGGGTATTCAAGCTCTCGCCGATGTTCTTGCCCCCGGCGGCATTTTGCACATCTTTGTTTATGGAGCCTACGGTCGCTGGGAAATTAAACTGATGCAGCAGGCCATTGCCCTCCTTCTAGGGAGCGATCGCCACAACTATCGCGAGGGGGTGGCCATTGGACGACAACTCTTTGCCGCATTGCCGCAGAACAACCGCCTGAAAAAGCGCGAGCAGGAGCGCTGGAGCCTCGAAAATCAGCGGGATGAATGCTTTGCTGATATGTATGTGCATCCCCAAGAAATTGACTACACGATCGCCAGCCTCTTTGATCTCATTGCTGCCTCTGGCCTAGAATTCGTTGGCTTTTCCAATCCCCAAGTTTGGCGGTTGGAGCGGCTGTTGGGCACGCAGCCAGAACTTTTGCACCGGGCACAGCACTTAGATCCGATCCAGCAATATCAACTCATTGAATGCCTTGACCCTGAGGCAATGACCCACTTTGAGTTCTTTTTGGCCAAGCCGCCGCTGCCCCGTCACGATTGGTCTGAGGATGCGGCTCTGCTGGTGGCCATTCCGTGGCGACACCCCTGCTTAGATGGCTGGCCAGGAGCCTGTGTCTTTAACTGTCACTATGATGTGATTCAGCTCAATCAGGCTGAGCAGCAATTCCTGACGGCTGCGACGGGTCAAAAAAACGTGGCTGAGGTATTAGCTGAGCAACCGGGCTTCAATCTTGCAGGGGTGCGATCGCTCCTTGAGCGGGACTTACTTCTCTTAGGAGTAAAAGAATGACGGATCTACTGGAAATAGTCTCTGCCAGTGGGGCAGTCTATGATTGCAGTCATTGGGGACGTCTACGCCTTACGGGGGGCGATCGCCTGAAGTTTTTGCACAATCAAAGCTCCAATAATTGCCTTGTCCTGCAACCCGGCCAAGGGGCAGATACGGTTTTTCTGACCTCGACGGCGCGCACCCTTGATCTTGTCACCCTACTTGTTCATAGGGAGTGGGTGGATCTACTGGTGTCACCGCAGCGCCGCGAGTTTCTCTTGAAATGGCTCGATAAGTACATCTTCTTTGGCGACGATGTGCAGGTGAGCGATCGCACTGCTGAGAGCTACTGCTATCGAGTTTTTGGGAGTGTTGCTGAGAAGATCAGCGCTCAATTTGGTCTTGAAGGATTAGCGCATCCCTATGATCATGTCACTGTCACCCACGAAGGTGTTCCCTTAACCCTTGCTGCCACCAGTGGCCTAGCAATTCCGGGTTTCACCCTTTGGAGCGATCGCCCCCTCAGCGATTTACTTCATCCCTATCCCCAACTGAGTGATGCCGACTGGGAGCACCTACGCATCCGCCAAGGCCGTCCGGCTGCCGAGGCTGAACTCACCGAAGACTATAACCCCCTCGAAGCCCGACTGGGGCATACGATTTCTTTCAATAAGGGCTGCTACATTGGCCAAGAAACGATCGCTCGCCTCAACACCTACCAAGGGGTCAAACAACATCTCTGGGGACTGGACTTAAGTGCCGTAGTGACACCCCCCACCCCCTTACTCCTAGCCGGTGAAAAAGTGGGTCTGCTCACCAGTTGTACTCCCCTAGAGAAGGGTGCCTTTGGCCTCGGCTATGTGCGCACAAAAGTGGGCGGTGCTGGGTTGACGTTGCACACCCCAGAGGGCGTGACTGCCCAAGTGGTCGAGGTACCCTTCTTAAGAACTGTTGCCTAAAAATACTCTCATTAGAGAATGTTATAATCCAATCGGTTCGTGCAGACGTTTACTGACCGAAGGAAGGAAGCCTATGGCCACGGCACAGGTATTAGCGTTCATGCAAAAAACCGCTGAGGATGCCAAACTGCGGGATGAATTGGAAAACCTTCTGGGGGTAGGGGATGGCAATATCAGCGGGGCTGCCGAACTCGATGCCGAGGAACTGGCCGCGCTGCGGGGAAAAATGGCACCGAAAGTGGTGGATTTTGCCAGTCAGCATGGTTTTGAGTTTTCCACCGATGAACTGGTGCAGGTGGTGGATTCCTTTGCCCAACATCAGGCGGGGGAAATCAGTGATGACGAATTTTCAGGCATTTTAGGCGTTCCTGTGAATAGTGACCACGCTGAACACCAAACCCAAGTGACCAATCCACTCCAGCGCCTCGCCCGCTACCTCGGTAAAACCTATTTGGGTATTGGTGCGGATGAGGAGAGCGAATAAGGCTCAACAACTCTCAGCAAGACTGCGTCCAGCCCGTCGTAAAATCCGTTTGTGGTCCCAATGGTTGCTCCCTGGGCTACTGGTGAAACGATGGCTCCTAATTAGTGCAGTTGGCGTTTTGCTGGCTAGTCTGGGCTTTGCCATTAGCATCAACCTCACCCCCATTTTTTACTTCCTGCAATTTCTAGAGCAGTTTGTTCAAAGTATTGCCCGTTTTGTGCCCAGCTACATCAGTGGCCCTTTACTGCTGCTTGGGGGGTTGGCACTGATTGCTTGGGGCTATGCCCGTACCCTTGGTTCCATTACGGAAGTCCTACTGCCAGAGGACGATAAGGCGCTTGTGGAGCGACTCCTCACCCATCGGCGCTTGGGGCGAGGCCCGAAAATTGTGGCCATTGGGGGCGGTACGGGGCTGTCAACCCTCTTGCGGGGACTCAAGCTCTATAGTTCCAATATCACTGCCATTGTGACGATGGCCGATGATGGCGGCTCATCCGGACGACTGCGGCGAGAAATTGGGGTGCTGCCACCGGGGGATATTCGCAACTGCTTGGCGGCGCTAGCGGATGAGGAGAAAATCGTCACCGAACTCTTTCAGTACCGCTTTGAGGCGGGCGATGGCTTGGCGGGGCACAGTTTTGGCAATTTGTTTCTGACGGCGATGACAAATATCACGGGGGATCTGGAGCGAGCGATCGCCACCAGTTCAGCGGTCTTGGCCATTCGTGGTCAAGTGTTGCCAGCCACCCTAACAGATATGACCCTTTGGGCACGCCTTGCCGATGGTCGCCTCATTCATGGGGAGTCCAACATTACAGCCGCCCGCGGCAAAATTGTCGAAATTGGTTGCTCTCCCCCTGCCCCCAAAGCCCTACCCCGCGCCATTCAAGCTCTCCATGAAGCCGACTACATTATCCTTGGCCCCGGCAGTCTCTATACGAGTATCATTCCCAATCTTTTGGTGCCTGAGATTGCCCAAGCCCTAGCGGAGCGGCAGTGCCCCTGTGTTTACGTCTGCAACATTATGACGCAGCCGGGGGAAACCGATGGCTATGCTGTGAGTGATCATGTGCGTGCTCTTGATGCGGTCACGGGCGATCGCCTGTTTGATGCAGTGCTGGTGCAAAAATATCCCCCCAGTGCTGCTCACCTTGAACGCTATGCGCAGCAGGGAAGTACCGCTGTGGCTATTGATCGGGAAGCCCTGACCCGCCAAAACTGTCGGCTGATCCTTGCTGATGTGATGGACGAATCCACGCCAACCGTGCGCCATGATTCGCAAAAGTTAGCAGCCATTCTGATGCGTTGGTATGAACGCGTGCGATCGCTCTAGCCTTGTGCCTTGGGAAGGCGATCCCTAATAATAGAACCGTTGCACTTGGGTCTGTGGCCTGCCATGTCCTTGGAACTTCTGCGCTCGCTCGTGTGGATGGACTACCGCTTGGCGGTACTGTTTACAGTCGTTATTCCCTTGATCCTGCTCTTGTGGTCAACGATTCAGAATGTGCCAGCCATTACTCAACTGCTGATTATCTATTGGCGGGTGTCCAGTCTATTGGCAATTACGGTATATCTGATGATGCCCCAGTGGCCAGTGGCCTACGTCACGGGATTTATGGCCTTGGTACTGATTCCCATTAGCCTCTGGTTCTGGGTCGATCTCAATGAAGAAATTAGCGATCGCCAAGATTTGATTGGTCAAGTCTTTAGTAGCTGGCGCTGGGCAATCACGCTCTACTGTACCCTTGCCGCCATTGGTCAGGCCTTTTATTTGCCCTGTGCGTTTGTCGCTGGTGCCGTTCAGACCCCCAGTTGCCAAGTCTGGCTCGAGCCGCCCCTGATGTTCAAAGATATTTTCCATGCCCAAGCCCGCGCTGGCACCCTTGGCTTCTTTGCGGCGGTTGCACTGGTGATTTATCTGCTCTACCTGAGCTACTTTGTGTTTGTGCGCTTACCCAAGCAGGGGCGATCGGCCACGGGTCTATAGCCTATGCCGCTGCAACGCATTCTTGAACCTGAGGTCATGGAGACGCCAGAAACGGCTGCCGCCTATGACGCCATGGATTTTACTGCCGTTAATGCCGTCTTCTGTGAAGATTTAGCCGCAGTCTTAGCCAGTGTTGAGCAACCTCTAAAAGTTTTAGATGTGGGTACAGGGAACGGGCGGATTCTGCAAATGCTGCATCAACGCTATCCCCATTGGCAACTAACAGGGATTGACCTCAGTCCAGCCATGCTGGCGATCGCCCGGCACCACAGTCCCCAATTAAACTTTATGCAAGGGGATGCCAAAGCCTTGCCCTTTGCCGCAGCGAGTTTTGATGTCGTTATCAGCAATAGCCTTGTCCATCACTTAGCCGATCCCCAGCCTGCCCTAGGGGAAATGCTGCGGGTGCTCCGTCCCCAAGGCACCCTGTTTATCCGCGATCTCTGTCGTCCGCAAACGCGGGCAGAACTGCAAGCCTTGGTTGACCAATATGCGGGTCAAGACACGCCCCAACAACGGCAACTGTTTGCCGATTCGCTCCATGCGGCACTGACCTTAACGGAAATGAGGGATCTGTTCAAAACCTTGCCGCAGCCGCCGCAGCAGTGGCAAGCCACCCTCACCTCCGATCGCCATTGGACCGTTGTGGCACAGCGCTAATGAACCGGCGGCATTACTTTATTGCTTTGTTGCCCAATGCTGACATTCAGGCTGAAGTCACCCGCCTCAAGCAGTATTGTTGCGATCGCTACCAAACCCAAGCAGCACTACGCTCCCCACCCCACGTCACCCTCTATCCCCCCTTTTGGTGGCCACATGTAGCAGTAGCAGATCTAGAGCAAGCCCTAGAAACCTTTTCCCGCCAAGCTGCTCCAGTGGAATTGATTCTCAATGGCTTTGCTGCCTTTCCGCCGCGGGTCATTTACATTCATGTTGCCGCCACCCCAGATCTGAAAATGCTCCAAGCCAACTTAGTTAAGAGCGTAGCTCAACCCTTGAACCTTCCCTTCACCCGGCGGCACCCTTTTACCCCCCACATGACGATCGCCTTTCGTGATTTAACCAAGGACAACTTTCGCCACGCTTGGGCAGACTTTCAAGCACAATCCTTTGCGGCTCGCTGTTGGGTATCCCACCTCACACTGCTGGTGCACAATGGCCGCCGCTGGCAGATTTATCGTGAATTTTTGTTAAGAAATCTTGCCCCTGATGCCCCTTGAAATCAATTTGCAACAAGCCAATGACTTGATTTTTGCCAACTGCGGAATTATGATGCAAGGAACACTTTTCTCTCAGACTTCCTAAAATCAGAAGTATAGCCCTTTGCACAAGGATGGCCCACGCTTAAAATCGTGAAAGCCGATACGGGAGAAGACTGTTTCTCCTATATATCAGGAAAGGGTTGTAAAACAATATTGTAGTCTTGGTAGTGATAAATACTTAGTGACTTTCATGCGCTATATGAGGCTAGAGGCAAGTGCTGACATTAAGGGGGGAGTATTTGTGTTTTCTATCATTTGGAGCAACAGAGTTGAATTCAGACGCTTCCATGATCTGAGGAATTTTGGGGAGTCAATGGATCAGCAGTAGCCCATTGCTGAGGATAAGGTTATGAAACTGGAAGATATCTACACCTTTTTCCGCCAGCCACCGCCCGTTTACCTGAGCAAGGAAGTTGCGGTGTGCTATGTGCTCTATACCCTTGTGGAAAAGGGGGACTCCTATGGCACGGCGCTGATTCAAGCCATTGAAAACGAATATCCTCTTTACCGCCTTTCTGATACGGTTCTTTACAGCGCCCTCAAATTCCTCGAGGATGAGGGAATTATTGATGGTTATTGGAAGAAGGTGGAAGGTCGCGGTCGGCCGCGGCGAATGTACCACATTGTTGGCGAAAAGGAGCAACAGGCGCGGGAACTTTCGGAGCTTTGGCTACGCTATTTGCAGGAACATCCCCACCGTCAGGAGTAATCTAAGCATCGAGTTGGCGCAGGCGATCGCGCACGGCTTGCATATCCTGCCACGTTAGCCACTTGGGACTGCCCGGCTCCCGCGAGTTATTTCGCAACAGATAAGCAGGATGAAAAATCGGCATACACCAGCGTCCCTGCCATTCAATCCACTGGCCACGAATTTTGGTAATGCCGCGATTATCTTTCAGCAATCCAGAGACAGCCGTTGCCCCCGCCAGCAAAATAATGCGGGGATTCACCAAGCGAATCTGCTCTAGGAGGTAGGGCAAACAGGCTGCTGCTTCAACGGGTGTTGGGACGCGGTTGCCGGGGGGGCGGCACTTCACAATGTTGCAGATATAGGCATCCCGTTCACTATCGAGATTGACCGAAGCAAGGATTTTATCGAGGAGCTGCCCTGCCTTGCCAACAAAGGGGCGACCTGTTTCATCCTCCGCTTGACCCGGTCCTTCCCCAATAATCATCAGCTTGGCGGCGGGATTACCACGGCTGACCACCACATGGGTACGGGTGGCCGCTAAGCCACAGCGTTGACACTGCTGACAATGCGCCGCAAGCGCCTCCAAGTCGCGGTAGGTACCGGCGGGAATGGGCACCTCAGCCCGCAGTGGAATTTGATCGTAGGTGGCAGCATCAAGGGGCGTCGCTGGTGCAGGTTCGGCCTCGGTGGGGGTGTCAAATAAGCTAAATTGCAACGGTTCACTCATGTGGATCGTAACTTCCTGAGAATAATGTTAAAGAAACTTCACGAAACTTAGGAAAAACTTAGGACAAATCGCACCAATTTTATGGCGATCGCGGGAAGCTTAATTTATCTCACAAAAGTATTTTACAAATTAATAACTACGGCGAAACAGGTTTCCCACTGCATTGTATAAGAAATACCTGAAGGGTTTAACAGCACGGTTGTTGACCTCACCTAGGGAAACACAGGCTGTTATTCGACCTTTCCGGCACCCACCACTGTGGTGTTCGTGACCTGACATATCCACACCAAGGATCAGCTTGGTCGCTCTAAGGTTGCTTGACACAGCCTTTATGGGTTGACACAAAAACACCATAAAAATCCTGCAATCCCGCTAGGGGCAGGAATGTCAAGAAGTTCTAACTTCTTTAACAACCTTTAAGGAGAATTGATCCATGCTAGATGCATTTGCCAAAGTTGTCGCTCAGGCCGATGCCCGCGGTGAATTCCTCACCAACGCCCAGTTCGATGCCCTGTCCAACTTGGTGAAAGAAGGCAACAAGCGTCTGGATGCCGTCAACCGCATCACCAGCAATGCCTCCACGATCGTTGCTAACGCTGCTCGTGCCCTCTTTGCAGAGCAACCCCAACTGATCCAACCCGGTGGGAATGCTTACACCAACCGTCGTATGGCTGCTTGCCTGCGCGACATGGAAATCATCTTGCGCTATGTGACCTACGCCATTTTGGCCGGTGACTCCAGCGTGCTCGATGATCGCTGCTTGAACGGTCTGCGGGAAACCTACCAAGCCCTTGGTACCCCCGGCTCCTCCGTGGCTGTGGCTATCCAAAAAATGAAAGATGCCGCGATCGCGATCGCCAATGATCCCAATGGCATCACCCCTGGCGATTGCAGTGCCCTGATGTCTGAGATTGCTGGCTACTTTGATCGTGCCGCTGCCGCTGTTGCCTAAGACACAGCTACCGTCTTGTAACTTTGACCGTTCTGAACACGCACATTTTTTAGGGAGATATTTTATCCATGAAAACGCCGATTACTGAAGCTATTGCCGCCGCTGATACCCAAGGTCGTTTCCTTAGCAACACCGAGCTGCAAGCGGTTGACGGTCGCTTCAAGCGCGCTGTGGCCAGCATGGAAGCTGCTCGCGCCCTGACCAACAATGCTCAGAGCCTGATTGACGGCGCAGCCCAAGCGGTGTACCAAAAATTCCCCTACACCACCACCATGCAAGGCTCTCAATATGCCTCGACCCCCGAAGGCAAAGCCAAGTGCGCCCGTGACATCGGCTACTACCTGCGGATGGTGACCTACTGCCTCGTTGCCGGTGGCACTGGTCCGATGGATGAGTACCTCATCGCTGGCTTGTCTGAAATCAACAGCACGTTTGATCTCTCCCCAAGCTGGTATGTGGAAGCTCTGAAATACATCAAAGCCAATCATGGCTTGACGGGCCAAGCTGCGGTGGAAGCCAACGCCTACATCGACTACGCCATTAACGCCCTCAGCTAATAGGCGTTTCCCTTCGTTGCCCGGTGAGGTAAGCAGATGTTGTCGGCGTTGGGCTGACCCTTTGTTTACAGCACCGGGCTTGTTTGTACCCTCGATATTTAGGAGTTTGTACCGTGGCTATTACTGCTGCTGCTTCGCGCTTGGGTACCTCCGCCTTCAGTGATGCTCCGCGGGTGGAGCTGCGTGCCAACTGGAGCGAGGAAGATCTAGAGACTGTCATCCGTGCCGTTTACCGTCAGGTCTTGGGCAATGACTATGTCATGGCATCGGAGCGTTTGGTGAGTGCGGAGTCACTGTTGCGCAATGGCAAAATTACCGTGCGGGAGTTTGTGCGCGCAGTGGCCAAGTCGGAACTATACAAAGAGAAGTTTCTCTACGGCAATTTTCAAACCCGTGTCATTGAACTGAACTATAAGCATTTGTTGGGGCGGGCACCCTACGACGAGTCGGAAGTAATCTTCCATTTGGATCTCTACGAAAATGAGGGCTTTGATGCCGACATTGACTCCTACATTGATTCCCCCGAATACACCGATAGCTTTGGGGATTGGGTCGTGCCCTATTACCGTGGCTTTAATAGCCAGCCGGGTCAGAAAACAGTGGGCTTTAACCGCATGTTCCGTCTCTATCGTGGCTATGCCAATAGCGATCGCGCCCAAGCAGAAGGCAGCATGTCCCGTTTAGCGCGGGATCTGGCCACCAACAGTCCCAATACGGTGGTGCCGCCTTCGAGTAGCGATACAGCCTTTGCCTACTACACCCCCAGTGCCGATGTTCCCCCACGGGCTTGCTTGGGTGGTTCCTTTGGTGAAAGTGGCCGCGTCTATCGCATTGAAGTGGCGGGCATTCGCCAACCGGGCTATCCAGGGGTGCGCCGCAGCAGTACCGCCTTCTTGGTGCCCTATGAGCAACTGTCGAGCAAAATGCAGCAGCTTCAGCGCACGGGTGCTCGCATTGTCAGTGTCAATCCTGCCTAGGAATGTTTGTTTAGCGTCCTTTTGAGATTGGGAGTCAGGTGTCATGTTTGGTCAAACTGCGTCTGGAAGTGCTGCCCTTAGCCCCTCCGGCGCTCGCGTTTTCCGCTACGAGGTTGTGGGTCTGCGTCAAAACGAAGAAACTGACAAAATGGGGTTTCCGATTCGGCGCAGCGGTAGCACCTTTATTACGGTGCCCTACAACCGCATGAATGAAGAGATGCAGCGCATTACCCGCATGGGGGGCAAAATCGTTTCCATTACCCCCGTCGTCGCCTCCTAATTGGCTGATGTCTGGAGAGGGAATGACGGCGGTCTCTGAACCGGTACAACTGACGGTTCCCCAAATGCTGGCGCAGCTTCAGGGGACGGATACCAGTCTCCGCTACTATGCGGCGTGGTGGCTGGGGAAGTTTGGCCTAGAAACGGCAACGGCAGCGGAGCGGCAGGCCATTGTCAGCGCTTTGATGATGGCTTTAGCCGATGAGGCCGATCGCACAGAATTGGGGGGCTACCCTCTGCGGCGGAATGCCGCCCGTGCCTTGGGCAAGTTGGGCGATCGCCAAGCCGTACCGGCGTTAATTGAGTGCTTGCGCTGCGAGGATTTTTATGTCCGTGAGGCGGCGGCCATTGCCCTTGGTCAGTTGGGAGATCCCCAAGCGATCGCGCCCCTACAAGCGCTCCTAGAAGGGGGTGTGGCAATGGCGCGGCTCGTCCCCGGGCGCCCGCATTTAGTGCAGCCGGTGGAAGCTGTGATTGAAAGCTTGGGTCAGCTCGGTGCCACTGAAGCCATTGCCCTGATTGAGCCATTCTTGGCCCATGAGATGCCGCGAGTCCAATTTGCCGCCGCGCGGGCACTTTTTCAGCTCACGGGAGCGGCCGAGTATGGCGATCGCCTGCTAGCGGCTCTCAACAGTGAGGATGTGCAACTGCGGCGGACAGCGCTTCTGGATTTGGGAGCGATGGGCTATCTACCCGCAGCAGAGGCTATTTTGCAGGCGGGTGTTGAAGCGAGCTTCAAGCTCATTGCCCTCCACGGCATCCTCAGCCAGCAACTGCGGCAGGCCGCCCCAGCCGAACAGACCCTCTCCCTCTTTCAAGGATTGGATCAACTGCTGTGAGTGATCTCCATCCCTATATCCATGCCGTTGAGACCGCCACCTCTGCTCCTGCCCTATGCGAGGCGGTGGTTCAGCTTGCCCAGCAAAAAGACACCGCTGCCATTCCCACGCTGATTGCGGTTTTGGGGTACAACAACCCCGCTGCTGCCCAAGCCGCTGTGGCAGGCCTCATTGCCCTTGGGGATGCTGTCGTGGAGCCGCTGTTGGCACAGTTGGATGGATACAACTACGGTGCCCGTGCCTATGGGGTGCGAGTTTTGGGAAGCATTGGTCATCCTGCCGCCCTACGGGTCTTATTGGCTGCCGCGCAGTCGGATTTTGCCCCCAGTGTTCGTCGCGCCGCCACAAAGGCCTTAGGAACGCTCCGCTGGCAGTTAATCCCTGAAGAGACGGCAAGAGAGGCTCAATTAAGGGAAGCACTCACAGTTCTTCAACGCAACAGTGAAGCAGCGGATTGGGCGGTTCGCTATGCCGTGGGTGTTGCCCTCGATCATCTGCATCAGCAGGCGGCTGCTCGTGCCCTTCGGGAAGCGGTGCGTTTCCTCCTCAATCATTTGAGCGATCGCGACCCCGACATTGTTGTGCGTTCCCGTTGTCAACTTGCCCTCCAGAGGGACTCTCTGTCCATGCACACCTAAAAGGATTGGAAAGTTATGTCGTTACCCTTGCTGGCTGTGAAGCCCAGAACCCTTGACCAGCGGGTGGTCAGTTATGAAGTCCCCGCCGAGGATGATCCCGTCATCTACCGCCTCACCGATGCCACCGATGCCGCAGACGTCGATGCCCTGATTTGGGCAGCCTATCGCCAAATTTTCAGCGAGCACCTGATTTTGGCCTCCTACCGTCAGCCCTTCCTAGAATCCCAACTGCGCAATCGTGCCATTTCCGTACAGGATTTTATCCGTGGCTTGGGTAAGTCCGAGGTCTATCGCGAGCAAGTGGCAGCCGTCAATTCCAATTACCGCCTTGTGGATGTCTCCTTCAAGCGATTCCTTGGCCGCCCCACCTATGGCCAGCAGGAGCAGATTGCTTGGTCAATTATTTTAGCCACCCGTGGCCTAGAAGGATTTATTGATGCCTTGGTGGACAGCGACGAGTACCAGCAAAACTTTGGTGCCGATATTGTCCCCTACCAACGGCGGCGGCGCATGGCGCGTCCTTTTAACCTCGTTAATCCCCGCTACAGCGACTACTGGCGCAACAAGGAAATGTCCCTGAGTGGCCGTTCTTACTATCAAGTGCGCTACTACACCGCAGGGCCACTGGACAAGCAAATTATCCGCGGCGCAATTCCAGCCAACTTCCTCTCTATGGCGCGTTCAATTGTGGTGCCTACCCTCGATACTCAACGCCATGTGGCACGGGCCACCTCCAGTTTGGTGACGGTTCCCAACACCGCCCAAGAGCGGGATCTGCCGCCGACACCGGTCAAACCTGTGCCCGTTGCGTTGCCCTATCGTTATTTGCCCTCTCAACCAAAGGTGTAAGCCATGACGATTCCCTTGCTGAGCTATGCCCCTAGTTCCCAAAATCAGCGGGTACCGGGCTATGAAGTGCCCAATGAAGACACCCCTTGGCGCTATTCCCTTGAGGATGCAGTGGATCAGTCGGATATTGATGAACTGATTTGGGCAGCCTATCGCCAAGTGTTTAGTGAACACGTTGTCCTCAAGAGTACCCGCCAGCCCCATTTGGAGTCCCAACTAGCCAATCGTGCCATTTCGGTACGGGATTTTATTCGCGGCTTGGCCAAATCGGAGACATTCCGTCGCTTGGTGGTGGAGACGAACTCCAACTATCGCTTGGTGGAAATTGCCCTGAAGCGGCTCCTTGGGCGTGCCCCTTACAACAAAGATGAAGAACTGGCGTGGTCCATTCGCATTGCCACCGACGGTTGGCAGAAATTTGTCGATACCCTTGTGGATAGTGACGAATATACGCAAAACTTTGGCGATAACACCGTGCCCTACCAGCGTCGTCGCTATAAAGATCGCCCCTTTAATCTGGTGACCCCTCGCTATGGTGACTACTGGCGCGATAAGTTAGAGAACAGTCGCTACAAGTGGGGCGACATTCGCAACTTCTTGGAGATGGCACGATCGGTCAAGGTGACGCCTGTGCAGTTCAAGCCAGTGTCCACGGCCAATGTGCAAATCCCCGATACCACGCGGCGCGATCGCCCGACTGTACCGGCGTCGATCAACCCGACGGCGACCTTTCCGCTGCGCTAGCTATTGTTTCACTCTTTGACTTGGGAGAGATCCATGGACTTACCTCTACTCGCCTACAAACCCACGACTCAAAACCACCGCGTCGCTAGCTTTGGAACTGCCGATCAAAACGAAGATACCCCCTATATCTATCGTCTTGAGGATGCGGCCTCCTACGCGGAAATCCGCGAGGTGATTTGGGCCTGCTATCGGCAGGTGTTTAGTGAGCATGCCACCTTGGCCTTTAACCGTCAAATCACCTTGGAATCCCAATTAGTGAACCGAGTGATTACGGTGCGGGACTTCATTCGCGGTCTGGCCAAATCAGAGCGCTTCTACAATACGGTGGTGGCTGTGAACGACAACTACCGTTTGGTGGATGTTTGCCTGCGGCGGTTCTTGGGGCGCAGTGCCTACAACGAAGAGGAAAAAATTGCTTGGTCAATTAAAATCGGCACTCTTGGCTTCTATGGCTTTGTCGATGCCCTCCTCGACAGTGAGGAATACACCAATGCCTTTGGTGACTTTACGGTGCCCTACCAGCGCAAGCGGATGGAGGGACGTCCCTTTAACCTCGTGACGCCGCGCTATGGCTTTGAATACCGCGACAAAGTCGGCACCACTACCACGGATTGGCGGTTTACGCTGGAGAAATTCTACGATCGCAAGTTCCAAGAGCGGCGGCTACCGGAGGGCGACCCCCGCAAATACCGCAATTTGGCAGCAGCGATCGCGCCCAAGACTCGCTATGCCCAGCAGTTGCGTGCCGCTGATATTGACTACTTGGCCAAGGTGCCCCGCCGGCGTTAAATTACGCTCAACGATGCTTTAATCATCTGGCCGTCGGTAAATTTACTGGCGGCTTTTTCTCATTCGTTCCTGCTTGGAACCCCAGTGCATTTTTGCGTGTCCAATCTAGAGGCTCATTGTTTCTTGCCGCTATGCGCGATCGCCTTCTCCCGTGGCTAGTACCTGCCATTATCACTACCACCATTCTGCCCGCCAGTAGTCAAGTTACGATTCCAATTACGGTCACCGTCAGTCCCGGTCGCGCTGTTTTGGGAGATACGCTGGCCATTGTGGTCAACGCTTCAGAACAACCCACAGTCGAGGTGGCGGGCAAAGCCCTGCCGGTCTTCTCCATTGGGCCACAGCAATGGCGTGCGTTTGTGGCCACAACACCACTACAGACCCCCGGCCGCCGTTCATTGGTGGTTCGCTCAGGAAATGAAACCCGCAATCTGTTGCTGTGGGTGGGCGATCGCTCCTTTCCTGTGCAAAGTATTTGGCTCCCACCGGGCAAAGACGCCTCAGGAACGGATTTGGAATTTGATCGCGTGGATGCTTTTAAGGCACTGGTCACCCCCGAAAGACTCTGGCAAGGTGCCTTTCGCCGCCCCAACAGTGGCCCTGTGACCACACCCTACGGCGTGCGGCGGTACTACAACGGGGTTTTTGCCAAGGACTACTTCCATCGTGGTTTGGACTATGCAGGCCCCAAGGGATCACCCGTAGTAGCGGCGCAGCGGGGGCGAGTGGCCTTAGTGGGGCGAGAATCCCAAGGATTTCTCATCCATGGCAACACAATCGGTATTGATCATGGGCAGGGGGTGCTGACGATTTACCTGCACCTCGATCAAATCCGCGTTCAAGAGGGACAAATGGTTGAGGCAGGACAAGTCATTGGTACGGTTGGCAATACGGGTGCCTCCACAGGACCCCATTTACATTGGGGACTCTACGTTAATGGCGAGTGCGTTGATCCGCGATCGTGGCTGGCTCAGGGCTGGCAATAGTTGCGATATAACTCGCTGCTGAGCCTAGTTTAGGGTCAAGAAATGGGGGATAATGCTAGTTCAGAGGTAGCCGCTTCGCTACCATTGCCGCTGATAAGATTTGGGAGTTAGCAACAATGACGATTCTCTTTCAACTGGCTCTTGCTGCCCTTGTCGTCCTCTCCTTTGTGATGGTGGTGGCTGTGCCAGTGGCCTACGCCTCGCCCCAAGACTGGGATCGCTCAAAGCAGTTAATTTTCCTTGGCTCTGGGCTATGGATTGCCCTAGTGCTGGTGGTAGGCGTTCTCAACTTTTTTGTGGTTTAGTTCAGCCAGCGTTGGCGATAGACTTCGTACAAGAGCACTGCTGTGGCGATCGCCACATTGAGGGATTCAACATTTGGCTCCTGAGGAATCCGCAGTGCCGTAAACGTGAGATCTTGGTAGGCCGGGGGTAACCCTTGGCCTTCATTTCCCATGACCAGTAAGGTCGGTTGACGAAAATCCGCTTGCCAATAGATCAGTGGCGCGGTTGGTAATGTGACGACTATTTGCCATCCTTGGGCTTGGTAGGCTTTGAGAGTTGCCAAACCATCGCTAACAGTTTGCATCGGTAGGCGAAACCACTGGCCGGCACTGGCACGCAACACTTTTGGATGGGTCATGTCCACACAATCGGGGGTCAACAATAGCCCCTCAACACCTACGGCGGCAGCGGTACGAATAATCGTTCCCAAGTTGCCCGGATCCTGAAGCGTGACTAAGCACAGACCTAAACGCTGGAGTGGCAAGGTAGGAAGGGGTGTATAGTCGGCAACAGCAACGACGCCATCGGGAGTGGTTGTCGTACAGAGGGCAGTCAGTACCTCTTCACTGACTTCAACGGCGCGATCGCTCCTATGGACAACCTGCTGCCAAAATGTTGGCGATTGCTTTGCTTGCCAAGCGCTGGTATAGCAAACCACCGATAAGCGATAGCCGGCTGCCAGTGCCTCTTGGAGCAAATGAGTCCCCTCTAAAAGCAAGTGCCCTTGGCGATATTTACGGTGGTGCAGCCTACGGATCGAGCGCACCAAGGGATTCTGCCGACTGGTAATGATCACGACTGAATCCAGCGCTCAAGTAAACGTTCCAGATAGGGAGTCAAGAGTGCGGTTTGCGCGGCTTGAGCTTGAATCTCTGTGGCGGATTGAATGTAAGGGCCGGGGACTAGCTCGTGCTGACAGTGCTGAATCAACTCCCCAAGGCTAGCGGGGGTCACTTCTAAGTGAAACTGAAGACCAACAATGCGATCGCCCCACAAGAATCCTTGCTGCGGACAGGCGGCACTTTTGGCGAGGGGCATCGCATCCGGAGGGAGGCTAAACATCTCCCCATGCCAATGCAGCACCGTCAGTTGGGGTGGCCAATCCTGAAACCAAGGATGCGCTTGGGCGGCTGCTGTCAGTTCAATGGGAAACCAGCCGATTTCCTTCGTGGGTGCTGGGGTGACCTCTGCCCCTAGGACTTGTGCCAAGAGCTGAGCACCAAGACAAATCCCGAAAATGGGTAACCCGTTGGCGATCGCTTGGCGCAAAAAGGCCTTTTCAGCCCCTAGCCACGGATAAACAGCCTCATCGTGTACCCCCATAGGGCCGCCCATCACAATCAGCGCATCCACCTCCGTCAATGCGGGTAGCGGCTCGCCCGCATAGAGATGACTGCCTTGCCAATCAAAACCACGGGCGATCGCCCACTGCGCAATGTGGGCGGGGGTCTCAAAGGGCACGTGCTGGAGGTAGTGCAGCCGCATGAATCCCCTTAGGAAGAACTGCCGCCTTCGTTGCCAAGGATACGGGATTTGTACTCGTTCACCTTTTGGCCAAACTCACGGCGACCGGACTCAAAGAGGACATACCGATAGAGAAACCAACAAGTGTAGCCAAAGCCTACGAGTTCACAGGTCGGGCCTAGGAGGGGAATGGCATTCACTACTTCCAAAATGGCAACCGCGAGTGCCACAAAGGGAACAGTGGCGAGAATGATGAGGAGGGTGCGCAGGGGCTGCTTGTATTCGCCCAGAAATGCACTAACCTGATCGGGGAAGACCGTGAGGAGCCAATAGAGTTTTTCACGAGCCTGTTGCCACTGTTCATCCGTGAGACCGCCCACCTTCGGCGGTGCTGGCTGAGACTCTACTTCCGCTAAGGGTGCTGGTGCCGGCGTTGGTTCAAAAATAGGCTTTTCCGTATGGGCGGTTTCTGTGGTTGGGGATGTCTCAAATTCATTCATGCGCTTAAGTTCCTTCAGTACCTCAGCAAGTTTAGGCTAAGTTCACCGATCAGCGTTGGCTAATAGCTAATAATTGTTTAACATAGGTGGTGCCTTACCGCTAGCATCCCCTGTCCCCAAAAGACGGCTCTAATCATTAAGCACCCACGTATCCTTGCTCCCGCCCCCTTGGGAAGAATTCACCACCAATGAGCCACGCTTCATCGCCACCCGCGTCAGACCACCGGGATGGACATAAATTTCCTTACCGTACAGGATATAGGGGCGTAAGTCCACATGGCAGCCGACAATTTCATCCCCCAGCAGGGTGGGCACGCGCGACAGCGAAAGGGTGGGCTGGGCAATGTAGTTGCGGGGATTGGCTTTGATGCGCTCTGCAAATTCTGCCCGCTGCTCAGCCGTGGCTTGACAACCAATGAGCATGCCATAGCCGCCGGACTCGTTGGCAGATTTCACCACGAGGGAATCGAGGTTCTTGAGCACATGATCTAACTGTTCTGGCTCCCAACACAGGTAGGTGGGCACATTGGGCAGTAGGGGTTCCTCACCGAGATAATAGCGAATCATTTGCGGCACATAGGCATAAATTACCTTGTCATCGGCCACGCCAGTTCCGAGGGCATTGGCGATCGCCACCCGCCCTTGGCGATAAACCTCCATCAGACCCCTGACCCCCAGCATCGAATCAGGACGAAATACCGCTGGATCAATGAAGTCATCATCAATGCGGCGATAGACCACATCCACGCGCTTCAGACCCTTGGTTGTGCGCATTTGTAGGTAACCATCGGCCACCACCAGATCCCGCCCTTCCACAAGCGTTACCCCCATTTGCTGAGCAAGGAAGGAATGCTCAAAATAGGCGGAATTGTACATCCCCGGCGTCAGTACCACCACGGTCGCATCCGGTAGGCCGGGGGGCGCAAGGTTCAGCAGCGTTTCTAGGAGATGGCTGGGGTACTCGTCCACAGGTTGAATGTGCAGTTCTTTGAAGACAAGGGGAAACGTGCTTTTCATCACGCGGCGGTTTTCCAGCACATAGGAGACCCCCGAAGGGCAGCGCAGGTTATCTTCTAGGACATAGAAGGTGCCATCGCGATCGCGCACTAAGTCGGTACCCGTAATATGGCACCAAATGCCCCCCGGCGGCTTCAGGTCATGGCAGGGACGCAGATAGCCCTTGGCCGACTCAATGAGTTGCCGTGGGATGACACCATCCTTAATAATTTTTTGCTCACCATAGACATCCGCAATAAATGTATTGAGCGCCGCAATCCGTTGCTTGAGACCCCGTTCAAGGGCTTGCCACTCTTGGGCGGGAATGACCCGCGGCAGAATATCAAAGGGCATGATCCGCTCGGTGCCCTCGGCAGCACCATAGACCGTGAATGTGGCGCCAATGTTAAACATCACCTGTTGGGCGGTTTTTTGGCGCTGTTGCAGTTCTCCCGCTGGCAGCGATCGCACCCCTTGTAACAGCGGTTCAATAAAAGATCGTGGTTGGCCTTTGGCTAGAAACCACTCGTCGTAAAAGTCTTCCGGATCGTAGTTCTCAAATTCCAGCATTGATATTCCTTGGTGGCGATTTCCCTCAATGGTCTTGCTCGAGAGGAGTCGGCAAATCTGACACCGCCACTAAATGAAACCCCATTTGACAGCGAAAGTGTTGACATCCCGCTTCGGCAGTACTCCCTAGAGGCGCCCCACAACGGAGCTGACCCTCCTGCCAGCGGGGTTGGCCTTGGCGATCAGCAAACAAGCAGGATTGACACACAGACTGTGACGGTAAAATCTGATTTTGGGTGAGGATCACAAGCATTGGACACCTCCCGCCGATCAGAGCCTTTAATAGGCCGTCTTTATAGAACCTGATAAAAGTAAAGACTCTAACCCTAATGTTTTTATCTTACCGTGAAAGCCTAGGGGATACGGTTGACGACCACTGCTAACTTTGCTACAAATTGCAACTCGCAGCCCCTTGCTTAAATCGGCAGCCAAGACGGTATGGGGAAGACGGTTTGCTACGATAGATACTCTAAGATCAATGAAATTCTTGTTGCCCCTTGAGCTGTAATCCATGTTTGACGCCCTTGCCGAACGCCTTGAATCTGCTTGGAAAACCCTACGGGGTCAAGACAAAATTACCGAAAACAACATCCAAGAAGCTCTTAGGGAAGTGCGCCGTGCCCTGTTAGAGGCCGATGTCAACCTCCAAGTCGCTAAAGACTTTATTGAAAATGTGCGTCAGCGGGCGATCGGTGCTGAGGTCATTGCCGGGGTTCGTCCCGATCAGCAATTTATCAAAATTGTTTACGATGCCCTTGTTGAGGTCATGGGGGAATCCCACAGTCCCCTTGCTCACGTGGAGCCACCCCCCACGATTATTCTCATGGCCGGTTTACAGGGAACGGGGAAAACCACCGCCACAGCAAAGCTCGCCCTGCACCTGCGCAAAGAACGCCGCAGCACCCTCTTGGTGGCCACCGATGTCTATCGTCCCGCTGCGATTGATCAGTTGATTACTCTTGGCAAGCAAATTGACGTGCCCGTGTTTGAGATGGGTACAGAAGTTAGCCCCGTGGAAATTGCTCGCCAAGGGGTGGCCAAAGCCAAGGAACTCAGTGTAGATACCGTGATTATTGACACAGCCGGGCGCTTACAAATTGATGCCGAGATGATGGCAGAACTAGCGGCCATCAAGGAAGCGGTCCAACCCCACGAAACTCTCCTCGTGGTGGATGCAATGACGGGACAAGAGGCAGCCAACCTCACCCGTGCCTTCCATGAGCAGGTGGGGATTACGGGTGCCATTCTCACCAAACTGGATGGGGATACACGCGGCGGTGCAGCTCTTTCAGTGCGACAGGTGTCAGGACAGCCAATTAAGTTTATTGGTGTTGGTGAAAAAGTCGAGGCTCTCCAACCTTTCTATCCCGATCGCTTGGCCTCTCGCATCTTGGGGATGGGGGATGTCCTCACCCTTGTCGAAAAAGCCCAAGAGGAAGTGGACTTGGCCGATGCCGAAAAAATGTCCCGCAAAATCCTCGAAGCCCAGTTTGACTTTGATGACTTCCTCAAGCAACTGCGCCTCCTAAAAAATATGGGTTCCCTTGCGGGAATTATGAAGCTCATCCCCGGCATGAATAAAATTTCAACGGAGCAACTCCAGCAGGGCGAAGTACAACTCAAACGGGCGGAAGCAATGATTAACTCCATGACCCGCGAAGAGCGCCGCAATCCTGAACTTCTCGCTAGCTCCCCCAGTCGCCGTGAACGGGTTGCCAAAGGTTCTGGTTATCAAGTGGCCGATGTGACAAAGTTGGTCAGCGATTTCCAGCGGATGCGATCGCTGATGCAGCAGATGGGTCAAGGGGGCTTTCCGGGAATGGGGATGCCGGGTATGAACCCAATGGGTCGAGGGGGTCGTGCTCAGGCTCCCAAAAAGCCCAAGAAGCAAAAGAAACGCAAAGGCTTTGGCGTTCTTTAAACACTGCCCCAATTACAAGGGGCGATAGACCCGATAGTTAATGTGGGGAAAGATATTGTCAATAGCTTCCACTTTTTCCAGCCAACCCGCATCAATTTTTTGTGCCTTGATGTCATCATAAAGCTTGTGGAAGCGCATCAAGTGGCTACGGGTGCGGCGAACCGCATAGGGTACCATCGTTCCCGTCCGCATAATAAAAGCCCAGTCTGAGGATTGGGCAAGGAGTAATTCCCGTGCCGCTTGGTTGAGGGCACGCCAACTCAATTCATCCCACGGCTCCCCCTTGGCCAGTTCAATCATCCGTTCAGCAGCCTTATGGAGGTGGGGGTAAATCCAAGCATTGGTGTCATTCAGCCAGTATTCATGGAAGCCCTTGTAGCCCCAACTGGACTGGGACGGACGGCACACCTGCTGGGTGGGATGGGCGCGCAGATAGTCTGCCAAGTGGGTCATGGCAAAGGTGTCTTGGTCAAACCAGACCTTGCGGAAGAGAAAGTCAAGGAACCAAGGCCCTTCATACCACCAGTGGCCATAGAGTTCAGCATCGTAGGGAGAGACCACAATTGGCGGACGCTGCATTAGGTGGTGCAAGTAGCGAATTTGATTTTCGCGGTTAAACATGAAATTGGCAGCGTGCTCAGCCGCCTTTTCCCGTGCCCAATAGGGGTCGTAGAGTTGCTTGTCCCCTAAACCAAGACCGCGCCCGGTAATTTTGTGGTACTTAATCCCCGTATTTTTGCGTTGGCCATTGGGCATGATGTAGGGCTTGATGTATTCGTACTCCGCTTCCCACCCCAAGTCCTTGTAGAACTCACGGTATTCAGGCGCCCCCGGATAGCCCACCTCTGACGACCACACCTGCTGGGAGGATTCATGATCACGGCCAAAGGCAGCCACCCCAGTTTCGGTGAAAATAGGCGCATAGGTGCCAAAGCGAGGCCGCGGACGGGCATAGAGAATACCATGGCCATCAGTAATGAAATAGCGCAAACCCGCATCGGCCAGCATTCGCTCTAGGCCTTCGTAATAGGCGCATTCTGGCAGCCAAATGCCCTTGGGCGGGCGGCCAAAGGTTTGTTCATAGTGCTCACAGGCCACTTGCAGTTGTGCCCACACCGCTTGGGGATACATTTTCATGAGGGGCAGGTAGCCGTGGGTGGCACCACAGGTAATGATTTCAAGGTTATTGGTGTCTTGAAACTGCTTAAAGGCCTTGACGAGGTCGCGATCGTAGTTTTCCCATGTCTGCCGTACGCGGTTGAATTCTTGGGCATAGTGCTCGGCAAGGTAGCGGATGTGGCCATTGTAGGTATTGCGCTCTACCTCTAGTTCTGCCAGTTCCTCTAGTTTTGCCAAGTGCTGATCGTAGCGTTCCTGAAGTAGCGGATCCCGCAGCATTGAAATTAATGGCGGCGTCATACTCATGGTGATTTTGAAGTCCACGCCGTCACGCTTTAGCCCCTCAAACATCCAGATCAGGGGCACATAAGTTTCGGTAATTGCCTCAAAGAGCCACTCTTCTTCTAAAACGTAGTCACTCTCGGGGTGGCGGACAAAGGGGAGGTGAGCATGCAAAACCAGCGCTAAATAACCAATTGCCATAGGAAGCTTGCCTATTTATGTATTTGGGACAACGGCAGGGGATCAATGAGATCAGTTGAGTTTCCCTCATCTTAGGCGAAATAGCCAAATCTGCAACGGGTAATTTTTATCTTTTCTTCAGATTTACCGTTGGTGCCATCCTCCTGCGATTGATGGCGCGTACAGCTGCCCTTTGCTGAAATAGGGGATAGGAAATCAAATCCTTGCCGGCACTGGCTTTCACAGCTGTGAGCGTGTGCCATCCTTGGGAAAAGGGCTGTAGGGTTGCCAACCCATGCCTTGAAATTTTGGTTCTTGGGGTGGGTGGAGAATCTCGACAAGAATTTCAAGGGAATCCACTAAGCGGGGGCCGGGGCGGTTGAAATAGGCGTTGCCATCAACAATGTACAGTTGACCTGTTTGCAGGGCACGCAATTGCTGCCACTGGGGATAAGTGTGCAAGGCTTGGTCAAGTTCTTGACGGCTGCGTTCGAGGTCAAAGCCACAGGGCATGACAATGATCACCTCCGGGTCGATCGCCAGAAGTGTTGACCACTCAATGTAGGGGGAATGTTTTCCTGCTGTACCGAGGACATTTTCACCCCCCGCGAGGGCAATCAATTCCGGTACCCAATTGCCACTGGCCATGAGGGGGTCAATCCATTCAATGGTCGCGACTTGCCGCCGCGGGCGATCGCTCACCCATGCTTGACAGGCATGAATTCTGGTGTGTAGCGAATTCAGTAGGGGGTCGGGAGAGACACCGAGGGCAAGACCCACCCGCCGAATATCCTGCCAGACATCCTCAAGGCAATGGGGTTGGAGGGAAATTAACTGCGGTGGTGGCTCAAAGAGTCTGGCGATTGCCCCCTGCACCTCTGCAAAGGTTACAGCACAAACATCGCATTGATCTTGGGTAATGATGTGGGTCGGTTTTAGCGCTTGCAGGGTCGCCAGTTCCAAGTCATAAATGCCCAGAGCCGATCGCAGGAGGTCTTGAACCGCCCGATCAATTGCTAAACTTGACTGCTGTGCATCTAACCTTGCCCGTGTACAAACAGGCAATGTCTTCACCTCTGGCGGATAGTCACATTCATGGCTACGCCCCACAAGAAACGGTGTCAATTCTAGGGCAGCAACAATTTCTGTGGCACTCGGTAGGAGCGAAACGAGGCGCATCTTGTCGGCGATGCCAGGAGCCAGAATTGAACTGGCGACACGAGGATTTTCAGTCCTCTGCTCTACCAACTGAGCTATCCCGGCTTGAAAGTGCTTCATGATTCTAGCAAGCGTCTAGGTGCGATGACAAGTCTCTCAGAAAATCAATTAGGGCAAAGGCATACTATCGCATACTATATGGAAAGGTCTTGACCACGATTCTGGAGCCGACTAAGCTGCCCTTATAGTGACAGTCCCCTTGTGGAGCCTCCTAATGGGTATTCAAGTTGTTGCCACCACTCCCTTCAAGGATCAAAAACCCGGCACCTCTGGGTTGCGTAAGGCGGTACCTGTTTTCCAGCAGCCCCATTATCTGGAAAACTTTATCCAAGCGATTTTTGACACCATTGAGACACCGCAGGGGCAAACCCTTGTCCTAGGGGGTGATGGCCGTTACTTCAATGCTGAGGCGATCCAAGTCATCCTCAAAATGGCTGCAGCCAATGGCTTTGCACGGGTCAAGGTGGGGCAAAATGGCATTCTCTCAACGCCGGCAGCCTCCTGTGTGATCCGCAAGTATGGGGCGATCGGTGGCATTATTCTCTCAGCCAGTCACAACCCCGCAGGGCCACAGGGAGATTTTGGCGTTAAGTTCAATATTGCCAATGGCGGGCCTGCGCCAGAGAAAGTTACCAACGCGATCTATGAGCGGAGCCTTGCCCTCACCAGCTACAAAATCTACACAGCCCCCGATGTGAATCTGCACACCCTTGGGGAGTTTCCCTTGGGTGAAATGATTGTTGAAGTCATTGACCCCGTCGCCGATTATCAAACATTGCTGGAGACTCTTTTTGACTTTGATCGTATTGCTGAGGTCATTCGCAATGGGAAGCTGCGCCTTGTCTTTGATGCCATGCACGCGGTTACGGGACCTTATGCCCATCGGATCATTGAAAAACGCCTAGGGGCACCCCAAGGCACGGTGCAAAATGGTGTGCCGCTACCGGACTTTGGTGGTGGTCATCCCGACCCCAATTTGGTCTATGCCCATGACTTGGTGCAGCAACTCTTTGGCGAGCAGGCTCCTGATTTTGGTGCGGCCTCCGATGGCGATGGCGATCGCAACATGATTTTAGGGGCACACTGTTTTGTTACCCCCAGTGATAGCCTAGCCATTCTGGCCGCCAATGCCCAACTGGTGCCCGGCTACAAAGACGGATTAGCGGGGATTGCCCGTTCGATGCCCACGAGTCAGGCGGCCGATCGCGTTGCGGCCAAGCTGGGTATTGACTGTTATGAAACCCCCACGGGCTGGAAGTTCTTTGGCAACCTCCTCGATGCCGGTAAAGCCACTCTCTGCGGTGAGGAAAGTTTTGGTACTGGCTCCAACCACGTGCGCGAGAAAGATGGCCTCTGGGCTGTGCTTTTTTGGTTGAATATCTTGGCCGTCCGCCAAACCTCCGTGGCCGAGATTGTCAAAGCCCACTGGCAGACCTATGGCCGCAACTACTACTCGCGTCATGACTACGAAGGCATTGAGAGCGATCGCGCCCACACCCTGATGAGCCAACTGGAGCAAAAACTGCCCAGCTTCGTGGGTCAGACCTTGGGTGCCTACACCGTGGCCACTGCCGATAACTTTAGCTACACCGATCCAGTGGATCACAGCGTCAGCCAAAATCAAGGGATGCGGCTGATTTTTGAGGATGGCAGTCGCATTGTCTATCGCCTATCGGGAACGGGAACCCAAGGGGCAACACTACGGGTCTATTTGGAGCGCTTTGAACCCAATCCTGGCCAGCAGCACCTCGATGCCCAAGTGGCACTCGCCGATTTAATTCAACTGGCCAATGAAGTGGCGAATATCAAAGGCTTAACGGGGCGCGATCGCCCCACGGTCATCACCTGATCGCTATGAAAATTCTCCATGTGTCCGATATTCACCTAGGCAGTGGCCTCAGTCATGGCCACATTAACCCGGCCACCGGCTTGAATACGCGCCTTGAGGATTTTATTGCTGCTCTGGCCACCTGTATTGACCGTGCCCTCAGTGAACCCGTTGATCTGGTGCTCTTTGGCGGTGATGCCTTTCCCGATGCCACGCCACCCCCTCTCGTCCATGAAGCCTTTGCCAGCCAATTTCGCCGCTTGGCCGATGCCCGCATTCCTACGGTTTTGCTGGTGGGCAACCACGATCAGCACGCCCAAGGACAGGGGGGCGCGAGCCTCAGTCTTTATCGCACCCTTGGGGTGCCCGGTTTTATCGTGGGCGATCGCTTGGCTACCCATCGCATTGAGACTCGCCGCGGCAGTGTTCAAGTCATTACCCTCCCTTGGTTAACGCGATCTACGCTCCTCACTCGGCCAGAAACCAGTGGCCTTTCCCTTGCGGATGTGCATCAACTGCTCCTAGAGCGGCTGCGCCTTGCCCTTGAGGGGGAAATTCGCCAACTTGATCCGGCCTTGCCCACTGTCTTACTTGCCCATGCCATGGTGGACACCGCCCAGTACGGCTCTGAACGCTATTTGAGTGCCGGCAAAGGTTTTACGATTCCCCTGAGTTTTTTGGCGCGCCCCTGTTTTGACTACGTTGCCCTTGGCCATGTGCATCGCCATCAAGTCCTGTGTCACGATCCACCCGTGGTCTATCCCGGCAGCATTGAGCGGGTGGATTTTGGTGAAGAGGGGGAAGAAAAGGGCTATGTCTTAGTGAACCTTGCTAAGGGCAAAACAGAATTTCAGTTTTGTCCCCTACCCACCCGCCCCTTCCGCACCATTCGTGTGGACTTAACCGAGGTGGAACTGGATCCCCAAGCCGCCCTCTTGGGAGCAATCGCCCGCGGGGAGATCAGCGGGGCTGTGGTGCGGGTCATGTATCAACTGCGCCCCGATCAAATTCCCCTGATCAACCTCCATGAACTGCAAAAAGCGCTTGAAAGTGCCCACAGCGTCAGCCTTCTGCCTCAACTGGTGAATAGCCAGCCCATTGCCCGCCTGCCAGAAGTTGCCCTCGAACAGTGCCTTGACCCCAGCCATGCTCTGCAACTCTATCTGGATCATCACCCTGACCTTGAACCGCTGCACCAAGATCTGCTAGCGGCACTCCAAACCCTTGATGACCACTCTGAAGAAGAGGGTCAAGACACTCCAGAGATGCCGCGATCGCCTGAAGGGCGCGCTGCGCGATCGCCCGAACCTGTGATTCAGCAACTGAAATTGCTCTCCTAATATCGCAATTATTTGATTTTTATTCACCACACTTGAAAACGAAATTAAGGCGAATCATTTACCCTTCGAAATTTTCCCCGGTGGCATTGGCGTGCGCACTGGCCTGCGAACATCACGGGAACCAGACTGATGCATCAGGACAATCCCTAATTCGATCAACGCTACTCCCGCAATTGGTGTTGAGGGCTGAGCAACTCTTCAACCTTGAGCACCCCCCTAAGCAGTGGTAACTTTTCTCAGAGGTTAGGGCGAAAGCCCATGGCTTGGAATCTGAGGGAGAGGGGGCAAGGGAGTGTGCGGCATCTTGGGCAAATTTTTTCTTCGAGCTTGTTGACATTTTTTCTCATCTGACTTAGGCTAAGTTTTAGTGTTCTCCTCTCTGAGGAATCGGCAGGCGGGGTCAGTCATTGCGACGACCCCATTTTTTCTTTAGTCGCTACGGTTGATCCTCAGAAAGCGCTCGATCTCACGCCCCTGCGGGGAAGTTAACTATTGCCAAAAATTTGCAAATTCTTGGTAGGGAATATGGCGGCTACAGTACCACAGCACGGTATAGGGAGCCATCAGGTAAGGTTCTTCTTGCGCCTTAAAAACCGCAATTTTCTGGCAAACCCATGGGATGACTGTAGTTGAGATGTAGGGGGTTAGGGGCTGCTGCAAGTCATCGAGAGCTGCTAGCCCATAGTAAAAGCCGAGAATATCTTGGGTTTCCTGTGCCTTGACCAAGAGCGATCGCAGGGTCGCCAACACAAGGGGATGCTCAGGGGAAATGCGGTGAAGGGCACGCACCGCCGCCATCAATGTTTCCAGATCGTAGGCCTGCTGCTCAATGATTAACTCAAGGGTGTCAATGGCTTGGGGATGATTCGGACTAACAAGGCCAAGGGCGCCGGCAAGGGCAATCTGGTGGGACTGCACCGTGGCCAAGCCCAAATAGCGCTCTAGTCGGCCAACAACCTCCCACTGCTGCACCCCCGCTTGGTGTAAACAGCGACTGGCAAGGATCACATCCTCTAGGTATGAGGAGTTACGAAAAATTTCTAGGGCAACATTGCTAGCTTCAACCGCCCAACGGCCTTTTGCCGTAATCAGAACAGAGGCGATCGCCAGTTTCAGGCGGTTAGACTGTTGGGGATAATGGAGCAGCCGCTGTAAAAACTGCTGTAGGCGCTCTCCCGTGGTGCTGTCCCAAACGCTCCTGACAAGCTTGGCATCTAGCTCCTTGAGAAATTGCTGACACTCCGCTAATAGTTCTTCGCGCACTTGGGGCTTGGTGTCTTGGCGTAAGGTATCCTCTAAAACTTGAAACGCTGTACTGAGGTGGCTGACATTGGGATATTGCTGGGCAATCAAAAAAGCGGCACGGATGCGGGGGAGTTCCTGCTGTTTAACAACTAGGGATTCAAGATAAGGCAGTAGCTCTCGACTAGAAACCCGTGGCAGACATTGGCGAGCCTCCGCCCCAAGGGCAGGAAAGAAAAAGGCCAGCTCCGGTTGCTGGGGAAAGCCGCCAGTGGTTTGTTGGACACCACAGGCCCAGTGGCTCATATTGGCAAGGGCGTGTTGGTAGTTTTGCTGCGGCGTTTGGTGATTCACCCCCTTGGGCATGACCGTTACCCAGCGACCCGGATCATCTTGCAGCGCTTGGGGTCTCAGTTGTGCCAGTTCCAATTGCCAGCGACACCAGTAGAGGAAGTTGGGGAATTCAGAAGCTTTTGACGAGGGGCGATCGCCAAGCGGGACAGTCGCAGGACTGGCGTCAGATCGCCGTAGGTGGTGCCAGTGTAGGCAGCGGGCTTGGGGATGGCGGCAAATTAAGGGAAGCGCTGATGTGCCCGGCAGATGATCATCGCAGCGACTCAGTTCGCGTAATTGCGATCGCGCTTGAGCTACAGCGGCATAGAGATCTGCACCGCCGTGAAAGTTCTGTAAAAAGTACTTCAAAAACAACTCAGCGGCAATATTCGGAACCGCTTCGCGCATCACGATCGCGTGGGGCAAGCCCAACTGAATCAAAAACTGTCCTAGGGGAATACTGTCGCAGGAATTAAAGATCGCCAGTTGCAGCCCCTGCTTCACTGCGGTTTTAAGCGTCTCATAAAGCCTGTAAATCTGTAATGGTTCCTCTTCATTGTTGATAGTAATGCCATTACCCTGACTATGCCCAGCAAAAAAGAGAATGTCCCAAGGCTGACACCACAGGGAATAGAGTTCACTTAATTGGGGCGATCGCAGGCAGTGGAGTTCGACATTGGGCAACGCCCTGAGAGCCTCAAGATCCCCCTTGAGATCAAGGTCGCCACTCGCGCCAAAAATTGCCAGAATCCGTACTCCCTCATGGTGCGCTGTCGAAGACTTCAGGGACTGATACACCATTGGTGAAAACACCACATCCAGATTGCTGTGTTGGCGAATCGGTGTCCAGTCGTGCCATGGATAGCGCCACAGTTCAACAAAATCTGTCTGCACAGAAATGCGGTGAATCTCGTTCATCGGCGGCGGCAAGATAAAGTTGCCTAGGCCAAAAAATGAAGTCTGCTCCTTAGAAAGTGAAGTTTGCTCATTGATCTGTTCCTCGCAGAGATAACAGATGCGCGTATTGTGCAACCACGTGCCAAGGGTGGTCACAAGGTCAGTGTAGTTTTGCCGTACCTCTTTAAGGAGGGTGGGTTGCTGAGTACCAATGTTCGTAATCTGGTTACCGCTAGCCCCCAGACGAGTATTCTTCGCATAGCCGTGATAGGCGTCACGCCACTGCCGATAGCGGTGCGGAAGGTGAGGCATTGCTGGAAACTCTACAGGATACACCCCATAGGCATCCACTTGGCTTTCTGTCCCCAGTAATAGGCGACCCTTGAGGGAATGCTGCTCAAGGCAACCCCCGTAGATTTCGAGACAGACGTGTTTCATCGCAGCGGCAATCAAAAAGAGCCAATGCAGCTAGACAACAAAAGTTTCCGTGATCTTAGCATCTCCATAGGCCAATGTGATGCCAAAAGTTTCGCCAATTTGTCCCCAAAACTTGTACTGCACCGCTTGATCCTGCTGCCGACTAGTGACTTGGGCAAAGGTATTGCCATTGGCCTCAGTAATCATCAAAACCAAGTCTGGGGGCAACGTTTCACCTACCTTGAGGGCAGTGACGCGCACAAGAATATTGGCAGACATCGTATCTCGCGGCAGTACGGCCATGACCAAGCCGAAGGACTGTCCGCCGAGGGCAAGACCCAAGTCCACGGTACGAGTTTTCCACACCCCTGCTTCTGGGGCAGTGGCATCTTTAGCGTGGAGATATTCTGCCGCCAGCCAGCGCAATCCTTCATCGGCAGTGGTGGCAATCAGGTCTTTGAGGAGGGCAACCGCTTGGCGACAATCCTCCGTTGCCAAGGCTTGGCGTAATTGAGCTTGAGCTTGCATGGCTTCTAAGGTGTCATTGGAGCGCAATGCCCACTCTGGCGATGTCCAGCCCAGCTTCCAACTGAGATAGGGATTGATCATAGCGCCCTCCTCAAGCAGTTCCTGCACGTCTTGCCACACTTGACCCAACAGGTTGCTCACGCCCTTGGTCTTGGCATAAAGCCATAGACTCAGCCGCTGCGGATGACAGGCCAAAAAGAGATCAAGGCGATGGCGAGGTTGCCCAATGATGTGCAGCCATTCCTCTAGGGGTAACACCAAGCGGGGCAAGAGAATCTCACCACTGGCAATTTGCTGAAGCGTGGCTGTGGGAATCGCAGTTGCGGCAGGTGATGGAACAGGGATGTGATGGCAGGCCGGCAAGGCAGCGAGGAGGGGCACATCTTCGATCATGTCCTCGCGATCGAGGGTGTAGGTACGGCTCAAGGCATCAATGGCAGAACGATTCACGCTGCTAGTCGGTGCATAGCCCCAGAGTCTGACCTGCGCTTCTTCGGCAAAGACTTGGACACCCAAGATGTAATCGGGTTTCCAAGCGGCAATGTGCAACCATTCCTGAGGAATGCGGCACTCGTCAAGCTCTATGGAAGTATCAGGCACAATCAACACTTGACCAATGGCGGTCTTCAGCAGGGTGCCGTTGACAAACTCCCAGAAGATGGGCAGTTCGACGGTGGAGAGGAAGGGGTCGGCACTGATGCCCATTGCTGCGAACCAGTCACGCACAGCTACATAGGCCATCGCATTTATTCGGACACTGCCACGACGGTAAGCGCGGGCAGCCGCTGTGATCTGCTCAATCCACTGGCGATCGCCACCATCTGCTAAATCAATGTGAACATGTTCCGTGTGCGCCATCGGTGGCGCATCTATGGCAGTGAGAAACGAAAGTGATAGCGATGTCATGGTTTCTTACCTAAGTACAACAACTCCCAAAAGTTCATACCGTTTACAAAACAGTCAAGATGCACCCTCATAACGACAGTGTTCTGCCATACCCACCCGACCACACCGTTGACAAGACGCTCTTAACACTTTATAGCCCCCCTTTAACCACAGATTGATAGCCACTGTTACCTCCTTAAGGCGTTGAGGATGCGTGGGTTGGTTAAGGCCTGCGAGTAGCACTTTCGCCAAATGACCACGAATCCGCTCTAGGACGCGAGACACTTGATATTGTTTTGGAAAACCTAAGCGCTGGGCAATTTCTTGTTGGCTGACCTGCTCGCAATAGTACAGACAAAACACCTGACGACTGGTGTCATCCAGTGCTGCAATCGCATTTTTCATCATTTCAAAGACCCGTTTAAGGGTTTCCTGTTCTTCCTGTTTCAGGGTTGCTTCCCAAGGCGTATTTCCTCCTTCTAGGGTGTCCCAAAACCTTTGCTCAGCAGGATTCACCACCTGTGGTTGTTGATAGGCACGCAAGGCGTCGATCGCTTCGTGGAGCAGGGTTTTAACTTCGCTAGGGGTTACAGCGGGGAGATCAGGACAACATTGACGATAGGTTTTAGCCACCTGAGCCAACAGTGCCTGATCGGGAGCAGTGGTCTGATCCGCCAACTCCTGCCACAATTTGACAAGGGCACAGATTTGACGAACGCGATCTTCTGTGTATCCTTGGTTCTTCAGGGCTGCGGAAAGAGAACGGGAACCGCTGTGTTTGAGTAGGCCCCAATCTGATTTCCGAACCCCCACCAGCGCAGCATACACACCGTCATAGATACGGCGATAGGCATAGGTGGATAGCCGCGTACCCCGCTCGGGCTTAAATTTGCTCAATAACTTGAGGGGATCATTAGTGAGACAGCAAGCCTGCTGAAAACAGTCACTGACCTGATGCATCCCGCCCAGTTTCTCCCGCAGGGTCATGGCTACAGACCAACTAGTTTCTTGGAGATAGCAAAATAGACCCCGCCGCCAGTACTGGGCATCATCATGGTTCGGCTGACTCTGGAATTTTTGGAGGAGGAAGACAGCCGTCGGCTCCGGCTCCTCGAGGTTGTACCCCGCTGCTGTGAAGTAGGCCTGTAGTTGGCGATCGCAATACCAGCGCGGGCGATCGGAACCGTCAAATCGGAGCAAAGCAATGAGTTTATCGCAGGGTTGGCGTGTCATCAATCGCTCTCACTAGATATCAATCAAAGGACAACCGTACGGAGAAACGTGACCGCCTGCTTTATTCACTGGGCATTTTCATCCATCCTCCTGTTACAACCCTCCATTCATTTATCCAATGGCGTTTTTACAAATATGCACTCGCCTTGCAGATTTTAGAAAAAATTTTTTACCAACCTTCGTGGCGGCTAGCCCCCACTCTATCAACTCCTAGCGTCACAGGGGGAAGATGATCCATATCACAAGTCAAGAGTGTTTTCTGTGGCACACTACGATCAAGATTTGCGATATGCCCATGTTTAACCCACTCACCATTCGGTTTTGGGGCGTGCGCGGCAGTATTCCCTGTCCCGGTTCCCACACTGTCCGCTATGGCGGTAACACTCCCTGCGTGGAAATTCAAGCTAATGGTCAACGCATCATTTTTGACGGCGGTACGGGTTTACGGGTTCTGGGGGAGCACCTAATGAGTCAACAGCCGGTGGCGGCACATTTATTCTTTACCCATACCCACTGGGATCATATTCAGGGTTTTCCCTTCTTTCAGCCCGCCTTTGTACCGGGGAATCAGTTCCATATCTACGCCGTGCCGGGGAAAAATGGTCAGGGCATTGAACGACGACTGAATGATCAAATGCTGCACCCCAACTTTCCTGTCCCGTTGCAGATTATGGGGGGAGATTTGCGTTTTTATGACTTGGAGGCGGGCGAACAGGTACACCTAGGCGGTGGTGTGGTGGTGAGTAATGAAGCCCTGAATCATCCGGGTGGGGGGGTGGGCTACCGTGTGAGTTGGCAGGGTATCCATGTGGCCTATATCACAGACACGGAGCATTTGCCCGATCAGTTGCATCCGGGGGCGTTTGCCTTGGCCGATCGCGCTGATGTGATGATCTACGATGCCACCTATACCGATGAAGAATACTATCACCCGCAGCAGAGCAAGGTGGGGTGGGGGCATTCCACATGGCAGGAGGCGGTTAAGCTTGCCCAAGCCGCCCAAGTGAAGCAACTGATTTTGTTTCACCATGACCCTAGCCACGATGATGACTGTCTAGATCGCATTGGTGAGTTGGCACGGGCACGATTTCCGCAGACGCTGCTGGCTCGCGAGGGGCTAATGATTTCCGTCTATCCAAATGTGATACACTTCCCGGCGACGCCTCAAGCAAGTTAGTCCTGTGTTGCCTGTCGTTCTTTTACCGGGATATTTAGCGGCTGCCCCTGACTATTACCCACTGCGGGATTATCTGCGGCAATTGGGGTTTGTGGCGGAGGTGGTGCCCCTCAGGGTACGCTCGTGGTTTCCCACGTTGGGGGGGCGATCGGTGGCGCCAATTTTACAGGCCTTGGATACCACCATTCAGCATGTTCTGAATACAACAGGGGCGTCCGCCGTGCATCTCATTGGCCACTCAGCGGGGGGCTGGATTAGCCGCATTTACCTAGGGGATCAACCCTATGATGACCAAGTTTGGGCGGGTCACAAATGGGTGCACACGCTAATCACGTTGGGTACTCCCCATCGGAGTCAGGAGCGTTGGACGCGCCGCAATCTTGACTTTGTGAACACCACGTACCCCGGTGCCTATTACCCGCAAGTTCGCTATGTGTGTCTAGCGGGCAAGGCCATCTATGGCACACCACGCGGTTCGTTTGCCAATTGGTTTACGTATCAAAGCTATAAACTCACCTGTGGCGAGGGTGCCTGTTGGGGAGATGGGGTGACACCGGTGGCAGCAGCCCACCTTGAGGGGGCAGAGAATCTGGTCTATGAAGATGTGCTCCATGCGCCTCGCAGCCGCTTGCGCGATCGCCCCGATGCCCCTTGGTACGGTTCCCCAGCAATTGTTGCTACTTGGCAGCAGTATTTGAAAGCCAGTTAGAGGGCACACCGCTCAAATTGCCAGCGGTAAACGGCTAATCCTTTACTGAGGACACATTTTTCCCGTTCTGTCGCGACGGGCCAAGGACTCTGGGGTAACCAATCGGTACAGGTTGAGCTAAAGGCGGCATGGGCACGAAACTGTTGCACCATTGATTCAGCCACCTCAAAGACATCTGACTGAAGGACAACACGCCCACCAGCGGGCAGGAGTTCGGCAAGGGTGGCCACCAGTTCAGGGGTGACGACGCGGCGTTTATGGTGACGGCGCTTGAACCACGGATCTGGAAACTGAATCGTGACGGTGTGCAGGGGGAGTCCGCCGAGGATTTTGCCCAAGTGGACATTGGCATTGCCCCAAAGGTAGTGGAGGTTCCGAAGTTGCTGGCGATCGCGCCGTTCATTGGCCGTCACCACCAGCGGGTAGCGAATTTCCAGACCCAGAAAATTTTGCTCTGGATACAGTGCTGCCATTTCTAGCAAGAACGTCCCCTTGGCACAGCCAATATCGAGATGTAAAGGCTGCGAGGGTTGCTCGTAAATCGTTGCCCAATCGGGAACAGCAATGTCCTGCTGGAACTTTTGACTGAGAGGGTTAACGTGTTGTCGCACCCGTACCGCCATGGCGCGATCGCTCATCCAAAACTCCCTAATGTACTGCCGCTATAGCGTAGCGTATATCACTGCAAAGTTAGAAAAAACTGCCCTCAAACGCTGAGGACAGCAAAAACCACCTAGGGCAATGGGATCGTCCAGCGGCGTGGTACGACCCCAAACTTATTGGCAGGCGAGTTACTCCTTCAAGAAACCGCTGTAGGCTTCCATGCCATGCTCGCCGATGTCCAAGCCTTTGAGTTCCTCTTCTTCGGAAACACGAATGCCAAGCGTTTGTTTCAGAGCCAGCCAAAAGATACTGGTCAGCAGTACAGTAAAGCCACCGACTGTCAAAATACCGATAATCTGAGCAATCAACTGAGTCACTCCGTGGCCGGTGAGCAAGCCTAACTCTTTGTCAAACAAGCCAACAGCTAAGGTACCCCAAGTGCCGCAGACCAAGTGGACAGAGGTGGCGCCGACGGGGTCATCAATTTTGATGCGGTCAAAGAAAAGGACAGAATAGACCACAATCACACCGCCAATGGCACCAATGATCACGGCACTCCAGTAAGACACACCTGCACAGGGTGCTGTAATGGACACTAATCCCGCCAGAATACCGTTGATAATCATGGAGAGGTCAGGTTTACCAATGGCTAGCCAAGCGGTAATTGTTGCCGCAACCCCGCCGGCTGCCGCCGCCAAGTTTGTTGTGACTGCGATGTAGGGTACAGCTTCATTCGCGGCCAGTTCAGAACCAGGGTTAAAACCAAACCAGCCGATCCAGAGGATCAAACACCCCAGCATGGCAAAGCCCATGTTGTGGCCGGGCAACGCCCGAGGCGTACCATCTGCGGCATACTTGCCAAGCCGTGGTCCTAGAAACGCAGCGCCCATCAGTGCCGACCAACCGCCTACGGCATGAACCACCGTTGAACCGGCAAAATCCTTAAAGGCAATATCTGGGCCAAGGAAACCAATGTTGCTGAGAAGGCCACCCCCCCAAACCCAGTGACCCGTAATGGGGTAAGAGATACCAGTGAGCAGGAGGCTGAAAATCAAAAAGTCAACAAACTTGATCCGCTCGGCCACTGCTCCAGAAACAATGGTGGCTGCGGTTCCTGCAAAGGCAGCTTGGAACAGAAAGGCCACAGCGATGGGTAAGCCCTCCGGAAAGGGATCAAGACCGTAGGTTTCGGGGTTTTCACTACTGAGGAAAAAGCCCCCTAGGCCAATAAAAGCATTGCCCTCGGTACCAAACATGAAAGAGAATCCGATCGCCCAGTAGGCAAGGGTGGCCAAGGCAAAAACAATTAGGTTCTTAGAAAGAATGTTGACAGCATTTTTCTGGCGGCAGAAGCCAGTTTCCAACATGCCGAAGCCAGCATTCATGAAAATCACCAGAATGGCTGCAATGAGTACCCAAATGGTGTTGAGTACTCCTTGAACTGTTTCAGGGGTGAGGGGTTTATCCTGTGCCTGAGCAGCCACTCCCCAAACAGCCACAATGATTAAAGCTAGGGGAATGCAGGCGACAAGGGCTGGCGATCGCCAGCGGAAATTGGGCTGCCGGTCGAGGTTGCGTAACGGGCGCTTTTGCCGTCTCGCACGTTTCAGTTTTAACTTGGACATCGCTTTCATTCTCAACGATTATGGAGTAGAGTTGCACATGAGTTCAGCGGAGGAGAAATCGCAGTTGCGGCACCATCGCGCCAGAAAGTTATCTGGCTGTTGTTTGGCTTGAGCTGAGCAAAGCATTGACCCGCAATTAACCTTTGATTGCACCAGTTCTCACAGTGGAAAATCTGTATCGGGTTATACATTTACCTTGACGGCCAAAACCGCCTATCCTAGGAAAGGCAAATAGCTTCAAGTTTGCGGGTAACGTTCCTCTAGGTGTGAATGGATACGATCTGGGAGTTGGATTTTTATTCCCGTCCCCTTGTGGATGAAAACAACAAAAAAATCTGGGAATTGCTGATTTGCGATCGCCAGCAACAATTTCAGTTCAGCAAAACTTGTGCCGGCGCTGAAGCCAATGCCCGCTGGTTAGAAGCTGCCCTCAAAGAAGCCATGGATCAATGGCGGCAGCAACTGGGACTGGCAAACAGTGCTCAACCCGATCGGGTACGTTTTTTCCGCCGAGCCATGACCAGCATTATTACGCGGGGGGGAGAAGCGGCAGGATTAGTGATGGTGCCCAGTCGGCGCACGTTTGCCCTCTATGATTGGCTGCGCGATCGCGCCACAAACCTCTATCCAACCCTACCCAACTACCAAGCCGATCTGGCAACGCCACCCCAGTTGATCCCCCCTGCACCTCAACCTTTACCACCAGCCCTGCGGGGCGATCGCTGGCAATTCAGTGGTCTTCCTCTGGGGGAAATTAAAACGGCTGGTGAATGGGAACTGCCCTTTGGTGAGGTACCCCCACTGCCCTTTTTGACCCTCAGGGACGATACGCTACTGCCGGGGTTAATTATCTATTCGCAGCGCGCACTGCCCTTAGCGGGTTGGCTATCGGGATTAGAGCCGGCCTATTTGAGTTTTGAGGAGAACCCCCAACCGTTATTGGTATTAGAAACAGGAGCGAGCGATCGCTGGGTTCTCATTAGTGGCCGCAATCCCCAAATTCAGAAGGAACTGGCTGCCTTTAGGGACGCCTGTACTCAAAGCCAGGGGCTACACTTTATCGCAGTGAAGGAACGACCGGAACAAGATGCATTGCAAGGCTTTTGGTTGTTGCAGCAAACCCCTGAAGTTTAGACTAAAGCAGCTTTTCAAGGCCATAGATCAAGCGTTTGAGGTGCGTGACTTTGCGAATGGCAAGCAGTACCCCCGGCATATAGCACTGGCGATCGCTGGTGTCATGGCGCAGCGTATAAATTTGTCCCGGTGCCCCAAAAATCACCTCCTGATGGGCAATCAGTCCGGGGAGGCGAACACTGTGAATGCGAATTTCAGCGTCAGCGCACGCCCCTCGCGCCCCCGTGAGATGTTCGGACTCCTGCACTTGGGGGGGGTTAAAGGTTTTGCCCAATTCTGCTAAACGCTGCGCGGTTTGAATGGCGGTACCACTAGGAGCATCAGCCTTTTGGTTGTGGTGCAGTTCAATGATCTCCACGTGATCAAAGTACTGGCTTGCGCGGATGGCAGCCTCTTGGAGCAGCACCATGCCAATTGAGAAATTCGGCGCAATGACCACCCCCATATCGGCCTTGTCGGCAAACTCGGCCAGATCTTCAATTTGTTCTGGACTCAAGCCTGTCGTCCCCACCACCGGATACACCCCGTAGGCGATCGCCATGCGCACATTCTCATACACTGCTTGGGGATGGGTAAAATCCACCATGACCACGGGTTGTTTTTCTTGGGCAGCCGCCACACACACCTCTTGCAAGCTGCCGCTAATGGGAATCTCTAAGGCTCCTAGCCCCAAGGCTTCACCAATATCTTCTCCCACCTGCTTGCGATCAACAGCCGCATAAAGGGTCGTGTCAGGAGCCTGCTGCACTGTTTTCACAACTTCGCGTCCCATTTTACCGAGGGCGCCAACAACAATCACTGGGATGGATGTACTCATGCCAAACTCCGACACAGACCACAGGCTAGGATAGCGCGATCGCTTGGCGATACAATAAGCCAATGCTGAGTATTTTGTCCTAAAGGCACGATGTTAGTTTTTTCTTTTCCTGAGTTGGTTGAGCGCTGTCAAACTTGGACACCAAAGCGGCCGGGCTATGCCGTCTGTCCCTTGGATCACCACAACCCTGAGCTAGCCTCTAGTCTCTATCGCATTGAGCCAGGACAAGCTAACTATCCCCATTACCACCATCGCGGTGACGATATTTTCCTGATTGTATCGGGAGTTGGTGAACTGATTACCTACCCGATGACGCCCCCTGCGAGTTCTGTGGCGGCAACCGCCTTGATCCGTACCCCCGTGGAAACCGGCTCCTATGTCCATGTGGATGCCCAATGTCTCCATTGGCTGCGGAATTTATCGCCGGATCAGCCCCTGTACTACTTGAACATTGCGCCCCTTTCCCACGAGAGTGATCGCGTCGATGTCACCATTGAGGGCTGGAGCTAAGAAAACAGTTATTCACCCTTAAACTTACTGGCTGCTTCCTCAAAGGCCTTGCTCAACTCATCCCACGCACTCTGGAACCCTGCTTTGAGGGACTCCCAAGCATCATCGCCCGCTTCTTTGAGGGCAGCCAATTGCTGAGTAATCTCATCACGTTTGGTCTTGAGGGCTTCAATTTTAGCTTCAATATCTGCCTTGACATCTTCACCCGCTTGATCCGCCTTTGCCTTGAGTTGGTCAAGCTGGGCACCGAGTTGTTGCAGCTTCGTTTCCATTTCGCCTTGGTAGGTCAAGCGATCGGACATATAACTATCCTCCCTTGCTCAAGATAAATACCTACGATGACTCAAAGCATCCTAGATGGATAACAATGCAAGGGTGGCATACTCCGTGCCATGGGATCAAGGCATTGGGGATATTTTGTAAAAGTTACTTTCATTTCCACACAAAGCGAATTAAAAAACTAAAGAATAATTAAAAAATGTGTCTAATCATTTTATTTTGTGTAGTGTGTCGAGAAATACAATCAGAGAACTACAGAGAAATCTATACTTTTCATTAGAAAGTCAGGGGGATACTCTCTGCATTAACCGCAGCCTGTTTCTGCAACGCAGAGTGATAAGTAAGCTAACTTCATACTTTTTAGAATGAGGAGCAACTTTTATTTCTGTGTTGAGTCCCTGTGAAATCGGCTAAATCTGAGTTGAGGTTGCATGTCGTGGAGAGAGAAAGCGCTTTTCAAGCATCTAATGCAGGGGTCTGTACCAGCAGTGCTTGGATTTTTAAGGGGGAATCTTTAATTGTTTCTGAAATTTTCAGCTTTTCCGAATATTGTTTGTTAGCTTGCAGGAGCAAGTGCCTGACTTGATTCTAATCACTGAATCACGGACGCCCAGTCAATTCACCTGATCTAGTAATTAAAGTTATTCAGTGTTTCGAGGCGAAAGAGATGACAATTGAGCCAATCAATTTTATGGCAATAATGGTGCGACGAGTCCAGTTGACTGATGAAGACAAATCCCTGTTAGCTGAGGCTGCCCCTTGGGGAAAAGAAATTGCTCCACAGATGGCTGATATTTTTTATGACTACTTGGGGCGGGATGAAGAGATGAATGCCATCCTCAACGCCACAGAAGGACGCATTCATCGCCTCCATCAAACCTTCATCGACTGGTTCCATGAAATGTTCACAGGGATGGATGGTTGGGGCAAGGCCTACGCTGAGCGCCGCTGGAAAATTGGTCTGGTTCACGTGCGCATTGGCATTGGGCCCCAGCATGTGGTACCCGCGATGGCAATTGTTGTCAACGCCGTGCGGCAAAAGTTAAGGGAAGCCAACAAATCCGAGGCCCTCAGTGATGCCCTAGGCAAAATTTGCATGATTGATCTTGCCTTTATTGAACAGGCCTACTTCGAGGTGTCTTCCCAAGCGGTTCTTAAGGAAACCGGTTGGACCCAAGCACTATTTCAACGGCTAATTGCCACAGGGGCTGCTGCCATGTAGGTCACCTAGCAGTCATTGTTGAAAAAGTTCCCATATCTTTACGAGGATTAGACTATGCCAATTAATGCCGCAAAACTTGAAGCTACATTGCAACACTTTGTTGCCAATGCCAGTAATGTCCAAGGGGCAGCGCTTGTGTCTCCCGATGGTCTGACGCTGGCGGCAACCTTGCCGGGGGGAATGGATGATGAACGGGTGGCAGCGATGTCAGCGGCCATGTTGTCGTTGGGGGAACGTATTGGACGAGAGCTAAGCCGGGGCAAAATCGAGCGCATCCTTGTAGAGGGTGCCAGTGGGTATGGCATTCTCACCAGCTGCACCGAAGATGCGGTTTTCCTTGTGCTGGCGGATGCCTCTGCCAAATTGGGCATTATCAACCTTGAAATTAAAAATGTTCTGGCTGAATTGCAAACCCAACTCATGGGTATGGGGCAAGCCGTGAATGTTTAGACCAGCCTGATTCCTCTGTGTTTTGCCGTAATTGAGGTGCCAACCCATGGAAATTATGCGCATTGTCATCACAGGACCAGTGGGCGCAGGCAAATCCACCTTCATCCGTACCATCAGCGAAATTGAGGTGGTGGATACCGATCGCAAGGCAACGGATGAAATTGCTGCTTTCAAGGAAAAGACAACGGTAGCGATGGATTTTGGGCGGCTGCAGTTTGGTCCTAATGTTGCCCTGCATCTGTATGGCACGCCTGGTCAAGAACGCTTTGACTTTATGTGGGATATTCTTATTCGCAAAGCCCATGCGTTTATCCTACTGGTCAGTTCTCACCGTCCCCAAGATTTTCGAGCCGCACGGCGGATTTTGGCCTTCATGCGCCATCGCACAAAGATTCCAATGCTAGTGGGTCTGAGCCATGCCGATAATCCCAATGCGTGGCCTGCTGAAGAGATCGCGATCGCCCTCGGCTACTTGAGTCCCCACCGCCGCCCACCCATGGTGCCTGTGAATGCTTTGGATCAGTCTTCCGTTGCCGCTGCCATGATGGCACTCATTCAAGCCTATGCCAGTGCCCAATCCTCGCAATTAAACCGCAGTGCACTCACCACTTAGAACAACATCACTCACTAGGGGGAATGTATGAAAATTACAGGTTATCTATCGGAATTTTCCTTGGGGGAAATTTTTCATTTTCTGGAGCAGGGGCAAAAAACGGGCTGCCTCTCCATTAAGCCCGTGGAAATGGCGGGGATGATGCCGCTGATTCCCCAAATGCAGGAGTACTATATCTTCTTTCACTTGGGTCAGATTGTAGCCGCAACAACGACCTTGGATCACCAAGGATTGCAACGGCTCATTGAGCAGCGGGGCTGGCTGCGCCCAACTACCATTCAACGCCTTTTACCCTTTTGTTCCCGAACCGGATCCCTTGGGCTGTGTTTGAAAACCCAAGGTGCCCTTGAGCCAGAACAGCTGCGGCTATTGTTCAAGCAACAGGTACTGACACCGATTCCTCACCTCTTTAGCCTCAATGAGGGCTGGTTTAAGTTCGATGCCAACCATCCACTGCCCTTTGAGGAAATGACGGGACTGAGTGCCTCACCCATGGAAATTTCCTTGGCGGGTCTACGACTGCTGCGGGATTGGACAGCCCTAATGGACAAGCTGCCCCTGCCGAGTTCAACCATTGCCAGCACGATTGAAGGACAGCCCCCCTACCACCTCAATCATCATGAGTGGCAAGTGTGGGAGTACGCTAACGGTACCAAAACCCTCCAAGAAATCAGTGAAGCGTTGAACTTACCCATTCTAGAGGTGCAAAAAATTTGTTTTCGCCTAATAGTGGTGGGGATTGCCGAGGAAATTGCTGGCATTGCTGCTGCCGCCGCCAGCCCTAGGGAACCAGAACTCATTGAAACAACAGAAATTAGCTCCTCCTTTCTAGAGGGAATCTTTGCGTTTCTGAAAACAAAAACCCACCCGCAATCGGTCTAGGGGGATAAAAAACAATGCAACGCTTCGCGTGGACAGAGCAGCTGCAGACCGGCGTGCCCATGATTGATATACAGCACAAGGAACTCGTCTGTGCTGTCAATGATCTGGCGGATGCCATTGAACAGGGTCGGGGAAGTGCTGCGATTAAACAGCTAATTGCTTTCATGAAGTATTATGCAGAGTGGCACTTCGGGAATGAAGAAAGCTGTGCTGAAAAATACCAGTGCCCCCTAGCAGAAGTTAACCGCTGCGCCCATAAACAGTTCATCGAGATGATTGAAGAGCTGCAGCAGCAGTACCGCGACAGCCAAGCGGATGCGGCGATCGCCACCCAGATCCATGGTAAGTTAGCAGACTGGTTAGTGAATCACATTATGAAAATTGACAAGCAAATTGGGCAGCACATCTGTGCCCATGCTTCAGGCTAGGAGGGCATGAAGAAATACCATCTGGTGGTCAAACCGAATGCAAGAGCGTCCTCTGTTGCTGTTGATTCTGCCGGTCAGCTAGTGGTGGCGGTGCGTGCCCCTGCCACTGATGGCAAGGCCAATCAAGAACTGATTGCGGTCTTGGCAGCCTATTTTCAGGTGCCTAAGTCCCGTGTTCGGTTAATCAAGGGTCATACCAGTCGCTATAAGGTGGTTGAACTCCTCGATTGATACCCCCTAGACTAAGAGCAAGTGCGGCTCAACATGACTATGACTCTTGATGTCACTCCAGCCAAATCCTTTGTCCTCAGCGGTGCACGTCCCCACTACAGTCCCGATCGAGTGGGGCAGGTGGAACATATCTGCTTGGACTTGACCCTAGATTTAGAGACCCAGGCATGCTGGGGACAGTGTCATATCCACCTACGACCATTGCACTCCCAAGTGCGTCAGCTGCGGCTCAATGCCGTGGGGCAACAGATCCAGAGTGTGACTGTGCAGCACCAACCCCAAGCCTTCCACTATGATGGTGAGTTTCTGGATATTTCCCTTGATGCGAGCTTGGGGATTCACCCAGATCAGGTGCTGGTGATCACCATTGACTACCGTCTGCAGAAACCCCAGCGGGGATTGTACTTTGTTGCCACTGATCCCCCCCAAGCTTGGACCCAAGGGGAAGATGAGGACTCCCGCTATTGGTTTCCCTGCTTTGATTCTCCTGGGCAGCTGGCGACGTCAGAGGTACGAGCGCGGGTGCGGCAACCCTTACAGGCTATTTCCAATGGGGAATTGCGTGCCTGCTACAGCGAGGGAGAGTGGCAAATCTTTCACTGGTATCAACCCCAGGTCCATCCCACTTATCTGATGACCCTAGCGGTGGGGGATTTTGCGGTTTTTGATGACCAGTGGCAGGGCAAGCCCGTCACCTACTACGTTGCTAAAGATCGCGCTGCTGATGCCCGCCGCACCTTGGGCAAAACGCCAAAGATGATGGACTTTTTCAGCCGCATCTACGGCTATCCCTATCCCTACCCCAAATATGCCCAAGTCTGTGTGGCCGATTTTATCTTTGGCGGTATGGAAAATACCTCGACAACCCTATTGACAGACCGCTGTCTGTTGGATGAGCGAGCCGCCGCTGAAGATTTTCGCAGTGAAAGTTTAGTGGCCCATGAGTTGGCACACCAGTGGTTTGGCGATCTGGTGGTGATCAAGCACTGGTCTCACGCTTGGATCAAGGAGGGCATGGCCTCCTATGCCGAGGTGCTCTGGTTTGAGGAGGAATATGGCGCTGATTTTGCCGCCTATTATCGCCTTGGGGAATTGCGCAACTACCTCAGTGAGGATAGCGATCGCTACCGCCGCCCCATTGTCACCCATGTCTATCGCGAAGCCATTGAACTCTACGATCGCCACCTCTACGAAAAAGGCGCCTGCGTCTATCACATGATCCGCCAGGAACTCGGCGAAGAACAATTCTGGAAAGCCATTCAAACCTTTGTCCAAACCTACGCCCATCAAACTGTCGAAACGGTGGATCTGCTGCGGGCGATTGAAATGGCCACCGGCCGCAACCTACTTCCCCTCTTTGACCAATACGTTTTTCGTGGGGGACATCCCGACTTCCATGTGAGCTATCGCTGGGAGGTAGCCGATCAATTAGCCGTTCTTACCGTCAAGCAGCAGCAGGTGACCGATGGGGTCACGCCCCTAGAGCGCAACCTCTTTGATCTGCGCATCCCTGTTGGCATCGGTACGGTGGATGATCAGGGGCAGGTGACGGTCAAAACCATTCCCCTGCGCATTCATGAACCAGAGCACACCTTCTATTTGCCGCTGCCACAGCAGCCCACCTTTGTGAGTTTTGATGCTGGCAACCATACCCTCAAAACCGTTACCCTAGAGTACCCCCTCCCTGAACTCAAAGCCCAACTGCAGTACGACCCCGATGTTTTGGGGCGGGTTCAAGCTGCCATTGCCCTAGGCAAAAAAGGAAACCTAGAAGTTGTGCAAACCTTGGCGGCGGCGCTGCAACGGGAACCCTTTTGGGGAGTGCGGCGTGAAATTGCCAAAGTGCTGGGCACGATTCAACTGGATCAAAGCTTAGAGGCTCTAAGGCTCGCCCTTACCGATAGCCATCCCCATGTCCGTGCAGCAGCCGTGGAGGCCATTGCTGGGTTTAAGTCCGCCAAAGCCTACGAACTTCTCAAGCCCATTGCCAAGCACGGCGACCCCAGCTATAGCGTTGAAGCTGCCGCCCTGAAGGGAATTGGTGTGATTGCCGCTGCCAAACCGCAACCGAAACCCAAGCTCGAAAAAGTGCTGAAACGACTGCGGAAGGCTTTGGAAAAACGACAAGGCTGGAATGAGGTGGTACGCTGTGGGGCGATCGCTGGCGTGGGGGAACTCAAGGAGTCTCCAGAGGCGGTGAATTTGGTTCTTGACTACACCGCTATTGATGTCCCGCAACCCCTACGCTTGGCCGCCATTCGTACCCTTGGCACCATTGGCGATCGCCACCATCCCCAACTGCAACAAATTCTGGAGCGGCTAGAACAACTGAGCCACGAGACCTTTTTCTTTACCCAGATGGCCGTTGTCCAAGCCCTGAGTCAAATTGACCATCCCCAAGTTCTAGGCCTGCTGCAGCAGTTGGGCGATCGCACCACCGACGGCCGTATCAAACGATCAGTTGATGAAGGAATCGCCAAAGTTCAGAAAGCCCTTGGCAGCGATGACCGCCTCAAGACCCTTGAGACCACCCTCAACGAGTTACAAAAGGAAAATCAAACCCTAAAAAGCCGCCTTGAAGAGTTAGAAGCACGCACTAAAGCGACCCAGCAGGACTCAGCGCTAAGTTAGGGATAGCGACACCCAGACCCCTGCGGGCATTGGGCAAGCCTAGATGACCCTGCCATGGGAGAGGGGCTTTCATCCTTAAGCCGTGTTCCATCCATAGGAAAAGGGCTGTAGCATAGTAGGAATGCAATTAGAGGAGGTTGGGGTGACCAAAAAACGGGTGCTTTCGGGAGTCCAGCCCACAGGTAGCTTGCACTTGGGGAATTATCTCGGAGCCATTCGCAACTGGGTGGCGGGGCAAGCCGAGTATGAAAACTACTTTTGTGTGGTGGATTTACATGCCATTACCGTCCCCCACAATCCCGCAGAACTGGCGGCTAATACCTATACTGTTGCTGCTCTGTACTTGGCCTGTGGCATTGACCCAGCCCACGCCACCATCTTTGTCCAATCCCACGTCAGCGCCCATGCCGAACTCACTTGGTTACTGAACTGCATCACCCCCCTCAACTGGCTGGAGGACATGATTCAATTCAAGGAAAAAGCCGTCAAGCAGGGAGAAAATGTCGCGGCAGGACTCTTGGACTATCCTGTGTTGATGGCAGCAGATATTTTGCTCTACGATGCCGATCTGGTCCCTGTGGGGGAAGATCAAAAGCAACACTTGGAACTGACCCGCGATATTGCTGCCCGTGTCAACTACCTCTTTGCCCACAATCAGCCGCCAATTCTCAAGCTACCGGAACCCTTGATTGCCAAGGCGGGAGCACGGGTGATGAGTCTCACCGACGGCACCAAGAAAATGTCGAAGTCGGATCCCTCGGAACTGAGTCGCATTAACCTTTTGGACTCGCCGGATGAGATTCGCAAGAAGATCAAGCGCTGCAAGACTGACCCGATTCGTGGCTTAACCTTTGACGATCCCGATCGCCCCGAAGCCAATAACCTGCTGAGTCTCTATCAAGTACTCACGGGAAAAACCAAAGAGGCAGTGGCAGCAGAATGTGCCGATATGGGCTGGGGACAGTTTAAGCCCCTCCTCACCGATGCGGTGATTGCTACCCTAGAACCGATTCAGCAGCGATACCAAGAGATTATGGCAGACCCCCGCTATCTCAAGGATTTGCTCAAAAAAGGCCAAGAACAGGCCGCCCGCGTGGCCAATGCAACCCTAGAGCGGGTAAAACTTGCCTTTGGGTTTACGCTGCCATGAATATCACAGGCGGGTTGAGGCGACTCTGGCGGGGATTTTGGCGGCGATCGCGCCTTGTCAATGACGAACCCCTCAATCGGGTGAGTCTGATTGTCATTATCTTGGTGGATATTTTTATCCTCATTAATGTCTTTAGTGGCCTCAGCGAAATTAGCAATTGGCCTTTGAGTCCCAGTCAAGCCCAGCCCTGTTATGCTCCTTGGCAAGCCTATCGCCAAGACACCGCTAGGGAGCGCGACATTCGTTTTCTAGAGCAGCAGATTAGCCTTGACCCCCCGCCCCAGACGGCTGTGGAGCGCCTACAGGAAAGCAGCAAGGGCAAACTGGGAACCATCTCCGCCATTTGCTTCACCTATGCAAAGTATCAAGATGCCGTCAACCACCCCACCAATCAAGCCCGACTTAAGCAACGACAGCAGAAACAGGCACAAATTCAAACCCTCGAGGCCACCAATGCCCGCATTCGTCAAGAGTATGACTCGACACTATTAGAGCAGCTTGCGGGGCAACCCGCGGATCAATCGATCAACTTGGTGGAAGCCGCCAAGGCCAAAGCCACCCTTGAGGCCAACAACCGCCAAATTGCCGCTCTCAAAAATGAGATTGCCGCCCTTGAACAGGCGATTCTCCAAGAAGCCGATAGCCAAGCCTTCTTGAAATTTTTAGCCGAGGACGCCACCTTTGCCCAGCTTGAGAACCAATATCAGCGCTCTCAGTTTTGGTATCCCAGTCTCCAATTTGTTTTACAAGCCCTCTTTCTATTACCGCTGATTGCGATCGCCCTAGTGGTGCATCGTTTTGCTGATCGCCGCCGTTATGGCCTGCTTGCCCTCATGAGTTGGCACCTGCTGGTGATCTTCTTGATTCCTTTGGTGTTGAAGATTTTTGAACTATTGCAGGTGGGAGCACTCTTTGAGTGGCTGGCTAATGTCATTCTTGCTCTCTTTGGCGGTCTGCTTTTTTTGGTCAGCTACCTCTATATCCTGCTGATCCCAGCGGTCGGGTTTGGCATGATTAAAGTGGCGCAAGCTCTTTTCCTCAATCCACAGCGACAGGCGGCAGGGCGAGTCCAAAAACACCGCTGTGTCCGTTGTGGCAAGCGGCTACGGGATCTCGATCAGCACTGTCCCCACTGTGGTTATTTGCAGTGGATGCCCTGTCCCAATTGTCAGCAGCCCACCTATCGCCACTTACCCTATTGTCGTCATTGCGGTGCATCGACCCGTTCTTCTGGCTAGTCCTTGCTGGGGCGGTTGAGCCAGTCGGCACACTCACGCTGTAGCCCCTGCAATGTCATATTGGGTACCCGCTCAGCAGCAAAGGCCTCGGCCTCAATTGGAATGTCTGCGGGGTTATAGCCACTCTTGCGGTAGAGATCCGCGACGATACCGGGGCTGACGCGAATGCCCACGGGTACCAAGGAATCCAAATCTCGTTTCGCCGCAAAGCAGGCTTGAACGACATGCCAGCCCTCATGGCGCAGCGTTTCGATAAAAATCGGCCAATGAGCAAGGGCGCGAGGACGCAAGATCAAGCGATCGCGACTAAAACTATAGGAGCCGTAATTATCATCTTGGCGCTGCCGGATGTAGAGGCTCGTGCCCGTACGCAAAATGGTGCGAATCAACTGATAAGCTTCCACCTCAGCACTGTTTTGCAGCCGAAAACGGGCAGGATCGCGGCGCGGATAATAAACCAGATCAAAGAGAAGCTGCATATCCTCATCGGAACCGTCAATGGGGATCAAATCCCGCTGGGCGAGACCCGAGGATGGGGAAACTACAAGGGCGATCGCCAGCGTCAATGTCGGTAAAGAAACCCGCAGCCAGCTTTGAAGTTGTTTTTGCAGCACAATGATCAACCCCCTGCCTTTGGGGAATGCTGCTTCTAACCTAGCAATTTTGATAGCAGTCTAAACGTGTTCTCTATCACGATCTCACAGCGATCCCCACCCCTTTTCACAGTGACGGGATCACGGTCAGAAAAGCCTCAAAACCGCTCTTTGAGGGGATGAAGCGCCATCGCTGCTCCAATAGTTTAGAAAAGGGCTGTATGATGGACTTAGGAAGAAGCAACAAATAATATTCCTTGATAAATTTTTGTATAGTTTGTGATTTTAATGTATTGAATGATGACTTAGCAATGATTGAGAAACTCCTTGTTTTGTCCGCTGTTGATGACTGCCCTTTAGAACCACTAGCGACCGTTGAAGTCGTCGCAGAAGACTCTGCGCAAAAATATCCTCAAAAAAAATGCTTATTGCCATCCATCAACATATTACTGATCGAAAACATCCCCCAATCGGGTGAAATTTTATATCCCCATCTCGCCGAGATTGATTACATTTGCTATCAAGTTCACACCTGTCCGTATTCTCATTTAACCCCTGGGGTGGTTGCTCAGGCCAAGCCCAATCTCCTTGTCCTCATTGCTCAAGGGGATCACGTTCTTAAAGCAGTGCAAACACTCCAGCAACGCTATCCACACTTACCCTTAGTTGTGATTGATCCCAGCGATCGCCCGGATCTGGCCACTCAGATCCTCCACAGTGGTGCTCAGGACTACTTGAGCTTTCAGGAACTCAGTCCCAACTTGCTGGCGCGCAGTTTTCGCCATGCCATCGATCGCCATCAGGTGGAACAACAACTGCTGCGCCAAGCCCAGTACGATCGCCTGCTGGTACAAATTACCCAGCACATTCACCAATCCCTTGATCTGGCCACGATTCTCGAAGCTGCCGTCAAGGATGTGCGAGAACTCTTGGGCTGCGATCGCGTGCTCGTTTATCGTTTCCTCGAGGATTGGCGCGGCATTATGGATGTTGAAGCCGTCGTTCCCCCTTGGTTGTCGGCTCTTGGGGACGTGGTGGGGGATTCCTGCTTTACAGAGCGATACATTGAAGCCTACAAGCGCGGTCGCATCCATGTGGTAAATGATTTAGACACCGCCCCTCTAGTTCCCTGCTATCGGGATCTGCTGGCTCATTATCAGGTCAAGGCCAATCTGGTGGTACCGATTATTGTCGAAGGGCGGCTGTGGGGGTTGCTCATCTGTCATCAATGCGCCCATCCCCGCGACTGGCAAGACAGTGAAATTGAACTGATTAAGCAAATTTCGACCCAGTTGGCGATCGCCATCCTGCAGGCAGAACTCTATCAAAAGGCGCAAGCGGAAATTCAAGAGCGCAAAGCAATCGAAGCCCAACTCCTCTACCAAGCCCGCCATGACCGCCTCACCCATTTACCCAATCGCTGGTTCTTTGAGGAACAGTTGCGCCTTACCCTCAGCTATGCAGCCGAGCACCCCCACTACCACTATGCTGTTCTCTGCTTGGATATCGATCGCTTCAAGACCCTCAATGACAGTCTGGGACATGGCACAGGGGATTTATTCCTCCAAGCCTTTGCTCAGCGGCTGACGCGTTGTGTGAGTCCTCAGGACGTAGTGGCACGCCTAGGGGGAGATGAATTTGCGGTCTTGCTCAATGATATTGAGGGGATAGAACATGCCCAAGCCATTGCCCACCAACTGCAGGATCGCCTCAACCATCCCTTTGAAATCGATCACTACACCCTGTACAGCACGGTGAGTATCGGTTTTGTGATGGGTAACCCCCATTACACCAGTAGTGAGGAACTGCTGCGGGATGCTGACATGGCCATGTACCACGCTAAAACCAAGGGACACAATCGCATTGATGTCTTTGATCCTGTGATGCTGCAACAGGTGCGCGATCGCCTGTACTTAGAAGTGGAACTGCGGCAAGCGATTGAACGGGGGGACTTTGTCCTCCACTATCAGCCCATCGTCAAGCTCCGGAGCCAATCTCTCAAAGGTTTTGAGGCACTCCTGCGCTGGCAAAAGGGGGATACGCTGATTTCCCCCAAAGTTTTTATTCCCGTCGCTGAAGAAACGGGGCTGATTTTTGAACTCTCCCGCTGGGTCTTGCACAATGCCTGTGAACAGTTGCAGCAGTGGCAACAGCGTTATCCCAAGCTTCAGTCCGTGGGCTTTACGATGAGCATCAATCTGTCCGCCAATCAATTTTCTTTGCCCACCCTTGTAGCTGAGATTCAACAAACCCTTGAGCATTACCATTTAGCAGGGCACTTTCTAAAGATAGAAATTACTGAAAGTACCTTGATGCAACACTTGGACTCTGCCCGCGAAATTCTTGCCGAGTTGAAGGCGATGGGGGTACGCATTAACATTGACGACTTTGGCACTGGGTATTCCTCCCTGAGCTATCTACGCCATCTGCCTCTCGATGGCATTAAAATTGACCGCTCCTTCATTTCCCAAATAGATCGCAGCCAAGAAGATCTAGAGGTGGTTCACACGATTTTGGTGCTGGCGCGCAACCTCCACCTCGATTGCATTGCCGAGGGCATTGAAAACACAACTCAACTGCAACTGTTGCGATCGCTGCGCTGTCCCTCTGGCCAAGGCTATCTTTTTGCCCCACCGCTGACTACGGACAAGGCTGAGGTGTATCTACAGGAACACATCCTTTAACAACACCAGCACCTTCAAGTCAAGTTCAATCGAAAAATGAATAACAAATTGACTTGTCATCATTGCCCAAGGGAAAGAAAACAAAAGTCCGCGCCACCACTGGCAATGGGTGTGCCGATAGGATTTAGGATAGTGGCAGTGCTCTTGGATTTCTCAGATGGCCAGCTTATTTGACCAAAACTTTCGCTATACCGATCGCGCCCGCGCCATCTTCAAAGAACTGCAACGCAACCTCCATCCTATCTATATGGAGCTACTGGAAGAAGGGTTCTCTCCTCGGGAAATTTCCGCCCTCGTCACCAGTGCTGCTGCCCAAACCGAAAATGCCGCTATTGCTGAATGGGAAGAGGTGCGGGGTGGCTCCCCCAACCCGGAGGAATCACAGACCACGGCCTAGGGGATGACTTCTCAAGCGCGCATCTTGGAAATTGAGTCCCTGAGTGTCCACTACGGTGGCATTTGCGCTCTGCGCGAGGTGAGTCTGGCCATTGCAGCCGGCGAGTGCATTACCCTTGTGGGTGCCAATGGTGCTGGCAAAACCACCCTGCTGCGTGCCATCTCTAAACTCGTTCCCAGTGAAGGTACCATTTGCTTTGCCGGTCAATCGATTGCAGGGCGATCGCCCCATGAATTAGTGAGGCTGGGCATTGCCCATTGTCCAGAGGGGCGTCAGGTTCTCGCCCGCCAAACCGTACGCGACAATCTTCTTCTCGGTGCCTACTGTCGTCGAGATGAGGCGCAGATTGCACAAGACCTCGAAGAACAACTCAAGCGCTTTCCTAGACTACGAGAGCGGCAATACCAACTGGCGGGAACCCTCAGTGGCGGTGAGCAACAAATGCTGGCGATCGCCCGTGCCCTGATGAGTCGTCCTCGCTTACTGCTCCTTGATGAACCCAGTTTAGGCTTAGCGCCCAATTTAGTACGGGAAATTTTTGCCATCTTGGCACAACTGCGGCAACAGGGGATGACAATGCTACTGGTCGAGCAAAATGCGCACCTAGCCTTACAATTGGGCGATCGCGGTTATGTGCTTGAAGCGGGTCAAGTGACCCTCAGCGGTCGTGCAGCGGATCTCCTGAATGATCCACGGGTTCAGCAAGCCTACCTTGGTTAATGCTATGATGAGAAGGCTGGACGTGTGGCTCAGTGGATAGAGCATCAGATTCCGGTTCTGAGGGTCGGGGGTTCGAATCCCTCCACGTCCGTTAATCAAGTGTCAGCATCATGACTGAACCCGTTAGCCGTTCCGAATTGAGCCAAGTTTTAGATGCTATCCAAGGGATGCAGGCCGATATGCAGTCAATGCAGGCTGCCATCCAAGCCATGGATAAAAAGCTGGATATTCACATCGCCACGAGTAACGAGAAATTCCAAAGGCTTGAGGACAAAATTGATACTGTCGAGGCCAAACTTGAACAGCGTATCAATGCTGTGGAGGCTAAGCTAGAGCAGCGCATCAACGCCGTCGAAGCCAAACTAGAGCAGCGCATCAATGCTGTCGAAGCTAAGCTGGAACAACAGATGAAGGCTGTGGAGGCCAAACTGGAGCAGCGTATCAATGCTGTCGAAGCTAAGCTGGAGCAACAGATGAAGGCTGTGGAGGCCAAACTGGAGCAGCGTATCAATTCCATAGAAGTACAGTTAGGGCAGCGGATTGATACGGTAGAGTCCACCTTGCAGGATATTTCTAAGCGACAAGCGGGCACAGATGCGCGGCTATGGGGATTCCTAGTGACCCTGTTGGTGGCCACAGTTGGCTTACTGACAAAAGTGCTGTTCTTTGATTTGCCCCGCCCCTAGATTCGTTACCTTAAAACTGGCCTTATCGTTCTTAGCCAGTATGTTTCTCAACCTCAAAGACATCATTTTGCTGTTGCATCCCATCTTGGCCTGCACATTTGTCTTTCCGGTCATTGGCATCACCACATTCTTTGCTCTGCAAACGCGGCAGCGTCGTCTCAAAGACACCACCATCCCACCCACAGTGGGCACCCTGCATGTCAAATTGGGCAATCTTTTAGCAGCCGGCGTGGTTGGCATCACATTGGTGGCCTTGGCCTATTCAGTGGTGTTTGGATTTCAGGGCTTCTTGATGCAGGCGGAGAATCAGACACTGCAACCGCTCTCTGTTGTCCTCGTGGCACTGATGTTTGTTCTCACCATTGCAGCAACGGCGCTGCTGTATCGCGCTCAATCGAAGCTATGGCGTGCTGTTTTTGCCACCCTCTCAGGGATGGGGGTGACCATTCTAGCTTTTCAACCGGGGGTCTTTCGCCGTGATGACGAGTGGTGGGTTTCCCACTTTTACTTTGGCTTGGCGGCGGTGATGCTGATGATTTTTTCTGTGGCCATTGTGGGGGAGATTTACCAAGATCGATCGCTCAGGTGGCGGCGGATTCACATTGGCTTGAATTCCCTTGCCCTTGTTCTTTTTCTCTTGCAGGGAATTACGGGTACCCGTGACCTCTTGGAAATTCCCTTGAGTTGGCAAGCACCTGTGGTCTATCAGTGCAACTTTGATCCGCGATCGCCCCAATTCAAGACCTGTCCCTAAAAGCGAGTCAGGATATACAGCAGGGTGAAGAGGATAATCCAGATCACATCCACAAAGTGCCAGTAGATCTCTGCCATGGCCACCCCCGTATGCTTGTGGGCATTGTAATGTCCGGGGCGGCGCGATCGCCAGATCACCCCCAAAATCAGCAAAATCCCCACAAAGACATGGAGGCCATGGAAGCCCGTCATCACATAAAAGCAGTTGGCAAAGACATTGGTGCGCAGGCCGTAGCCGAGGGTGAGGTACTCATAAACTTGACCGCCCAAGAACACTGCCCCCATGGCCGCCGTGATCCAGTACCATTGGCGCATGCCGCGAACGTCATCCTTTTTGATGGCAACATCGCCGTAGTGGATGACAAAGCTACTGGAAATAAGGATGATGGTGTTGATGGTGGGCACAAGAAGTTCCACCTCAGTGCCTTCGGGCGGCCATTGCTCATTCATGCCCCGCAGAAGTAAATAGGCCGCAAAGAGGCCACCAAACATTAGGGATTCAGAAATCAAAAAGACCAGCAACCCTAAAACCCGAAAATCAGGGTGCTCATGGGCATGATCAACGGCTATGGCCGTCGCTTGAGAGTCAACAGTACCTTGCATGGCTTGCTCCTACAGTGTCCTACTCTTCCTCGTCCTCATCCTCATCGGTGCTTCCCTTGCGCTGCTCAATGCCGTAGTCGTAGGGACCTTTGGTGACCACAGGCAGCACTTCCCAGTTTTCAATCAGCGGCGGTGAACTGGTCGTCCACTCTAAGCTGAGACCGCCCCAAGGGTTATCGCCGGCAATTTTGCCCTTATTCCAGCTCCAAATGATGTTAATCAGGAAGGGAATAATTGAGAAAGCTAGGACAAAGGCGCCAATCGTACAAATGAGATTAATCGACTCAAACTGGGGATCGTACATGGCCACTCGCCGTGGCATGCCTTTAAGACCCAACTCATGCATCGGCAAAAAGGTCAGGTTCGTGCCAATAAAGGTCAGCACAAAGTGGAGAATCCCTAAGCGTTCATCGAGGAGCCGTCCCGTCATTTTGGGGAACCAGTGGTAAATCCCCGCATAGAGACCAAACACGGAACCACCAAAAAGCACGTAGTGGAAGTGTGCCACTACATAGTAGGTGTCGTGGACGTGAATATCCACGGGGGCAGTCCCCAAGGTCACACCACTGAGGCCACCAAGGACAAACATCGACAGTAGGCCAATGGCAAAGAGCATGGCACTGTTGAGGCGAATCTTGCCCCCCCAGAGGGTGGCGACCCAACTAAAGATTTTTACTCCTGTCGGCACCGCCACAATCAGTGTCGAAATCGTGAAGAACATCCGCATCCAAGGGGGCGTACCACTGGTGAACATATGGTGTACCCAGACAAAGAGACCCACGCAGCAGATGGCCAAACTGGAGTAGGCGATCGCCTGATAGCCAAAGATGGGCTTACGGGCATGAACCGGAATCACCTCAGACATAATGCCAAAGATCGGCAAAATCATCAGGTACACCGCCGGGTGAGAGTAAAACCAGAAAAGGTGCTGGTAAATGACAACGTTCCCACCGGCATCAGGTTTGTAAAACGAGGTGCCAAAGTTAATATCAAACAGCAGCAAAATCAGCCCCGCCGCCAGCACGGGAGTTGACACTAGAGCCAGCAGAGAGGTGGCTAGCATGGCCCAGCAAAAGAGGGGCAATTGATCCCAGCGCATACTAGGCACTTTCATCTTCCAGATGGTAACGATGAAATTCACCGATCCCATGATCGAGGAGGTACCCACAAGGACGATCGCCAGAATCCACATACTCTGGGCAGTAGTGGCCGTGATCGTACTCAAGGGCGGATAGGAGGTCCAACCCGCTTGGGCACCGCCAAACAGGAAACTGGCCAAGAGTAATGCCCCCGCCGGCGGGTTCAGCCAAAAGGCTAAGGCATTCAAGCGGGGAAAAGCCATGTCCCGCGCCCCAATCATCAGGGGCACCAAGTAATTGCCAAAGCCACCAATGGCCGCTGGCACCACCCAAAAGAAAATCATAATGGTGCCGTGGTTGGTCATGAAAGCATTGTAGAGATTGGGATTGAGAAAATCTGAATCTGCCGTTGCCAGCTCCGTGCGCATGGCCACCGCCATCAGTCCGCCAATCAAGTAAAAGATAAAGGCGGTGACCAAATATTGAATGCCAATTACCTTGTGATCAACATTAAAGGTGAAATAGTCGTACCACTTCCACGCCTTGGGATGCTCAGGGAGCGACAAGGGGGTATCTAGCGGCAGTTGTGCTTGCGCCATAACTCTCTCAAGAATGCAACAGTAGGAAGAAAACTAAAGCTTTGCCGGAGAATGGTGGTGGGTCATTGCTTCTACTTGCGCCACCAATTGGGGGGTGACGCCCATCTCCTCGACATGGCGATCGCTCAGGGAGGGGATCACGGGAGTCGTTGCGATCGCTTGGTTTTGACTGCGCCACGCTTCAAAATCCTCTGGGGTATGCACGATCACCTGCGTGCGCATGGCACCGTGGTAGCCACCACAGAGTTCAGCACAGACGACGGGGTATGTCCCGACCTTGGTAGCCTTAAAGCGCAGTTCAGTGGGCACACCCGGAATCGCATCCTGCTTCAAGCGAAACTGGGGCACCCAAAAGGAATGGATCACATCCCGCGCGGAGAGGTTCAATTGGACATCCTTGCCCACTGGGATATGCAATTCGCCGGAGACAATGCCACTGTCGGGGTAGGTGAAAATCCATGCATACTGCATACCCGCCACATCCACCACTACATCTGGGGCTTTGCCTTGAACATCGGGGCTGGCACCAATGCCAATTTCAGGGGTTGGCGCTGCTGCTAAAAGGGCAGTTGCATCGCTGGTGGTTTTTGAGGGGGCTTCGGCAACAACCGCCACTGCTGGCTTGGGCGTATGCATCGCGTGCATAGTATGATCCCCCGGATTCAGTCCCCCCATGCGCTGGAAAATATCCACGCTGTAGATACCAAGGAAAATCACAATCAGGGCAGGAATGGCCGTCCAGAAGGCCTCTAGGGGTAAGTTGCCCTCTACGGGTAGGCCATCCCCTTCCTCACCGGCACGGCGGCGATAGCGAATCACAAAGAGGATGATCGCACCCTGTACCACCAAAAAGAGAGCGGTACCAATTGTGAGCATAATGTCAAAGAAGTTATCCACCAAGGGAGCCTGCTCAGAGGCCTGTTCCGGCAGGAGGCCATGGTGATGACCAACCCAAAAGCTAATCAGGGTGACAACAACGCCAGCGGTGAGTGTCCAAATTGAAGCGGGTATTTGTTCCATGGTGCCAAAGCGTCCAGAAAATCCCACCCTGATCCTAGGCAGATTCCCCAAGGATGTGGGTTAAAAGAACCTAAAGATTTATGTTGATTTATTCACTATCCTTAAAGCAGCTTGGGGACAGAATCATCTGTTTTTGCGTCCTAGGTTAGAGATAGCCCACCGAAACTGAAGGCTGTGCCGGAGGAAAATAGATGCTGAGTGTGTTGCCTTGGGTTGGCCTCTCGTTAGCCACTCTCCAGTACTCGACCCATAGAGTGGATCAAACGCAGGTATATATGGTGGCTGCGCCGATGGCAGACTATCGGGTGGTCATGACAGAACCTGCCCCCAATGGCCAAGATACCTATTTAGAAACGACAGCGGCTTTTGCGCGGCGGACGGGAGCTGTGGCAGCGATGAATACTAATTTTTTCCGCTGGCTGCATGCTCAATCCCTGCTCTCTTTTCAGGATTATCAAAAATGGATCATGGGCGAGTCCCATCCTGAGGGTATTAGTTACCGAGCACTGCGGCAAACCTGCTTGAGCGGTCGAGGCACGATTCCAGCGGGGGTTCTCGGAGCCTACATCGTGAATGGTCAGGTGGTGCGTCCCTATGAGGGGGGCTATTCAGGGGTGGTGAATTTTCCTGCCCAAGGAGGGATCGAGTTTTATCGCGGTAGGTTGCCAGAGCAACCCTTTAATGTGGTCAGTGGCTCGCAGCAAATTTTAGAAGGGGGCAGGAAGCTACCCGTTGATGGGAGCGATCGCACTTCTCCTAAGGCGATTCTCGGCAGACGGGGCAATGAATATATTTTCGTCGTCAGCGATGGGCGGGGCAATGGTGGTTCGCCGGGGGTCTCCTTTCCACAGCTTCAGGCGTTTTTACTGGAGCAGGGCGTCACTGATGCAACGGCGGTGGATGGTGGCGAATCGGCGACGTTGGTGGTGCAGGGACAAGTAAAAAATCATCCCCGCGATCGCTATTGCGAACTGGCGCGTTGGCTACCCGCTCCCACCCTCACGTTTATTCCTCCTGGAGAAGAGGCTCGCGAAGCGGCGATGGCCATGGGGCGATCGCTCAGACCGGTCGGGGCAAATATCGGCTTAGTCCCACGAGAGCAACCCCGAGGCGTCCTTTCCTTTGGGTTTTGGGAGCGGATTCAGCAGCGGCTACTGACGCGATTGCGGGCTTGGCGAGACTGGGGCTAATGAGCAGCAAGGCCAGATTTTGTTAAAATCCTAGTGTTCACTTTGACCTGCAAGCAACAGCCATGATTCATTCTGCGTACCCTCTACTGTTGACCATTACCCCTTCTCTGAAAGGTTTCTTTATTGGGCTATTGTCCGGCGCGGTGGTGCTGGGTTTAACCTTCGCTGCTTTGATCACCATTAGTCAAATTGATAAAGTGCAGCGTTCTTCATAGGCAGCCAAGCGGCTGGTGGGCTTTGCAATCATCGCTAAAATAGAGTCATGGCCATTGCGCTGTGACTCTGTGTTTTATTTTGCCCCTTCAATACAATGGGTTAAATGACGTATCTTTCCTTTTCCCCCCTCCTTGGTCAAATTGTTAATGTCGGGCTTGGGCCTGCTGGCATTTTGGGAATTGGCCTAGCGGTTGCTGGAGCCCTCCTCTATTTTCTGCGCTCGATTCAACCAGAGTTAGCGCGGGATCATGATATTTTCTTTGCCGCAGTGGCTCTCCTGTGCGGTGGGATTCTCTTTTTCCAAGGATGGCGCCTCGATCCAATTCTGCTCTTTGGCCAGTTTCTGCTGACGGGCACCGCTGCCTTTTTTGCCTACGAAAGTATTCGTTTGCGGCGGGTAGCCACAGAGCAGGCGCGGCGAAATACCCCGATTGTGGATGAAGAGCGACCTGTGAGCCGCAGCTACACCTACCGTGCGGAAATAGAGGAACTCGAACCCTACGACGACGAGGAAGAAGAGGAGGAGTACCCACCCCTGCGGCGAATTCGTGGTAGCCGTGATGTGTCGCGATCGCGCTATGAAGACGAAGATGTGGAAGATACCCCCCCTGTAGGACGTTTACCCTCGCGCCGCAGTAGCCCACCCCCTAGCCGCCCCAGTGTTCGGCGTCCCCCTTCAAGGCGTCCGCGACCGACAACACCAGCGGCAGATGAGATTGTCGATGAACCCTATCGCCCACCAACACCGACAACCCGCCGGCCAACCCGCCGACCGCCGCCAATTACGGAAACTGCGGAAGTGAGCGATCGCCCTGTGCGACGGCGACCCCCCCGCCCCCGTCCGGAAGGCACAACGGATGGCAGTGAATATGTGCCCTATCAACCCTTGGATCGTCCCCCCACTGACGAGCAAGATAACTCCGCCAATTTTGATGAATAGACCTTAATGGCAAACGAGTCGCAAAGGCAGTGAATGATGCGTCGCTCTTTTTTGGTTTCAGTTCTTGGCTTGGCAGTGATCTGTGGGGGGATACAGGAGCAGACTTGGGCGGCTCCCCTCGCGCAAGCCACTCCGGCTGCTCTGCCAGAATCGTTGCAATCCCTCGTTAACGGGTTGGATACAGCAGCCAGTCAAAAGAATCTAGAGGCAGTGCTAGCCTTTTATGACCCTGAGTTCAAAACAGGGGACGGCCTCACCCTTGAAATCTTGCGCAAACAACTGCCGACGTTTTGGCAACCCTACCGTGACATCCGCTACCGCACGACGGTGAACCGTTGGCAACAGCAGGGAAATGAGTGGATTCTAGAGATTAGTACAACCATTGAGGGAACCGGCGGCACGAGCGATCGCCCGCAAAACATTCGTGGCAACCTGCAAGCCACCCAAGTCATCCGCAACGGCAAAATCATCCGCCAAGACATTACCAGCGAAAAAACTACGATCACGATTGGTGCGACACCGCCTACGGTGCAATTCTCCCTCCCCCAAGCCGTGCGTGCGGGTGAAGAATTTAGCCTTGATGCGATTGTGCAAGAACCTATTGGCAATGCCATTCTCCTCGGCGCCGCCAGCGATCAGCCCATCAACGCCCAAACCTACGCCAATCCTAGCCCCGTCAAATTGGAACTCCTCTCTGCGGGCGGGATTTTTAAGGTGGGACGTGCGCCTCAAGAAGCCGGTAATCGCTGGGTCTCTGTGGCCTTAATTCGCGATACGGGCATGGTTCTGATTACACAGCGACTGCGAGTGGAAAAACCATGAGTGAGTCTGAGTCAACCCCCGTAGAGGAACCTGCTGAGAGCCCTGCGGTAACTCTTGAGGTGGAGCAAAGCACACCCATTGTCAGCGGCCTTGCTTTAGAACACTGTGGAGGGCGCTACCGACTCACGTTGCCGGCCGATTTAGACTGGATTGACCTGTGGCCGCAGTTGCAACTTTACCTTGTCGGTCAAGAACACCTCTGGTCAGAGACCTTACCCGTAGATTGTGCCTGCGGACAGCGGCTTTTAGATCAGTCACAGCTTCAACAGTTGGCCGAGGCTCTCAGCGAGCATCAGTTGCGACTGGACAAGATTATTACCGAACGCCGCCAGACGGCGATCGCTGCCGCTACCCTTGGCTACAGTGTCCAGCAGGGGGAACTGCCACCCTTAATTGCAAAAGAGACTGAGGGGGACTCAGACCCCGTGGCCAACCCCCTTTACTTGAAAACAACCCTGCGATCAGGCATGGAAATTCACCATGACGCCACTGTGGTGATTGTTGGCGATGTCAATGCAGGAGCCAGTATCATTGCTGCCGGCGATATTATCGTCTGGGGGCGATTACGCGGTATCGCCCACGCCGGTGCCAAGGGCAATCGGGGGGCACGGATTATGACCCTTGAAATGGCAGCCACACAGTTACGGATTGCTGATCTGTTGGCACGTACCCCAGATCCGCCAAATCCCCCCTATCCAGAGGTGGCCTACGCCACTGACCAAGGGATTCAGATTGCCTCCGCCAATACTTGGGGACGAGCTTTCGCTGTATCCGAGGCGCCTTGAGATAATCTATTCTAGTAAGCCAATTCCTAGGGAGTTCAATGGGGCGCACGATTGTCATTACCTCGGGCAAAGGGGGCGTGGGGAAAACAACCGCCAGTGCCAATATTGGTGTGGCTTTGGCCAAATTGGGGCGATCGGTGGTGCTCATTGATGCAGACTTCGGCTTGCGCAACCTCGACCTACTACTCGGCTTGGAAAATCGCGTGGTTTACACCGCCATTGATGTGCTGACCGGGCAATGTCGCTTGGATCAAGCCCTTGTGCGTGATAAGCGCCTCAATAAACTGGTGTTGCTGCCCGCCGCCCAAAGCCGTAATAAGGATGCCATTACCCCAGAGCAAATGCGACAGTTGGCCTCAGCCCTGAGCAAGCACTATGACTATGTGCTCATTGATTGTCCAGCGGGGATCGAGGCGGGATTTCGCAATGCCATTGCTCCCGCTCAGGAAGCCTTGGTGGTGACAACGCCAGAAATTGCCGCTGTACGGGATGCCGATCGCGTGATTGGCTTGCTCGAAGCCTACCGTATTCGCAACAGCCATTTGATTTTGAATCGCTTGCGCCCAGCAATGGTGGCCACCAACGACATGATGTCTGTGGAAGATGTTCAAGAAATTCTTTCGATTCCCCTGATTGGCATTGTCCCCGAGGATGAGAAGGTGATTGTTTCCACCAACAAAGGGGAACCCTTGGTCTTGGCAGAGTCGCCGTCCCTAGCGGGGCAGGCCTTCATGAACATTGCCCGTCGCTTGGAGGGTGAAACCGTTGAGTTTCTAGATCTAGAGGCGGCAAGCGGGGGACTATTTAGTCGCATTCGACGCTTGTTTGGGGCAAAGGGATGATCAGTGAACTGTTAGAGCGGCTGTTTACGCGGACTTCCCCCAGTCGCACCACTGCCAAGGAGCGCTTGAAGTTAGTTCTTGCCCACGATCGCACGGCCCTGACACCGCAAATTTTGGACAATCTGCGGCGCGATATTTTAGAAGTGGTCTCCCGCTATGTGGAGCTAGAAACGGAGGGGCTAGCGGTTTCCCTAGAGTCGGATCAGCGGACAACGGCCCTGATTGCCAATTTACCGATTAAACGGCTGAAACTGTCTCCAGAGGACGTTCCGCCCCCCGAAAATTCGCCAGCAGAGGACGAGGCAGAAGAAAGTTGAGTACCGTTGCAGTTGGCATAGCAGCGATCGCCAGCGCCGCGATCCTGGCCCAGACACCTTGGATAGCTGTTTTAATCGCCCGTTTAGGATCGGGTTGGCGACGACCGACTCCCTTAACCCCTCAGCCCTCCCGCCCAGAGAACTTAGCCAAAGTCTCAATTGTTGTCCCCACCCTCAATGAGGCACAGCGGTTGCAACCCTGTTTAGAGGGCTTAATGCGTCAAGGCTACGAGGTGCGGGAAATTCTGATTGTTGATAGTCATTCCCAAGATGGCACGGCTGAGATTGTGCAGGCAGCGCAACACCGCGATCCGCGTCTGCGACTGGAGTTTGATCCCCCCTTACCGCCGGGGTGGGTGGGGCGGCCTTGGGCCTTACATACAGGCTTTTGTCGTGCCCATCCTGAGAGTGAGTGGATTTTGGGCATTGATGCGGATACCCAACCGCAACCCGGCCTTGTGGCTAGTCTTTTGGCGACAGCAGAGCAGGAGCAACTGGATCTGATTTCTCTCTCACCTCGCTTTATCCTCAAGACCGGCGGTGAATGGTGGCTGCAACCGGCGTTGCTCTTGACGCTGATCTACCGCTTTGGCGCAGCGCGCGCTGTGGAAACTCAGCCGGAGCGGATTCTGGCCAATGGTCAGTGCCTACTCATTCGGCGATCGCGCCTCGAGGCAATGGGCGGCTACCAAGTTGCCGCTTCCTCCTTTTGTGATGATGTAACACTGGTGCGAGCCATAGCGACTACGGGGGCACGGGTGGCCTTTCGCGATGGCTCCAAGGTGCTTAAGGTGCGGATGTATGAGGGTATGGCGGAAACATGGCGAGAATGGGGGCGATCGCTGGATCTCAAGGATGCCACCCCAGCCGCCCAGCTCTGGGGCGATGCCTATTTCCTCTGGGCAGTACAGGGATTACCGTTGCCCCTGTTGGTTTTGGGCTTGATGGCACTGGCAGTGACTACTCCCACCCTTCCTTTAGAAATGGCGACACTGCTCAATGGCCTACTGGTGCTGATCCGCTGCGGCATGACACTGGCCATTGCCCCCGCCTACGATTGGCAAGTGGGTCAAGGACGTTGGCTCTTTTGGCTGTCCCCCCTTGCGGATCCCCTCGCGGCTCTGCGGCTTACCCTCTCCTCTTGGCAACGCCCCAAGCAGTGGCGAGGACGGATTTATCCTGCCAACACTCAGACTTTGGTTTAAGTCTTTATCTTTATGACACTTGCCGTTGCTCAATGATTAGTCTCGACGTGAAAACTCCACTTGTAACTGCTGCCCAAGGGGCACTTGCCCCAACGTTTAACGAAATTGATGGCCGCGTCAAGGAAAACTTGCGGCGGGTTTTAGGAGCTTTTCGTCAGCAGCGGCTGGGGGTGCATCACTTCAGTAGCATGACGGGCTATGGTCATGGGGACCTAGGGCGTGAGGTGCTTGATCGCGTTTTTGCGCAGGTGATGGGGGCTGAGGCGGCCTTGGTGCGGGTGCAATTTGTTTCTGGTACCCACGCGATCGCCACCGCCCTATTTGGGGTGCTCCGCCCTGGGGATGAACTGATTTCCCTTGCGGGTGCCCCCTACGACACCCTAGAAGAGGTGATTGGCCTGCGGGGTCGCGGCCAAGGTTCCCTCAAGGATTTTGGCATCCACTATCGCGAGATTCCCCTCCTGAGTACGGGTGAACCCGATTGGGGGGCGATCGCCACCTGTGTCCAACCTCAAACCCGCATGGTGCTCATTCAACGCTCCTGTGGCTATACATGGCGCCCAAGCCTCAGCCTTGAGGACATTGGCAAAATGATCCAACTGATCAAGGGGCAAAATCCCAATGTGGTTTGTTTTGTGGATAATTGCTACGGCGAATTTGTCGAGACCCAAGAACCGCCCCATGTGGGCGCTGATTTGATTGCGGGTTCTCTGATTAAAAATCCCGGCGGCACGATCGCCACCGCGGGGGGCTACTTAGCAGGACGCGCTGATCTCATTGAGCAAGCCAGTTATCGCCTTACGGCACCGGGGATTGGCCACGAAGGGGGTGCCACATTTGATCAACATCGTCTGCTCTTTCAAGGGCTGTTCTTAGCACCGCAAATGGTCGGCGAAGCCCTCAAGTGCGCCCATCTCTTGGCCTATGTCTTTGACCAATTGGGTTATCCCGTCAACCCCGCCCCCCTTGCCCCCCGCCGCGATGTCATTCAAGCGATCCAATTGGGCAGTCCTGAAAAGCTGATTGCCTTTTGCCGCACGTTGCAACGCTACTCCCCGGTGGGTTCCTATCTTGATCCTGTACCTGCGCCCATGCCCGGCTATGCCGATGATCTAGTGATGGCTGGGGGCACGTTTATTGACGGCAGCACGTCGGAACTGTCTGCCGATGGCCCTTTGCGTCCACCCTATATTGTCTTTTGTCAGGGGGGAACCCACTGGACCCATATGGCCTTGATTTTAGAGGCTCTCCTAGAGGATCAGGCTTTTTGAGGCCAGCCGTAGGCTTGGGCAACCGCTTCCCATTGGCACAAAATGCTCTGCTCAAAGGCGTCCTGCCACGTGGGGCACGTTGCTTGGGTGATCTGGTGTGCCCGTGTTCCCATCCGCTGGCGATAGGGGGCATCGTCTAACAGCAGGGTAATGGCGGCTGCCCAATCTTGGGGGTCGCGACTGTAAACCACCACCCCATCCTCCCCTGAGGTTTGGACATATTTGCGCCCGCCATCAAAACCAGAAATGACGACGGGTAATCCTGCCGCCCGTGCTTCCACCACTACATTGGGCCCTGTTTCCGACTCTGAGGGAAAGACGAATAGATCACTGCTGGCATAAATTGCCCCTAATTTTTCTTGGGGTACCTTGCCTGTGAGGGTGACGCGATCGCCCAAAAGGTCTTTGACAAGGGTAGCCTGTGCCCCTTCGCCAACAATCAACACATGGAATGCCTTTCCTTGATTGGCTAACACTTGAGCTGCCTGCGCCAACAGGAGCACATTTTTACTGGCATCTACCCGACCGACAAAAAGCGCGATCGGCACCTCTGGCAGGTGATACTCCTCCCGTAGCCATTGGGGATTGCGAAATCGCAGATGAAAGCGATCGCGATCGATGCCCCGCTGAAACCACGCCACCCGCTCAGGGGGCAAAAACGTGAGCAGCCAATCGGCATCCTGCTGTCGCGAGACCAAGACGCGATCGCTAGCACGCATAAAGCCCGCTAATTTACGTTCGGCTCGGTAACCAAACCACTGATCCACTTGTAATTTCTCCAGCCATAGCCACCGCCAAAACTCCCGCCCCCAACTGCGGCCACTCATGCGCCAAATAATTTCCCGCGAATAGGTGCGGGTCAATAAGGGCAAATCCGTGTGAATTGAACTGAGCAGCGGACGATGCTGCTGGCGACAAAAGCGGCGCACCGTTTGGGCAAAGCTAAAAGTATCCGTAATGTGAAACACCTGATGTTGGGGTAAATAACGGCGCAATGCCCAGTGAAAGGGAGCCACATCGGTCATGCCTGCCCCTTGGCGCATAATTTCCAGTGAGTGCGTGCTGAACTGGGGCGGTAGCAATTGGTAGCGAACATTGGCTGCTACCTCTAGGGTTTGCTGTTTGGCGCCAAGGAAGTAAATGGTCAAGTCAACGCGGTCTGGGTAGTGGCTGGCAGCTTCCGCAAAACGTTCCCAACATTTGACATGTCCCCCGGCGTTGGGTTGCCATTCTAGGCAAATAAAGACAGCAACAGATAGTGGTTGTGGCAATCCAGACTCCTCAAGGTTGCGTTTTGCTAAAGATTAACTGAATATCGCATTTAGAGTCATTCACAGTGAGCAATAATGGGCTACCGTAATCGCGCGATCGCCATCCTCTTAGCCTTGGCCGGCATCTTTCTCCCTGGGCTCCATAAGTTTTATTTGCGCCAACCCCTGTGGGGTGGCGTTTACCTCATGCTGGGGCTACTCTTTTCGACAGTGCCCTACGGTTCTCTGGGTAGCATTGCTCGCATTGCCTGTGTGATTGAGGCTGTGTGGTATTTGTTTCAGGGAGCCGATGCCTTTGATGCCACCTTCAATCCTGAGATTAGTGCCGTCGTTCCGAAGCTCCCCGCGTCTCGTCTTGAGGAAGCGAATTAATACCGCCAGTAGCGACGACCTTGCCAAAAAATCCCCACGGCTGTGCCAATCAGGAACACCTCTGTGAGTGGAAAAAATAGGGGTCGCAGTCCCAAGGTGCCGCCAAAAAAGCTCAAGAACACACTGGCCATTAGGACACACAGAAATAACGCCCAGAGGGTGCCGCTATAGATCGGCGCTGGGTTAAACCACACCTCCAAAGAGATCACTGCCACCATTCCAAGGCCAATGCTCAGACCAAGGCGGACTAGGAGACCCAAAGGAGGCTGAAGTAGGATGATCAACGCCTCGCGGACAGAGGCAACGGCACCGGCAATATAGTAAAGCCCCGTATCAAACAGCGCTGCAAGCAGGGCAACAAGAAGACCTGTGGGCACCAGCGATCGCCAAGGCAGTGCCTTAAACTGTTGCCAAGGATCGGACACAAGCAAGACTCACAATAAGTATGTGGGTAGAACCTAGGGCATAGGTAGATCGCCGAGGCTCATTTCCAGTTCCATGCGCTGTTCCATCTGGCGCAGAAAATACCCCGTCATCATGGCTGAGGCCAATAACCCCGCAAGGTTGTCGCGATCAGTGGCAATTTGGACATTAAAATCCTCGGAGGGAAGGCCGCCCACGAGACCTTGGACATTCTGGCTGATAATTTGGCGAATTTCTGGACTGACGGAACGGGCAATACGGGTCAAAACTTCTGGCGATTGGCTTTGCAGGTACTTCAGGAGCAGATTGGGCTGCCCATCATCCGTAGAAGACTGGTAGAAATTAGCGTTTCCGGGATCAAAAACCATAGGCAGTGCTCGTTAGTTATGTTAACTATATGTTACCAAACCGAAATGCGCTACTAGAGCGAAGACTCCCGTGCTACCTGCTCTGCCTGTAGAATAGACCTCAGCACTCGGTGAGACTGAATACACAAGGATTCTTGCATGACCGCCCTCGATCAGCTTCAGCCTGCCAACCCCCGGGACGTCAATATCTTTGCCCCCTATATGCGTGCTGAGAAACGTCCGCTGCTGCCCTTGGGTATCGCCCTCTACCGTCTGGGGAAGTTGGAGGGACAACGGGGGATTGAAGGCGGTAACAATGTTGATTTTGTTGCCACATGGACGATCGCCAATTTGCCGGCGGATTTATCCCGCTGTACGGTAACCTTTGATAACTCGCCTGATCTACAGTACGAAATGTCTATCACCACGTTTGAACTGGTGGATCATCTCATTGATGTAATTATTAACTATAAAAAACATCGTATTGCCGATTTTTCCAAAGCATTTTATCGTAAGCTGTTACGGCTTGACTAAGGATAGCGTGTTTAGGGTTGGGGTTGCGGGAGGAGTAACTAAACGGTGGCAAAGCATTTATTGATTGGTTCAATTGTGCCCTATAGCGGTAAGTCTGCAACGGTTTTAGGCTTGGCCAAGCTCTGTCGCGATCGCCATCTGCGCATTGCCTATGGTAAGCCCTTGGGCACCTACCAACCCGCTACCGACAGCGAAGAAACCGAAGCCGATGTCAGTTTTTTACAGCAAACCCTCAACCTAGAGAATGTGCGACCGACATTGCTCACGCTGACGCCAGAAGCCATCAAGGCACGGCTGATGGGCACAGATCAGCAGGATTATCGCCAAGCCCTAGCAGCCTATCACACTATCAACAGTGAAGACTTGGTGCTCCTCGAAGGGCCAGCCACATTAGCCGAGGGGCGGCTGTTTGATTTGGGGTTAGCTCAGATGGCAGCGGTGTTGGATGCACCCATTTTACTGGTGGTGCGCTACGAGTCCCCCTTGGTGGTGGAATCGCTCCTCCTCGCCAAGTCGGAATTGGGCGATCGCCTATTGGGGGTGATCATCAACGATATTCCCCAACCCGAAGCCCAACCCTTGCCTGCTATTCGCCAATATCTCGAGGCACACCAAATTCCAGTTTTTGGGATGTTGCCCCGCAGTCAGTTGCTGCGCAGTGTCAGTGTCAAGGAATTGGTACGCCAGTTAAATGCCGAAGTTTTGTGCCGTCCGGATCGCTTGGATCTCCTAGTGGAGGAACTCACCATTGGGGCAATGAACGTCAGTGCTGCCTTGAAGTATTTCCGTAAAGCGAACAATATGGCGGTGATTACCGGGGGCGATCGCACCGATATTCAATGGGCGGCCTTGGAGACCTCCACCCACTGTCTGATCCTCACGGGGCATTTGCCGCCTTCCCCGGCGATTCTTGCCCGTGCTGAAGAGTTGGAAATTCCTATCCTCTCAGTGGACTTAGACACCCTAACAGCCGTGGAAATTGTGGATCGTGCCTTTGGTCAGGTGCGCCTCCATGAAATCGCTAAAGTCAAATGCGTCGAACAAATGATGCAGGAGCATGTGGAGGGCGATCGCCTGTTAGCACAACTGGGACTCTTGACCGTTGAGGCCTAGCGCTGGAAGGTTAAGGCAAAAATCAGGACTTGGGTCGGCGTCTTGCCATCAAAGTTATTGTCGCCAATGATGTAGAGCGATCGCGCCCCATCGGCCAAGGGGGGACCCAAGCTCATCCCCTCCAAATTAGTCAAGGGAATCCCCAGCCTCTTGAAATCCAAAATCAGCCGTTTCTGCACAGGGCGGAGAGTGCGCAGATCAACCGGTAACGTGGCCATGCCAAGGGTATCTGTCGCCCCCGCTAGGGATACTTCAAAGAGCTGAATGCCATGCCCTGCTCCCGGACTATAGGTGCGCTCCAAGCTCAGAAAATGGCCACCATTGTCAAGGGCAAGTAGCTCCACGAGGCCATTAAACACTGCCTCTGAGGGTTCCAAGGGATAGAGATGCTCCGCCAGCAACACAGGGGCAACATCCCCCCGCAGGTAATGGAGCAGGCGGCAGTAAATGGGGATATTGGGGCGGACATCTTGGGCAAGGGCCGATTCAACGCCGACAAACAGGCGATCGCCCGCCGGCGAAAGCGTCAGTGCCTCAAAACCGAGATTATTGCGAATGCCCTGCTGACCATTGGGGAGATAGTACTTGGGAATAGGGAGAGCTGCAATGGTTCGTCCATTCGCGCGCTCAAACTCTTTGATCCAAGGGGGACTAGCCGTGGCCGTTACCCCTTCACTGCTAATTACAAGGTGCCCCTCAGGCGTCAGCGCAATCCCCTCAGTGTCGGCAGTGTTGGGCGGATACACCTCACCATTAGGCTGCTGGACAAAGGTTACGTCCTTGGGGGTAATGGTTTCGGGAGTGATTTCGAGGGTGTAAAACCGAGGTTGCTGGCGATCGTCACTAATGGCATAGAACTGCTGTTGACGCGGATCGTAGGTCAAACCCGACAGCCCCCCCACCTCGGTATTCTGCCACTGGCTGCCGACGGCTAATTGCACTTCAGCGCGAAATTCCACCCCGACATTCAGAAACAGGCGCTCCTCTGCTCGCACTTGAGGCAGGGCACATCCCCACAGGAAGCCAAGGAGTAGAATTGCCGTCAGCAGGTGTCGCCAAGGCATGGGTGTGTCTTAGCGGTTGCGGTTTGTGCCTTGACCGCCCCCCTGTTGATTTGGGCGCTGGGGAGACGCGGGTTGATTCGCTTGATTCGGTCGCTGGGCATTATTGCCACCGCTCTGTTGCACGGCAAACTGAATCGCCTCAGGGGTTTGTACCAGTTGAATTTGACCCGCCACAGGATCGTTGGTGCTCAACATGGTTGCCACCAAATTATCCAGCATGACGACGCGAATCCCGGTATCCTTGGCCAGTTCAGGACGCTGCTGGCGGGCTTGATCCACTTCCCGTTGGAGTTGGGTTTTATCGAAGTAAAAGGGAATAAACCGCTGGGTGCGGGTCTGGCCGTTTTCGCGCAGTTGTGCTTCTACGGCGATGGGGTTGCCTGTTTTGCTATCTGCTAGGAAAAAGAGGGGGGTGCCGCCCATGAACGGCCTACCATCCTTGGTGAGAATTTTGCCATCGCGTTCCACTAGATCGCCACTTTGTTTGAGCAGATTCACCGCTGCTTCCAGTTGCGGCCTTGAGGGGATAATGTCCACACCAATGGCAGGATTTTTTTGGCTTTCGAGGGCAATCTTCACCGCCCCACTGAGGGCGGCTGCCGAGACCCGAGCCACGCGACCCACCTCCGGCTGCTGGGTTTTAATGGTGTTCAGGGCAGTTTGGGCATCCTGCTGATTGACAAAGAAGGTAAAAACTTGAATTTTCTTGCTTTGATCTTGGGGATTGGGCATCTCAAAGGTCAGCGGTTCCCCCTTATCATTGGTGATCATAAAAACGGGCACATTGTTGAGGATGCGCAGCACTTGTTCTTCGGGCAAGGCAGTGGCAATGTCATAGCGGCTGATGGCGGGTGCTAGCCACAGGCTACTCACTAACCCTGCCAAAACACCCAAGTGTGCCAATCTTTTCATACAGTCTCCTAATTCATGCTTTATTGCAGTCGGTTAACTCTCCCAATCCCATTCTTCACGTGTGGAGAGAGGGGCGATCGCCCTGTAGTACCTAACTCACACCAAAACTTATGCACGTAACAAGTGAGTATTTTTACATATGAAGTACTCCCTTTGCTTTCCCACCCTAAGCCAATTTGACGCAAGGGACAAGGGGCAAGTTTCTAAAGTCGATGGGGAACTAGCGTTCAGTATCTAGGGAGCCTATACTGGTGCTGCTTTGGAACCAGCCCTTGCGCCAGAAAAAGAAAAATAAACTGCCCGCCACGGTAAGCATGACCGCCCAGCAGGCTGGATAGCCCCAATACCACTCCAGTTCAGGCATATTCCAAGGGGAGGTATCGGGATCAAAGTTCATGCCATAGATACCGACAATAAAGGTCAGCGGTATGAAAATGGTCGAAATGATCGTCAGAATTTTCATAATTTCGTTCATTTTATTGCCAACGGAAGAAAGATACACATCCATCAAACTGGCCGCTAGTTCACGGTAGGTTTCCACCATATCTAGCACTTGAATGGCATGGTCATAGCAATCTCGTAGGTAGATGCGCACTTCCTCGGAGAGAAGGGGGCTGGGATCGCGAATCATGGCATTGATGGCATCCCGTTGTGGCCAAATGGCACGGCGCAGCGCCAGTAATTCGCGGCGCACTTGGTGGACTTCTTCGAGAATGGCGCGACTAGGACGGGTAACTACGGCATCTTCTAATTCCTCAATGCGCTCGCCGTAGTCTTCTAGAACCGGGTAGAAGCCATCAATAATGGCATCCAAAAGGGCATAGGCTAAATAATCGGGGCCATAGCGACGAATGATGCCGCGACTGGTGCGAATCCGCTGCCGAACCATGTCAAAACAATCCCGTTCGGGTTCTTCTTGTACTGTGAGCAAGAAATGCGGCCCCAAGACAAAGCTCACTTGTTCAGTGTAAAAGCCGTGTTCATTTTCCTTGGGGGTGACCATGCGGGTAATCAGCACAAGGTAATCGTCATGATCCTCAACTTTGGGGCGCTGGGGAACATTGACAATATCTTCAAGGACAATGGGGTGCAGGTGAAAAACTTGGCCAAGTCGCCGCATCACGTCTTCATCGCCAATCCCTTGAACATCTATCCAACTGACGGAGGGACTGCTGAGGTAGGGGCCACATTCTTCCGGCGTTTCTAAAACGCGACGGCTGGCCTGATCCGGCTGATAGTCAATGAGAATAATTGTCGGCGGTGGCGCATCGGCCTCAATACTGAGGGTACCGGGCATGGCGCCGGGTTCATCAAAGAAGTAATCTTCGAGATAGTTATCTTCTTCCTCGGCGGGGGGTGTGGGGTCTGGCGGGGGGGCACTACGGAAAAAGTGAAAGGGTTTTCTGGCCATAAAGGGGGAAATCGACAGAGTGCAAACGGGCTAACTAGAAACCTAGGGCAAATGGGGCGGTAACGTCCCAAAATCGCCTGAAAAGTTAAGATTTTTAAGTGTAGTGGCATTCACGGTGGGAGCGGTGTGGTGAATTCTCAAGTTTCGAGAACCTCAGTGCCAACTTGGGTGGCCATTGCCCAACTGTTGCGCTGGCATAAGCCTGCGGGTCGTTTGATTCTCCTCATTCCGGCGCTGTGGTCGTTAACCTTGGCCAGTGAAGGCTTGCCGTCGTTGCAGTTGCTGCTGATTATCACGGTGGGGGCGATCGCCACCAGTGCGGCGGGCTGCATTGTCAATGACTGCTGGGACCGCAATATTGACCCCCATGTGCAGCGGACTCAAAACCGCCCCCTAGCCAGTCGCCGCCTTTCCCTCAGTGTGGCCTTGGGCTTGATGGTGATTGCTTTCCTCTGTGCTTGGGGATTGACGTTTTACCTCACTCCCTTGGGGTATTGGCTGGCGGTGGCCGCAGTGCCGGTGATTCTGCTCTATCCCTTGGCGAAGCGAGTCTTTCCCATTCCGCAACTCGTTTTGGCAGTGGCTTGGGGGTTTGCTGTCCTCATTCCTTGGGCAGCGGTACAGGGACGCTTAACCTTGACCACCGCGTGGTTGTGGGCAGCAGTGGTGATGTGGACATTGGCCTTTGATACGGTGTATGCCATGCCCGATCGCCCCGACGATCGCCGACTGGGGGTAAATTCCAGTGCCTTATTTTTCGGTGCCTATGCGCCCTTGGCGATCGCGCTATTTTATGGGCTGACGGTGGTGTTCCTGATCATTGTTGGCTGGAGTGCGGGACTCACTTGGCGATTTTGGCTGGCCTTGGCCGTGACCACCTACTTTTGGCTGCGGCAATCTCTACAAATTTATACCCACGAACGCCGTGACACCCAAACCACAACGCTCCCCATTCAGACCTATGGTCGTTACTTCAATGAAAATGTCTGGTTGGGCTTTTTGCTCTGGGTGGGAATGTGGTGCCCTAGGCCTTAGTCAAAAGCTTGGGGGAAACCTGCCACGGCACAATTGCCAGAATATCCACTTGGGCACAATATTTGAGATCGGCTTCATTGCCAAGGTTGAGCAGGCGCTGCCCGTGGCTGGAATGGTGAAAGAGGGTCAATAGATCATCTTGGTAGTAGCGGTACAAAGCAGTGGCAGCAATAGTTTCGTCATTACCCGCAAGGGCTTCGAGGGGGGCATCCTGCTGACCCCAGAGGTGATGAATCAGCGCCCCAGCACAGACGGTATCTTCGAGGGAATAGCTACCTTCCCAGCCCGAACCAACAATCCAGATGGTTTCCGGTTGATGTTTTTGGACAAACTCGGCAACGGCAGCACGGTTGACAAGGGCGGCGGCAAGAACGAGGGGACTGGCTTGAATTCGCTCAAGGGAACGGGTGCCATTGGTGGTGCTCATAAAGAGGCGACATCCTTTTACCCGCTCTGGCAAGCATTCAGCAGGAGAGTTGCCCATGTCAAAGCCAGCAACTTTTTTCCCACCCCGTTCACCAACGCGAATCCGCTTGGCTGCCGGCCACTGCTGACTCACTTGTTCTAGCTCTGCTAGATCACTAAAGACTTGAACGGCTTCTGCGCCAGCGGCAAGGGCAGTGGCGATCGTAGTGGTTGCCCGCAGGACATCAACAGCAATGGCACAGTCGGGTTGCCAGTCGGCTGGTACACGCTCTGGTGTGTGGTAGGTATAGATTTTCATAAATGGAAGGGGAGCTTGGCTACGATGATCCTTGATACATAAAGTATGTCACCATTGGGATCACTGTAGCGGCGATTAGCAGGGCAACGACGATAATTGTGGCGGAGCGATCGTCGGTTTCCTCTTTGCTCTTGTAGGTTTTCTCGACAACCACTTCGCGTACTACGGGCGGGCCTGGATCCGGTTCGCCTTTGAGGACTTTCGCAAGGCGATCGACGGTGTCAAGGACTGATTGATTGTAGTTGCCATCCCGTAGGGGCACCCGCATCGTTTCTTGGACAATACTTTCGGCAGTTTCAGGATTCAGGCGTTCGGCCACGGCCTCGCCATAGTGAATCGCTGTGCCATTGGTAACGGTATCGAGGGCAATGATCACCTGATTGGCTTGGGACTCAGGATCGGGAAACCACTGGTTAAAGAGGTCATCCACAAAGCTCTGGGGGGTTTCACCATAGTCGAGGCGGTGCAGTGTAACTACATGAACATTGATGCCCGTTGCCTCGGAGAGGTCTTGGAGCGATCGCCCGACACTGCCTTGGGTGACGGCACTAAGCACATTACCTTCATCAACGACCCCAGCCGCTGTTTCCGGCAAAGGGATATCGATCGCGCTGGTTGCCCAGACGGGGGTGACCCACAACGTAGTAGCGAGTAGTGCCAGCAAAAGATAGCGAATGCCGTTTTTCCAAGCCACTTGCCAATGCATCTGTGTTTAATCCTGTATCTCTCAATGCAATTTTCTCAGATGTTGCTTGCAAAAATAAATTTTCTTCTAACAAATCTTAAAACGATGGCCAGACAATTGCTTTACCAAGGAGCGCCCACGAGTGTAAAGCCTGCCCAAAAGTAAGGTGCTTGGAATCTTGAATGTCTCAGAAGGTGTAATTGAGCCTTTTGCAGAGCAGCAACTTTACTAGCAGTGTGGTGCAGATGGCTATAGAAGTATTCCATGAGTTCTAGGGTACCCGCATCACTCACTTGCCAGAGGCTAGCGACGGCACTTTTGGCACCCGATTGAAGGGCAAGACCCGCAAAGCCTAACTCCGCGCGATCGTCTCCCAGAGCGGTTTGACAGGCACTCAAAACCAGCAGTTCGAGAGGGGGTTGCTCTAGATTAAGTTGGGGGAGGTTTTGCAGCGTGACTGTTTCACTGCCCCACAGTTGAATAAAGGACTCTTGGGCTTGACCGGGGCGAAACAAGGCATGGGTAGCCAGATGAACGATGGAATGGTTACCCTGCTGCCGTTGTTGCGTTAGGTTGGCAACAGTAAAGTCACGATTGAGGAAGGTGGATCCGCCCCAGAGTTGTTGGATGGCACTTAATTCTTGGGGGACTGCCGGCAGTGGACTGAGGCGATCGAATTCTGAAGCCCCCATTGCCAAGACCGTGGCATTTTTGAGGGGAGCATAGTCAGTTTTGATCAGGTTAAACGCTGGAATTAAGGCAACACCGTACTTTTCTATCAGAAATTGACCGGTACTGCGGTCTCGGAGAGCCGCCCAAGGGAGCGATCGCAGGCCTGCTCCAACACAAATGAGCAAGGTGTCAATCCGATCAGCCCTGAGTTTGGCTTCTAAGGGCGCAATTAACCAGTCATAAAGCTGCTCACTCCTGCCAAAGGAGGCAGATAAAAACTGTTGGCGTGGATCCGCCACTGAGCGGCGAAAGTCTTGAACCGTAGCCATCAGATCAGCTTGCGACACCGCTGGCACAGTCAGCAACAGTGGCTCTCCCTGTAGAGAGGTAACGAAGAGCTTAATCTCGTTTGCCGTTGGTACCAAGTGCAAAAGAGCTGTGCGCCGACCCGTACGCTTGGACATTTGCCTGAGAATGCGCTGAATGGCAGAGGGATTGAGTCGCCGACTAGTAAATTGATTTTGAAAATAAACTTCATATTCCCGTTGCCAAGTGGCCTCGCGACCTGTGAGAAATTCCCCTGCACCAGCGGGTAAGGCACTTTGAGCAATGGACTGAAGAGACAGCACCAACACTAGAGCAATACAGATTCGGAGGAGGTGTCGGTGCATCTTTAGTGTTCCAAGAAAGTGTTGTCGCTCTAGCCAAGCTTTATCTTAGCCAATGCACCATTCAAGTGTTTTTTCAGAGGAGAGACAGTGACTGCCAATGCCGAATTCAACACTGGACGATAGACATTGAGCCAGCGAGTAATGGTGGACTCGTTGCGATGGAGCAACTAGGCAATTTGTGGACGGCTTTTGGATGGATAGTCCCCTCGTTTAAGACCTATAAGCTTAATGTTACAAAGAGCTGGCAAAAATCATTTTTCATTGGCATAGCTGTAGGCTCGATGCCACGCTTTTGCCTGACTAGGGCGGGTGATCCGCATCCAGTGACGACTCAGGGGAGGCGAGACGAGAGTGTGCAGAAGCAGCCACAGGGTTTGTAATTCACTGGGGGCTTTTTGCCATTGCCAACGGTTGGGTTCACAAAAAAGTAAGGTGACCAATTGGCGGTATTGAGCCAAGGTCAGGGGGTCAAAGTAAATCTCTAGGGTCGTTGGATTGGGCATATCAACAACTTGGCCGCTGAGGTCAATGCCTGCCTCCAAAAGCCGACAGGTGAGGGGTACACCCATTGCGGAGGGGGGGAGGGGTTGATGCAGATGCACGATCGCCCCCCCTTCAGAAAGGCGAATTGTCGTGCCCCACAGGGCAGTGGTTTGATCCCAAGCGAGATGGAGTTCAACGGTTTGCTGGACATTGAGCCAATCATAGGGATCGGGGCGGGGGCGTTCGATGAGGCTGTAGAGGGCAAGGGCGAGAATTACCAGATTGTAGAGGTTCCAGACCCAAGCCAATAGTAGCCCCTTGGTGTGTAATGCCTGCCAATTTAATACAGCGGCCGCCACAGAGAGAAGAAAAAGCACGAGGAGCGGTGCCGCTAGGTGCCACTGAAAATGGTAGCGATCGCGATAACTCCCCTTGGGGGTGACCCAAAAGCCGCGACCAAAGGGACGCAACAACGTGTCAATCACTGTCAATGTCAACGGCACACACTGAAGCACAGCATAAATATCAGATACCAAGGCAGAGCGACTTTGGCCATTGAGCCAGCGGAACGTACTCAACAGCAGCCAGTAGTAGGGCACAAAATAGTAGAGCCACTGCCGCAGGGTGGTTTCAAGGGGGACGACACCCCAAAAGGCGGCAATCAAGGGCAACAGCAGCAATAGCAACCGCATGGGACTATGGAACCATTGCGTGATCCCCTCTAGGTGGGCAAGGCGCTGAAGCCCAGTGAGATTGGGTACCCGCAGTGGACTTGCCGCAATGAATAATCCTTGGAGGGTGCCCCGTGCCCAGCGTTGACGTTGACGAATATGCGCCGTCATTTCCTCTGCACACAAGCCCGCACTGAGACTTTCATTCAGGTAAATCAACCGATGACCTGCTGCCGCCAATTGAATTCCTGTGTAGTAGTCCTCGCTGAGGGATTCAGTAACAAAGCCGCCAATGGCTCCGAGGGCCGATCGCCGCACCACAAAGGAACTGCCGTAGCACAGCGCTGTTTCAATGCCATCCCGCAGGACTTGATAATGACGGGAGAAGATTTCCACCTCTTGAGGCAGGTGATCCTCGAGGCCAAGGTTACGGGCAATGGGATCGGGATTGTAAAAGCTCTGGTAGGTTTGGACAAGGCCAATATCAGCGGTCTGGAAAAAGCCCACAGTGCGGGTGAGAAAATTACGAGTGGGAACAAAGTCAGCATCAAAGACCGCAATCAGTTCACCCTTGGTTTGCGTAAGGGCATGGTTCAGGTTGCCCGCTTTGGCATGGCGATTGTCGGGACGGCTGAGGTACTCACAGCCCAGTTCACAGGCCAATTCCCGTAGGGCAGGGCGACGGGTATCGTCAAGAACATAGATACGTTTGTGGGGATAGTCGAGGGTTTGGCAGCCAACAATCGTGCGTCGCAAAATTGTCAGGGGTTCATTGTAGGTCGGAATAAAAATATCCACCCAAGGCTGATAGTGGCCACTTTTGACCGCAAGGGCAGCAGCATCCGCTTCAGGACGACGATTTTTGATGTGCAAGAGCAGGTAGAGTTGCAGGCCGTAGCCCGCCATCATAAAACCTTCAATCGCCAGTAGGAGTAGGCTAAAGGTGGCCTCTAGGGGAGTGCGCAAATTGAGGGTAGCGAGCGATCGCCACAGCAGATAATGCAGCATCACGGCCATTAAACTGCCAACGACAATGACCCGCGCCCACTGCTGCTGCACTTTTCCCCAGCGCAAAACAATACTGCTAAGAAGCACCATCAAGCACAATGGCCAAAAAATCCACGGCTTGTCCAAGTGTTCAATGGCGAGCCAAGGAGGGACAGGGGGCATTGCTGGAGCCTCAAGCAACTGAATAGTAATGTAACGAAATGTAAACCAACCATTGGACAGGGACAATATTTCCAAAGTTCCCCGCAGTAGCGATCGCCCCCAGCCGTATGTCAGGATCAAAATCACCAAATGCTGATCTAATACTATGACCGATGCCCAAGAGGGGACAAAGCTACCCCCCTTTATTTTTCACAACCAATTCCAAGGCTGGATGGAAGTCTATGCGCCCGTTCAACGCTACGAGACCTATTTGAACAATCACCAAGAATGGTTTCACCGCTGCGCCCATCCCATGAAAACAGAACCTGTGGGCAAGCATGGCTACATTCTCACCATTGGCCGCTATGGTTCCCATGGCTATGAAGTGGAACCCAAAATTGGACTGCACCTACTGCCCCAAGAGCAGGGGGTCTATCGCATTGAAACAATTCCTGTGCCCGAACAGCCGTTTTTGAACTATGAGGTGAATTTTCAAGCGGCCATGGCCTTGGTACCGATGCGAGCCACCCCTGAGACGGATAGGGACCTGTTGGCGCTGAATGTCATTGATTACACGCGGGTCAATTGGGAATTGGATTTGCGGGTGGAAATGTACTTTCCGCGGTTTATCTACCGTTTGCCCCATGGCCTGATTCAGGGGACAGGCAACCGCGTCTTGGCTCAAATTGTCCGCCAAGTGTCCTACCGCCTCACGGCAAAGGTGCAGGATGATTTCCACAAAACCATTGGCCTCGATTTGGGCAAACGCTGGCGCCGCAAACGGTTCCATGCTGAGCGGGTGCGCACCCTTACCCCTGCGCCAGTGCCTGATACGCCTGACGAGCCTGAGCCACCTGCTGCTTGAGCATTGTGACATCCGTACCCAGTTGACTGCCCATACCAATGGCGATCGCCCCCGCTTTCCAGAGGGGTACCACATCCTCCCAACCAATACCGCCACAGGGAATCAGGGGAATCTCAGCCAACAAGGGTCGCAAGGCGCGTAGATAGCTCGCCCCCCCCACCGCCATCACTGGAAAAACCTTCACTGCCGTTGCTCCCGCTTGCCAAGCGTGGAGAATTTCCGTTGGTGTCAATGCCCCCAAAATCAGAGGACAATTGGCCTCCTTTGCAAGGGGCACCACCTCTAGGGCTGCATGGGGGGTCACTAAAAATTGTGCGCCAGCGGCGATCGCTCCTTTAACCATTTCTGGGTTTTGCAGGCTCGCAGCGCCAATGGTGCAGTGGGGAGCGTCTTGACGGAGTTGTTGCAAGACGCCAGCAGCATCGGGGGTTGTCCAAGTCACCTCTAGGCAGGTGAAGCCCGCTTGAATATACACTTGAGCGCGGGCGATCGCTGCAGTAGGATGAGCAGCACGCACCACTGCAATCAAGGGCAGGCCTTGCAGAAACGCTAACTGCTGCGGCTTGGGCATAGCGTCATAACCATTGAGCAGGGGGGTGCGAGGGCAGTGATAAGATGAAAATTTCCCCTACCCCTAAACTACGGTATATTGGCAATACCCTTGCGGAGTTTTTGATGGGCGATAGCATCAAAGTCCTGAGTGAAAATCGCCAAGCGCGCTTCCAATACGAAATTCTGGAAACCTATGAATGTGGTCTCGTGTTGCTCGGCACTGAGGTCAAGTCCATTCGCGCTGGCAAGGTGAATTTACGGGATGGCTTTGCCCGCATCCGCAATGGTGAAGCATGGTTGATGAATGTCCACATTGCGCCCCATGAGAGCACTAACCAATCCTACAACCATGACCCCCTGCGCGATCGCAAGCTCCTTCTCCACAAACAGGAAATTCGCAAGCTAGTGGGCAAGGTGGAACAAAAGGGGCTAACCCTTGTGCCCCTAAAGCTTTACCTGAAAAATGGTCGCGCTAAGGTCTCCCTAGGGCTGGCGCGTGGTAAGAAGCTCCACGATAAACGCCAAGACCTCAAGCAGCGCCAAGATAAGCGGGAAATGGAGCGAGCAATGAAGCAGCGCTAACTCTAGCTTTGCGGTGCAGGGGTAGTTTCTGTGCCGACGGGGGTTGCTGGCGGCGGCGCGCTGCCTGTGGCTGCTTCCCAAGAGTCATTGGTGAAATACACATGACCCAGCACTTGCCCCTCATAGGTGCGTCGTGTTAACCGCCAAGTGGGTTCCAGTTGAAACTTGAGAAATTGCCCTTCCTGCATGCCGTGGGTGCGGCCAATAACCATACGCGGACCACCGCGATTGCTGCTGCCAACAAGGAGCAACTCACCCTCCCCCTGTTCAATGCGCAGACCATACTGCAACCCTAAATCCTGTTGCGCCACCCGAATCGAGTAGCCATTGCTATCCGTAGCCCGCCCACAAATGCCTGTAAAGTCAAAGGTCGTCAGCAACGGATCAATCACCACGGGGTTGGTGCCCGACTCACTCCAGCAGGGACGAGTATCCTTAATTTGCTCCACCACTAGGAGGCGATAGCCACCGCGGGCAAGGGGCACAGCCATCACCACATAGCGGCTTTGATCCACTTCTGTTTGTGTAAACATGCTGGCTTGGGCAGGCCGAGGGGCAATTGTTCCCAAACAGGCCACCGTCAGTAAGCTCAGGCCAAATTTTTGCCAGTATTTCATAGGGACACTCCTCAGCAGAACTCGGAGGTTTTGACAGTTAAATGGCTTCTGCTGTTCCTCTACGATCCACGCCGAGCAACTATCAAAATTCTAGGAATTATTTTTCAGACACCGTCAGGCATCAATGGTGAGCGGTCAAATCGAGGCCAATCACTTGGGTATGTTGACCCCGCGCTTGGGTGACGCCAATCGTGCGCTGAGCCGCTTCAATCATTGGTCGCCGCAAACTGACAACAATAAACTGTGCCTCTTGGCTCTGCTGCTGAATCATTTTGGCAAGGCGCTCAACATTGGCACCATCGAGAAACATATCCACCTCATCAAAGGCATAGAAGGGGGAAGGGTGATAGCGTTGTAGGGCAAAGATAAAACTGAGGGCCGTGAGGGATTTTTCTCCCCCCGACATTGAGGCTAAGCGCTGTACGGGTTTACCCTTAGGATGCGCCACCAGATTCAGGCCTCCGGCAAAAGGGTCCTCAGGGGTTTCCAGTTGTAAATAGCCATCACCCTCGGAAAGGGTGGCAAAAATGGTTTGGAAGTTCGCATTGACGGCATCAAAAGCTTCACGGAAGGACTGGTGACGCAGGGTGGTGAAGTTCTCAATCCGCAGTAGGATCTCCGTGCGCTCCGCTTCTAGAACGGCGAGCTTCTCCTGTAGCTCATTAAGCCGCCCTTGTGTCTCCTCAAATTCCTGAATCGCCAACATATTGACGGGTTCCATGGCACGCAGCCGTTTTTCGAGGGCTTGGCACTGCTGTTGAATGTCGCTGAGGGAGAGATTGGCGGGCACTTCCGGCCATGGCTGGGGTAAAGGGGGTGCCTCGATGGTGCTGAATTCCTGAAGTTGGGCTTGCAGCGTGGTGAGGGTGTCGCTGGCTTTTTGGTATTGCCATTCCAGTTGTTGGTAGTCCTTTTGCTGCTGTCGTAGTTGGTAGTCTTGGCGATCGCGATCGCCCTTGAGGTGGCCAAGGCGGGCGTCCAATTCCCTCAGGGCAGTTTGCGTGCTTTGAATTTGCGTCGCTAAGTCCCCAAGCGTCTGATCGAGGGCTTGCTGCTGACAAAGCGTCTCCTGTTGGGCTTGGCGCAGTCGCTGAATCTCCTGTTCTGTTTGTTTTAGGTCTCGTCCCAGTTGCTCGAGTTGACGGTGGCGATCGCCCAAGGCTTGATCCACCGCTTGCAGGGCGGCCACATGGTCGGCGTGAATTTTTTCCTGTGCCTGAAGCTGTTCCTGAAGCTGCTGCCACTGCTGATGGCTGGGATTGGCTTCAAGGGCATTGAGGGTAAGGCGTTCGGCGGCGAGTTCTGCTTCGAGTTCAGGAAGACGAGCCTCTAGGTGCGCGAGTTCAGTCTCTGCGGCGGTTAACTCTTGGCTAAGGTGCTGCTGTTGGCGCGCTAAGTCTGCTTGCTGGCGGTTGAGGTGCTGCTGTTGCTGCTGAAGTTGCTCCCATTGCCGCTGGCGATCGCGATGGCTTTGGCGGGCTTCACTCAGGGCTTGGCTCAGCTCATTCACTCTCCCCTGTTTTTGCGTGCGCTCTTGAATGAGGCAATCTAACAGGCGTTCCAGTTCCCCAAGGCGATCGCGCACCTGTTGGACTTCTGCCGATTCTTGGGGGGTGACCCCCTGACCAAAACGGAGGGTATTGGTGCGACTATAGCTACCCCCGGCCATTGCCCCTGAGGGTTCTAGCAAGTCTCCCTCTAGGGTGACCATCCGATATTGCCCTAGGTAGAGTCGCGCCGCCTCAAGGCTCTCAAAGACCAGCGTACTGCCAAACACGTAGGCAAAAATGGGGGCATATTGCGGCTCAAAGGTCACAAGATTCAAGGCATAGTCAATACAGCCTGCCAAAGAGATAAGGGGTAGGGTCTTGGGACGTGCCATCTTGTTCAGGGGCAAAAATGTGGCTCTACCGGCCCGTTCCCGCTTCAGGATGGCGATCGCTGCTGCCGCCACACTGTCATCCGCCACAACGATATTGCCTAGGCGTGCCCCGGCCGCAATTTCCAAGGCCAGTTGATAGCGGGGTTCCACTTGACCGAGCTGTGCCACCAGCCCAAACACGCCGGGGAGATCAGCACTTAAAATGAGCCGCGCCGCAAAACTCCCTTGACTTTCCTGAACCGCCTGTTGCCGTGCTTCCAGTTGATCCAGCTCCCGCTGCTTTTGGCGCTGTTCTCGCTCAAGGCGTTGATAGGTTTCTTCTGTTAAGCTCAATTGTTGCTGCGCTGTGGCCAGTTGTTGGGCGAGGGTTTGTAGTTGCTGCTCCTCTTGTTGGACTGCTGCTGCAGCTTTTGTGAGCGCGTCTTGCAATTCCAATTGTTGAGCTTCTAAGCTGGTGGCTGCTTGGTGCAATTCCCCCTGCCGTTGCCGCAATTGTTGCGATCGCTCCTGCAGGCGAGAGAGTTCACTGCGACTCGGTTCCAGTTCGTGGATCAGGGCATCAATCCGCTGCCGTCGCTGACTGTGCTCCTGAAACCAAGCTTGGGCTGCCGTATTCAACTCCTGAGCTTGCTGCCGTAGGGCGTCGAGGGTGGCTTGGCTGGTGGCAACGGCTGTCACTAAGGGGGGGCGATCGCCCTGTTGCTGTTCTAGCTCTTGAGCAAGTTGCTGTTGCTGCAACCGTTGACTGTGGTACTGGGCTTGCCGTTGCTGGAGTTGTTCTGCCAACTGTGCCTGCTGCTGTTGGTAGCTCGTTTGCTGACGTTGACACTGCCGCTCTTGGGCGTGGAGATCCGCCAACGCTGCTTGCAGGCGGAGGTACGCTTCTTCGCCGAGGGCTTTCACCTCTTGATTGAGTTGTTCTAGCGTAACCGTTGCCGCTTCAATCTCCCGTGCCTTTTGTTGCAGTTGGGCTTGGCGTTCAGCTTGTTCTTTTTGTAGCGTCTGAATCTGTGCTTGTAGTTGCACCTTTTGCGCTTCGTGGGCTTGCCATTGGCGCACCAGCAGCCATTGCTCTCGCTCTTGCAGTTCCAGTCGTAGGGCTTGATATTTTTCCGCGTGCAGGCGATCCCGTTGCAGGCGATCGCGCTGTTGGATGAGTTCCTGCTCAACAATGCGAAAGCGTTCTTCGCGCTCCTTGACTGTATCTAATTTTTCGCGAGCTTGGGCAATCTTGCGGTCAAAATCCGCCACCCCCGCCAATTCGTCAATAATTTCCCGCCGTGCTTTGGCATTCATCGAGATAATGCTGGTGACATCCCCCTGCAAGACCACGTTATAGCCTTGGGGATAGATACAAAACGCCTGCAACTGGTCGTGCAGTTCATTCAGCGTGCAGGGTTGATCATTTACCGCATAGGTCGAGGTATAGGTGCCCTGCTTGGTTACCCGCAGTCGCCGCGTCACCCGCCATTCCGTTTCAGCATCCAGCGCAAAGGTCACCGTGACTCGCGTTTCAATAACACTATGGCCGCGCCGCGTTTGGCTATGGTTCACCAAATCTGGGAGCCGTTCTGCCCGCATCCCCTTAGACCCCGCAAGGCCGAGGGCAAAAAGCAACGCATCCAACAGGTTGGATTTTCCAGAGCCATTCGGACCAGAAATGACCGTAAACCCCGGCAGCAGCGGAATCACGGTTGTGCCGCCAAAGGACTTAAAATTCGTGAGTTCCAACTGCTTGATATACACAGCCAAGGAGCGTGCCTAACCGTTTCATTATGCCTAAAGATGCTCCCCTTGTTTGCCACGGAAAATCAAGCTAAAATCAAATAACTCATAGTCGTTTCGAGTTTGTTTTAGCCATGACACCGCCACGGATTGAAAACGTTGTCATTATTGGTTCTGGCCCTGCGGGCTACACAGCAGCCATCTATGCTGCTCGCGCCAACCTCAAGCCCTTTATGTTTGAAGGCTATCAAATTGGGGGGCTGCCGGGGGGACAACTCATGACCACCACCGAAGTGGAAAACTTTCCCGGCTTTCCGGAAGGCATTCAAGGGCCGCAACTGATGGCACGGATGAAGGCGCAAGCGGAGCGCTGGGGCACAGAAATGGTCACTGAAGATGTGATTCAGGTGGATTTTAGTCAACGCCCCTTTCTCATTAGCTCAGCCGAGCGGCAGGTCTATGCCCACAGTGTGATTATCTGTACGGGTGCCACGGCCAAACGACTCCATCTGCCGGGGGAAGAACAGTATTGGACCAAGGGGGTCTCCGCCTGTGCCATTTGTGATGGGGCAACGCCGATTTTCAAGGATGTCGAGTTGGCGGTGATTGGCGGCGGTGATAGTGCAGCGGAGGAAGCAGTCTATCTCACTAAATATGGCTCCCATGTCCATCTCCTTGTGCGCAGTGACAAAATGCGCGCTAGTAAGGCGATGCAGGATCGCGTGTTTGCCAATCCTAAAATTACGGTTCACTGGCAAACTGAAGCACGGGAAATCCTTGGCGATGGCAATTTAATGACGGGTCTGCAGATTATCAATAAAGCCACAGGGGAAGAATCCGTCCTGCCGGTGCGCGGCCTATTCTACGCCATTGGTCATACCCCCAACACCCAACTCTTCAAAGATTTTCTGGAATTGGATAGTGTGGGCTATATCGTCACCCACCACGGGACACAAACGAATGTGGAAGGGGTCTTTGCCGCAGGGGATGTTCAAGACCATGAATACCGCCAAGCAGTAACGGCGGCAGGCAGTGGTTGTATGGCCGCCCTTGATGCCGAACGTTGGCTGTCGGCGCGGGGGCTAATTCAGGAGTTTCACCAAACGGAAACCGAAACCAAACCCGCAGAAACAACGCCACCTACAACATCCCCAGAACAGGCGTTTGATCCCAATGCCATCAAACACCGCGGCAGCTATGCCTTGCGCAAACTCTTTCACGAGAGCGATCGCCTGCTGCTAGTGAAATATGTTTCCCCCACCTGTGGCCCTTGTCATACCCTCAAGCCCATTTTGGATCGGCTGGTGGATGAATTCGATGGCAAAGTACAGCTCATTGAAATTGACATTACTGAAGATAGCGCGATCGCCGAGCAAGCAGGGGTTACCAGTACACCCACGATTCAACTCTTCAAAAACAAAGAACTCCTAGAGGTGATCGTGGGGATGAAACCCAAGAGTCAGTACCGCGAGACCATCCAACGCTACCTTGCTTAGGCTCTAGCTAGTCAAGGGCATGATCAGCGAGATCGGACTGCTGACCGTTGCAGGTCTGGCGGCAGGCTTTGTCAATGCCATTGCCGGTGGGGGAACACTGATTAGTTTTCCTGCCTTGGTGGCGATCGGCTTGCCGCCAGTGGTTGCCAATCTCACCAGCACGGTGGCTTTGGTACCCGGTTACTTGGGAGCGACAGTGGCGCAACGGCAGGATCTGAAGGGTCAGCAACGGCGCCTTGGTTGGCTCTTTCCCAGTGCGGTGGCCGGGGGCATCACAGGGGCGATGTTACTCTTGCACACTAACGAGGCACTGTTTAATGCCTTGATTCCCTATTTGCTCCTCTTGGCCGCTGTCCTCTTGGGGGTTCAGGAGCAGGTGCGGGCTTGGTTGCTGCAGCGGATCAGTGCGCCAGCCGTATCTGAAGTGGGAGCCATTCCTCTTGTGTTTCTAGCGGCGGTCTATGGCGGCTATTTTGGCGCGGGGGTGAGCGTGATTCTACTCGCCGTGCTGGGCATTGTTCTCGGGGAAAGCTTGACGCGCCTCAATGGCTTGAAGCAAATGTTGGCTTTTGGGATCAATGTCGCCGCAGCGGCGTTTTTTGTTGTGTCTGGGGAGGTGGTGTGGCCTGCTGCTTTGGGGATGGCGATCGCTACCATTGTTGGCGGACTTTTGGGGGGTAAATTTGCCCGTGCGGTTAACCCGCTGCTGTTACGCCGTACAGTGGTTCTTTTGGCCGTTGTGCTGGCGATCACTTACTGGTTGCGACAGCGATAAACTACCCCACCAGAGATGGAAAATGCCGTGAGATTTGCCAAACAAAGCCCGTGACGAGGATTGAACTCGTGGCCTCACCCTTACCAAGGGTGTGCTCTACCACTGAGCTACACGGGCAAAAATTCCCAGAGCTTTATCATAGCCCATTGGGGGAACAATTGCACAGTTGGCTGCGAGTTTTTGCTAAAAATTGCGACGAGAGAAAATCCAAGTGGCGATCGCCAGCAGTGCTACCGTATAAATCACGCCATAGAAGGCATTGGCCACGAGTTCCGGTACAGAGGGCAGCATGCCATAGACCGCTGTATTCTTAAAATCCAAGCGGGATAAATCGGGAAAGATCAGATAGAGAAACTGCATCAGTTGCCGTACGGCATCACTCTCCATCTTTTGGCTGAGGATCACCAGATTTTGGCTAAAGTGCCCCATAAAGTACAGTGCCACCGTTAGCAGCGTGGCAATCAATGAACTAGTGAAACTGCCAAAAAGCAAAGCGGCTGCCGTCAAGAGAGCGAGTTGCAGCGCAATATAGAAAGAGGTCACCATCAAAGGGCCAGCGGGATAGGCAAACTGATTCAAGCTCATCAGAATAAACAGAATCAGCGTCATCAGTGCCACCAGTACCAGCAGAACCGCCGATAGGCCCAAATGTTTGCCAATAATAAATTCCGCACGGCTGATGGGTTTCGCCAACATCACTAAGATCGTGCGCTTTTCTATCTCTTTATTGAGCAAACCACCCCCGACAAAGGCAGCAATCAGCAAGCCAAAGAGAGAAATTCCTGCCATTCCCACATCAAGGCTAATTTTGTCTTGGGTGCCTGCTGACACCTGTCCCAAAATCACAACCGCTAAGGCTAGGCCAATGGCAAAAACAGCAGTGACGTAAAGAACCCGCTCCCGCAGTATTTCATTGAAAACATTACGGCTAATTGTCCAGAGGCGACTCACCGTTAACGGCAACATGTCTGGTACCCCTTGAATTTACTCTCCTCTCAAAGAATACCCAATTTTGCTTTTTCGATAGCCTCGGCGTTCATAGGGAGAGCCGCTTGCTGTTTCACGGAGCAGTGGTATCTACGGCGGGGGCAGAGAGGTCAACGTCTTCATAAAACTGTTCAATAGGCACTTTGAGGTCAATGCTCCTCAACTCAACGCGATCGCCCGCGCGGTAGCAGCGCAGCAGCCAATCCCCCACCTCATTTTTCTGGTAAATGTCGATCGCCATTTCCTCTGAGCTAGCGAGCACATAATCCACGAGGTTGGGGTTACGACGGTAGAGATCAAACTTTTTGCCGCGATCGTAGGCCTCGGTGGCGGGTGAGAGCACTTCAACAATGAGACAGGGATAAGTGATGAAAAAGGGACTCTGGCGATCGCGATCGTCACAGGTGACACTCAGATCAGGATAAGTAAAGTTGGTCGTATGAAGGATATTCACCCTCAAGTCAGAGTTAAATACCTGACACCCACGACCCCGTAGATGGGGTTTAATCAGATTGCCGAAGTTCAGTTTAATGATGCTGTGGTTCTTACTACCACCTGCCATTGCATAGACGCGACCATCAATCAACTCATGCTTTTCTAACTGCTGCTCTTCCCACGCGAAGTATTCTTCTGGTGTGAAATAGCGATCGCCCGTCTCCTTGGCAGTCACCATTCTCTGTATTTCTCGTGAAAACCTCACTCCTTTAGCATAGCTCGCCCTTTCCCTGACATCCCAAAGCCAACGTGCCACAATAGGCGGTGGGGACGCAGTTAGGAGATTGAACGTAGTTCTTTTTGGAGAGGGTGCGACGTGTCCCTAAGTTCAAGTGTTGATTCTCACGCCCCTGAGGTAGCCATCCTGCGGGTGAGCGGCTTGCGTTGTGCTGGCTGCGTGCGATCGCTGGAAAATCAGTTAAAAGAGCAGCCGGGCGTAGATGCTGCGGCAGTCAATCTGGTCACGGGAACCGCCGTTGTCACCTATTCCCCCGCTGAGACAACCCCCAGTGCCATTGTCGAGAGCTTAAACCAAGGCCGCTTTCAAGCCACCCTCGCAGAAGCCAATGCCCTTTTGGAACTGCCCACGGCCTCTGAGGAAACCTCTTTGCCAAGGTTAGCGATCGCCCTTGTGCTCCTTGTTCTCTCTAGTGTCGGCCACGGGATTGATCTGCTGCCGGGGCACTGGCCCATGTTAGAGGCGATGATCTGGCATTGGGGGCTAGCAACCATTGCCCTTGTCCTACCGGGGTGGGAGATTCTGCGGGAAGGAATGATAGGCCTGTTCCAACGTCGCCCGAATATGAATACGCTGGTGGCTCTTGGCGCCTTGGGGGCTTACCTCATTAGTACGGTGGCGTGGCTGTGGCCGGCCTTGGGCTGGGCGTGTTTCTTTGATGAACCGGTGATGATCCTTGGCTTTATTTTGCTGGGGCGATCGCTGGAGCAACGGGTACGTCAACAGGCACAACGGGACTTGCGATCGCTCCTTGCGCTTCAGCCACAACAGGCGCTATGGCAACCCAGTTTGACTGCTAGCGATCGCTGGCCCATTCCCGTCAGTCGTATCCAAGTCGGGGACTGGCTGTGGGTAGATGCTGGAGAACCCTTTCCTGCCGATGGCACGATTGTGACCGGGGAAACCCTGGTGGATGAATCCATGCTCACAGGGGAATCTTTACCGGTGGCCAAGGGGGTGGGGGCATCCGTTCTGGCGGGCAGTCGCAATGTTGGTGCTGCGGTCACCCTACGGGTGGAACGCTGTGGTCGTGCCTCATTTTTGGGGCAGATTCTAGACCTCGTGGTGCAGGCACAAAATCGCAAAGCACCGGTGCAGCAAATGGCGGATGTGGTGGCCGGCTATTTTGGCTATGGGGTGCTAGCCTTGGCAGCAGCAACGGCTCTGTTTTGGAGCGCGATCGCCCCCCATTTCTTCCCAGAAATGACCAATAGCACACCCCTATTGCCCTTAAAGCTAGCCTTGAGTGTTCTGGTGATTGCCTGTCCCTGTGCCCTTGGCCTTGCCACCCCGATCGCGCTGCTTGTGGGCACCAGTCACGCCGCTGCCAAAGGCTTAATTATTCGAGGCGGTGATGTTCTTGAGCACAGTCAGCAGTTGGACACGATTGTGTTTGATAAGACGGGCACACTGACGACCGGTGAACTGGCAGTGGCCGAGATCAACCTCTATGGTCATTACTTTTCAGAGGAAGTGCTGTATCTGCTAGCCAGTTTAGAGCGCGAGAGTCGCCATCCCCTTGCAGTGGCGATTCAGAAGGCGTGGGCTGCGACCGGCCAGACAACAGAGCTAGCAACGGTGACAGAGGTGGAAACTGCCCTCGGACTGGGGATCAGCGGTTGGATTGAGGGGCATTACTATCAGGCAGGTCGCCTCAGTTGGCTGCGTGATCAGGGGGTTGACTGTCCTTCCCTAGAAGTGGAAACCCATGTGGCCTTGGCCTGCGATCGCCAGTTGATTGCCGTTGTGACCTTTCGCGATCGCCTGCGCCCAGAGGCAGTGAGCACCGTTCAAGCCCTGCAAGCCCAAGGCTATGCGATCCATGTCCTGACGGGAGACACGGCCAAAGCCGCACAGCAACTCCTAGAACCTCTTGGCCTACCGCCAACGCATCTGCACACCGATCTTCAGCCGCAACAAAAGCTCGCCCTCATTGAAGGTTGGCAAGCCCAAGGCAAAACCGTGGCCATGGTCGGGGATGGCATGAATGATGCGCCAGCTCTAACGGCAGCTCAGGTGGGGATTAGCCTTGGTACGGGTACAGAGGTGGCCATTGAAGCAGCGGATATTATCCTCACCCGCAATCATCTAGAGGATGTGCTCGCTGTGCTGAGCCTTAGCCGCGCCACCTTCCGCAAAATTCAGCAGAATCTTCTTTGGGCAGTGGCCTACAATATCGTCGGTTTACCCCTTGCAGCCGGTGTTGGATTACCCCTATGGGGCCTCAGTCTCACCCCCGGAATTGCTGCCGCTTGTATGGCCGTGAGTTCGATTGCCGTTGTCCTGAATTCCCTAAGCCTCAGTCGAGCAAACTAGCTCGCGAATCTGTTGGGCATTGGCGCGGGTCAGCCGTTTCTTGTGGGGCAGGACAACCACCGCTGGCCCCCGTTTGCATTCCCCCATACAGCCCGTCGCCTTCAGGGCAATGGGGAGCTGTTGTGCCTCTAGCTCTTGCCACAGTTCCTTGGCACCCCGCCGACAGCAGGAGGATTTTTGACAAATGAGCACCTTACAGGGCTGAGAACGCTTTGCCGCTGAGGGTTGAGCCGTTGCTAAAAATTCTAAATGACTGGCCTTGTATTGCTTGACCCAGCCATCGTACTTATCGCTGATCGTTCCTTCTAGCCGCAGGCGATCGCCCACCGTGGGAACTTGCTGTAACTCACGGCGCAGGGACTTTTCTAGCTTAATCCAGACCGTTCCTGTGGCGGTTTTTAGAATCACGACTTTGGGTCGCCCCTTCTTATAAAAGACTTCTTCGACAGTGCCCTCAAGGCAAAATGTCGGCAAATCAATAACACCCAGACCCATGAATGTCAGACCTTGTTAGAAATTTTTCTCAACAAATTGAGTCTAGCATACAAGGGACGGTCTTGGGGGCATCCCAGATCGTTGTGAGATTCATCTGTGGAAAAATAATCTTAGCTGGAGAGAATCCGCTCCCACTCTGCCAGTAGGTTATCAATACTAGCGTCCGTCGGGTTACTCTCAAGGTGGGTGCCCACTTCCTCAACGCTATTGGGAAAGAGTTCTTCGAGAGTGGGTTGAACGGTGGGGGATTCCTCTGAAGCGAGATCGGGCATTAAGTAAATTTGGCGAATATCCGGCGGCAGATACTCCGCGATGCGTACTAGCCCCTCTTCTAAATGCTGGTTGAGTTCCTCAAGGCTGTAGGTTTCTCCTTGAACTTCTAGGTAGGCACGCAGGCGCTCAAGGCTCCAGTGAAAGGTCTGGGTGGTCACCACCACCAAGCGGCTAAGGGGATTGAGGTAGGCAAGGCTGGCTTCCAAGTAACACCAGAGCGGAGGTGGCGCATCCTGCAGGACATAGGTAATGTGCTCAATGCCGGGGAGTTCCTCTTGAATCAGGGTAGCGGTGCGGTTGACAATCCAATTGCGCAGGGAGCGAGCTTCCTCGTCACCCACTTTCACGCCCTCAGGGGTAAACTCCACAAGGTCAAAGCTGAAAAATAACCCGTGCCACACCTTGGCAAAAAGATAGTCCACCTGTACTGGCGATCGCCCGTGGTGTTGCAGCACACTATAGACAAGAGCGGCATAGCGACAATAAAGGGCAACAAAGTAGCAGCCGCGATCGCGCTCATCTTGAAAGGCCTTGATCAACTCCTCATCGGAAAGGGTGAGTAGCGGTTGGATCAGCGGATGTTGCCGCTCCGCCATCATCGGAAAGGAAAGTGCCTTGACCATCTCACTGCCACTGAACCAGACAAACCGTCCTACGCCTTCGCCGATTGGCCTATGCAGAATTCATCGTTGCCTTAGCCTTGGGTGCGATCGCGAAACAGGGGCAGGTAATCGCGGCTCTCTGTTCCCAGCCACCGATCCCAAAAGGTGAAATAGAGGCCATAGTTACAGCGAAATTGACTGTGGTGCAAACTGTGGTGGGTGGCGCCAATCAACCACTGCCCCAACCAATGCTCGGCAAAGCCACGGGGATAAATCTCTAAATTCAAATGGTTAATCACACTGGAGACCGTCATCAGGCTGAGCTGAATCACGATCGCGTAGGGGTGCAGCGGCACAAGCACAATAATCAGCGGCAGGAAAATGGCCTGTAGGAACGCTTCCCACGGGTGAAATGAAAAGGCCGTCCAAGGCGAGGCCACAATGCTATGGTGATGCACCCGATGGACACGGCGATAAATTTTCGGTTGGTGCATCCAGCGATGGAGCCAATAGTAATAGGTTTCGTGAAGCAGCAGCACAAGGCCAATACTCAAGGGAAAGTAAATGTAGTCCCAAAGGGAATTTAACTCTAGATAAACGGCTGTCCAGCCCCGCTGCCACATCACTGCGGCGATCGCCCCCGCCAACGCAAAAATAGCCGCTGTCACCAACGACCAGCCAAACTCCTGCCAAAACTGCCCCCGCTGGTAGGGGCGCAAATTGACCCGCCGTTTCCTCAGGGGCGTCCAGCGAGCCACCACATATACAAGCGAAAAAAAGCCGGCCACCAGCACGAGGCGGCTGACCACCATCAAAAACATGACCCCAACCATAATGCCAAAGAGGCGGGGGTCACTGAGGTTGTAGGGAATCATGCAAACAAGTGCTAAATGCGTCCCCTAGACCCAGCCCAACCAGTGGAGCAAGCCCTCTCCTGTCCAATATTCCCATAACAAAAGCGCCACAAGACCAACCATAGCAGCACGACCATTGATCCGCTCAGCAAAAGTATTAAAGCCGTACTTGGGGGTTTCCAGTTTTGGGGTGCGGCTTGGCTCCGTGGGAGTGGCCATGGATTACTCCTGCTCGTCTTCGTTTTCTTCTTCAGCTTCAGGGAAGTAGAAGCCTTGGGCGCGCTCGGTCAAAATAGACTTGCCAATGGAAAGGGCACGTTGCGCTTGAAGGGCAGCTTGGCGCTTCCAGACCGCACGGCGCATACTGCGCTTGGACTTCGAGGTTTTTTTCTTGGGGCAGGCCATGATGATCCCTAGGACTAACTTTCGCAATCTACTAGTATATCCCAAACGCTTCCCTAGGGCAACCACCAATCCCCCCTATGGAGGGCAATGTTCCTCTTTTTGCCCAAAAAACTATCACAGAGGGACACCACCCTTGTAATATCAGTAAGGGAATACTGAACCACCCCATCAGGGGATGTCCACTTCTACGAGCAAAGGGAATCGTCAGCTATGAGCAGTAAGCCAGACCGTGTGGTTCTCATCGGCGTTGCTGGAGACTCCGGCTGTGGTAAATCAACGTTTTTGCGCCGACTGGCCGATCTGTTTGGCGAAGAGTTTATGACTGTGATTTGCTTGGATGACTATCACAGTCTGGATCGCAAGCAGCGGAAAGAAACGGGGATTACAGCTCTTGATCCCCGCGCCAACAACTTTGATCTGATGTATGAGCAGATCAAGGCTCTCAAAAATGGCGAATCAATCATGAAACCCATCTACAACCACGAAACGGGGACGATTGATCCGCCAGAGAGGGTTGATCCCAACCACGTGATTGTGATTGAAGGGCTGCATCCCCTTTACGATGAACGGGTGCGATCGCTGATTGACTTTAGTGTCTATCTCGACATCAGCGACGATGTAAAAATTGCTTGGAAGATCAAGCGCGACATGGCCGAGCGGGGTCACAGCTACGAAGACGTGATTGCCTCGATCAATGCCCGTCGCCCCGACTTCATGGCCTATATCGATCCCCAAAAGCAGTACGCTGACGTGGTCTTGCAAATTCTGCCGACCCAGTTGGTCAAAGAGGAAAAAGTCGGCAATATCCTGCGGGTACGGATGCTGCAACGGGAAGGCATCCCTGGCTTTGAGCCAGTCTATCTTTTTGATGAAGGCTCCACGATTACTTGGATTCCCTGCGGTCGTAAGCTCACCTGCTCTTATCCGGGCATCCGCCTCAGCTATGGCCCCGATGAATACTATGGTCACCCCGTTTCGGTGTTAGAAGTGGACGGTCGCTTTGAAAAACTCGATGAACTGATCTACATCGAAAGTCACCTGAGCAATACCTCCACCAAGCACTATGGTGAAATGACGGAACTGCTGCTGAAGCACCGTGACTATCCGGGTTCCGATAATGGTTCGGGTCTGTTCCAAGTGCTGACGGGGCTGAAAATGCGGGCGACCTATGAGCGCTTGACCTCGCGGGATGTGGCCACTGTCACCAACCGCTAATTTGGCCTGCCACATTGAGGGCACTGATGCAACCGCACCATCGATCGCTATGGTCATCGTTTTTGGTCTTTATCCTCTGCTGGTGGGTTCTAACCTGTGGCCAGCCAGCCTTCGCTGCCGATAGCGATGACCTGATCTTTGTCCCCCGCCAAGCCCAGAGTGTCCTCAAGCTCAATCAACGTCCCAGTAGCGATCCGCTGCGCTTTTTTTGGGAGCGTTTTTGGACATCCCAACTGGCTGATTGGGGCTGGTCGTGGTCTGAGGTCAGTACTTGGGTAGGAGAGGGGGTGACGGTTGCCCAGTTCCCCTGTTCTGAAGTGTGTCCATCCCCGCGGCAGTTGTGGATTCTGCCCCTGAAGCGCCCAGACGCAGCAACGGCTTTCTTAGAGACCTACTGGCAGAGCCATCCTTTTGAGGCGCAAGTCTATCAAAATATCCCCCTCCAAGTGGGTAAGGACTTGGTGACGGCACGGCTGGGCGATCGCCTGCTCCTCGCTGCCGATGTGGAGACCATGATCGCTAGCTTGGGGTCAGCGGTGATTGGGGATGGCAATCTGGCGGGTTTGAGCTTTTATCAAGCGGCGCGACCTCAATTAGACGCTCAACCTACGGCCCTCTACTATGCCAACCTGCAATCCCTAAGTCGTGAGGATCGTGAACTGGCACCCACCTACGATCGCCTGCTGTTGGCTGTGAAGGCGCAAAACAACGAGCTGCATCTGGAAACGCTGCTGCACCGCACCAGTGATCCGACATTGGCGGCTGATCCCCTTGACCTTGAGTTCCTCCGTGCCCAAGAACCGATGCCGACGGTGGTGGTTGCGGGTTCCCACTTGCCAGAGGGCTATAGCCAACTCACCAAGGCTTTGGCAGACTACCGCTTTGGCAGAACGCCCCAAGGGGATGAGATTGCCAGCCAACTGCTGCGGGATTTGACGGCAGAGATACCGCTGGACGTGACGAGGCAAATTTTTCCCTTGGCCAGCGATCGCTTTAGCCTTGCCCTTTGGCGCCAAGGCGATGAACAGTGGCAATGGTGGTGGCAGACGCGCAATACCCCAGAGGCGGCAACTGTGCTGCAACAATTGGATGATCTTGCCCGGGCCAATGGCTATGCGGTGAATCGCTTGGTCTTGAATAAAGAACCCGTCACTGCTTGGGTGAAATTAATTCTTGACCCGCAGACCAGTGAAGGCTTGGTCTCTGATGTGGCCGCGGCCTATGAGCAACGGGGCGATCGCCTGATCTTGGCATCCTCCCTATCGGTACTGTCCCCTAGCCAGCATAAAAACGTGTCTTGGCTGCCGGAGAACCTCCTGCGACAGCGGCAAGGGATTCGTGGGCTGGTCTATGCCCGTTGGCCACAGCTATTTGCTCCCTTGAGCCAGCGTTGGCCGCTACTTCAGTATCTCAATGGCATTAGTGCTGGTTGGCTGGAACGTCTGCAAAGCATGACTTTGGTGAATTATGGCGTGCGCGATCGCTTGCAACACCTAGAACTGATTCTCAGCAGCAAAAAAGATTAGAACTGTTAACAAATCCTTAATACGCCTGTTATCAATTGTTGTACTGCCCTAGCTCAGGATTGGGTAAAGTAGGGAGTATTATGTTTGCAGACTGGGGTAAATATGACATCAGTCCTCGATGCGACCAATCGCGATCGCTTGATTGAAAGTGAAAGTTTAGCAGCTCGCACCCTACAGGCACGTTTGCGACTGGTGGAAGAGGTCTTGGTAGATGTCTTGGCGGCAGAATCGGGTCAGGAATTAGTTGATCTACTGCGGCGCTTGGGTGCCCTCTCTTCGCCGGAAGGTCATGCCCTCCATGCCCCAGAGGGAGAACTCCTGAAGGTCATTGAGTCCCTAGAACTGAATCAAGCGATTCGCGCTGCCCGTGCCTTTAACCTGTACTTTCAAATTATCAACATTGTCGAGCAGCACTACGAGCAACAATATAATCGTGAACGAGCTGCCCAAGAGGGATTGCAACGCCGCAGTGTCATGAGTGAACCGATTTCCGGTGTCAGTGGTGAAGGCTTTCCCTTGCCCCATAATGCTGCCAATGCAACGGACGTGCGCAGTGGGCCGAGTGAACGCCTAGAGCATAGTCTCTACGAAGCCATTCCGGCCACTCAGCAGTATGGTTCTTTTGCTTGGCTTTTTCCGTGGCTGCATACACTGAATGTACCGCCGCGCCATATTCAAAAGCTGCTGGATCAACTCGACATTAAGCTGGTTTTTACCGCTCACCCGACGGAAATTGTGCGGCAAACGATTCGCGATAAGCAGCGGCGGGTTGCCCGCTTACTCGAGCAACTGGATGTGCTAGAGGGGGCTTCTCCGCACCTGACAGACTGGAATGTCCAAACCCTGCGGGCACAACTGATGGAAGAAATTCGCCTCTGGTGGCGCACCGATGAATTGCACCAATTTAAGCCCGAAGTGCTCGATGAGGTGGAATACACGCTCCACTACTTCAAAGAGGTCATTTTTGCCGTCATTCCCAAGCTCTATCGCCGCCTTGAGCAATCGCTCCATGAAACATTTCCCTATTTGCAGCCCCCGCGGCACAATTTCTGTCGCTTTGGCTCTTGGGTGGGGGGCGATCGCGATGGCAATCCCTACGTGACACCGGAAGTGACGTGGCAAACCGCCTGCTATCAGCGCAACTTAGTTCTTGAGGAGTACATTAAATCCGTTGAGCGGTTGATTAATCTGCTGAGCTTGTCCCTGCACTGGTGTGATGTGCTGCCGGATTTACTGGATTCCCTTGAGCAGGATCAACGGCAACTCCCTAGCGTCTATGACCAGTATGCGGTGCGCTATCGGCAGGAACCCTACCGTCTGAAACTCACCTATGTGCTCAAACGGCTGCAAAATACCCGCGATCGCAACCGAGCGCTGCAAACCTACTGCATTCGCCGCAATGATGCGGAAGAGCTAAATAATGGACAGTTTTACCGCCACGGTCAAGAATTCTTGGCAGAGCTGCTGCTGATTCAGCGTAACCTGAAGGAAACGGGACTGGCCTGCCGCGAACTGGATGATTTGATTTGCCAAGTGGAGGTTTTTGGCTTTAATTTGGCAGCCTTGGATATTCGCCAAGAAAGCACCTGTCACGCTGAGGCGCTTAATGAAATTACCGCCTATTTGGGCATTCTCCCCTGTCCCTATACGGAATTGTCGGAAACGGAGCGCACTCGCTGGCTCCTCAGTGAACTTTCCACCCGTCGCCCCTTGATTCCGGGGGAACTCCCCTTTAGCGATCGCACCAATGAAATCATTGAAACGTTCCGTATGGTGCGACAACTCCAACAAGAGTTTGGCACGGATTTGTGCAATACCTACATCATCAGCATGAGCCACGAGGTCAGTGATCTCTTGGAGGTGCTGCTCTTTGCCAAGGAGGCTGGACTGTTTGATCCCGCCACAGGCACCAGTACCCTACAGGCGATTCCCCTCTTTGAGACGGTTGAAGACCTCAAACACGCCCCCGCAGTGCTGACGGAACTCTTTTCTTTGCCCTTTTGCCATAGCTATTTGGGCAGCCACAGTACCCCCTTTCTGCAAGAGGTGATGCTGGGCTATTCCGACAGCAACAAAGATTCGGGCTTCCTCAGTAGCAACTGGGAAATTTATAAGGCACAACAACGGCTCCAAAAAATTGCGGAAAACTTTGGCTTTCAACTGCGGATTTTCCACGGCCGGGGTGGCTCTGTGGGACGGGGGGGTGGGCCTGCCTACGCAGCCATTTTGGCACAGCCAGAGCAAACGATCAAAGGACGAATCAAGATTACTGAGCAGGGCGAGGTGTTGGCCTCTAAATACTCATTGCCGGAATTGGCGCTCTTTAACCTCGAAACAGTGGCCACAGCCGTGATTCAGGCGAGTTTGCTGCGCAGTAGTATTGATGAAATTGAGCCTTGGCACGAGATTATGGAGGAGCTGGCCACGCGATCGCGCCAATGCTATCGCCATCTCATCTATGAGCAGCCAGAATTCATTGAATTCTTTAACGAAGTTACTCCGATTCAAGAAATTAGCCAACTGCAAATTAGCTCCCGACCCACGCGGCGGGGAGGTAAGAAAACCCTTGAGAGTTTGCGGGCAATTCCTTGGGTCTTTAGTTGGACGCAAACCCGTTTCCTGCTGCCGGCTTGGTATGGTGTGGGCACTGCCCTGAAGGAATTCCTTGAGGAAAAACCCGCTGAGCATCTCTCCCTGTTGCGCTACTTTTACTACAAATGGCCCTTCTTCCGCATGGTGATCTCCAAAGTTGAGATGACCCTTGCCAAAGTGGATCTAGAGATTGCCCGCTACTATGTCCAAGAACTCAGCCAACCCCAAAACCGTGAAGCCTTTTTCCGCCTCTACGATCAGATTGCTCAGGAACATCGCCTGACCACGGAACTGGTGCTCACGATTACTGGCCATGAGCGGCTACTCGATGGGGATCCGGCGCTCCAGCGATCGGTGCAACTGCGCAATCGCACCATTGTTCCCTTGGGGTTCCTGCAAGTATCTCTCCTGAAACGGCTACGCCAGCACAACAGCCAAACCACCTCTGGGGCGATTCTCCGCTCCCGCTATGGCCGGGGTGAGTTGCTGCGGGGCGCTCTCTTGACGATCAATGGTGTGGCGGCAGGTATGCGCAATACGGGCTAAACAATCATGAACCCGACGACCCGCACATTAACACCATCCCCGCTGCACTTCCGCATTGAGGACTATCACCGTTTAGCTGAACTCGGCTTTTTGGGCGAGGATGATCCCATCGAATTAGTGCGGGGGGAACTGATTAAGATGGCGGCTAAGGGGACAGCCCACGAAACCTGTATCACCCGACTCCTGCGGGTCTTAATGCCAATGGTGGGTGAGCGGGCAACCCTACGCTGTCAATCGCCGATTGTAATTGCAGATCACAGTGAACCTGAGCCAGACATTACCCTTGTCGACAATCGGGAGGATGATTACGCCACGGCGCATCCGACAGCAGCGGCAGTGCAATTGCTAATTGAGGTGGCGGACTCTTCCCTAGAGTACGATCGCACTGTGAAATTGATGCTCTATGCTGAGGCAGGGATTCCCCACTACTGGCTTTTTAACTTGGTGGATCGCACTCTCGAAGCCTATAGTGAACCAGCGCAAATTACACCGACAACCTTTGGGTATTTGAATCGGCGAATTGTGCCCGCGACGGGAGCGATCGCTCTGCCGATCACTGAACAACAGCTCCCCTTGAGTCGTATTTTCCCCTAGACTTCTGCAAAAACCTTAACAGTCGCTGTTTTGGGAAAGACCCTTGATATAATCGCAACGATTCTCTTATTGACGACGCTATGAGCCACTGGCAACGGATTACGGGTGGTGTGACTGCCGCCAAAGGCTATCGAGCTGCGGGCATTGCGGCAGGACTCAAAGCTTCAGGGGCACTGGATTTGGCCTTGATTGTTTCCGATGTGCCGGCGATCGCCGCTGGGGTATTTACGACGAACCACATGTGTGCGGCACCTGTCACCTACTGTCGTCAGCGGTTACAAACGAAGGGAGCGGCGCAGGCGATTTTGTGTAATTCGGGTCAGGCCAATGCGGCTACGGGAGAACAGGGCTGGCAGGCGGTTTTAGCCCAAGCGGATATGGTGGCAACGGCCTTGGGGGTGAGTCCAGAGATGGTGCTCGTGGCTTCGACGGGGGTCATTGGTCAACCCATTCCCCTTGAAAAGATGCGCCAAGCGCTGCCAACGCTAACGGCAAACTTGAGTGATGGCGGTGGAGAGGCGGCTGCCCGAGCCATTCTAACCACAGACTTGGTGCCCAAGCAAATTGCCCTCGAAGCCGAGTGGGAGGGGCAGCCCATTCGCATTGGTGGCATGGCCAAGGGGTCAGGGATGATTCACCCGAATATGGCAACGATGCTGGCCTTTATTACCTGCGATGCTGCTGTGTCGCCCCATCTGTGGCAGGAGATGCTCCAACGCGCCTGCGATCGCTCCTTCAATCAAATTACCGTTGATGGTGATACCAGCACCAATGACAGTGTGATTGCTTTGGCCAATGGACAATCGCGTACCCCTGCGATTACGGAGCCGGGCGCAGCGGCCAGCCGCCTTGAGGAAATGTTAACGGCGGTCTGTGTCCATTTAGCGAAGGCGATCGCCCGTGATGGCGAGGGGGCGACCTGTCTCATTGAAGTTCAGGTGAGTGGTGCTAGTGATGATGCCGCTGCCCGTCAAGTGGCCAGAACCATTGCGGGTTCAATGCTCGTCAAATCAGCCATCTATGGACGGGATCCCAACTGGGGACGCATTGCCGCCGCTGCTGGCCGCGCTGGGGTGCCCTTTGATGCCAGTAATCTGGCCATTTCCCTTGGGGGGATTGCCATGATGCGCCACGGTCAACCCTTACCCTTCGATCGCGCCGCTGCCAATGCCTACTTAGTCAATCAAGCCGCCGCTAGTAGCGATCCCAGTGGCCAGCAGTCCCTCGACCATCCGGTGGTGATTGAAGTCAGTATTGGTCATGGCAGTGGTCGAGGTGTCGCTTGGGGCTGTGATCTCAGCTATGATTACGTTAAAATTAATGCCGAGTACACCACCTAGTCCTACAGCTCGGCAACGAACACAGGGGTGTCCCCACGCCGCCGGCCTTAATGAAAATTTTAATTGTTGAAGACGATCAAACCATCGCCAACTTAATTGCCGAATCCTTGGCCCATCAGCGCTACACCCCTGAAGTGGTACATGATGCCGAATCAGCTCTTGAGTATTTAGAGGCCACTGCCTTTGACCTACTGATTTTAGATCTAGGCTTACCGCGCATGGACGGCCTAAGACTGTGCCAAATCCTTCGCCAGAGAGCCTACCAGCTGCCTATTTTGATCCTAACGGCTCGAGACACCAGTACTGACAAAGTCATGGGTCTTGATGCCGGCGCCGATGACTACCTAGTCAAGCCCTTTGATCTGGCCGAACTGTTGGCTAGGGTGCGTGCCCTACTGAGGCGTCAGTCGCTACCATTTTCCTCTGTCCTTAGGTGGGGCGCCCTCACCCTATATCTAGACAAAGCCAAAGTCACCTATAACAACCAAGAGCTCCAGCTGACCCCCAAAGAGTATGCCATTTTGGAGGTGTTGTTGCGTAACGGCAGTCGCATCCTTAGCCGCTCAGCAATTATCGATCATGCGTGGTCATTGGAGGAAGTGCCAGGGGAAGAAGCCGTTAAAGTACACTTAAAGAGACTGCGGCACAAACTGAACGCAGGCGGGGCTCCTCCTAATTTTATTGAAACTGTCTATGGTTTTGGCTATCGGCTTAATCCCAACTTTGAATCGCCGAGTTAGTAATCTGCGGCATCGCCTATTTTTTATATACTTTTTGGTGATTACTGGAATTTTATCTATCTCTTCATTCTCAATTTACTCTCTGATTGTTTATCACCGCTACAATCAACTCGACGATCATCTAAAAGAAGTAGGCACCCAGTCTGCAAGTATCTTAGAAATCCTGCAGCACGAGTATGAAGAGTTAAAGAAAGAACCAAAATACAAAGGGTATGTTCCTAAAAATGTTTCAGGAGACTTGCAACCAATTACAGTTTCTCAATTAATGGGCAAGTATTATTTTGAGTCTGTCTATGAAGTCATGACAAACTTCCCCAGTCATTTTTCTCAGAGTGTTCAATGGTATGACAAGGATAGGAAATTAATTGTTTATGAAGGCAGAAGGATGGATCAAGTGAGTATACCCAATCATCTTTCTGACGCTGGAACAATTGTCAAAGAAGATCAATATCGCTATTTCTTTCTGCCGGTATATGCCAGAGCAAACAAAATGGAGCCTCATCGCCAAGCCATTGGCTATGTCTGTGTCATAGAATCAACCACTGAGTTAGATCGGGAGCTAGAATACTTAAAATCTATCTTTCTATTGAATATCCTCGGCATTAGTATGATTACGCTTTTGGCAGCATTTTGGTTAACTAATCAAAGTCTTCAACCGATTCTCATTTCACTCAATCAATTAAAACAATTCACTGCAGATGCCTCCCATCAATTGCGACATCCCCTAACGGCAATTCAATCTTCGATTTCCTTGCTAGAGCAATACTCCAAGAATCTTGAACCATCCCAATCAAATAAATTCAAAGTAATTTTATCCGCCTGTTACCAGATGAATACCTTGATCAATCAGCTATTGCTCCTAGCGCGTATGGATCATCATAAACTTGATCAGAGTCAATGGGTCAATGTTGACTTGGATGAGCTATTGGAGTCACTCGTTGAGCTACAGTACGATCGCGCTAAGAAAAAACAGATTCATCTGACTTATCACTGTGATACCAATGTCTATGTCTATGGCAATCCTGAACAAATTTACGAGATTTTTAGCAATCTTTTGGATAATGCGCTTCACTATACCCCTAGCCATGGGGCTGTAACCATTAACCTCAAAAAAAGGGGGGCGTTTGCGATTGTTGAGGTTCAGGATACTGGCATCGGTATTCCTCCCGAAGACATCTGCCGAGTGTTTAATCGCTTTTGGCGTTCTCAGGAGGCACAGTTGTACCATGCCCAAGGCTCAGGGCTAGGTTTAGCAGTGGTGAAGGCGCTTGTTGAGCACTATGGGGGCACGGTAGATGTCCAGAGTCAGCGGCATCAGGGAACCACCTTTACAGTCAAGCTCCCCGCCCGCTCCTAAGTACAGCAACCTTCCCTAGATTGTTACTTTTCTTGAGCACAATCATGGGGTAAAAGCCCATTGAACAAGGAGCAACCTATGAATAGTTACGGTTCAAAAGCCCTCTGCCTATTTGTCTCCCTAGGCTTGGCAAGCACAATGGTGAGTTGCAGCAATCTCAGTGCCGGTGGTGAAGAGGGAGGGGTGTCCTATGAGTTCCCAGCGCCGGCTGCCAGTGCTTCTGCTGTCGCTGCTACCAAAAACCGGACTGTTGGATCGAGCATTTACCTGATGGCGGAACGGGGCGAACGGGGCGAATGGGGCGAAGGCGAGGAAGGTGAAGGGGGTCGTTATCGACGCCGACGCTGGTGGCCCTATTCCCATTCGTAAAGTTAAAGCAGGAAGAAGGAATCTACAGCCTTCAGGCCGGGGAGGAGGTCAACCTTGTTTTTCCTCCCCCCAAGTTGCTGTCTTTATGGGTCAGCCCCTAGGAAAGCGAGCCAATGCTACTGCAAATCCATCAAGTCTTAACCTCTGAAGAACTGCATCGCCTAAATGCCATCCTTGAGGCAGGGGTCTTTGTAGATGGCAAATTGACTGCTGGCATCTATGCAAAAACTGTTAAAGACAATCAACAATTGGCGCAAGACAGTGAGGCGTATGCGCTGGCTTCAGAAATCGTGCTTGCAGCCTTAACAAGAAATCATCTCTTCCAAGCCTATGTACAACCTAAGGTCATCCGTCCCATCCTTTTTAGCCGCTACGAACCCGGCATGGTCTATGGCAGCCACATGGATAATGCCCTAATGGGTAGCGGTGAGCAGTTGAGTCGCTCTGATGTGTCCCTCACCCTCTTTCTGAGTGATCCTTGTACCTATGAAGGGGGAACCTTGGTTCTCGATACCAGTTTGGGCGAACAGTCCTTTAGGTTGCCTGCGGGCTCAATGATTGCGTATCCAGCCATCTTTTTGCATCGAGTGGAACCAGTGAGTCAGGGTGTTCGCCTTGCGGCAGTCACATGGGTGCAAAGTTTAATTCGCGATCCCTTGGAGCGAGAACTCCTGTTTGAACTAGATACTGTTCGCCGCAGCATTTTTGAAAAACAGGGGAAAACCATTGAGTTTGACCTGCTCTGCAAGGTGCACGCCAATTTACTGCGCAAATGGGCGGATATTTAAGCCAAGGTATTCCTTTCAGGAATCTACTGAGTTGAATGGGGACGGGCGAGAATGAAAGTACGTCAACTGCATCGTCAAGTCGCGATCGCGCTGTGGCTGCCCTTGGGGTTAACGATGTGTAGCGGATTGGCCTATCGGTTGGGTCGCAGTTGGTTAGGACTATCCAAAGACTTTGGCAAATTGATGATGACAATCCATACGGGCGCCTTTTTGGGGGAGTCCTTCAGTTTGCTCTATGTGCTCTGCTTGGGGTTAGGTGTGGCCGTACTGACCGTCAGTGGTTTTAGGTTAATCAATCCCAGACGACTCAAGCAGTACCACCGGCTGGCTCAGCCAAGCAGCAGCCTGAGACTCATCCATCAGTATGGAGCTATTGTTGTCTTGCTGCCGCTTTTGGTGAGTGCCATCACAGGAGTTGCTTACCACTTGAGTCAACAGTGGCTGCATTTGCCAAAACAGCAGCTGGCTGTCTTACTCCAGATCCATGAAGGAGCCTATTTGGGTGTTGCCTTCAAGCCTCTCTACATCTTGGCGCTCAGTGGCGTCTTGCTCCTGATGTTTTTAACGGGCTGGAAAATGCGCGGTAAGCGCTTCGGGTGATCTCGCCAGCAGCACCGCCTAGATGGTGGGGATCGCTTACTCAGATTCCTAAGAACCTTCTGCCCTTGGTTGGCCTCTTGACCATAGCTGCTTCAGTACAAGGGAGCTTTGATTGCCAACTACGACGACTCCATTGAGGGCACAATCGGTGCTGAACAGAGGCTCGAAATTTTTGGACGATCAACAGCGAGTCTTCTAAAACAGGTTTCCAATTGAAATAAATTTGCAATAATAAATAGGGGAGCACGACAGTGTTCACAGGCTCCCCAATCCTGCCGATCGCCCCAGAACATCCTAGGAGAACGCCAGCAAAAATTTACGAGGATGTTATCGATGGCAACAATTGGCTTATTTTATGGAACCCAAACTGGCAACACCCAGATGATTGCAGAGAAAATCCAGTCCGCCTTTGCCAATGCTGCGGTGGTAGAACTGCATGATATTGCATCAGCAAGTCCCTCTGACTTTGAAGCCTACGATCGTCTGATTATCGGCTGTCCAACGTGGAATGTGGGCGAACTTCAAGCCGACTGGGAGGGCTTTTACGAGGAGCTAGACAGCATTGATTTCACTGGCAAAAAAGTGGCCTACTTTGGCGCAGGAGATCAAGTGGGCTATGCTGACAACTTTGGCGATGCCATTGGTATTCTTGAGGCAAAAATCAGTGAACGGGGTGGTGAGACGGTAGGATACTGGTCGATGGCGGGGTATGAATTCAATGCCTCCCAAGCGCTGCGGGGAGATCGGTTTGTGGGTCTACTCATTGATGAAGACAACCAGTCCGATCTTACGGATCAACGCGTTCAGCAGTGGGTCGCACAACTCAAGCAAGAGTTTGGTCTCTAGATGGTTTTGGGGCAACTCAGTGAATGCGGGGTTGCCTCTCTTTTGAATTTTGATAATAGTAATCATTCCGTTTTTGGGTATGGGAATGATGTCCGTCCCCCTCTACACACCTATTGATCCAGCCACAACTGTGGCGAAAGCCTACCCAGCTTTTGAGCTAGGCCGCAATGCATCCCTCGTGCTGCGGGAGCGTGTTTGGCTGATTCAAACAGGGATTATTGAGATCAACCTCGTCGACAGCGACGGCAACCTCTGTTTTATTGGGTTAGGGACGGCGGGAATGGCCGTTTGTGGCTCCCCTGATCTTTGCTATGAAATACAGGCGCTGAGCCCAAGTCGCCTCCTCTCATTTACGGCCGCTGAGGTACACGCATCTGCCCACTTACCACGCCTCATTTGCGAGGGGCAACAGTATCGGCAGTACTACAGTGATCTGTTACTGAAGGCCGGTCATTATCCCACTGCTGTGCAGCGATTGTATGAAGTTTTAGTGGTTTTGGGGCAAATGATTGGCGTCAGCACCCCCGCGGGTGTTCGCCTCCCTGTGCGGTTCACCCATGCCCAACTGTCCCGCTACACAGGCATTACTCGGGTGACCGTAACCCGCTTACTCCACCACCTTCGTCAGCAACAGCGGCTCTGGTGGGGGCGCGATCGCCACCTGATTCTTCTTGGCCAAGATTCATGCTGCCCAAAGAACAGGGGTTAGTGTAGCTTAGCCAAGAGCGCTTCTTCAATTTCCTGCCGCAGGGGGTCTGGCTCAATCTCCACCAGTTGCTCAAGGGCAAAGGCCTTCACCAGTAAATCCCGCGCTTGGCGCTCATCAAGGCCACGACTGCGCAGATAGAAGATATCCTCTGCCGCCAGTTGACTGACAGTGGCACCGTGGGAGCACTTGACGTTATCAGCCACAATTTCTAGTTGGGGCTTGGTATCCACGCGGGCTTTGTCGGAGAGCAGCAGCGTGCGATTGAGTTGGCTAGCATCCGTGAGCTGCGCCACTTGGGGCACAACAACGCGACCATTAAAAATACCGTGGGCGCGATCGCCAAGAATGCACTTGTGAATCTGTTCACTGCCGCTATGGGGAGCATTAAAGAACACTGCCGAGTGGGTGTCCATAATTTGGCTATCCATGGCGATCGCCAGTCCCTTCAGGATTGTCTGGCTGCCACTACCTTGGATCTGCACCTGCCAATTGTGGCGGCTCAAGCATCCCCCCAAATCAACGGCGTGCCCCTCGTAGTCACTGTCTTGGGCTTGGCACACCGCTGTACAGCCAATGTGAATCGCCGTTGGTGATTGGTGTTGAATCCGCACATGGCGCAGGCGGGCACTGGCTCCTAGGGAGAGTTCCGTGACACTGTTGGTAAACTGTTGATCGCCCGTGAGGGACAAAAAGCGTTCAATCAGGGTAGCTTGACCGTGGGCAGCAACTTGAACTGTCAGACGCGGTGACACCACACTCTGCTGCTGCCGACTACTGACACAGAACACCTCCACCGGTTCAGGGAGAGTCCCCGATAGACGCAGACAAACCCGATCCGCAAGCATGGCGGCATTGAGATCACTAAAGACCTCTGGGGGCGCGATCGCTGGTAGGGAAGGGGGCAATAGCTCAACCCCAGCGGCATTCACACGGGAGAGTTCTCCGCAAAAATAGCCATCAATCAGAACAATTTGGGCAACGGTTGGAAAGCTGCGCTCACACAGCAGATGCCGCACTTCGGCAACAATTTCTGGATTGAGGGGGGCAATGGGGGCTTGGAAGGATCGCGTCCGTAAAGCCGATAAATCCGTAAAGCGCCAATCCTCATCGCGGGGGGTGGGCAAGGTTTGCTCATGGAGGCGATCGCGGGCCGCTTGCCGCAGGGATTCTAACTCAGCATGGCGCGGGGGCGGTGCGCAGTTCAATAGATCATTGAGTTCATTCGTGCGACTGGCCTTGGGCAGATCCGCTTGATCGGAATTGGCGTTGACTGTAATGGTCATGATACAGCCCCCTCCTCTTCGCGAACCCAGTCATAGCCCCGTGCTTCCAGTTCTAGCGCCAGTTCCTTCGGCCCGGTCAGAACAATCCGCCCCCCCTCCATCACATGGACATAGTCGGGCACGATGTAGTCCAGCAGCCGTTGATAGTGAGTAATCAGCAGAATGCAGTTATCAGGACGAGTCAGTTGGTTGACCCCATTGGCAACAATGCGCAGGGCATCAATATCAAGCCCAGAGTCGGTTTCATCGAGAATGGCTAGAGTCGGCTCCAGCAGAGCCATTTGCAAAATTTCATTGCGCTTTTTCTCGCCGCCGGAGAAACCCTCATTCACCCCGCGATTGAGGAAGCCTTCATCCAACTTCACCAGTTCAATTTTCTGTCGCACGAGATCATCAAAGTCAAAGGCATCCAGTTCCTCGAGACCTTGATGCTTGCGCTTGGCGTTGTAGGCCACCCGCAAAAAGTCGAGATTGCTCACCCCCGGAATTTCAAGGGGGTATTGAAACGCCAAAAAGACGCCTTCGCGAGCACGTTCCTCTGGGGGCAAGTCCAAGAGATTTTTGCCTTTGTAGAGCACTTTGCCACCAGTTACGGTGTAGTCGGGATGACCCGCGAGAATTTTGGAGAAGGTGCTTTTGCCGGAGCCATTGGGACCCATGATGGCGTGAATTTCCCCAGCGCGAATCGTCAGATTCAGGCCTTTGAGAATGGGGGTGTCCTCCACACTGGCCGTGAGATCACGCACCTCTAAAATGACTTCGCTGTCGGGACGAATCACGCCTTACCTCCCTTGCATCGTTCATAATTTTTTAATGTAGCGCAGCGGGCTGGCGATCGCGATTGAGTTTCTTGGCAGAGGAGTATTGACGACAACAGCACACCGGCACCGCTGTCAAACCATGCCCACAGGAGAAAATCAACCACCTTTTATGACACTCTCAACAACCACCATTCCCGAACTGGAACGCCTCCATCAGCAGGCCAGCCGCTGGCAATCCCTCGCACCGCGAGAGCGCATGGGCTATCTCCAAGCAATGAAAACCCTTGCCCGTCGCCATGCTTCAGAATGGGTGACCTTGGCCTGTCAAATCAAAGGCATTGATCCCCAAGGGGTTTGGGCAGGGGAAGAGTGGACAACAGGTCCTTTGGGACTCATCCTCAAGCTGGATCACTATCTCTATGCCCTGCGTCACGAAGCCGCCCCCCCAGTGCCCCGCTGGCGAACCGCCCCCACCGGTCAGGCGATCGCTGACATTCTGCCGCGCAATTGGCAAGAGCGTTTACTTTGGTTTGGGGTGAAAGCCGAAGTTTGGCTCCAACCCGATCAACCCCCAAGTCAGGGCAGTGCCCACCGTAACCCACCGCCGCCGGGGGTCGTTGTGGTGCTGGGGGCGGGCAATATCACATCATTGTGCTTGGCGGATGCCCTCTATCAACTGGTGGCGGCCAATCGAGTGGCACTACTGAAGATGAATCCCCTCTTGGCGCCCTTGACGGAGTGTTTTCGCAAGATTTGTGCGCCCTTAATTGAGGCGGGTTTCCTTGAGATTGTTGAAGGAGATGCCGCCCTAGGGGAAGCCCTCTGCCATCATCCATTGACGCAGCACATTCACATTACCGGTTCCCACCACACCTACAATCGCCTTGTTTGGGGAGAAACGGCGGCCGAGCAGGCCATTCGCAAAGCTCGCCAACAACGGAAGCTAACCAAACCCGTGACAGCAGAACTGGGAAATGTCACTCCCCTGTTGATCGTTCCCGGCGAATGGACAGCAGCAGAACTGACCTACCAAGCCCGCCAAGTGGCCAGTGCCCTTGTCCATAACGCCAGCTTTAACTGCATTGGGGCGCAAATCCTCGTCACGGCTGCGGGATGGCCGCAGCGAGAGGCATTCCTCAACGCCCTGAAGGCACAACTGCAAGCGATTCCCCCTCGCCCTGCCTATTATCCGGGGGCGATCGCCCGCTATGAGTCGTTTCTGGCGGATTATCCCCAAGCCACGGTGCTGAGTCCCGCTGTCGAAGGCACAATTCCTTGGACCCTGATTGAAGGCCTCACCCCCACGGCCAATCCCCGCATTTTCCAAGAAGAGGTCTTTTGTGGTCTGTTGGCAGAGGTGCAACTGCCCGTTAGCGATGCCGCCGCCTACCTCACCACTGCCGTGCCCTTTGTCAATGAGCGGCTCTGGGGTACCCTCGGCTGTAGTCTAATCGTTGATCCGCGCACTGAGGCCAGCTGTGCAGAAGTGCTGGAACAGGCGATCGCCCAACTGCGCTACGGTTCTATTGCCATTAATGCGTGGGTCTCCTTGGCCTATGGATTGGGCTGTACGCCTTGGGGAGCCTTTCCCGGACATACACCAGCGGCCATTGGTTCTGGGGTGGGCGTGGTTCACAATAGCTTCCTGTTTGACTATCCCGAAAAAGCCGTGGTGCGTGTTCCCTTCCAGTTACCGGTGACGCCCCCTTGGTTCTATGGCCATCGCAGCCTACCCCAACTGGCGCAGGCGGTCATGGACATTTACGCTGGCGGCAATCCCTTGGGTTGGCTGTCCCTCTTGATGGGGGCGATGCGGGGCTAGGCTCATAGCCGAACGGTGACGGTTGTCCCCCCTTGAGGCAGTGTCAACTCCTGTGTGCGGGTTTGGCCTTGGGCTGTCACTGTTAAGCGATAGCGACCAAGATAGCCGCGTCCTTGCCATTGGCCTTGGGCATTGGTTTGACCCGTCACCTTTGTCCACCACTCCTCAAACAGCAGTTTGCGGTAGGCGATCGCCGCTGGCTTGGCGGAAAAGTCTTGGCGATAGAGTCCGGCTTGGGGGCGCCAATGGTTCCCCGCCCAAAAGCCCCAAAGCAAAATTTCCTTGACTGCGGAGTGGGCAAAACCAATGCGATAAATTTGGCGCAGGGTCTGGGCCTGCTGTTGCTCATCGGCCAAACTCACACTCACTTCGGTAATTTTCAAGGGGAGATTGAACTGGGCGAGGGTATCAAGAGCCCGCTGCATTTTGGCCTCATCCAAGGGATATTCCAGATGGGCTTGAATCCCAATCCCGCCAAGGGGCACCCCTTGGGCCAAGAGACTGCGAATTTGCTCAACATAGTCGTTCAGGCGATCGCCCTCAATGATGCCGTAGTCGTTGACATAGAGAATCGCATCGGGATTGCCCTCGCGGCACCATGCAAACATCTCCTTGACAATGCCCTCCCCAAGGCGACTGCGGAAAAAATTGCCATGGAGCATCTCATTGTTGACATCAAATTCGTTGATCCGACCGCGATAGTGGCGACAGACAGTAATGGCATGGTTTTTCACCGCTGCGCGCAATTGCTCTGGTGGCAGTGTTTTCAGCCATGGGGGATTAAACTGCTCCACTTCCCAAAAGAGGGTATGCCCCCGCATTGGCCAGCCTTGGGCCTGCACCCAGCTGAAGAGGGCGTCAGCCATAGTAAAGTCCAGCTTGCCCTGCTCTGGCTCCAATTGATACCACTTGAGGGCATTTTCATGGACGGCGGCATTGAAGTTTGCCTGAGCCGTTTGTTTGTACCAGTCAGCAGCCGGAGGTGGGCTGGGGCGAAACATCTCCGTATCGAGGGCAACGCCAAAGGGAAAGGCATGGCTTTGCTGCAGCAGTTGGACGTGGGCATGGGGAATCGGACGGCCTTGGGCATTCTCAACGACGACGGTGAGGGGCGCCTGTCGCAATTGCTCAATTTGCTGGCTGAGGGTATCAGTGGCCACAGAAGAGGCAGAGGTACCGCAGGCAACCACTAAGAGAGCGGCCAAGCAACTCAACCAGAGAAAACGGCGCCAGTTCAGCATAGATGATGACCTTTTGCGACGAGGGCTTCAGATGGATTGCATCCCTAATGGCTCACTTGAATCCCCTGTTGACGCAGTTGTTCCACAAAAAACTCTTCGAGGGTGGGGCGAGCAAGGCGCAGTTGGAGGATTTTACCGCCCATTTCTTCAACGAGGGTGAGGAAGCGTTGTAGGGGAATTTTGATCACGCCTTGCCAGCGATCGCCCTGAATATCTAAGGAATAGAGCCATTCCTGAAGGCCATCCACATGACCGCCTTTGCCCACCACGTGATAGGCTTCGCTACTGCCAAGGAGTTCATCCACACCGCCTGCGCAAATCAATTGCCCTTGCGCCAAAATACCAATGCGATCGCAGATGGCCTCCACATCCGCTAGGACATGACTATTAAAGAAGATCGTCTTGCCCTGCTGTTTTAAGGAAAGAATGATCTCGCGAATTTGGTAGCGGCCAAGGGGGTCGAGACCCGACATGGGTTCGTCCAAAAAGACCACTTCGGGATCGTTAATCAGGGCTTGCGCCAATCCCACCCGCTGCACCATCCCCTTCGAGTAGCGGCGCATTTGCTTTTTGCGGGCATCCTTGAGGTTGAGGCCCACCATTTCCAACAGCAGAGGAATGCGTTCTTTGCAGGTGGCGGCACTGAGGCCAAAGAGTCCCGCCGTAAACTCTAGGAACTCCCAAGCCGTCAAATAGTCATAAAAGTAGGGGTTTTCCGGCAGGTAGCCAATCCGCTGCCGCACGGCGCGATCCCCCAAGGGATGTCCCAGCAGCGTACCCTGCCCTGCACTGGGTTGCACTAGCCCCAAGAGAATCTTCAGCAGGGTGGTTTTACCGGCGCCATTGGGGCCAAGTAGGCCAAAGGTTTCCCCCTTGTACACTCGCAGCGAGACAGACTTGAGGGGCGTGAGCACCGTCCGCAGCCAAAATCCGCTACGGTAGGACTTTTGTAAGTTCTCAACCGCCACCACAGGGGGGCGATCGCCCGCAGCGTCAGCCAGCATACCGGAGATTCACCTCAGGAAGAACGAGGGCGATGGAAATGCAAACCCACCAAAGCATCATAGAGAAAGGGCAAGAAATTCCCTGGTTCCAATATACCAAGGGTCTGTTTGCAGCCGTGGGCATCGAGGAGGGGTTTAACGGCGTAGTAGGCCGGCTGCACTTTGTACCAAGGGATATTCGGCCAGAGATGGTGGATGAGGTGATAGTTTTGACCAAAAATGAGGATGTTTAGGAGGCGGCTGGGATAAACGCGAGCATTGTGCCAGCGATCGCGCTCGGTATGGGGACGGTGGGGAAAATAGTCAAAAAACAGCCCCAACATCAGACCCACCACCCCGGCAGGCAAAAACCAATAATTAAGCACGTAGTCTAAATAGCCATTAAACGCCGCAAAGATCACAATGCCCACCAGCGTCAAGCGACTGAGAAACCACTCCCAAAGTTCATAGTTGCGCCAAAGCCGCCGCTTAAAAAAGAACACCTCATGGTAGAAAAAGCGGGGTGCAATCAGCCACAGGGGTCCCCCTTTGGAGACATAGTGGTCGGGATCGTTTTCGGGATCATTGACATGGGCATGGTGCTGCATGTGCACCCGTGTAAAGACAGGGAAAACAAACCCCAACATCAGGGCACTGCCATGACCCATAATTGCATTCATAATGCGGTTACTGTGGGCAACATTGTGGGAGGCATCGTGGATTACTGTGCCCATGAGGTGCAAGGCCAGCATATTGGCCACAAATGAGACCCAGCCCGGCCAGTGACCTTGAAAGTAGCCCCAAGTGGATAAAATGGCGATCGCAAATGCGGCAAAAAACATCACTAAGGTGGGATTAAAGCCCATCGGGGGACCTAAAAATTCCTTGGGAACCGTGGCCGGGATCGCTGCCTCCGTGATCATCCGCGCGGTCGCTCCTCACATTGTTGCAAAATGTTACCTTCATACTATGTAGGCTAATCAGCGGTACAAAATCAAGTCGCACGATTCCAAAAGTGGGTCACCGCCCTTTGCTCAAGGATGGCCCTAGAACCGTTGCTCTAGTGGAGCCACAATGCTACAAACGCTGCGGATTCAGAACTTTGCCCTCGTTGCGGAGCTAGAGGTGACCTTTCAGCGGGGGTTGAATGTCCTCACGGGGGAAACGGGGGCAGGCAAGTCGATTCTCCTCGATGCCATTGATGCTCTCCTTGGGGGGAAGCTCTCGGCGCGGCAATTGCGATCGGGGACAGAGCAGGGCTGTATCGAAGCCACTTTCACCCTGACCCCCCCAGTGAGAGACTGGCTGGCCACCCTAGAAATTGATGCTGAAGGGGATGAGGTGATCTGTAGCCGCGAGTTTAGTCTCAAGGGAGAGACCTTTCGCAGTCGCAGCCGCGTCAATGGTGTGTTAGTGAATCGCCAGCAACTTCAGGAATTGCGGCGGCACCTTGTGCGCCTGACAGCTCAAGGACAGGCAGGACAACTGGCCAGTGCCTCTCAACAGCGGGATTGGCTTGATCGCTATGGGGGCGAGGCCTTAATGAGCCAGCGGCAGCGGGTGGCAGACGCCTACCGAGTATGGCAACAACGGCAACGGGAATTGCAGGATTTTGCCGCTCAGGAACAGCAACGGCTCCAGCGACTCGACTTACTGCACTTTCAACTCCAAGAACTGTTGCCGGCTGCCCTAGACGACCCTGAAGAACTGACCCAATTGCAACAGGACTACCAACGCCTCAGCCATGTGCAGGAACTGCAAAGCCAAAGCCAACAGGCCTATCACCTCCTCTACGAAGGGGAACCGAGTGTGGTGACGTTGCTGGCCCAAGCCCAAGGGGCAGTGCAAGCCATTGCCAACTGGGATCCAGCGCTTCAGCCGATGAGCGAATTGTTGGCAGGGGCGATCGCCCACACCGAAGAAGCCGCCCGCCAACTGCGCAGTTATGCCGATCGCCTCGATGCGGATCCAGCCACACTCGATGCCCTAGGTCAGCGCATTCACCAATTACAACGCCTGTGTCGCAAGTATGGCCCTGATTTAGCCAGTGTCATTGCCTATCGCGATCGCATCCAAGCAGAATTAGCTGCCCTCAGGGATGCCTCTACTAGCCAAGAGTCCCTAGAAGCAGAAGTTGCCCAACTGCGGCAGACCCTTGAACAAGCCAGTGCGGCACTTCACGAATTACGACTAAAGGCAGCAGAACGCCTCGAACAAGACCTGCTGACCCATCTTCAACCCCTTGGACTCCCCCAAGCCCGTTTTATCGTGCAGGTCACAACCACAGAAGCCAGTAGTCACGGTAGTGACGAGATTAGGTTTCTCTGGAGTGCCAATCCTGGCCAACCCCTGCAACCCCTTGGGGAGATTGCCTCTGGCGGTGAAATGAGCCGATTTTCACTGGCGTTGGAGACCTGCTTGACGACACAGCAAACACCGAAAACGCTAATTTTTGATGAAATTGATGTTGGGGTTTCCGGACGCGTGGCGGGGGCGATCGCCGAGAGTTTAAGACGATTGGGGGAAACCCATCAGGTGTTGTGCGTTACCCATCAATCCTTGATTGCGGCAGCGGCTGATCATCACTATTTGGTGCAAAAGGACATTGATCCCAGTGCCGCCACAACGGTAATTCGTGTGCAATACTTAAGCGGTGAGGCACGTGTTCAAGCCCTTGCGGATTTAGCGGGGGGCGATCGCTCGGCAATGGCATTCTCATTTGCCAGTGGCCTGTTGGCACACCAACAACGCCCCTTTCCGCCTAACGCCCAAGGAATTAGCATGAAAACCTGACGATTTGATGTCCATATCCTTACAGTAAAATAAGTTTGATAGCAACATTACCGTTTGGCCGTTCTCAATGCAGCGTTCTTCCTATCCTGCGGGGGGGGATGAGTTAATGACCATTGATCAAGTGCAGCAAACTCTCCGCCGCTCCCGTGCGTCTATTTATCGTTATGTCAACACCAATAATGAAACCATTAATCCCCCCTTTGATCCCCAACGCCTCAATCCAGAGCATCGCAAAAGCCGTCGTGAACCGCTGCTGTTTCACCCCAATGAAGTGGCTCGTTTTGCCCGTGACGTGATGGGCATTACTACCCTCCAAGTGGAATTAAAAACCACGCCCCCCAATCCGACAGATGATCTCCTCAAGGAAATTCTCGGGGAATTAAAGCACATTCGCGAGGTTCTAGAGCGGGTGGAGAAGTTACTAGGAAGCTAGGCAGGTATAATACGTCTGTTTCATTTGCGCATTGACCACACATGGGTTTGCAAGCACCACGGGGAACTCGCGATATTTTGCCCGCTGAGCGGGTCTATTGGCAGTATTTAGAAACCATTGCTCGCCAGATTTTAGATCGCGCTGCCTACCGCGAAATTTGCACTCCCATTTTTGAGCAAACCCCTTTGTTTGAGCGGGGCATTGGTGAAGCCACCGATATTGTCAGTAAGGAAATGTACACCTTTAGCGATCGCGGTCAACGGTCGCTGACGCTGCGGCCAGAGGGCACGGCGGGGGTGGTGCGCGCCTATATTGAACATGGTTTGCACAGCCAAGGGGGCGTCCAACGCCTGTGGTACCTAGGGCCCATGTTTCGCTACGAGCGGCCACAGTCCGGTCGCTATCGCCAGTTTCACCAGTTGGGGGTGGAAGTTTTAGGCAGTGCCGATCCCCGTGCCGATGCCGAAGTCATTGCTGTGGCTTTAGATATTTTGCAGGCCCTGGGATTGAAGGAGTTAACCCTGATGCTCAACTCCGTGGGCGATCGCGAGGATCGCAGTGAGTATCGTCAGGCCTTGGTGGATTACCTCACCCCCTACAAGGCAGAGTTAGACCCCGATTCCCAAGAACGCCTCCACCGCAATCCCCTGCGCATCCTCGATAGTAAAGACCCTCACACCCAAGCGATTGTTAAGGAAGCGCCGCGGCTGTTGGATTATCTCAGTCCGCGATCGCGCAACCATTTTGAGCAGGTGCAATCCCTCTTGCAGGATCTGGGCATCCGCTACCAGATAAATCCTGCCCTTGTGCGGGGCCTCGACTACTATACCCACACCGCCTTTGAATTTCAGGATTTGAGTTTGGGCAATGAGGGAACCGTCTGTGGGGGGGGGCGCTACGATCACCTTGTCGAGGAATTAGGGGGACCTGCCACCCCCGCCATTGGTTGGGCGATGGGACTGGAACGATTGATTTTACTCCTGCGCGATCGCCCGTTGCCGCCGCGCGATCAACCCTACCTTTATATGGTGACCCGTGGCAAAGCTGCCGAACGCCAAGGCCTGATTTTGGCACAGCAATTGCGGCATCAAGGTTACACCGTTGAGGTGGATCTCAGCGGCAGTGCCTTTGGTAAACAGGTCAAACGCGCCGATCGCGTTGGTGCTACGGTGTGTCTGGTGATTGGCGAGAGTGAGGCTACAGATCGCACCGTGCAAGTGAAGTGGTTGACCTCTGGGGAGCAGGTCTTGGTACCGCAACAGGAACTCTTGAGTGAGAACTGGCGATCGCGCTTTTCTGCCCCATCATGATGGCCTACTTTCTCATTAGCCACGGCAGTCCTGCCCCTGAGCCACAGGCGGCCATGGCCTTTTTGTGTCAGCAACTCACCCGCCTAGGAATGGTGGGCTGGGGCACCCTTGAGGAAGAACCACTGCCTAACAAGATTCAGGAATTCAGTGGCCAAGCGCAACGCCAAGGCGCTCAGCGGGTAGTCATTCTACCCCTGTTTTTACTGCCGGGCAACCATGTGGTGGTGGATCTGCCGCAGGCGATCGCGGCAGCCGAGTCGGTGCTTCCCATGCAATTACTCCCCTTCTTGGGGGGACAGCCGCTTTTTCAAGCATGGTTACAACGGGCGATCGCTGATGCAGCCGCCGATATTCTCCTTGGCCACGGCAGTCGTCGGCCTGAAGTTCGCCCTTGGTTTGAGGAACTGTGTCAGACCTGTGGTGTGCATCCAGCGCTCCTGACTGAAGTGGGAAGTTTAGACCATGCCATTGAGACGCGGATGGCTCAGGGATATACCAGTAGCAAAATTTATGGCTACTTTCTCTTTGGCGGTAAAACCGTTGATCAGGTCCACAGCCAACTAGCGACATTGCAAGTCAGGTATCCCCACCACGCTGTTTCCTTGGTGCCAGCCATTCAACCCACCCCCGCCTTGATCAACGTTCTTCAAGACATTCTTCAGGCAGTGCCGCTAGTGGAGCCTGTCCCATGAGTCAAGTCTTTCTCTGTGGCTACTACGGCTATGGCAATGCCGGGGACGAAGCCCTCTTGGCAACGCTCCTCGAACAGTTGCCGCCCCACGTTTCACCGGTCGTCCTCAGCGGCAATCCTACAGCTACAGCAGCCCGCTATGGCGTTGCTACCTGCGATCGCCGCCAGTGGCCAAAGGTGCTGCGCACCCTACAACAGAGCCAAGCCTTCATTTGGGGTGGTGGGAGCCTCATTCAGGATGTCACCAGTTGGCGCAGCCCCCTCTATTACCTTGGTCTGATGACGCTGGCTCAACAGTTTGGCTGTCGCACCCTTGCCTGGGCACAGGGGATTGGACCAGTGCGATCGCCCCTCTATCGTTGGTGGACACGGGCACTTCTGCGGCGTTGTCTTGCAGTCACGGTGCGCGATTCCGGGTCAGCGGCTCTCTTGCGGCAGTGGGGCATTCCCCATCAACAGGGTGCCGATCCCGTGTGGCTGATGTCAGCCCGTCCTGTTCTACCTCCCAAGGACAAGGCGCCCATTGCTGTGTGTTTACGTCCCCATCGACACCTCACGGGCGATCGCTGGCAGCTTCTAAAAATGGCCTTGCGGCAGTGGCAGGCAGAGACGGGGGTACCGCTTTTGCTGTTGCCCTTTCAGCCCCAACAGGATTTGCCCTTGGCTGAGGATCTCTATGGGGCATTGCAGCCTGAGCAGACGCAACTTGTGTCCTGTGAGGATCCCCGCGAGATGAAGGGACTGTTGGCAACAACGGCGGGGGCGATCGCCATGCGCCTCCATGCCCTGATCATGGCGGCCAGTGTGGGTTGTCGCTGTTTTGCCCTCAGCTATGATCCCAAGGTGAGTTACCTCATGGCCGATACGGGTATGGCGGGGGTTGAACTAGCAGCATTGCCCCCTGACCCCACTGCCTTGATCCACCAATGGCAACACACCTTCGCAGCCCCCGTGCCCGACTATCAACCCTACCTGCAATCGGCTGCGGTTCACAAGGCAGTACTGAATCTCCTCTAGGCCAGCCCTTCAGCAAGGATAGGATAAGATCAACTCGATGCGTCGTTTTATTGCGGCAACCCCATGAGCGAATTCCACCGCCGCTATCCGACCGGCAGCATTGTCAGTGATTTATTGCAAATTCATGACGGCCTCTTTATTGTCAAAACCACCCTCCTTGTGGGCGACACGATTTTAGCCACGGGGATGGCTGCTGCCCCCACCCTAGAACAGGCGGAAGATAGTGCCCGCCAGCGTGCCCTGCAACTTCTCGGTATTCACCTCCCTGTGCAAACGGAAGCGGAACTGATTCCCCGCACCCCCGCAGCCCTCGAGGCAGCTCCTTGGTCAGAGGCCAGCAATACTGATCTGCTCCTAGAACCCACCCCCCCTCCCAATCCCCGTCGCAGTAAGCCAGCGGTCAAACCTGTTAGCGAGAAGCCCCCCCCTAAGCGCGAACCCGTGGATCTGGCGGATGAAATTGCCCAAACCACTGTGGAAATGAAACGCTTGGGATGGACAGAAGCCCAAGGCCGTGCCTGTTTACTCGAACGCTACGGCAAGCGATCGCGCCAGCAACTGAGCGATGAAGAACTGTTGGATTTTCTCCACTTTTTGCAGCGTCAACCCAGTGCCGGAGAGCCATCGTTTTAGACCTTCAAACTCGGCAATCAAATGCAAGAAAAATTTATACTCTAGCGAAAACTTAAAGAAAAGCTATAGATTTTCACGCCAGCCCTGATCTCCCCCTTAGCTTCTTTACCATGAAGAAGTTGTTGCTGTCGAGGAAAAATCCGTGCTGGGGCCTTTTCATGTCTCACCCTTGACCCTAGGCAGTGATCCGAGTGTCCGTCGCCAGTGGATTTTTCGCCTCGTGCTGCTGATGACGGTCTTTACCCTCTTTTTGATGGCGGTGGGCAGTGCCACACGGGTGATGGATGCCGGTTTAGCCTGTCCCGATTGGCCGTTGTGCTTTGGCACGCTGGTACCGCAAATGGATTTGCAGATCTTCCTAGAGTGGTTTCACCGCCTGCTGGCCACCAGTTTAGGGCTGATGGCGATCGCCTTTGTAGGATTGAGTGTGGCTTGGCGGCAAGCTCTGCCCCCTTGGGTGCCCTCTGCTGCTGCGGCGGCACTGTGCCTTGTGATTGTGCAGGGGATTCTCGGTGGCCTGACGGTGACTGAGTTGCTGCGCTTTGAAATTGTTACCGCTCACCTGGGCACAGGACTGCTCTTCTTTTGCCTTTTGGCAGCCATCACCGTTGGTTTCGCTCCCTTTCGGGGTACGGGGAGCGCCCGTTGGTTGCGGATTGCCGCAGTGATTGGCGCGCTATGTGTCTATGGCCAAAGTTTGTTAGGGGGCTTGGTGTCTTCGCAGTGGGCAGTGCATCAGTGTCTCTATGGCGATCGCCTGTGTGTAGTCCTCAATAGCCATCTGATCGGTGCTGTCCCAGCTACCCTGAGTGTTTTAGGGGTAGTGATTGTCGCTTGGCGTAGCCCCGCCTTGGCCTCCCTCTTGCGCCAACTCAGTTTCTCACTCCTGCCAGTGGTGGCTCTGCAGGTGGCCTTGGGCTGGAGCACCCTACAACTAAAGCTACAGGTGCCGGCTCTCACCGTTGCCCATCAAATGATTGGCGCCACCCTCTTGGGGGTGTTGGTTGCCATTTCCACATTGGCGTGGCGCGATTGCCCATCCGGTTCCCTGAAGCATAAGTTTTGAACGATCTTGAGGCTCGCATGACATTCTTAGCCAGACTTTCCTCCTCAACGGGGGATCTTTCGACAAAATTAGTGGACTATGTCCAACTCACCAAACCGCGGTTAATTCTGCTTTTTTTGATTACAACTGCGGCAGCAATGGAAGTGGCAAGCCAAGGTCGGGTGGCTCCCCAATTGCTCCTGATAACCCTTGTCAGTGGTGCCTGTGCAGCGGCGGCAGCGAATACGCTCAACTGTCTCTATGACCGCGATATTGATGCCATTATGGAGCGGACGCGCCGTCGCCCTTTGCCAGCGGGTCGGGTGGCTCCTTGGGAAGCGCTGTTTCTAGCAGTGCTCTTGGCAACAACGGCCTTTAGCCTCTTGGCAGTGTTTGCCAACCTCCTGAGTGCGAGCCTTGCTATGGCCGGAATTGCGGTGTATGTGGGGGTCTATACCCACTGGCTGAAGCGGTCTTCGCCGCAAAATATCGTCATTGGCGGTGCGGCTGGGGCGATTCCCCCCTTGGTGGGTTGGGCAGCGGTGACGGGAGAACTGAGTTGGGCGGCTTGGGTGCTGTTTGCCATTATCTTTATCTGGACGCCGCCCCATTTTTGGCCGTTGGCGATGCTGATTCAAGAGGACTATGCCCGTGTGCGGGTGCCGATGTTGCCCGTTGTTGATGGCGATCGCGTCACGGCACGGCAGATTTTTCTCTACACCTTGGCACTGGTGCCCACCAGTCTGCTGTTAATCTACCCTTGCGGTGTCGTGGGCTGGGGCTATGGTGTGGTGGCGATCGCCCTTGGTAGTTGGTTTATTTACCGCGCGTGGCAGTTGACCCAAGCCCCCGAGGACAAAGAACAGGCACGCAGCCTCTTTAAGTTCTCGATTCTCTACATGATGCTGCTGTGTGCCGCCATGGTGGGCGATCGCATTCTGCTGCCCCAATTGCCAGAAAGCCTCGATGCCCTTGCTTGCCTCTTGAGTTAGGCGTGCCCCAACTGTTGCAACCACTCAATGAGGATCGGGTTCACCAGCTCCGGGCGATCGTCATGGGGACAATGGCCAGTATTGGGCAGTCGCTCAATGCGAATCGGCAAGCGATCTTGATGGGCTGCAAAGTGCTGAGTCCCCGACACCGGCGTCCAAGGATCCACCTCACCCCAGAGCACCAGAATCGGCACTTGAACCTCTGGCAGCAAATCCACAATTTTCGGTCCCGGCGGTGCTGAAATCACACGGGCAAACACTTCTTTGGCACCGGCATCCATGGCGGGCCGATGCAGCAGTTCCACCAATTCATCGGTAATAGCGTCGGGATTGGCATAGACTTGGGTCAGGGTTTTGCGGATGCGCGCTGGCTGGCGAATTTGATCAAAAATAATGTGACCAATGATAGGAGAGGCTACTAAGGCGCGAAAAATAGCTGTAAAGAGACTCTGCGTCCAGTTCAGTTCATTGGGACGGTGGTTGAGTCCCCCGGCACAGTTGAGAACACTCACCGCACGGCAGGTGTGGCCATAGCGAGCCGCCATCATCAGACACAGCAGACCACCAATGGAATTCCCTACCCAAACCACGGGTTCCCCAATGTGGGCTTGCCAAAAGTCCGCCAGTAGCTCGGCCCACAGATCCAAACTGTAGGTTAAATCCGGCTTTGCCGAAGCACCAAAACCCAGTAAATCAAGGGCATAAACACGGTAACCTGCGGCGGTGAGAGCAGGGATATTTTTGCGCCAGTGACCAATAGAGGCACCAAAACCATGAACCAACACCACTGGGGCACCGCTACCATTGACGCTGTAGCGAATGCGATGGCCACGCCAAGTCCAATCTGCGGTGGGAAAAGCTGCGGTGGCTGAAAGCGTAGAGGTCATTCTGCCCATTCCCGAAATGTATTACTTTTAGAATAGCGATCTTTAAGTTTCGTAACAATTTTATGGCAACCACACTGATTACGGGGGCAACGGGGGGATTAGGGCAGGCCTTTGCCCAAGCCTTGGCCGATCGCCAGCACGCTTTGATTCTCACTGGTCGCCGCCTCGACACCCTAGAAGAGCTAAAGACCCAGCTCAGCACACAAGTACCGGTTGTAGGTATTCCCCAAGACCTCAGCGAACCCAATGCGGCGCTCCGCCTCTATGAACAGATTCAGTCCCTAGGACTAACGGTGGATGTATTAGTCAATAATGCCGGCTTTGGGGATTATGGTGCCTTTGGCGATCGCGATCGCCAGCAATTGACGGCCATGCTCCAAGTGAACATTACAGCGCTAGTAGAACTCACCCATCTCGTGCTCCAAGAAATGCGCTCCCGCCGCCAAGGTACGATCATCAACGTTAGCTCCATTGCTGCCTGTCAGCCCCTGCCCTACCTCGCCGTCTATGCCGCCAGCAAAGCCTTTGTTCGCCACTTCAGCGAAGCCCTGTGGGCAGAAGTCAAACCCTTGGGCATTCGTGTCCTAGGAGTGTGTCCAGGGCCAACGGCCACCGATTTCTTTGAGCGGGCAGATATGCTGCGCAACCCCGCGCTCCTTGCCCGGCAGGACACTCCCGAACAGGTGGTGGCCGAAACCCTTGCGGCTTTGCAAACCGATGTGGCCACGGTCATTCCCGGTCAGCCCGCCAATCGCTTCCTTGCCCTTGCTGGTCGGTTGGTGCCCCGCCAGTGGTTGGTGCAGCAGTTAGAACCCCGCTTCCGTCCCCCCACTCAGTAGGAGCAACCCCAAAAAGGAGCCACTGTTCCAGATGCTGTGGAGAATCATGGCTGCACCGATATTTTGCGATCGCCAGTAGATATAACTCAACACCGTTCCCAAAACTGTCAAGGGCAATAGATCGGCTAAATTCAGGTGGGCAATGGCAAAGAGGAGTCCCGTCACCCCCATGGCAGTGCCGAAGGGCAAATAGGATTGCACCGAACGAAAGAAAAATCCTCGAAAGAGAATCTCCTCAAAGAAGGGTGCCATCACTGCCACCATGACATAGAGTAGGGCAAAGGTGGTATAATCGCGGCTTTGTAAAATAATTTCCAGTAGGGGATTGCCGCCCCCTTGATTTTTCAGCAGGGCTTGACTAATCAGGGAACTGACCACGACTAACGGCAGTGCCGCCAAATAACCGCCGACCCCCCAACGCAAGGCACCCCCTAACCCCCCTTGCCAACATAACCAATCCGCAGGGCGCTTACCAAAGGGACGCAGAAAGTACCACAGCCAGCCCAAGCCAGCAACCATCATCATCCCGTAGCTCATTAAGGCATACAGCGTTTGAGCCATGGCAGAGCCCAGTGGCAGTCCTAGGCCGATCAGGGAGCGCACCAAGGGCATCAATACCAAACTAATGGCAAAGAAGAGAGCAAACCAGATCACCATGCCTTCCCACAGGGTTTCCCAGCCCCATGTCACGGGGGTCAGGGGTGGCAGAGTGTTCCCGTGCTGGCGGCGGCGCAGGTGTTGATAGATCCAGACAATCCAAAGCACAATCCCAATTAAACTCCCCAAAACAGGAGTGACACCAAGGAGGGCAAGGCGATAGAAGGCCGCTTGGGCGCGATTTTGTTCTGCACGGGTCAAGGTCATCAGGGCGTCGGATCGCTGTTGCAGTTCATAGAGGCGTTCGAGGGCGCGATCGCGAAACCAGCCTTGGAGTGTATTTTTAATCAATGGTTCGGCATCTGGCAGCAATTGCGGGGGATCGGTCCACAATCCCATCAGCACTTCTGCGGTACTGCGGGTTGCCCCTTGAGCCTCATTAATGAGGAGTTGCCATGTGTTGAGGGCGCGATCGTGCTGGCCGGCATCGGCATAGAGCAGTCCCAATTGAAGACGCAGCGGTTGGTTTTGTGGTGTGGGTGTGGCCAGTACCTCTTCATAGGCTTTGATTGCGCTTTCCACATTCCCCACAAGGCGATCGCGGGTTGTGGCATCTCCCAGACCCTGCCATTCTCGGGCTTGTAGTGACAAATTGGTCTGAAATAGGTTAATTTGCCCTTGGGTTTGGGGTTCTAAATAACTGCCCAGCAACGACACCGTCATGAGAGCAGCGACCATGACACTGAGGGCTGCAAGCACCAACCGCTTTAGAGACATAGGGCAAAGCTGACAAGGGACTCCCCAAAACCTTAGCGGAAAGCGACCCAAGGGATCAATCCAGTGCTTGCTTCAATGTCCCGATCTCGATTAAATGGAGACTTGTTGCGTGGACATGATTCTATGGGTGTTGATCTGAGCCGTATTCCTGCCCAACCCAAGCCGGGTGTTGTCAATGTGCTGGTGGAAATTGCGGGGGGCAGTCGTAATAAATATGAGTTTGACAAGGAAATGAACGTCTTTGCCCTCGATCGCGTGCTCTATTCGGCGGTGACCTATCCCTATGATTATGGGTTCATTCCCAACACACTGGCGGATGATGGCGATCCCCTCGATGGTCTAGTGATCATGGATGAGCCGACGTTTCCGGGATGTGTGATTCCTGCCCGTCCTATTGGCATGCTGGAGATGATTGACAGTGGCGATCGCGACGAGAAAATTCTCTGTGTGCCCGTTGATGATCCTCGCTATGCCGAGGTGACGTCCCTCAAGGACATTGCGCCCCACCGCCTCGAAGAAATCGCTGAGTTCTTCCGTACCTACAAGAATCTGCAAAAGAAAGTGACTGAAATTCTTGGCTGGCAGGATGTGGATGCGGTGCAGCCCCTTGTTGAAAAATGCATCAAGGCCTATAAAGGCTAGTGCCTAACCAGCACACGCTCTAAAAAGAGGCGGGTTCGCTCCTGTTGCGGACGACGAAACAGTTCTTGGGGCGATCCTTCCTCAATAATTTGGCCATCGGCAAGAAAGACGACGCGGCAAGAGACTTCACGGGCAAATTGCATTTCGTGGGTGACCACCACCATGGTCATTGCTTCTTCGGCCAGTTGTCGCATCACGGCGAGGACATCCCCCACTAGCTCCGGGTCAAGGGCAGAGGTGGGTTCGTCAAAGAGGAGAATTTCCGGCTGCATGGCCAAGGCACGGGCGATCGCCACCCGTTGTTGTTGCCCCCCGGAGAGTTGCCGAGGATAGGCATCCCGTTTGTCCAGCAATCCTACTTTGGTCAATAAACTTTCAGCCATTTCAATAGCCACGCGGCGGGGGAGCTTGCGCACAAGGATCGGCGCTTCGATGATGTTTTGCAAGACTGTCATGTGGGGAAAGAGGTTAAAGTTCTGAAAGACCATACCCACATCCCGGCGAATCACCCGCAGTTGTTGCGGCGTTGGCACTGGGGGCAGGTAATGACCGAGAATGAGAATCTCCCCCGATTGGTACGTCTCCAACCCATTCAAGCAGCGGAGCAAGGTGCTTTTGCCAGAACCACTGGGGCCAATGAGGGCAACCACCTCTTGCTTAGCAACGGTGAAGTTGATGTCCTTCAGGACGTGGCGATCGCCAAAATATTTATTGAGGTGGCGGGTTTGGATCACGATTTCTGGGGCTGCCCCACGCTGAGTCATCGCTGCTACCTAAAAACCGTTATGCTGACTAAACAGATTCTCCGCATCGCCCATTGGTTAGGCTAGGGTTATCAATATAAGGAAGTGCTTCTCCTTGCTCCCCATGATACGGTGGGAGAACACAATTCTATGATCGATCGCTAAACTTGAGAGTGCCGAAAAACCCATCCCGCAGCATCTGCTATGTCCACCCTTGTTATCGTTGAATCCCCGACAAAAGCCCATACCATTCGCAAATTTCTGCCCCCGGACTATCGCGTTGAAGCCTCGATGGGTCATGTCCGTGATCTGCCCCGCAGCGCTGCTGATGTGCCCCCCGAACTCAAGGGGGAGGAGTGGGCAACCCTAGGGGTGAATGTCGCTGCTGGCTTTGAACCCCTCTACATTGTCCCCAAAGACAAGCAAAAAGTTGTCAAAGACCTGAAAACGGCCCTGAAAACTGCTGATGAACTCCTGCTTGCGACCGATGAAGACCGCGAAGGCGAAAGTATTAGTTGGCACTTGCTGCAACTGTTGGAGCCAAAGGTGCCCGTGCGGCGCATGGTCTTCCATGAAATTACGGAAGAGGCCATCCGAGAAGCCCTGCGCAATTGCCGCGATGTCAATCAACAACTCGTGCGTGCCCAAGAAACGCGGCGTATCCTCGATCGCTTGGTGGGCTATACCCTGTCGCCCCTGCTGTGGCGGAAAATTGCTCCCCATCTGTCGGCGGGGCGGGTGCAGTCGGTGGCAGTGCGTCTATTGGTGCAACGGGAGCGGGAACGGCTGGCCTTCCGCAAGGGGCAATTTTGGGATCTCAAGGCCACGCTGGATCAACGGGGAACCCTCTTTCCAGCCCGTTTGGTGAGTGTCGGCGGTCAACGCTTGGCCACGGGCAATGATTTTGATCCTGCTACAGGACAGGTGCGCAACCCTGATGCTGTCTTGCTCTTGGATGAGGCGGCGGCCAATGCCCTGTGCGATCGCCTGCTGACGGAAACATGGACGGTCACTGAACAAGAGGAGCGCCAACAAACCCGCAAACCCGCTCCTCCCTTTACCACCTCGACGCTGCAACAGGAAGCCAACCGCAAACTGCACCTCTCGGCCCAGGAGACGATGCGCATTGCCCAAAAGCTCTATGAAGAGGGCTATATCACCTATATGCGCACGGACTCTGTGCATCTGTCGGAACAGGCGATCGCTGCCGCTCGCAGTTGTGTGGAAGCCATGTACGGCAAAGCCTTTTTGTCGCCCCAGCCGCGGCAGTACACCACCAAAACCAAGGGCGCCCAAGAAGCCCACGAAGCGATTCGCCCTGCGGGTAGTCAGTTTCGCACCCCCCAAGAAACCGGCCTTAAGGATCGGGAACTGGAACTCTACGAACTGATCTGGAAGCGCACAGTGGCCTCACAAATGGCTGATGCCCGCGTCACCCTGCTAACGGTCTCGATTACGGCGGGGGATGCCCTCTTCCGTGCCCACGGTAAACGCATTGATTTTCCGGGCTTTTTCCGTGCCTATGTGGAAGGGTCGGATGATCCCGATGCCGCCCTCGAAAGCCAAGAGGTGATGCTGCCCCTGATGCAGGTGGGCGATATTCTCCGCTGCCAAGCCCTTGAAAGTGTCGGTCACGAAACCCAGCCGCCGCCACGCTACACCGAAGCCAGCCTTGTTAAAGCCCTCGAGCAAGCCGGCATTGGGCGTCCCAGCACCTACGCCACCATCATCAGCACGATCCAAGACCGCGAGTATGCCATTCGGCGGGGCAATGCCCTTGAACCCACCTTTACTGCCTTTGCGGTTACGGCACTGCTGGAGAAATACTTCCCCGACTTAGTGGACATTAACTTCACGGCGCGGATGGAGCAAACCCTTGATGAGATTTCCACGGGGGAAGTGCAGTGGCAACCCTACCTTGAATCCTTCTATTTGGGTGAAAACGGCCTTGAGCAGCAGGTCAAAGAGCGGGAGCGCACAATTGAGTCCACAGAAGCCCGGGCGATCGCCCTGCCAGAACTGAATGCCGAAGTGGTGGTGGGTCGCTTTGGTCCTTTTGTCGTCTATCAAAATGGCAATGGCAGCGAACCGATTAAAGCCTCGTTGCCCCAAGATGCCACTCCCGGTAGCCTCACCCGCGAACAAGTGGAGCAATTAATTCGCCAAAAACTAGAGGGTCCCGACAAGCTAGGTGTGCATCCTGAAACTGGCGAACCGATCTTCTTGCTAACGGGGCGCTTTGGTCCCTATGTGCAGTTGGGGGAAGCCACAGCGGCCAATCCAAAACCCAAACGAGCCTCGTTACCCAAGGGGGTCAGTCCCGATGAAGTCACTCTAGACTTGGCGATTACGCTGTTGTCGCTGCCCCGCATATTGGGGGTTCATCCCGAAACGGGCAAACTGATTCAAGCCAATCAAGGTCGCTTTGGCCCCTACATTGTCCATGACCCTGAGGGGGAAAAGGACTATCGTTCCCTCAGGGGGGAGGATGATGTTTATACGATTACCCTAGAGCGTGCCTTGGAGCTGCTGGCGACCCCGAAAGCGAGTCGTGGCCGTGCCAAAAAACAGGTGCTCGCGGTGTTGGGGACTCACCCAGAGGATGGCGAACCGGTGCAGATCTTGGATGGTCCCTATGGTCCCTATGTCAACCACGGCAAGGTGAATGCCTCACTGCCGGAAGGGGTGAGTCCAGAGACCATGACCCTTGAGCAAGCCCTGCCCCTATTGGCGGAGAAAGCACCGAAGAAAACCCGCCGCAGCGCAACAGCCACTGCCCCGAAACCAAAATCAACCACCAAAAAGACCAGTACAAAGACGGCCACCAAGACCGCAAAAACCAGCCGCCGTAAGTCAACGGAAACCTAGGTGAATTCCCCTTTTGCTGCTGAAACTCTCCTCTTTGAGCGATCGCGCCCGCGGCCAGAGGCACTGCGCGTCATCTATGGCTTTCCCAATACCTACAGCGTTGGCATTACCAGCTTAGGGTATCAACTAGTGTGGGCACAACTGGCCAGCCGTCCTGATGTGGCCGTGAGTCGCCTCTTTACCGATGTGCACGAACTCCTGCCTCGAGATCCCGAGTTAGTGGGCTTTTCCTTCTCGTGGGAGTTGGACTACGGCAATCTATTGGCGCTCTTGGAGCAGTTGGGCATTCCCATTTGGCAGCGCGATCGCCACGATCGCCATCCTTTGATCTTTGGCGGTGGTCCAGTGCTGACGGCCAATCCCGAACCCTTTGCCGACTTTTTTGATGTCATTTTGCTAGGGGACGCCGAACCGCTTTTAGATCCCTTTCTGACGACAATGGCACAGGTGCGCACTGCTGCGCGATCGCAACAGTTGGAAGCCCTTGCCCAAGTGCCCGGCCTCTATGTCCCCAGTCTTTATGCCGTCGGTTATGCCAGTGCCACAGGCCCGATTCAAGGAATTGAACCCCGAAAGCCCACGGTACCCGCCACAGTGACCAAACAAGTCCATCGCGGCAATACCCTTGCTGCCTCAACGGTGGTCACCCCCCTCGCCGCTTGGGAAAAGATTTACATGGTGGAGGTGGTGCGTAGTTGTCCAGAGCTATGTCGCTTTTGTTTGGCCAGTTATTTGACCTTGCCCTTTCGCACGCCCAGTCTCGAAACACTGATTCCTGCCATTGAGCGGGGGCTAGCGGTCACCGATCGCCTAGGGCTTTTGGGTGCCTCGATTACCCAGCATCCCGAATTTCCCGCCTTGATTGAGTATCTAGGCCAACCACAATTTGACCATGTGCGGGTGAGTTTAGCGTCTGTGCGCACAAATACGGTCACTGAATCCCTTGCCCAACTCTTGAGTCAACGGGGCAGTCAATCCCTGACGATCGCTATCGAAACGGGGTCTGAGCGTCTGCGCCAAGTGATCAACAAAAAGCTTGGGACTGAGGAGATTCTTGCTGCTGCCAGCCATGCCCAAGCCGGCGGCCTCAAGGGGCTAAAGTTTTATGGCATGGTGGGACTGCCCACAGAAACCGATGCCGATGTTGCAGCTACGGTGGATCTCTTTCGCCAATTGAAAAAAACAGCGCCGCGCCTGCGACTCACCCTTGGCTGTAGTACCTTTGTGCCCAAGGCCCATACCCCTTTCCAGTGGTGGGGCGTGCAACCCGTAGCCGAAAAACGTCTTAAGTTCCTGAAAAAAGAATTGGCCAAATTGGGGATTGAGTTTCGTCCTGAATCCTATAATGACTCGCTGATTCAAGCTTTAATTTCGCGGGGCGATCGCCGGCTTGCTCCCCTGCTTGAGCAGGTGCGTCACTATGGCACTTCCTTGGGCAGTTATCGGCGGGCATTTAAGGAACTGCGCGGACAGTTGCCCGACTTTGAAGCCTACGTCACTGCTAATTGGCCAGAGGAAACGATCTTACCGTGGCAGCATCTCCAGAGTGGCCTGCCCACTAAAACCTTGCAAAATCATCTGCAGCGAGCGATCGCCTAGGCCAGTCTGCGCTGATACCCCTGTTTAGTGACTTTAGCCTGAAAACAGCATTGGGGCGATGAAGTCTTTCTGATGTCTATACCGTCCTGCGACTCAACTCTCTCTTTTCTGACGCTTCCCCGCTCGCTCTCCATCAATTCGTTGGCCTCGCGCTGACCACCCATACTCACACGCCACCCAAGAGTCAAACCCCGTTTCATCGATATACACCAGCGTTTCCTTGCCGTGGCTCTCTACCCATGTGTTCCTAAATTCCGATACTGAAAGCCCCCGACTTTAGTCGGTGGGAAGTTTACTATAACCAAGCTGCCAAGAGTGTGACCACGCCCAAGCCCGTGAGGGCAAGCCAGATGAAGGCATTCGGTAAAGGCGTAGCAGGGGGCGGTGGTTCTTGGGGTTTTGGGGGGGCAGCCGATGGCTTTTTCGGGGAACGGCTGTAGGGGGACGTGTAGGCGCGATCGCCCACATGGGATAGGTCAGGAATTTCGCTGTACCATTCCGGACGGCGTTTGAGTTGGGGAGCCTCCAAAATCGCTAGCAAGCGACGACTTTCCTGCCGCGTGTGATGATCCGGGTGTTGTTGGAGTTGACGGCAGAGGCTGACGGCAGCCCCTTGATCGCCAGCAGCACTATAGGCCGTGACTAACCAGAGGCTAATTTCCCCCGATCGCACCGCATTTCCCTCCGCCAGCGCCGCCGCCTGTCCTAAAAGAACAATCGATTGTTGGTAGTTTCCCCGCTCGAAGGCCTGTTGCCCTTGCTGAAAGAGGGCAGCGACTGCATCCGTCATGGCCTATGAGCTGACCCCCACGTCTTCGACCACAATAAGCCCCTTTTTGAGCAGCGCTTGCAGGTCAGCATTGTGGGTTTTGCAGTTGCGCCAGCGCCGCTCATCGACATTTTCATTGCGACCGGGCTGCAGGGTCACAGGTCCAAAGAAACTATCAAAGGTCATGGGCTGTTCGAGGTAGCTAATCACAGTCAGCATGCCAGCAGAGGTTCGACAAACTCACTATTTTCAGGATAAGGCTAGAGTGGATCTGCTGCCGAGTTGAGTTGAGTATGGTTCGCACACGGTTGAGTTGCGTTGGGATGGCGATCGCCCTTGTGGCACTGACGGGCTGTCCACTACGTTTGCCGGATCGCAATACGGAGGCGTCTCTGCCTCCCCTTGCCCCCACGGAGCGACCCAATGCGGGGGAGAATTTCATTGCCAAGGTGGTTGCTGAGGCAGGGCCAGCAGTGGTGAGCATTGATACCCTACGACTGCGCCGCAGTCAAGAGGATAGTTTTCTCAATCCTTTTCCAATACCAGAGGTGCCGCTGCGCCAAGGTCAAGGCTCTGGGTTTATATTTACCCCCGATGGCAAGATTATGACCAATGCCCATGTGGTGGAGGGGGCTACTGCCGTGCGAGTCACGCTCCCCGATGGTCGCCAGTATGATGGCAAGGTGGTGGGTGCAGATTCCCTGACGGATGTGGCGGTGGTGCAGATTGAGGCTGAGAATTTACCGACGGTACAACTGGGCAATTCCGATAGCCTTGTCCCCGGTGAGTGGGCGATCGCCATCGGTAACCCCTTGGGGCTAAGTAACACCGTAACCGCCGGCATTATTAGTGCAACAGGGCGTGCCAGTAATGAAATTGGCGCTGCCGATAAGCGGGTGAGCTTCATTCAAACGGATGCGGCGATTAATCCGGGCAATTCCGGGGGCCCCCTTCTGAATGCTGCTGGTCAAGTGGTGGGCGTCAATACCGCCGTGATTTCCCAAGCGCAGGGTCTTGGTTTTGCCATTCCCATCAATACGGCCTATCGCATTGCTGAACAGATTATTACTACGGGGCGCGCCCAGCACCTCTATCTGGGGATTCGCATGGTGCAATTGACGCCAGAAGTGGCTGCCCAAATCCGTCAAGATCAGCCCAACTGGACACTGAATCAAACCCAAGGGACGCTAATCGTTGGTGTTGCCCCCAATTCGCCGGCGGCTAAAGCGGGGCTGCAAGTGGGAGATTGGATTGCCAAAATTAACGATCTCAATCAACCCAGCCCCCAACAGGTACAAAGCGTGGTTGAGCAAACAAAGTTGGGGGAGAAAGTGACTTTGGAGATTCAACGGGGCGATCGCCGGCAAACCGTGAGCCTGCAACCGGAGCCAATGCCACCAGAATTGTATCCCTCTTCGCAGCCAGAATAGGTTAGCGTCGAGGCTCCGACAGTACTGCTTCCCCCGTGAACCAACGGCCACAGTAACTGAGGCGCCCATTAAAAATGCGGCAGGTGCGATAGAGGTTGTTCTGCAACAGCACCGTTTCCCCCGTGAACCACCGACCACAGTAACTGAGGCGCCCATTAAAAATGCGGCAGGTGCGATAGAAGTTGTTCTGCAACAGCACCGTTTCCCCTGTGAACCAACGGCCACAATAGCTAAGGCGTCCGTTAAAAATGCGGCAAACCCGATAAACATCACTGCGGGGCGTTTGACTGAGCCATGTCGGCACCCCTTGAGCCTGTTCTAGCCCGATGAGAAGGGCGGCAAGAATCTGAGCAACCATCAGAAAATCCCCAATTATGGGACGAGTACCACCTTACCCTGCACCAAGCGTTGGCTGAGATAGCGATGGGCATCCGCCGCCGCCCCTAGGGGAAAGGTTTTATCCACAACCACTTTTAGCTCGCCGCGATCCACAAGGGTGGCCACCTGTTCAAGGATTTTTCCCTGATGGGCAAGGGCATCACTCAACCCCATGAGTTGCGGCGTCAGCATCAGTGTGAGTTGGATCAAGAGGTTGCGTTGGCGGGCAATTTTCCACGGCGTATCGGCGGCGGGTTCCAAGAGGGTGGCGAGGGTGCCATAGGGACGCACCGCTTTGAAGGTGTCGCTAAAGGTTGTGCTGCCGACGGTGTCAAGAGCAAAATCAACTCCTTTGCCCCCTGTCCAGTCCAAGACTGCTTGTACCCAATCACTGGTGGTGTAGTTAATGGCAAGGGTGGCACCCAGATCTTGGGTAAATCGTGCTTTTGCTGCGGAACTAATTGTCGTGGCCACTTGGGCTCCGAAACGCCGCGCCAGTTGAATGGCGAGATGCCCCACCCCGCCTGCCCCGGCATGGATGAGAACGGTTTTTGCGGTGGAGAGGACATTCAAAGGTGGCACTGCACCGCGATCGCCCAAGGCTTCCCAAGCCGTAATCACCGCTAGGGGCAAGGCAGCCGCCTGAATAAAGGAAAGGGTTTTGGGCTTGTGGGCAACGGCAACTTCAGGAACAACGGTGTATTCGGCATAGCAGCCGCCGCGATCGCCCAAGCCCCCATAGCAAAAATAAACTTCATCCCCTACGCGAAACCGCTGCACCGCTGCACCCACAGCCACGACCACCCCTGCCCCATCACAGCCGAGAATGGCGGGTCGGCGATCGGGAAAAAATGTTCCCCGCTGTCGCAGCTTCGTATCAATGGGGTTCACACTGGCCGCCCGCAGTTGAATTTTCACCTCATTGGCAGCTTGAATCTGCGGCTCAGGCATCTCCCGCAGCACTAAAACATCGGGTTCGCCAAACTCTGTGATGGCAACGGCTTTCATTGTTGCTGCGTTTCCGTTGACTCCGCTGGGTACAGGACTTAACCCCAATTTTGACACACTGCCCGCCCTAAAGGTCAGGGATGCTTGTTACTGGTTCCGCGACCTTGCTTACCACCTCAGGTTCAGGCACTGATCTCCCCCCTGCAGCCCCTTCTTAGGAGGAAGGGTTTCCATTAGTTCGGCTGGGAAAGAATCCCAGCACAATTCTTGCATTAATTTCATTAATTCTAAGCTGCGTTTCCATTAGTTCGGCTGGGAAAGAATCCCAGCACGAGGGTGTAACTTGGCTTCTGAATTTACCAGAAGCGTTTCCATTAGTTCGGCTGGGAAAGAATCCCAGCACTTTCACAGTTCAAATTTTCCTTAATTTGGTTGTAAGTTTCCATTAGTTCGGCTGGGAAAGAATCCCAGCACCTCTTTCAAAGAGGGTGTAAGTTTTGTGTACTCTTGAAGTTTCCATTAGTTCGGCTGGGAAAGAATCCCAGCACGCAGCAGTAGCAGTAGTTGATTTTGAATCCCCAAAACGTTTCCATTAGTTCGGCTGGGAAAGAATCCCAGCACTTTTTTAATGCGTTAGTAACATTCTTAATCAACGCTTGTTTCCATTAGTTCGGCTGGGAAAGAATCCCAGCACGGCAAGAGTCTGGCGGTGGACATCTTGCCTCTCGCGTTTCCATTAGTTCGGCTGGGAAAGAATCCCAGCACCAGATCAATTACCTAATCATGCAATTGCTGTTTACAAGTTTCCATTAGTTCGGCTGGGAAAGAATCCCAGCACGATAAACTTTTAATAAAGGTAATTGATCTATAGGTAAGTTTCCATTAGTTCGGCTGGGAAAGAATCCCAGCACGTGCGTCTAGCACGCGCAAAAAAACTAGGCGATCGGTTTCCATTAGTTCGGCTGGGAAAGAATCCCAGCACACCCCCATAAAGCTACAGACGTATTGAGCCGTGCTAAAGTTTCCATTAGTTCGGCTGGGAAAGAATCCCAGCACATCAATCGTGGGAAAGAAGAAGGTATTCCTATTAAGTTTCCATTAGTTCGGCTGGGAAAGAATCCCAGCACAAAAAGTTAGTTGAAGAAAAACTGCCACCCAATCGTTTCCATTAGTTCGGCTGGGAAAGAATCCCAGCACACATTTTTGTGCAAGACACATTGCTTCCCGATGGTACGTTTCCATTAGTTCGGCTGGGAAAGAATCCCAGCACAGGCACTGGGGAACTGAGGCACTGGGGAACTGAGGGTTTCCATTAGTTCGGCTGGGAAAGAATCCCAGCACTTACGAGAAGCTATCACATGGCTGCTTAATCTGCCCGTTTCCATTAGTTCGGCTGGGAAAGAATCCCAGCACTATCAGGATCAAATAAACTAGCATTTTTCTCTTTTGTTTCCATTAGTTCGGCTGGGAAAGAATCCCAGCACATTTCAGAGGCCTTCTAGGCGATTTTAGAGGGGAGTTTCCATTAGTTCGGCTGGGAAAGAATCCCAGCACAGGTAGAAACACTAGAATGATCTTCTGTAAAACTATTGTTTCCATTAGTTCGGCTGGGAAAGAATCCCAGCACGTATTGGCGGATTAGAGTGAACACTATTGAAAATAGTTTCCATTAGTTCGGCTGGGAAAGAATCCCAGCACAAGGGACAGGGACGCAGACGCAAGGGACAGGGACGGTTTCCATTAGTTCGGCTGGGAAAGAATCCCAGCACGAGTTTGCTCCACCCAAGAAAAGAAACCCAAGAGGGAGTTTCCATTAGTTCGGCTGGGAAAGAATCCCAGCACGGTTTAAGTTTGCAGAATCTTCCAGATGAAGTCTGGTTTCCATTAGTTCGGCTGGGAAAGAATCCCAGCACTTCTACCTCCAGAAAACAACAAGTAGAAAAAGGGTTTCCATTAGTTCGGCTGGGAAAGAATCCCAGCACTCTCTCAAGGCTACTGTCCGCCAAGCAGTGGCCAAAAAGTTTCCATTAGTTCGGCTGGGAAAGAATCCCAGCACTATCCGCATCGTGAAGAGTGTTTAAGTTTCACTCTTTGTTTCCATTAGTTCGGCTGGGAAAGAATCCCAGCACCCGTTGGCAATTAAGGTGATTATCAACGATCGCGTTTCCATTAGTTCGGCTGGGAAAGAATCCCAGCACGGCACCTTCCTAGAAGGCGCTCTACGACTACTATAGCACAGGTCATTTTCAAGCACCTAGACGGGATCATTTTTTTGTTTTTGTAAAATTTTTAGATCCGCAGGGTCACAGGGCGTGAAAGTCACTCTGGAACTGAATTTCGGGAAAATTCAAGCACCTCTAAATCTGTTAGAAATTGCTCAAAGCGTTGTGGAGACTGGGTTTGAGAAAATTGCCGAGCTGAGAGGATATTTTTGTCCAGAGGTGCTTGATCAACCCCTCAAGGCTCTCAATTCACCACAGCAATCCCTTGCCTTCAGGAGCAAAATTAGGGACACAGGGCGAAACCTCTATACTGAGGATGTTGAACCTCTGGCGATGTGTTTTTGAACCATGAGCTTGCTCCAAGTGTCTGATGTCTATGCCGGCTATATTCCCGATGTGGATATTTTGCGGGGGGTAAACTTTCGCCTCGAAGCGGGAGAACTGGTAGCGGTGATTGGCCCTAATGGGGCTGGAAAATCAACCTTGGCAAAAACCATCGCTGGGTTGCTGACGCCCCGCCTCGGCACAATTACCCTCGCCGGCGAAGATATTACCTACTTGCGTCCCAACCAAATCGTCAAAAAGGGAATTGGCTACGTGCCGCAAATTGCCAATGTCTTTCGTACCCTGACGGTTGAAGAAAATCTGGAGATGGGTGCCTTTACCAAGACAGGCAACCTCAAAGCCCTCAAAGAGCGAGTCTATGACACCTTTCCCCGCTTGGCTAAGCGCCGACAGCAACGGGCCGGTACCCTTTCGGGGGGAGAACGGCAAATGCTGGCCATGGGACGCGCCATGATGTTGGATCCCCAAATTATGGTCTTGGATGAACCCTCCGCTGCTCTCTCCCCAGCTCTTGTCAATGATGTCTTTGCCAAAATCAAGGAGATTAATGCCCAAGGGACGGCCATTATTTTGGTGGAGCAAAATGCACGGAAAGCCCTTGCCATGAGCGATCGCGGGTATGTCTTGGAAATGGGCAAAGATCGCTATGAGGGATTGGGCAGCGAATTACTCAATGACCCTAAAGTGGGGGAACTCTACCTCGGAATTGTGCGGGCAGAGCCTTAGGGCACAGGGCTAAAAATTGCTGTTTCAAGAGCAATCAGGCTTTTTTCCAAATCATCATTGACAATTTGAACATCAAATTCTGGGGCCGCAGCAATTTCGGTTTCCGCTTGAGCTAAACGGCGGGCGATCGCCTCCTCACTATCTTGGCCACGGCTACGCAGACGGTGTTCAAGTTCCGCTAAAGATGGCGGCAGAATAAAAATGTGACGCGCTTGAGGATAGGACTGGCGAACTTGGCGTGCCCCTTGCAGTTCAATTTCAAGGATGACGGTTTTTCCTTGGGCAATGAGTTGCAGCAACGGATCGCGTGGGGTACCGTAGTAGTGGCCGGCAAACTCTGCCCATTCCAAGAGTTGCCCAGCAGCAATCATTCCCTTGAATTCTTCTACAGAGACAAAATAGTAATCCACCCCTTCAACCTCCGTGGGGCGTGGCGGACGGGTCGTTGCTGAAACCGAAAGTGCCAGTTCGGGATGTCGCTGTCGCAGTTGCCGTAGGAGCGTCCCTTTGCCGACCCCACTAGGGCCAGTAATCACAATGAGTTGTCCGGGCTGGGGCGTTGCACTGGTCATAACTGCACGGGTGGGAAACTTTTTGATCCTACTGTGTTTGCTCAGAGTTTTATCATTGAGGCAGCGTGGTTGAGGAATGGCCGTGAAGATTCATTTGCCCAGTGAAAGTGAAAATGCTCGCATTGAAATGCTGCCGCTGATTGATGTGGTCTTTTGTATCCTCACGTTCTTTATTTTGGCGGCGGTGAGTCTGACGCGGCAGCAGGCGATTACCTTGAATCTGCCCCAAGCCAGCACCAGTCAAGCGCAGTCGCAAAAGATGTTGGTGGTGAGCATTGATCCGGCGGGGCAACTCTTTGTGGATAAAGACCCCGTCAACCGCAGTGAACTCTATGAACGCTTGGCCACCTACTTGAAAACGAATCCGCAAGGGGTGGTGATTTTGCGGGCATCCCAGGTGGTGAGCTACAACGAAGTTATTCAAGTTTTGGATCTGCTGCGCTCAGTAGGAGGCAATCGTGTGGCCTTGGCGACTCAACCGGTAGAACAACCGGTGCTGAGGACGGAGACCCGTCCTAACCCTCTCCCCTCGCCACCAGCCAACGATCAACCCACGCCCTCCAATCCATAGGGACTCACGGTGGAACCCATTTCCAGTATTCCTGTTGCCCCAGAGGGCTTTCGCTCTGGCTTTGTCGCCTTAGTGGGTCGTCCCAATGTAGGCAAGTCTACCCTCTTTAACCATCTCTTGGGTCAGAAGGTGGCCATTACCTCACCGGTGGCGCAAACCACGCGCAATCGCTTGCGGGGCATCCTGACCACGGCAACGGCGCAATTGATCTTTGTGGATACACCGGGTATCCATAAGCCCCACCATCGGCTCGGAGAAGTGCTGGTGCATAATGCCAAGGGCGTTCTCAATCGGGTAGATGCGATTGTCTTTGTGGTGGATGCTGCCAGTCCTCCCGGTGGAGGCGATCGCTATGTGGCGGATCTCCTGACCACAACCCAATCTCCTGTGCTGGTGGCCATCAATAAAATTGACCTGCTGCCAGAAGGGGAGCGTCCACAGCGGCAACAGGATTATCAAACCCTTGGCCCTTGGCCAACCTATCCCTGCTCGGCGCTCACGGGAGAGGGAGTGGGTTTGCTGCAATCGGCGATCGCAGCGCAGTTGCCCCTTGGCCCCTATTACTATCCGCCAGAGATGGTCACCGATCAGCCAGAGCGCTTCATCATGGCGGAATTGATCCGTGAGCAAATTTTGCACCACACCCGCGAGGAAGTCCCCCATTCGGTGGCCGTGACCATTGAACAGGTGCAGCAGGATCGCAAGCTCACCCGTGTCCACGCCGTGATTTATGTGGAGCGTCCAACGCAAAAGGCGATTATTATTGGCCAAGGAGGTCAGTTGCTCAAACAAATGGGCACCGCTGCCCGCCAAGAAATTGAAACCCTCATTGGGGGCAAGATTTACTTAGAACTGTTTGTCAAGGTACGCCCCCGCTGGCGACAGGATCGGTTGCGCTTGGCGGAGTTGGGCTATCGCATTGAGAAGGATTAAGCCGAGGGAGACAGCATTGCGAGTGGGTGTGGCAGGGCCTGTGGGGTCAGGTAAAACCGCCCTTGGGGATGCCCTTTGAAAAGCTTTGGGCGATCGCTATCGCCTAGCGGTTGTGACTAATGATATTTACACCCAAGAGGATGCCCAGTTTTTGGTGCGCTCCCAAGCTCTTCCCCCCGAGCGAATTCTCGGCGTTGAAACGGGGGGATGTCCCCACACCGCTATTCGGGAAGATGCCTCCCTTAATCTCGCGGCCATTCAGCAATTGGAGACGGCGCTTCAGCCTTTGGATCTGATTTTTGTCGAGAGTGGCGGTGACAATTTGGCTGCGACCTTTAGCCCAGAGCTGGTGGATTTAACGATTTACGTGATTGATGTGGCTGCTGGCGATAAAATTCCCCGTAAAGGCGGGCCGGGGATTACCAAGTCGGATTTATTGGTGATTAATAAAATTGATCTTGCCCCCTATGGGGGTGCTGATTTAGAGGTAATGAAACGGGACACCCCGAAAATGCGGGGCGATCGCCCCTATGTGATGACGAACTTGAAAACTGGCCTTGGGCTAGATCAGGTGATTGCCTTTCTCGCATCCCATTTAGCAGCCTAAACAGGATGGTACGGAAGTTGACCCAACGCACAAAAAATCACTGATCACCATCACTGGCACGGCAACAATTTGCCCCTTAGAATCGTCCTATCGGTGTCGTCAGGTAGGAAGTATGATGAACTACGCAGGGGTGAGGGGTGCGATGCTCGGAGCAACGGGGTTAGTGGCAATGGCTTTACCCGCAGTGGGTCAAGTCCAACCCCTGAGTGGTGAGCAAATTAACGAGATTGCCCGCAACATCACAGTCTTGATTGTGGGGAAAGATTCCCACGGTTCTGGTGCCATTATTTCCCGCTCCGGTTCGACCTACTATGTGCTTACGGCAAAGCACGTTGTCAATCGTAAGGATAATTACCGCGTGATTCCCATTGATCAGCAGGCCTACGCCGTTGATTTCAGTAAGATTAAATTTTTGCCGAATACAGATTTAGCTATTGTGGAATTCACAAGCGAGAAAAAAGACTATCAGGTGGCTACGCTGACAAACTCTGACTTTGCCAAGGAAGGGTCGCAGGTCTTTATCTCGGGGTGGCCGCAGCCGGGGGGCAGTGGTCAGTTAGTGCGGCAGTTTACCGATGGCCGTATCTCCGGCTTTTTGATTGAACCCATTGATGGCTATAAAATGATCTACACCAATGTTACCCGTCGCGGTATGAGTGGTGGCCCTGTTTTGGATAGTGCAGGGCGTGTGGTCGGGGTTCATGGTCTCGGTGATACAGAAGACCCCCGCTCCCTTGAGCGCCAAGGCTTGAGTCCAGAGGCGGCAGCGAGCATTGCCAGCTTGATTAAGCCGGGGTTTAATTACGCGATTCCGATTAACACCTTTCTGACGGGTGCGCCAGCGGCGGGTGTATTTCTCTCTCTGCAAGTAGATAATCAGGCGATCGCCAGTGGCACTGCGCCTGTGGTTGTGACCGCACCGAGTCAACCCGATAGTCGCGATCGCATTGAGAACATCAATTCAATTTTGAATACCGTCAATACGGGTGTCAGCGTCATTCGCAACATCTTTAGTTTTTAGAAAGAATTCCAATGACCTGTTGAACTGAGTCCCGGTTCATTGCCTGTTCAATTGCGAGGATTGAGTGATATGGCTATTCAATTTGGGATCCGCCCCATTGCCATTCCCCTAAGTTTGGCAGTGGTCATGATTGGGGCGATCGCCCATGCCTCTTGGGCAAGTTATCGTCCACCCGCTAATATTGGCCGCCCCGGTAACCGTGAGGGAGCTGCAACGCGGATTGCCCGTCCCATGCTACTGCGGGAAAGTACTGGTGGCATCGAAAGCTGTCTAACTGAGCCAAAACAAACTGTGGTTGCCCTTGTGCCCAAGGATAACAATGGCCTTAGCAGCACCCCCACCCCTACCCTCTATAGCTTCATTCCCGCCACCAAGGGCGCAACCCTAACCCTGACGCTGCGGGATCCCCAAGGCACAGAAGTCTATCGCCAAGAGCGTCTTGCCCCCACGGAAGCGGGTATTATTGGCTGGCCTGTGGAGAATGTTGCCCTCAAAAATGGGGTGGATTACCAGTGGCAACTCACCCTCACCTGTACCAATGGCACCACAGCCGTCAAAACCGTCAGTTGGTTTCGACCGATGCCCTTATCGCCAAGCCAACAGCAGCGAATCGTGCAAGCTAAGGATGTGGCGGATGCCTTTGCCATGGCGGGCTACTGGTACGACACCCTCAATCAACTGGCCAAACAACGCCTAGCGCAGCCGCGGAATGCCCAGCTCCAGCAAAAATGGCAAGCCCTGTTGCAGTCTCCCGCTGTCCAGTTGGCCAATGTGGCGAATCAACCCCTCATCCCATTACCACCCCAGCCCTAACTTTCTAGGGAGAGGTCTGCCAGCCACTGGTAGAGGTCAGGAATATTGGCATTGGGTTGTAGCAGATCTTCTTTGATGTGCATCAGCACCTTGGCCAAGGGTTCGGCGCGATCGCGGTACTCAGCAACACTGGCCAGCAGATCCGTAAACACCTGTTCTTCGATCTGGGCGCGGGGGGGTGGTTCAGCCGTCGCATCACGGTAGGTTTGATAGGCCACAGGGGTTGCGGCAAACCCCAATCGAAAGATAAAAGCATTGGCTGCCTCTTGCAGTTGCTCTTGGAGCGATCGCACAGATAAATCGCCGCGCTCAAACCCCACTTCGCCTTTTAGGGTGACTTCGACAATCGCCTCTGCCATGTCTGAGCGATGCCGCTGCACCAGTTGCTGGAGTTGGCTCTCCACATGGCTCACGGTGTCACTGGGGGTGAGGGTAAGGGTGTAGCGATGGATGGGACGCTGCCAATAGTCGCGCTTGAGTTCCGCTTGGGGTGACCCCTTCTCAAGGGTGACCAACAGCACCCCCCGCGGATTTTGCTGCTGATTTTCCTGAATCGAATTGGCCTCAACGGAGCCAGGATTAAAGATCCAATCCTCAACGGCGTAATGGCGATGGATATGCCCTAGGGCAAGGTAATCTACACCCGCTTGGCGCAGGGGTAGGAGTTCGTTGTAGCGCAATGCCCCTTGGTAACGGGAGACTTGCCCCTCAAGGCCGTGGTGAAAGAGCAAAATCGTCGCACCAGCAGCGGGCGGTAGTGCCTGAATTTGACTGGCAAGCTGTTGAATGGCACGGGGGGCACTGGCACCATACCACTGGGAACCAATGACGCGCACGCCACAGGGGAGATCCATATAGCCACCCCGCGCTGCCTCGGCGTCCCACGGCTGTAATTGGCCACTTTCGTCAGGTTCCAGTAGATAGAGATAGTCTTTTTCACAGAGGTAGCGGAGCCAGTTGGACTTGACACCGTAGGGGCAGTTATCGTGGTTGCCCTCGATCGCCAGCACGGGAATCCCCGCCGATCGCACCTTGTCGAGGACGTATTCCGCTTGATTGAGAATGCCGGGGGTAATCAGCCGCTCCTCAAAGAGATCGCCGGCAATCAGGACAAAATCCACCTGTGCCTCGATGGCGTAGGTTTGCAGGGCACTGTCAAAGGCGGTGAAAAAATCAAACGTGCGATTGGGATTCTCTTGACGGTACTTATTAAAGCCAAGGTGGACATCGGCAACATGGAGGAAACGCACCATTTCGCACTGTCTCCTAGGGGCGATCGCTAGGGATTTGGGCAAGGCGTGCTGCCCAATTGGGATAGGCCTCGGCGGCTTGATCTGTGGCTACCACTTCTACGGTGCGATAGCAGGCCACGGGCAAATTCAGTAAGCTGACCAGAAACGCCGCTAAATCTTCGCGACTCAGAGAGCCCGTCAGGCGATCGCCCTGATCAAGGCGCAGCTCTTTGCCACCGGGCTGATCCGTCAGACCACAGGGGCGGACAATCGTATAGGGTAGGCCACTTTGGCGCAGCATATTTTCTGCCGCCAGTTTCCAAGTGAGGATGCCCCCCAGTTGGTCGTTGTATTGAACTGCCAAGGGCTGTCCCTTCAGGTCAAGATCCGCTTGTTGCGGACGGGTCACCCCCGCAGAACTCACCTGAATCATGCGGGGCAAGGGCAACCCCCCATAGGCTTGAATCGACTCAATCTCAAGGCTGAGGGTGCCGGGGCGGAAGTGGGGGTTGAGGGCACCGTCATACTCAAATTTGCTGAGCATCAGTTGCAGCGAGTAAATTTGCCCCACATTTAGAGGCGGCGCATTGGTGGCGGTGCGGGCCCGAAACACCGGAATAAAGTGGCTAAAGGGCAATTCAACCGTGATCCACTGATCGGCCACCGTATCAAAGGACATGGCATAGCCGACGCCATCCCAAGCGGGGTCACTGCGTAGGAAAAATTTATAGCGCTGGCCATCGCCGCGAACCCGCAGTTGAATGCCCGTGTAGCCTTGGAGATTGAGGGCTGGGGTGAGGTTGCGGGTGCGAATCGAGACAAACCCCCCAGAATTTTCCGTAGAAACCAGCCCCGTGAAGAGGGCGCTGTGATCCTTGAGGTAAAACTGGCTGGCACTGACGCCGCCCATGACCACATCATCGAGGGCACCCCAAACTTCCTTCAGGGGGGGCGTGGGATAGCGATAGTCGAAGAGGGGATAGGTGTTGGGTTGACTTTGAAAATAGGGTTGGGCACGTTCCAACAAATGCCGCATGCCCTCAAATTCAACCGCCTCTGGACTCGCACCGACAATTTCAAGGCCGGGGGGTGGCGCGTTGGGATTGGGCTGTACCTTTGCCCCAACACAGTTGATCACCGCCCGACTGCCCTGCAAGAGATCGGCAGGCAAGGGTTGAGTCACGTCGGCAACGACAATGTCTAAAAAAGGGTCTGAGGGAAGTACATTCTCAGCTTTGGCGCGATCGCGCACCCCTGCCCGCACCGCATAGCCTTGAGCCAAGAGGGTTTTCACCACTGCTTGACCGGTTCGACCCGTTGCCCCCATCACCACAACAAGACCACTGCCCCGATAGGCGGGCGGCTTAAAGAGATCCGGTAAAAGGGGTGACAGCACAGGGCGGAGGGGCTCCAGTGTTCCCACAAAGGGGAGGGCTTGAAAAAAGCGCAGTGTATCGAGAAAGCGACCAAGTTCCCAGTTATTTGCCATAGAGGGGCACCACGCTTGACCAATGGGGGAGTTTTTCCCCTGCCCTTAGTGTATCGTGCCACTGTTGGGCTGCCCATGTGAGCAGAGCGCGGCCATAGTCAATGGGGTTGGGGGGATTCAGGGGTTTGTAGGGGTGAGGCCAAGTAGCTAAAAGCGTTTCTGCTTCGTGGTCGGCCAGCAGGCGATCGCCCCAAAGAGAGTTAAGACTTCCCCCCTGATAACGGTAAATGCCAAGGTACTGATGCCCCTGCTGGGCACGACGCGACACCACCCCATCCTGTTCTATGAGTTCATCACGATAGTGCCACGCCATTGTGCCAAGGCTAGACAGACCCAAAAGGGGAACTTCCAGTTGCTGGGCTAGGATGCGGGCAGTCACGACCCCCAAGCGCGTTCCCGTAAAGCTGCCCGGGCCACAGCCAATAGCGATCGCCCCTAGTTCACCCCAAGTGTAGCGACCCATCAGTTCCCCAAGGCAAGGGTGAAGTTGGCTGGCCAGTTCTCGACCCAAGGGCCATGTTTTCATCTCCAGCAGTTGATCTGCCCCCAAGTCATAGAGGCCTGCCACTAGGGTGGCATCGCTGGTATCAAAACCAAGACAAAGCAGATTAGCTCACTCCGACGGCGATCGCCACCAAGCCAGCCACTAAAAGCAATCCGCCCACAACCAACAGGGCTGCCCGTACTTTTTGCTGCGGTGTCCAAGGCTGTGCTTGATAGACCCTAGGCTCAATAGCAAAGTTGTTGAGGCGACCGCCCTCATCGGTGGTATAGCGCATCGAAACAAACCTCAATTCAGCGTTACAGTGCAGCTATTCTAACAAGCAAACTTTACGACTCTTGAGAATCCTTAACAATTTCTTGCAATTGACCGTGGCGATAGACCCGCAACCAGCGACCGCGCCAGTAGATGCGATTGCCAAAACAGCCCCCCAGCCAAATCAGGAAGCTCATCACATCCCGCAGGGGCAATAGCCAGAGCCACAACAGCAGCCGAGGGGTGCCCATCAAGACCATGCTCATGATCGCCTGCAACCAGCGAAGGCCCTGAACCCCCAGAAAGACGCTGAGGGTCCATGGGGTTGGAAACAGTCCCCACAGCAGGGCACTATAGACGGTGCCAAACATCAACACCATGCCAAAATACTGATTGCCGCGATTGGCACGAATACTGCGAGACCAGCGCAGTTCCCGTTGCACCGCCTTCAAAAAGGACTCATCAGCGCAGTCATTGTCAAGAATATAGGACGATAACTCCACGCGATACCCAGCACGCCACGCTGCATACCCCAGTTGGTAGTCCTCACCAATGCGATTGAGCGCAATCTCAAAGCCACCAATTTTTTCTAGGACTTCCCGCCGCAGCAGCACGGTTGGCCCAATGGCAAAACGCAGTCCCCGATCAAGGCAGCGGGCAACAAGCACACTGGGGATAAAGTCAAGGCATCGCCCCATGGCCAGAAACGCAGCTCCTAAGCGGCGGGGATGGTGATCAATGTAACCACAGGTAACGACCCCCACTTGGGGATCCGCCAAGGGTTGCACCAAAGTGGCTAAGTAATGGGGTCTAACTTGCACATCACTATCGGTTTCAACAATTACCCCATAGCGCGCATGGGTAAACAATTGGGCGACATTGCTGGCCTTACGGTTCAGCCCGCAAATCCGCTGACAAAGATACCAGCGAGCCCGGTGGGGATAGGTCTGGCAAATGGCCTTTAACAGCGGTATGGCTGGATCACTGGGGTCTTGAACCCCAAAGAGGACTTCATAGAGGGGGTAATCTTGCTCGCACAGTGAAGACCAGTTTTGCCAAGCCCTTGCTTCTAAGCCGCAGACAGGAACCAAGATCGAGACCGCCGGTAAGGACTCTAGGCGAGTCGTCCGCTGGGTGGTGAAAAATTGATAGGTGAGGGCAGCGGCAACAATGTAGAACAGGCTTCCCGTGATACTCAGCAGGCTCAGGAGAAGGAGGACAACCATCATGGTGCTGTCGTAATTGTTCCCGTCAGGGGGGAACTGGCACTGGCATAGGCTTTGACGGGAATTCGACCCGCCAAGTAGGCAAGACGACCCGCCGTGGTTGCCAGTGCCATGGCTTTGGCCATTGCTGGGGCGTTTCCCGCTTGGGCGATCGCGGTATTAATCAAGAGTGCATCTGCCCCTAACTCCATCGCGGCGGCTGCCTCACTGGGCGTGCCAATGCCGGCATCAACCACAACAGGAACACTAGCTTGATCAATAATGATTTGAATATTGGCGGCATTACGCAGACCTTGCCCCGACCCAATGGGGGAGGCCAAAGGCATCACAGTAACACAGCCCACTTCCTCAAGGCGTTTGGCCAGCAGGGGATCTGCATTGATGTAGGGAAGAACCGCAAATCCTTCTTTGACCAGTTGTTCTGCAGCTGCCAGTGTGCCGAAGGGATCGGGCAGCAAGTATTTCGGGTCGGGAATCACCTCTAACTTGACAAAGTTGTTGTCCTCTTGACCCAAGAGCTTGGCCATTTCGCGGCCTAAACGGGCAACGCGAATCGCCTCCTCAGCGGTTTGACAGCCAGCGGTGTTGGGCAGCAGCCAGATTTTACTCCAGTCAAGAGCATCCACGAGGCCTTCGTGACCGGGGGCATTGGTTTGAACGCGACGTACGGCTACTGTGACAATTTCGCAGCCACTCGCGGCAACACTGGCTTGGAGATCCGCAATAGAACGATATTTGCCCGTACCGGTCATCAGGCGTGAGCGGAACTGACGCCCAGCGATTGTTAGCGGGGCATCTTCAATTAGCAGCTCAGGAGGAGGCGCAGTTACCATGATGCACTTGTGACGTGAAAAGCACTAGGGTTTGCCTTTCTACGATATCAGGGTTACGCTCTTCACTGCTGCGACCTTGGAAAACTTGTGGCATCATAGAGGCACCATAACTTTGGGAGTGCAACAGTTGGTGCATGGCACATATTGGCAACAATGCCGCCATTCAGGCTGCCGATCGCCTGCTACGTCAATATGGCTTTGATTTGGATGGCTCCTCAGTTGAGGTCATCCTAGATCGTTGGTTGCGCCATTTTCCTCCCCGTTGGATTCGCCTCGCCCTCATTGAAGCTCTTTATCTAGGGCGCTATAAAGCCATTTCCGTAGAGCAAATTTTAGAGCTATGGCAACGTCGTGAGCAACCGATTTATCACTTCAACAGTGAGTTTGAAGCCATTATCTGCCAGTCATTGCCCATTAGTGTGCCGGAACCTACTCCCTCTCGCCTTTCAGAGACACCTAGCAATACAAAAATTAGTGAATTTCACCCTGATTTAGCGTCTGACCCATTTGTTACCAAGTTAACCAGTATTGTGCGGCAGTGGCAGCCCCAAGACGTCCTCGTGGAGCAGGGCGATCGCTCCTCCTAGGCCGTTGCAGGTTATACTCTTTTGAGTAAGATTTGGCACCTCCACCTATGGCTGTTTTTGAAGGCACCTATCACGTTCTGGGAACGCCTCGCTTTGGCATTGTGATTTCCCGCTTCAATGACTTGGTTACCACCAAGCTGCTAGAGGGTTGCCAAGATTGCCTGCGTCGTCATGGCGTTGATCCCAATCCCCACGGTTCTCAAGTAGACTATGCTTGGGTGCCCGGTAGTTTTGAAATTCCCCTTGTGGCGGCTCAACTGGCGGCCAGTCGTCGCTATGCTGCCATTATTTGTCTCGGGGCAGTCATCCGTGGCCAAACCCCCCACTTTGACTATGTGGCTGCTGAAGTCACCAAAGGGATTGCGACGGCCTCTATGCAAACGGGTGTGCCGATTATCTACGGCATTCTCACTACCGACACGATGCAACAGGCCCTTGAGCGCGCTGGCATTAAAAGCAATAAGGGTTGGGAATATGCCCTCAATGCCCTCGAAATGGCAAACCTGATGCAAACCCTCCCCAGCAGCATCAATTCACCCACAGCCAAACTCAGCCCCAGTACCCCTGTTCTCGCTGATGGGTAATCCCAAATGGTGAAGTAGAAATTTCTTCCTAAGGCTACCAAGGGCTGCCAATCATCGTAAATCCTGCCCAAAAGTACGGATGGGAAAGTTGACGCCCACCCCCAGTTTGAACTTCTGGGGGCAAAGGAATTGAGAGCCCTCCCTGCACCCCAGCACTACGCAGATGATTCTCCTCAATCACAACCTGCTGATGGATCAGGGCAAGCTGCGCCTGTCGCAAGGCCTCTGCTTTAATGGGAGCGATTCTCAACTGTCCATAAAATGCCGTCATCAAAGCCAGCGTCCCTTCATCACTGACATACCAAAGGCTAGCAACCGAACTTTTCACGCCCGCTTGGAGTGACAGTCCAGCAAACCCAAGTTCTGCATTGGTATCTCCTACCGCTGTACGACAGGCACTCAGCGTCATTAGCTCTGTGGGTGGCTGGAATAACCGCAACTGCCGCACTTGAGCCATTGAAAGCTGGCTATCCCAAAACTGAATATAGGAATTTTGTGGCTTACCCGCATTAAATTCACCATGGGTCGCTAAGTGTAGGATAGGGTAGAGACTGCGCCGCCGCTGAGTTTCCAAGTTTGAGACCGTAAAAGCTTCATTGAGGAATACTTGCCCTCGTCCTACCAGTTGCGTAATGGTTTGTAGCTCGATGGGAACCGCTGGCAAAGGACTTTGCTTTGTGAACTGCGAGGCACCCATTGCCAGTACAGAAGCATTTTGCAACGGTTGGTAGCGGGTATCCACCAAGTTGATACTGGGAATGAGACCCAGATTATAGCGTTCCACTAGAAACTGACCATTACGACCGATTGGACTATCACTGACCGTTGAGGAAATAAGATTTGACCCCGTGTGCAAAGCCGCGATCGGCACACTCCGCAACCCCTGATCAAGGGCAAAAACCAGTGTATTAATGCCTCGTGCTTGCAATTCAGCATCAACGCCGCCCATGATCCATTGGTAAAGCTGCTGCGCAAAGGGTAGATAGGATTCGCTATTGGTTTTCGTTGGATCTCGCACCTCGCGATTAAAGGCAGAAATGACGCGGCGCACTACTTCTTGGGGCACTCGAACGGGTTGATAAATGGGTTCCCCTTCGGGTGTGATGATGAGAATATCCAACTGTTCAGGTCGCCAAAAGACATAGCTCAGGGCAGGTTTTTGACCTGTTTCTTCAGCCATACGCCCCAATAATTCTTTGATTTGATCAATGTCAAGGAACTGTAGTCCCTCTTGACTAGGAGTGCTGAAAAATTCATCAAAGTACTCACTAAACTCAAAGGAATAAAGCTGCTGAAGCAGTTTGATCGCACTGTTGTAGTCTCCCTGATCAAAAGCAGCACCGATTTGCTGACGGATGATCTCAACGCCCGGAAAATATATGACTTGAGCGGTATTCTCTGGCAGCTGAGTGCCTTTTGTCTCCTCTCCCAATAAAATCCGACCCAGATTCTCTTGAGTTTGGGGTTCTGGTGGTGTTGGCGGTGTGGACGGCTCCGTGGGTGGAGTTGGGGGTGTGGATGGCTCCGTGGGTGGAGTTGGCGGTGCTTGAGAAACCCGATAGAGAAAACCAGAACCAGAAAATAGGGCAGGCTCAGGATAAGTAGTGTTGAATTGCTCTGAACCCGTGAGGCCGCCGTTGATATTGAAATTCGGGTCAGTCGAATAAACTAGCCAGCGACCGTTGGGGGTACTGAAGACACCGGAGCCATAGTTGTTAACAAAGTTATTTTCCGCAGCAAGGACAATCGCATCCCCAGTCCCAACGGCAGAAATTGGCGCATTGAGAACAATATCGCCTGTTAGTGTTTGTAGGAAAATGTTGCGCCCTGTAATGCCTGTTGGGTTAACATTGCCAACGGTAAGGGTACTGTTATTGACAAATTGCAAATCACTCGCACTGTTCAACTCAGCAGCTAGGATCCCCACTTGGTTATTGGGGTTGGTTAGGATTGCACTGCCATTTCGTAAAGTTAAACCCAAGTTGCCTGCTCGAATTGGTGCACTTTGCGTTAGGTTCCCACTGTTTAAGCTGAGGATTAGGGTATTGCCGTTGGTATTGATGCCAGTGGTGAGGCCATTGACACCATTGTTGAAACTAACGATACCTAGGGCACCTTGATTACTCAAGTTCACATTTCCACTGACATTGCCTGAGAGTGCCTGAAACCCATTGTTGACATTGTTGAGGGTGAAAGTCCCCTGTCCAAGAAGTTGCAGCGTTCCCGCAGAAATGACATGACTGCCCTGAGTAACGCCGCCACCGCTATTAAGTGTGAGATTGCGACCATAGAGATTCGTCGTGCCAGAGCCATTGAACTGAATACCTAGGGAACTTACGCCGGGTGTTTGCAGCGCAAGATTGTAGTTGAGGCTAAAGGGACGAACATCAATGAGACCAGTACCATTAGGGTGACCAATGGTCACCAAAGAAAATCCACCTGTGATTTGGTTGAGGAGAAACTGATCAATGATCAAGTCACCCGTTGCACCATCGCCAATGCCGACGGGAGTATGCGCATCAATCGGTTGAAAGACAAGGCGGCCTGCCCCGGCACTATGGATATCTAGCAGAGAGGGAGGATCACCAAAGACTTCAATCCCCCCCTGAGCTGCTAATGTGAGCATGCCATCTTGAACAGCTAATGTCAGGGCGCCAGAGACTTCCATGACCAGACCGGGATTGCCATCAGTGCCGCGACCTTCAATGAGGATATTTCCATTTCCAGCCGTTCTGACCTCAGTAGAGTACTCTGTGTCAGTTGCTGCCCTAAAGCGAAGACCAGCACCGAATTCACCCCCTGTACCTCTCAGGATAATGTCACCACTTTGACTGGTAATACTTGTGAAGCTACTCAGAATACCTTCTTGGTTGTAGGCAAAGCCCGTACCACCAGTACCCGTCAGGGTAATATTTCCAGTCGTGGTTCGAATTCCTGACTCTTCAAGATGGATGCCAACGTTGGAAACTCCTTCGGAGACGTTGCCCCCAGTACCCGTTAAGGTCAGATTGCCAGCTTCGGCGCTGATGGAGGAGTTTTGAATCGAGATACCATCCACAGGGCTATAAACACTAGAACCACCTGTCCCTAGAATGGTGATCTCTCCAGACCCTGAGGTGAAGATTGAACTCCCACCGATCAGCACCCCTTCTTGGCCATCAATTGTTGCACCGCTGCCATGAATCCTAATATGGCCGCCATCTGCATTGAGGGTAGAGTTTATGATACGAACCCCAGCAGTGCCGAGACCGATCGCTGGACTGGTGAAGGGATTAGAGCCACCCCCCAAAATAATATTGCCACCATTGGTAGTGAGTGTAACTGAGTCTAATCTAATTGCTCCTGCACCACTGTTATCGGCATCGGCATGGAGAATGATATTCAGTCGGCCGGCTTGGGAAGTAATGTTACTGTAAACAAAAATGTTATTTGCAGCTTGCAAGGTTAGGGAGGCATCGCCGCCGCCTATTTTGGTAATCGAGGCAAGTACAGAAATATCCCCTACTTGGGTTCCAGTATCACCAGTTGTGATGATGACACTAGTGCCGAGATTCAGAGCAGCTTCAATGGCAGTATTCACAACAAAAGCATCATCAGTGGTGGGGGTAAAGACATCAGGATTGCTCCCAGAGAAACTCCCGCCACTCGTAGGGGAGTTAGAAATGGTGACATTTCGTGGATCAAGGAGCCATGTACCGGGCTGACCATTCACTGCACTGACATCTACTGTTCCCCGAACGCTAAGTAATTCTCGCCCAGAGGTTTCCACAAAGCCGCCATTACCGCTAAGTTGCCCGCCGCGTGCGCTGATCGTGCCGGCAAATTGGGTGCTGTTGTCTGCCCATGCAATGACAGTGCCACCATTGCCTTGATTGAAGGCATCCGCTGCAATCACACTGCCGCTGTTGATAAAGAGATTCTGGGCATTGAAACTGCTATGCAAGCGGTTACTGCCAGTGGTGCCCCCTAGGTAATCGCCCCCCAAGAGAATCGTGCCACCCCCGAGTTGACCAGAGGCGGTTAAGTTGGCATTGATGAGGGCGATATTTTGACCAGTGATCGTGATTTGGCCACCCATACCGATGGGATTGGCGACGGAAAGGCTGCCACTGATGACGGCGGTGTTCGTTGTGGTGGGAATTTTGTTGGGGTCATGGACAAGGCGAATTGTGCCGTCGGGGTTTTGAATGACGCTGTTGACAGGTTGTGAACCATTGCCAGTGAGTAAGCTGGGTAAGTCCACGGCAGCGATCGCTCCCCCAGTCGGTAGTCGCTCTTGAGGAATCTCAAGGCTGAGCAGCATTCCCTCTTGGGAGACGCGCACCATTCCTGTTTCAGGTACAGCCGCAATGTGGATATTTCCTGCGGGGGCTGCGAGTGTACCCGTATTGATCACTTGGTGTGCCATTAGGCTGAGGGTTTGACCACTACCCACCCTCAGCTCACCTTCATTGATGATGAGGCCTTTACTCAGAAATTCAAAACCTGTGGGCTGACCATTGAGGGATTGATAGAGATTCTGGCCATTGACATCAAAGATCCCTCCCTCAAACAGCACCCGTTGAGCGGTAGAAGCATGGAAGACAGCGGGGAGATTCAAACGGGCATTGGGGCCAAAGACAATTCCCGCAGGGTTGAGCAGATAAAGGTTACTGTTGCCACCCGTAATTTGAATCAAGCCATTGATGTAACTGGCGTTGCCACCATTGACGCCCGCGAGAATGTTGCGAATTTGCGGATTAGAGAGAAAGTTGGCAACTTGGCCGTTACCGACATTGAAGTTGTGGAAGAGGTGAAAGAGATTCTGACCATTCCCCGATAGGCGGCCACCACCAATATCAATCTGTTGACCATTTTGGATGACGGTGGTTCCAGTGCCATTGGTGGCTGGGGTAATTTGGCTGTAAGCAGCGCTACTCAACAGTCCCCAAAAGACTAAGGTGATGGAAAATAGGTACTGTTGGAGAGTTTTCACGATCCCAGCCTCCAGATGATTTATCGAGTCCTGCCGCTGGCGACTCTTGTGGGGGAGTGCAGAGGCTGTGGTGGAAATTGGCTATAGCCATTATAGATATGGCAGTAAAATTTCCAAAATGCTACGCTTTGCGATTTCTCAATCCGCAACGATCGTAAAATGAGCTTATCTTCCTAGGAGTAATGGTCTTGGCACAGGGATTACGGGTTGGCATTTTAGGAGCGACAGGTGCGGTTGGCACGGAAATTTTGGCCATTTTGGCGGAACGCTCGTTTCCAGTGGCAGAGTTGCGGCTGTTGGCTTCGCCCCGTTCAGCCGGTCAAACCCTCTCTTTTGCGGAGACAGTGCTGCCTGTGCAGGCGGTGAGTGAGGAGACCCTCAAAGGACTGGATTTGATTTTGGCTTCGGCGGGGGCAAGTGTGTCACGGCAGTGGCTACCAATTGCGGTTCAGGAAGGAGCCATTGCCATTGATAATTCCAGTGCCTATCGCATGGATCCCAACGTCCCCTTAGTGGTGCCCGAAGTCAACCCTGAAGATCTAAAAACCCACCAAGGCATCATTGCCAATCCCAACTGCACGACGATTTTGATGACGGTTGCGCTATGGCCCTTGCATCAGGTGCGACCGATTCGGCGAATTGTGGCGGCTACCTACCAGTCTGCCAGTGGGGCGGGGGCAAAGGCCATGCAAGAACTCAAGGATCAAGCCCTCGATATTCTCAAGGGGCAACCACCGCGTACAGAGGCCTTTCCCTATCCTTTGGCCTTTAACCTCTTTCCCCACAATTCTCCCCTCAATGAGCAGGGCTACTGCCAAGAGGAGATGAAGATGGTCAATGAGACCCGCAAAATTTTCCATGCCCCAGAGTTGCGGCTAACGGCCACCTGTGTGCGCGTCCCTGTGCTGCGTGCCCATTCGGAAGCGTTGAATGTTGAGTTCTTTGAGCCTTTTCCGCTGCAAGAGGCGCGCGATCGCCTGCAACAGGCCGCAGGTGTCCAGTTTGTTGAAGATTGGCAGCGCAATTATTTCCCCATGCCCCTAGAGGCCACAGGTAAAGACCCAGTGCTCGTGGGGCGGCTGCGCCAAGATATTTCTGAACCCAATGCCCTTGAACTGTGGCTGTGTGGCGATCAAATTCGCAAGGGGGCAGCCTTGAATGCGGTGCAAATTGCTGAATCTCTGATTGCCCAAGGACTCCTCTAAAGAGCTTACCACGGTTGACTGAGTACATTGAGAATGTCCTGCTGTGCCAATACCCGCGCACAGTTGCGCCACTGATCGGGATCGTCGCTGACATGGCGTTCATAGCGCAATTCAAAAGCATTGCGGGCTTCTTGGCGTAGGTGGAGGTACTTGTCCATCAGGTCTTCGAGTTCCTCGATGTTGTCAATCCATTCGTCCTCAAGGGTGTCGGGCAGGCTACCAAAGAGCTAGGGTTGAATCTCTCCCACGACGACGTGTATCAGTAGCATCCCCAATGAGTAAGCCAGCGAGCAATTTTGGCGCTCCCATTTCTCTGGAGGGAGATCACTTTCGCGTCGAAATTCCCAGTCAACGCATGCTCCGCCAACAACCCCCCGTTCACCCCGTCCTGTAGAACCACAGTTTACCGAGTTGCCGCTTTTTAGCCTGCCCCCACGGGAATAGGGATAGGTTGGTATTCATCAAGTCACTGGAAACAGTGCACCCTCTAAATAGGCTTCAAAGTGCTCCTGAAAATACAGCCAAGAGGTCATATCAGCACCCTCGCGGTATTCAGTGGGGGCTTCACGGTATTGGGGCAGTCGCTCTAATTGGTCTTGTAGGAGGGAGGGCAAGTCTTCGACGGTCAGGGCTTTGCAGCCAGTCGCACTGTAGATGAGATAACCGGGGCGATCGCCCATCTTCATCCAAGGCAACCAAGGCCCAATCCGACTCCAACACAAATGGACAGCGGCAATCGTCTCCGTATCTTGTTGTAAATCGGCGGTGGCCACCGTTAGCTTAAAGAGTTCTGCCGCTTGGTAGATCGGCTGGGGGCTGTAGGCCTGAAACCGTTCCTCACCCGCAAGGGGATTGTCATAGTAGGGAAATAGATCAAACTGAAACGTAGTGGTTCGCTCACTGACTTGGGCAGGCACCTCACGGCGAAATAGCCCCTGCACGGGATCATTAGCAACGGGAATCACGGGAACCACGTCCTCTGTCCAAGGATTGTGCCAGCGATCGCACAGGGATTGCTTTTCTGGATCCAGATAAAACGTCAATTCACGGGAGAGAAAATACCACCCGCCCTCGGGATGGGGCAAACAGCGAGCGGCACTCATGCCAACAATGTTGAAGAGGTGACGGCGACGCTCTTGGGGAACAAAACTATACACCGCTCCCTGCCACGCGATAAACGTGGTCTTGCCCGTCAAATCTGCCCGTACCCGCACCCAATCGCGAGCACTCAACCATTTTTGAACAAATTCAGCGGCGGGCATGGCTACTCCACAGGAATATTGGCAGCCTGCAATTGCACATCCTGATTCGGATAGCTGGCAAGGCGTAGGGTCAAGGTTTTTGCATTGTCAAGGAGGCTTTTGGGAATCAAAATTGTGCCTTTGACCAGATCACTACCGGGGGGTAATTCCGTGGGTAGGCCTTCGGTGAGGGCACTCAAAAGGGTACCTTTATCATTTTTGATTTCAAGAAAGGTGTAGATAAACTGCACCCCTTGGCTACTGTCGTTTTTCAAGCTGACGTGCAGGGCTAAATCTTGGCCAATGGTATCCACACGGCTAATTTCTAGACGCACCCCCTTATCCTCAGCAACGATGGGCAGTGTCCGACTCGTCGCCGGTTCCGCTGCTGGGGGGTCATTGGCAGTGGTGGGGGCAGGCACAATCTCGCGATCGCTGGCACCTTCAGTCATTTCGGCAATGCGGGCTTTGGTTTGGGCAATAATCTGTGCCTCGTCAAGAATGGGCGATCGCTCCCCTTGGGATTGATCATTGGCATTCACGGCACTGCCAAGGATGGGATTCACCACGGGCTGGGACACACCGCGCAATGACTCTCGCCCTAGGTGGTAGCCAATAAAAGCCGTGATTATTGTAATGGCGGCTGTTGTACTGATCAAAACAAGGGAGGTGAGAATTCCGGGTTGAAGGGCACGCAGCATTGTTCTACTCCACTGAGGATGGCTTCATTGACGAAGAAACAGGTGATAAGGGGGGCGGATTACTAGGGAGTGCAACGGTGGCATCCACGTCCTCGGCATTGAGGCGCGATCGCACACTCACCAAGAACGTTTTAATCACTACCGCGATCGGAACCGCAATGAGAACCCCGACTAACCCCGAAGCCCTAGCCCCAGTCAGGATCGCCAAGAAAACCCAGACTGGATTTAAGCCCGTAAAGCTACCGATGATCCGAGGGGCAACCACATTCTCCAAAAACTGCTGATAGAGAAACGCAAATCCCGCTACCTTGAGGGACAACCACACATCCTGAAGGGCGACGAGCAAACTAATTGAAATAATCCCCACCGTACCGCCAAAGGGCACCAAGGCCATCACGCCAATAATGACACCAAAGAGCAGTCCATAGGGCACCTTGAGGAAAATGAAAATCGTGGTCAACCCGATGCCCATGCACAGTCCCAGCACCAACTGACCAATAAAATAGCTTTCAAAACTGCGGCGTATCGTTTCTGAAACCGTGGGGCGCAGCGTATCAGGCAACCAACTGAGGAGGCCATCCCACAATTCGTCACCATGCTGCAGCAAATAGAACGTGAGAACAACGGTCAAAATCAGATTAATGAGCACATCCACCGCACTGCTGAGGGTGCCCAAAATTAAATTCAGCGCCTCGCGAGCTAAACTTTGCAGTTGATCCTTGAGTTTTTCCAAGAGTTGGTTGGCAAGGGCATCCACATCCACCGTCACCGGCAGGTTCAGGGAGTCCACCCACTGGCCAAATTCCAAGAGTCGCCGTTGGCTGGAGTTAAACCATTCGGGCAAGCGGGCAATGAGCTGTTGTGCCTGATTAAAGACATTGGGCACCACGACCAAGGCAATGATGGCAATCAGTACCAGTGCCAAAAGAAAGACCAAAATTGCTGAGGGGCCTCGCGGATTTCCCTGCTCCTCCATCCAGCGCACCGGATAGTTCAGCAAAAAGGCAAATAGAGAAGCCAGCACCAGAACCGCCACCAGCGGCCCAAAAAACTTGAGAATGGTCGCAAAGGCCCAGAAATTCAGCGTCAGGATAGGCCCTGCCAAGCCAATAATCAGAAACCGACTGGCAATGGAGAGGCGATTCCACCAGTGACCCGAGGCCGCAGATTGGCTCATAGCTCTAAGCACAGTTGACGAAAGTGATCACCACGTTCTTCAAAATTCTGGTACTGGTCAAAGCTGGCACAGGCAGGGGAAAAGAGAACGGTTTTGATCGGGTACTGGGTCACCAGTTCAGCAGCCGCCGCCACTGCCCGATCCAGTGTCTCCATGATCTCATAATTTGTAAAGCCCGTGGCTTCTAAGCGCTGCGCAAACTGCGGTGCCGCTTCACCAATTAAGAGCACCCAAGCGGCTTTCTCCTGAATCAGCTTGAGCCAAGCGCGATCGTTCCCCTTTTTGGCCTGTCCACCCGCAATCAGGATCACAGGGCCGGTCACCGAACGCAGCCCAATTTCGGCGGCGTCATAATTGGTGGCCTTACTGTCGTTGATCCACTCCACCTGTCGCCATTGGCGAATCCGCTCTAGACGATGGGGCACACCGGCAAACCCTGCCACCGCTTTGGCAATTGTTTCGGCAGGAATACCGGCTAAATGGGCCGTTGCCACGGCTAGAAGAAAGTTTTGCTGATTGTGTTGACCCGGCATTTGCAGGACATGGGTGGGCAGCAGGGGTTGATCTTGAAACCACACCTGATCCTCAGCAATATAGATGCCCTGTTCAATCCCCTTGGGTAGGGCTGCCGCCCCTTGGGTACTGATCCACCAAGCTTGCGGCCAACGATTCACCATGTGCTGACGCAGGTAGGGATCATCCCCATTGAGGATCACCTGTTTCGCACCATTCATGAGGTGAGCTTTGGTTTCGACATAAGCGTCGAGGGTGCCGTGGCGTTCCAAGTGATCTGGTGTGAGGGTTGTCCAAAGGGCAAATTGGGGTTGCAGGGGGGGGCTAGACTCTAATTGATAGCTACTGATCTCAGCAATCACCCAATCAAGGGCGCTAGCGGTCAAAGCCACTTCGCAAATACTATTGCCGATATTGCCACAGGCGGGAGCATTGTACCCCGCTGCTTGAAAAATGGCGGCAGTGAGTGCGGTGGTCGTTGTTTTGCCATTGGTGCCCGTAATACATACCCACGGCAGATGGGCGAGGGTCTGCCAAGCAATTTCCACTTCCCCCCGAACGGGGATGCCTGCTTGGCGAGCGGCAATCAGAGCAGGAGACTGCCAAGGGACACCGGGACTAATGACAATTTCCGCCGGGACACGCAGACCCACACTGGCGAGGGTTTGTAAATCAAAGTCGTAGTTGAGTTGAACAGCAATGCCTTCGGCTTCTAGGAGTTGCTGCTGGGATTGTAGGGCAGGGGTTTGACGACTATCACTCACCTCCACTTGCCAGCCTTGACGTTTCAGTAAACGGGCAGCGGCGATGCCAGAGCGACCAAGACCAATCACATGAACAGTTGGCATAGTTAAGTGGGGTGAATCCAATCCAGCAGGTACAGACTCGGGGCAGCGGTCACTAAGGTGGTATCCTCAAGGCCAATGAGGCCGATCGCTCCCGCTGAATGTTGCGTCTTAGACTCTATTATTGTCACACCGGTTAGAGAACAATGCCTAGCTTACGCACAATTTGGCTCTGTGGTCTGCTGTTGACGACTAGTGTCGGGTTCGTATCTCTTGATGACATGCCCGCGATCGCCCGCCGTCGCGAAGCGCCCAAAGTGGTGCGCGTCACCGATGTCCAATTGCAGAGCGAGAATATTGCGGGTGTCTGGTACCACCGCCTGACGGGGCGCGTGCGCAATGAAACGGCGACACCAGCGCGCAATGTCCAGATCTACTACGAGATTTATGACCCGACGAGCAAGCGACTACTGGAAGCGGGATCCACCCAGTTGCGCAATCCCGTGATTAATAGTGAAGGGGAGGCGGAGTTTCTGGCAACTCCCAATGCGGGGGGGCGGGTGAAAATCACGCTCGTGGAATGGCTGAGTGGCGATCGCGAGTACCGTTCGTTTCAGCAAATGCAGGAATTTTCCCAATAGCGCCTACTGGGTCGTCTCACTGGAGGTGGGGGATTGAGCTGTTGTTTCCTGCACGCCAAAGGCCAGTACCCAGCCTTCAAGATTGTTGGCGGTGCGAATCTTCAGCCATTCCCCATCCTCACTGCGCTCTAGGATCGTCACCACTTCATCAAAGGCCACACCGCCTAGGGCATTTGCCTCGCGACTGGGGCGATCGCGCAACCGTAAACCATCGCCATAGATCACCCGCCCTTCAGAGTTTGGCTGCGGTGAGGGGGTCGGGGTTGGTTCAGGAGTGGGTGAGGGGGAATTCGGTGACGACTCTGGTGGCGTAGGCGGTGGCGAATTTTGTGCTTCGACCTTGGGGCGGGGGGGTGGCCAGAGCAAGTTAAAGACGAGGGGTGTAATGATAGCAGCGGCCACAAGGGTAATCAGACCTAAACCCAAAAAGGTTCCTAGGAGCCATTGCAGCACACGCACCACTGGTTTCATGATCTAACGCCCTGTGGGGGGAGAGAGGATCCGTGAGGCAAACCGTGCCCGCCCGGAGGCCGCCCATTCTTGTAATTGGTGTACCTGTTCGCGAGCTGTCCGTGCCAAGGGGATAATCTCACTGGCCGCGTGCAGCAGATCTTCGGTGGTAAAGTCGCGGTCTTGGCTAAAGGCAAGGTGCATTGCCTCAATGATACACTGCTCAATTTCAGCCCCAGAAAAGTCAATGGTTTCGTAGGCCAACCGCTCTAGATCATAGTTTTGCAGGCGATCGCGCCGCACGCGACTGAGGTGCACTTCAAAAATCGCTCGCCGCTCATCCACATTGGGTAGTCCGACAAAAAAGATTTCATCAAAGCGACCCTTACGCAGCAGTTCCGGGGGCAAGACCTGCACATTGTTGGCAGTGGCCACGACAAAAACAGCAGAGGTTTTCTCCGCTAGCCAAGTGATAATCGTACCAAAGACGCGGCTACTGGTGCCGCCATCCCCTCGGCCATCAATGCCCGCAAAGGCTTTGTCCATTTCATCAATCCAGAGGACACAGGGGGCAAGGGCTTCAGCAATTTGAATCATTTCGCGGGTTCGCGCTTCGGATTCCCCCACAAGGCCGCCAAAGAGTCGCCCCACATCCAATCGCAACAGCGGCAAGTGCCATTGGTGGGCGATCGCCTTTGCCACTAGGGATTTACCGGTGCCCTGAATTCCCACTAGCAGCACCCCCCGCGGATAGGGCAGCCCATAGCGCCGTGCCCGCTCGGAAAAAGCACCGCCGCGCCGCAGCAACCACTCCTTGAGGTTATCAAGACCACCAATGTCGGCAATCGTTTCTTGGGTGGGGTAAAACTCGAGAATTTGGGTTTGCCGCAGGATCTGCCGCTTTTCCTCCAAGATCAAATCCACATGGCTACCGTCGAGCATGCCGTGGAGGGCAATAATCCGACCAATGACGCGGCGAATGCGCTCTAGGGTCAAGCCCTGACAGGCGCGGATCAACTCATCGAGAATGGGTTCTGCGGGAATGTTGCCGAGGCTTTGGCAGAGCTTCACCAGTTCAAGGCGAATTTCCTCCCGTTGGGGCAAGGGAAACTCGACAACGGTAATCACATCCCGCAGTTCCGGGGGCAACTGCACCGTCGGAGCCAGCAGGATCAGGTTTTTGGGCTGGGACTTGAGTTGCCGCGCAAGGTTACGCAGTTTGCGAGAGACCGCTACATCCTCAATAAAGCGGTGAAAATCTCGCAGCAGAATCATCGCCGCTGCCGGTGGCGGTAGTTTTTCAACAAATTCAAGGGCACTGAGGGGATTGCGCTTGGCGACCCCCAGATCATTGGGATTGCCCTGATACCCCTCGACAAAATCCCAAATGTAGATGGGGCGCTGATTCAGGCGATCGCTAATTGTGTGCAGTGTTGCCTCAAGGCGTTCTTCCTCTGTTGTGGCCACATACAACAGGGGATAGCGTGCCCGCAGCAACAGTTCAAGGTCAGACTGAGCACTCACGGCGATGGTTCCGAACGCTCCAGAACCGATTGTAGTTGCGCAAGCATTGCCCAGCGGTGATCAATGGGGGGTTCCGCAGGGACAGGGGGGTGAATACCGCCACAATTGGGGTCACAGTATTGGGGGTAGGGCAGGGCAAGGCAGAGTTGCTGGTAGAGCCAATCCGCAAGATCAATGCGACCGTTGGCGGGCAAGGTTTCCACCAGATCATCGTCCGGTTGACTCGCCGGCGTTTCTGCAAGCCAAATGAGTTCCGTAGTCGTACACACCAAGCGATGGTTATAGTACTGCAAACAGCGATCGCAACAGAGGGTAACGATCGTACTCACACTGGCACTAACTTCTAAATAGGTGTAGCGGTGACTGGCAGTCACCATTCCTTGCACGGGAGTTAGCGTTGCCAAGTCTGGAAAACCGGTATCCACCCGCCACTCATAGGTCTGGGCGGGCAGCCGCAGTAGATCGGGAATACTTAGCCAGTGGGCATCGCTCACACTAAGTTCCTTGGCTCATTTCATAGAGTTCTTTGAGGAAGTGAAAACATTGCTCAGCCGTCATTGAGGTGGGCTGAAAGGTTGCTGCTGGTGAGTATTTTAACCGCAGGTGCCGAATTTTATCACTGTCCATCTCGCCCAACTGCACCAGACGCATTGACCAATTGATGAAGGTGCGCTCTGCGATGGCCTTGAATTCAATGAGTTCGGCGCTGTGGTGGCGGGGATCCTTGAGGATGCGGGCGTAGGTTTCACTGATTTTCTGGCGATCGCCCTCTAGGGTTTGCAGAAACATGCCGTTGCCGTAGCACAGTATTCCCGTAATGCCATCGCGGAGATTGTTCACCTCTGACTTGGCCATAATATCCCGCAGATCCGGGTAGGACAGGCCATCTGTGGCACAACTGAGATAAAGCAAGCGATGTAATCTCATGGGTCTCCGGTTCTCGATCGCACACAACCGATTTCAATATCCCATGAAAGGGACCCTTGCTAAAGACGACTCCCGTGATCTTTACTTTAAGTTTCGCGAACGCCTCTGACCACTGCGCTAGTGCCAGCACTTGATTTGACAAATCCGGCAAAAGTAACCTTAGCTCCGTGACGTTCAAACATAGCAGCAACATCTTTTATTCTTTGGGGATTGTCATACTCCGGCGAGAACATATCAAAGGTGTCTAAAATTGCCCATTCACGGCGTTTTTGCTGATCCACAGTACTAGGAATTGTTCGTAGATCAACAATTGGTAAAAATCGAGTCAGTACGCCTAGTTTAACTTTCACTAAAAAATCAAATAACGTAATTAAACCATCGATATTCTTCTCAATCAAATTCAACAGAGCTTGGTGTGACATCTTTTTTGTCAAGGGTCTTAAAAGATATTTTGCGTGTATTTTTGTCCAAAAACCTTTAATCGGATAGAAATCAACCACAATCTCAGCACCGATTTTTGCGTATTTAATCAGATTTTTTACAGATTCTTCAAAGTCAGGTGTATGTTGTAGAACCCCAAAACAAAACACCTTATCAAAAGAGGCTTCAGGCAAAGGGATGTCATAGATGCTCGCCTGAAATAGGTGTAATCTTCCGCCAGCAATATCAGAATTATTTTGCCAATTTGCCTCAACCGCCTCTGAATAATCAAAACTCCAAAGATAAGCAGACGTTTTTTCCAAGATAACCCGTGTAAATCTACCTGCACCAGAACCGGCTTCTAAAATACTTTTGCCAGCAAGCTCCTCAGGCTGCCAGTTTGTTGTTGCAAAGAATCGAGTTTCAGATTGTTTTTGATCTGTATCATCTATTTGTGTTTTTGAGAACTTATTCCATTGCAGACCAAAACTTTGGGTGTAGTTTTGGCTTGAATCTACAAATCTAGGAATCTGATTAACAATTGGATAAACAGAACCCGTCTCACTATAGTACGCAGTATGATCCTTTCTAAGTGGTGCTTTCGTCTTGGGATCAACGTAATGAATGGAGATAGTCATTGATTAACTCCTCAGAAAGATGTTTTTTAGGGGATTGATATAAAATTCCCCGGTGTGAAATAGGCTGTACAGCCGCAAACCATAGTAGCCAAGATAAATCACCCCTAGCCACCACCAGTTTTGAATGCGTTCATTGATGTAGCGAAAGGGGGTGTGCTGCAATCGCCGCCCGGTTCTTAGTTCAATGGCCATCAATATCGCGGCCACTGTAAATGCGAGAAAGAGCACAGGGCCAAAGAGATGCATTCTCAGGGCATCTTCAACATTGCCGCGAGCGATCGCCATAAAGGAACGGGTCAGACCGCAGCCTGGACAGGGAATGCCCGTTGTTGCCCGAAAAAGACAAAGTAAAAAAGGCGGCGTCCCCGTATGGTTAAAGAGTGCCGCTCCCACTAAAGGTGCTGTGGTCAGTCCCAAAAAGCCCCAGCGGCTCAAGCGTTCCTGCCTTGATAAAACGGCATCAGAGAAGCGCAGCATCGGGTTCCTCAGCATCCACCACTAGTCGCTGCTCCCATTCTGCCGCAAACGCCACAAATCGCTCCTCTAAAATTGCTTGGCGTGCTGCTTGGGTGAACCGAATCAGTTCCGTCACATTATGAATCGAGAGTAAGGTGTAGGCCAGTAGCTCCTTGGCACGCACTAAATGACTCAGGTAGGCTCGGCTAAAGGTGGTGCAGGTATAGCAGGGACAGGTGGGATCCAAGGGTTCATAATCGCGGCGAAAGCGGGCATTTTTCAGGTTCCAGCGCTGCCCTTGGACAATGGCACAGCCATGGCGAGCCAGACGGGTAGGAATCACACAATCAAAGAGATCGACCCCAGCAGCGATCGCCCGCAACATTTCTAAGTGAGTTCCCACCCCCATCAAATAACGTGGCTTATGGGCAGGCAAGAGGGGAGCCGTCACCGCCACAATTTCGTGCATGGCACTGTTGGGTTCCCCGACACTCACCCCACCAATGGCATAGCCCGGCAGGTCATAGGGCAGCATCGCCGCAGCACATTCCCGCCGCAGATCGGCATACACTCCCCCCTGAACAATGGCAAAGAGAGCCTGATCCGATCGTTGTTTGGCGGCAATACAGCGCTCTAACCAATGTAGTGTGCGTTGCGTCGCTTGGATCACTGCCTCCCGGCTCGCAGGGTAGGGGGGGCACTCATCAAAGGCCATGATCACATCTGCCCCCAAGGCCTCTTGAATGGCGATCGCCCGCTCAGGTGACAGTTCAATGATTTGACCATCGTGGGGTGAACGAAACACCACCCCCTGATCGGAAATCTGCCGCATTTCACTGAGGCTAAAGACCTGAAACCCCCCCGAATCCGTGAGAATTGGCCCTGACCAGCCCATAAAACGGTGCAGCCCCCCCGCTGCGGCCACAATGTCTTCCCCCGGTTGCAGGTGCAAATGGTAGGTGTTGGCCAAAACCATTTGAGCGCCCGCCGCCTTGAGGTGTTCTGGGGTGAGGGTTTTCACATTCGCTAAAGTACCCACGGGCATAAAACGCGGCGTTGCCACTGCGCCATGGGGGGTGTGAAACAGGCCTGCCCGCGCTTGGGTATGGGCACAGTCCTGCTGGCAGACAAATTCAAACACGCTGCTGGATCCACAAGAAGGCGTAAAAAATGTTACCAAATGCCTAGACAAACCCACAATCGCTGATCTATGATTAAAACTTGTGACCAAAAACGGATACTGAGTGGGCGCGATCGCCTCAACCCCCTTAAGTCCTTGGTTCCACTGATCCAGGGGTGGCAGCGTGTTCGCAACTTGCAATCATAGCCTTGCCATCTTTACCTGCGCCTGTCCTTGATCAACGATGGATGCGCTTTAAGCGTCATCGTCTTGACCGTGTAACTGCTGGGTCAATCCACCATTCCTAACTGTAGGAATCTGCCGAGGTGTAGCCTTGCGGCTGCCTCTCGCTGTTTTGTTGTGAGTCGTATTTTTAAGGAACGCGATCGTGACAGTTGGTATTTTAGGGACAAAGTTGGGCATGACCCAAATCTTTGACGAGGCGGGTCGATCTGTCCCCATTACGGTGGTACAAGCGGGGCCGTGTCCGATCACACAAATCAAAACCCCCCAAACCGACGGCTACACGGCAATTCAAGTGGCCTACGGCGAAGTGCGGCAGAAAAACCTGAGTCGCCCCGAGCGCGGCCACCTCAACAAATCGCAAACGCCCCCCATGCGTCATCTGCGGGAATTTCGCCTTGAAGATGCCTCTGCCTATCAATTGGGTCAGGCCATCACTGTTGACATTTTTAGTCCGGGGCAGCTTGTGGATGTCCACGGCACCAGCATTGGCCGAGGCTTTGCGGGCTATCAAAAACGCCACAATTTTAAGCGCGGTCCAATGGCGCATGGCTCAAAAAACCACCGTTTACCCGGTTCCACTGGGGCAGGAACCACCCCGGGTCGGGTTTTCCCCGGCAAGCGGATGGCCGGTCGCATGGGCAATACGGCAGTCACCATTCGCAAGTTGCAGGTGGTGCGCGTTGATGCTGAGCGCAACTTAATCCTGATCAAAGGGGCACTACCGGGTAAACCGGGGGCACTAGTGAGCATTACCCCCGCCAAGGGTGTCGGTCGCAAATAGGGGCTGGAGAGTAGTTATGGTTGCATGTGTGGTTAAAGACTGGCAGGGTGCCGACAGTGGTGAAGCCACCCTTGATCTGGCGACAGCAAAACCTGAAACCGCCAGTCATATTGTTCATCGTGCCCTTCTGCGGCAGTTAGCCAATGCGCGTCAGGGAACGGCATCTACCAAAACCCGTGCTGAGGTGCGTGGCGGCGGTCGCAAACCTTGGCGGCAAAAAGGAACAGGGCGTGCCCGCGCTGGTTCGATCCGTTCTCCCCTCTGGCGGGGTGGCGGTGTGATCTTTGGTCCTAAGCCCCGCGACTACAGCCAAAAAATGAATCGTAAGGAGCGGCGACTTGCCCTGCGCACAGCCCTGATGAGCCGCGTTGAAGACTTGATTGTGGTTCAGGACTTTGCCGATCACTTGCCCCGTCCCAAAACCAAGGAACTGGTGACCGCGCTGCAACGCTGGGGCATTGAGCCAGAGCAAAAGGTGCTGCTACTGGTGGAAGACATTGCCGAAATGGTGGCACTCTCGGCGCGAAATGTGCCCACCCTGAAGTTGCTGCGTGCCGATCAATTGAATGTTTTTGATTTACTCTATGCCGATCGCATTGTTGCCACCACTGGCGCGATCGCCAAAATTCAGGAGGTGTACGGTGACTAAAGTCCAACCCCGCGCCCTTGCGGATCTCATCAAGCGCCCCATCATCACAGAGAAGGCCACGATTTTATTGGAAAACAATCAATACAGCTTCGATGTGGACCGGCGCGCCACCAAACCGCAAATCAAGGCTGCGATTGAAGAACTCTTTAACGTCAAAGTTACGGCAGTGAATACCTATCATCTGCCCCCTAAAGAGCGCCGCGTGGGTCGGTTTGTTGGTCATCGTCCTCGCTACAAGCGGGCGATCGTCACCCTTGCCCCCGACAGCAAGATCGTTCTCTTCCCCGAAGTTTAACGGAGTAGATCATGGGCATTCGCGTTTACCGACCCTACACCCCCGGCGTTCGCCAAAAAACTGTTTCTGACTTTGCTGAAATTACCACCGACAAGCCCGAAAAGTCGCTGACCCGTGGCTTCAAGCGCGACAAAGGCCGCAACAATCGCGGTGTCATTACCAGTCGGCGGCGGGGGGGTGGCCACAAGCGTCGCTATCGCATTGTTGATTTTCGCCGCAGCAGCAAGCTCAATGTCCCCGCCAAAGTGGCAACTGTGGAGTACGATCCCAACCGCAATGCCCGCATTGCCCTGCTCCACTATCGCGATGGCGAGAAACGCTACATCATCCATCCTCGAGATTTGACCCCCGGCACCGAGGTTATTGCCAGTCCCGATGCCCCTATTGAAGTGGGTAACTCCCTTCCTCTGGGCAAAATTCCCTTGGGTACTAGTGTGCACAATGTGGAAATTACCCCCGGTCGTGGTGCGCAAATGGTGCGAGCTGCCGGCGCGATGGCACAAGTAGTGGCCAAAGAGGGGGATATGGTCACCCTCAAGCTTCCCTCGGGTGAAGTGCGGCTCTTCCGCAAGGAGTGCTATGCCACCATTGGCCAAGTGGGGAATGTTGAAGCCAACAACATCAGCTTAGGGAAAGCGGGTCGCAATCGCTGGAAAGGTCGTCGTCCGAAGGTGCGCGGTTCGGTCATGAACCCGGTGGATCACCCCCACGGTGGTGGTGAAGGGCGCGCCCCCATTGGTCGTCCCGGGCCTGTCACGCCTTGGGGTAAACCCACCCTTGGCTACAAAACTCGCAAGAAGAAAAAACTCAGCGATGCTCTCATCGTGCGGCGTCGTAAGAAGTCTTCCAAGCGGGGTCGCGGTGGTCGTCAGTCTTAGGTTTTTGCGGAGAAGTTAGGTTATGGGACGTTCATTAAAAAAAGGCCCCTTTGTGGCGGATCATCTCTTACGCAAGATTGAAGCCCTCAATGAGCGCAATGCCAAGGAAGTGATCAAAACGTGGTCGCGTGCCTCAACGATTGTGCCAGAAATGATTGGCCACACGATCGCCGTCCACAACGGCAAGCAGCACGTGCCCGTGTACATCACTGAGCAGATGGTGGGTCACAAACTGGGGGAATTTGCCCCCACCCGCAACTTCCGCAGTCATGTTAAGGGCGATAAAAAAGCCCGCCATTGATTCTCTTGTTCGCGTCTGGGATAGCCGTCTATGGTTTCTACCTCTTCTCCTACTGCCCGTGCCTGCGCCAAGTATGTCCGCATGTCACCCCACAAGGTGCGGCGGGTACTGGATCAACTGCGGGGTCGCACCTACCGCGATGCCCTGATTATGCTGCGCTTTATGCCCTATCGTGCCTGTGAGCCGATTACAAAGGTCTTGCGATCGGCGGCAGCCAATGCCACCCACAATTTAGGCTTGGATCCCGCCACCTTGGTAATTAGTCAAGCCTATGCCGATCAAGGGCCTTGCCTGAAGCGGTTTCGCCCTCGCGCCCAGGGCCGCGCTTACCAAATTCGCAAGCCCACCTGCCACATCACGATTGCTGTGGCGCCCCAAAACACTGCTGACGAATCGTAGAAGGATACCACCGTGGGACAGAAGATTCACCCAATTGGCTTTCGCCTCGGCATTACACAAGAACATCGCTCCCGCTGGTACGCCGATAGCGATCGCTATCCTGAGCTATTACAGGAGGATCACCGCATCCGCACGTTTATTAACAAGCAACTGGCCAACGCTGGCATTGCGGAAGTGCGCATTGAGCGCAAAGCGGATCAAGTGGAGCTGCAAATTCGCACCGCTCGTCCCGGCGTCGTCGTTGGTAAAGGCGGCCAAGGGATTGAGGAACTGCGCAAGCAACTGCGGCAGATGCTCCCTAGCAACCGCACGATCAAAGTGAACGTGGTGGAAGTCAACCGTGTCGATGCTGAGGCCAGCCTCTTGGCGGAATACATCACCCAGCAACTAGAGCGACGGGTGGCCTTCCGACGCGCCGTGCGCCAAGCCATTCAGCGGGCACAGCGAGCAGGCATTGAGGGGATCAAAGTCCAAGTGGCGGGTCGCCTGAATGGGGCGGAAATTGCTCGTACCGAGTGGACACGAGAGGGTCGCGTTCCTCTGCATACCCTACGGGCAGACATTGACTATGCCTACCGCACCGCCCGCACAATCTACGGCATTTTGGGTGTGAAAGTGTGGATCTTCAAGGGTGAGGTACTGCCGGGACAAGCCGAAGCCGTAACACGGGAACCCAGTCGCCGCAGTCCCCAACGCCGCCTACCCCAATTTGAAAATCGCTCTAACTAACAGGGAAGCCAGCGATGTTAAGTCCAAAGCGTACAAAATTTCGCAAACAGCAGCGGGGTCGCATGACGGGGGTTGCCAGTCGCGGTAACTCTATCCACTTTGGCGACTATGCCCTTCAAGCCCTTGAGCCCGCTTGGATCACCTCACGGCAAATTGAGGCTGGCCGTCGTGCCATGACCCGCTATATCCGCCGTGGTGGCAAAATCTGGATTCGCATTTTCCCCGATAAGCCCGTGACGATGCGGCCTGCCGAAACGCGGATGGGGTCAGGGAAAGGCTCACCGGAATACTGGGTGGCAGTGGTCAAACCCGGTCGCATTATGTATGAAATTGCCGGTGTGCCGGAGGCGGTTGCCCGCGAAGCCATGCGCCTTGCTGCCTACAAAATGCCGATCAAGACCCGTTTTCTGGTGCGCAATCAAGAAGAGGAACAACAGGAGGGTTAAGAATGGCACTGACAAAAATGAAAGACCTGCGGGAACTGAGTGATCAACAGGTGAGCGATCGCATTGCCGCCATTAAGAAAGAACTCTTTGATCTGCGCTTCAAAAAAGCCACCCGCCAAGAGGTCAAGCCCCATCAATTTAAGCATCTGCGCCATGAGTTGGCACAGCTTTTAACCCTTGAGAATGAACGTCGCCGCAGTGGAGGCCAAGACTAATGGCAGTTAAAGAACGTGTTGGCGTCGTCGTCAGCGACAAAATGCAAAAAACCGTCGTCGTTGCCGTCGAAAACCGCGCCCCCCACCCCAAGTACGGCAAAATTGTCGTCAAAACCCGCCGCTACAAAGCCCATGATGAAAATAACGAAGCCAAAGTGGGCGATCGCGTGCGCATTCGGGAAACCCGTCCCCTGAGTCGCACCAAGCGTTGGGTCATTGCCGAGATTCTCAGTCCTCGCACTGCCTAAGGAGAGCCAGCCATGATTCAACAGGAAACCTATCTCAACGTCGCCGACAATAGCGGCGCCAAAAAGCTCCTCTGCATCCGTGTGCTCGGCGGCGGTAACCGTCGCTACGGCAGTGTCGGCGATGTGATCATTGCCACCGTCAAAGATGCCACCCCCAATATGGCAGTGAAAAAATCCGATGTGGTTCGCGCTGTCATTGTGCGCACCCGCAAAACCATCCGCCGTGAAAGTGGCATGAGCATTCGCTTTGATGACAATGCCGCTGTCTTGATCAACCAAGAGGGTAACCCTCGCGGTACCCGTGTCTTTGGTCCTGTGGCTCGTGAACTGCGGGATAAAAACTTTACGAAAATTGTTTCATTGGCACCGGAGGTACTCTAATGGCGGCCAAGAAAGCAAACAAAAAGCCAGTGCGCTATCGCATGCACGTGAAAAAAGGGGACACGGTTCAAGTCATCGCTGGCAGTGACAAAGCCAAAGTCGGTGAAGTCCTCGCCGTTTTCCCCAAGACCAGTCAGGTGATTGTCAAAGGGGTGAACCTAAAAACCAAACACGTCAAGCCCCGCCAAGAGGGCGAATCTGGGCAAATCATCACCAAAGAAGCCCCGATTCACAGTTGTAAGGTGATGCTCTACTCCACCAAGCAAAACGTGGCCAGTCGCATCTGCTACACCTACACCGAAGATGGCCGTAAGGTGCGGATGCTCAAGAAAACTGGCGAAATCATTGATTAGGTCTAACCCGTTTTCCCCTCTCTGACCCAGCCCAGAGAATGCCCCTAGGAGAAGCCCCATGTCCCAACGCCTCAAAGATCACTACAACAAAACCGTTGTGCCGCAGCTCATGCAGCAATTCCAGTACAAAAACATTCACCAAGTCCCCAAGATTGTCAAAGTGACTGTCAACCGCGGTCTGGGTGAAGCGGCGCAAAATGCCAAAGCCCTTGAAGCCACACTGGCAGAAATTGCCACGATTACCGGCCAAAAGCCCGTCGTTACCCGCGCCAAGAAGGCGATCGCTGGCTTCAAAATTCGCAAAGGCATGCCCGTTGGTGTGGCCGTGACGCTGCGATCCGATCGCATGTATGCCTTTTTGGATCGCTTGATTAACTTGGCACTGCCACGGATCCGTGACTTTCGCGGTGTCAACCCCAAAAGCTTTGATGGCCGGGGCAACTACACCCTAGGTTTGCGCGAGCAACTGATTTTCCCCGAAGTCAACTACGACGACATTGATCAAATTCGCGGCATGGATGTCTCAATCATCACCACTGCCAATACTGATGAAGAAGGACGCGCCCTGCTCAAAGCAATGGGCATGCCGTTCCGTGAGAACTAACGCCGGAGGCAGATTTTTAAGGAGCAACTATGGCAGTAAATGACACGATTGGCGATATGCTAACTCGCATCCGCAACGCAAACCTTGCGCGTCATCAAACCACCACCATTCCGGCCACGCGCATGACCCGCAGTATTGCGCAGGTGCTGAAAGCGGAAGGGTTTATTCGCGATTTTGAAGAGCAAGGGGACGGCATCAAACGGCATCTTGTGGTTTCCCTAAAATATCGCGGTAAGCAGCGCCAGCCGATTATTACTGCGCTCAAGCGGGTGAGCAAACCCGGTCTGCGCGTCTATGCCAATTCCCGTGAGTTGCCCCGGGTGCTCGGTGGCATCGGCATTGCCATCATCTCCACCTCTAGCGGCATCATGACTGATCGCGAGGCACGGAAGCAGGGCATTGGCGGCGAAGTACTCTGTTACGTTTGGTAAGCTCGGAGGAAGTCCCACATGTCTCGTATTGGCAAGCGTCCCATCCCCCTGCCAAAGAATGTTACCCTCACCCTAGACGGGCAGCAGGTCACGGTCAAAGGCCCCAAGGGTCAACTGAGTCGGGTTTTGCCGCCCGAGGTGAATGTTGCCCAAGAGGGCGAAAGTATTGTTGTCAAACGCCGCGATGATTCTCGACCTGCTAAAGAACGCCACGGCCTCTGCCGCACGCTACTGGCTAACATGGTGGAAGGCGTCTCCCAAGGGTTTACGAAAAAGCTGGAGATTCAAGGGGTCGGTTACCGCGCCCAACTCCAAGGCAAAACCCTTGTCCTCAGTATGGGCTACAGCCACCCCGTTGAGATTGTGCCACCCGAGGGCATTACCCTAGAAATTGAGGACAACCAAGGTAAAAAAGTGCAGCAGGGCACGATTGTCCTTGTCAGTGGCATTGATAAAGAACTAGTCGGCAACACCTCTGCCCGTATTCGCGCCGTACGTCCCCCTGAACCCTACAAGGGCAAGGGCATTCGCTATATGGGTGAATTTGTGCGTCGTAAAGTTGGTAAGACAGGGAAGAAATAGATGAAACAAACTCGTACTGCGGCTCGCCAAAGTCGGCATCAGCGCATTCGCCGCAAAGTCAAAGGTACCAGCGATCGCCCCCGCCTCGCTGTCTTTCGTTCCCATCAGCATATCTATGCCCAGGTGATTGATGACACCCGGCACCATACCCTTGTGGCCGCTTCCAGTGTTGAGCCAGAACTGCGGCAAAAACTAGGAAAAGGGAGCACCTGTGCCGCCTCTATTGAAGTGGGGCGACTAATTGCAGAGCGTGCCAAAGCCGCTGGCATTGAGCGCGTTGTCTTTGATCGCGGTGGCAATATCTACCATGGTCGTGTCAAGGCCTTGGCGGATGCCGCCCGTGAAGCTGGACTAGACTTTTAGAGGATGACCCGATGGCAAATCGTCGTAAAAACCCCCGCAAAGTTGAAAAAGAAACCGACTGGCAAGAGCGGGTCGTCCAGATCCGCCGCGTCTCCAAAGTAGTCAAAGGCGGTAAGAAACTAAGCTTCCGCGCCATTGTGGTTGTTGGCAATGAGCGTGGCCAAGTGGGTGTGGGCGTCGGTAAAGCTGCCGATGTCATTGGTGCGGTGCGCAAAGGTGTGGCCGATGGCAAAAAGCACCTGATTGATGTCCCGATCACCAAATCCAACTCTATTCCCCACCCCACTTTTGGCGAAGGCGGTGCTGCTCGCGTCATGATTCGCCCCGCTGCACCGGGAACCGGGGTAATTGCTGGTGGTTCTGTGCGCACCGTTCTGGAACTAGCAGGGGTACGCAACGTGCTGGCCAAACAACTAGGCTCCAGTAACCCCCTCAACAATGCCCGCGCCGCCCTCGAAGCTCTTGCAGCCTTGCGCACCTTCCAAGAAGTTGCCGAGGAGCGGGAAATCCCCATTGAAAACCTCTATAGCAAATAGGTAGGAGTTGTCCATGCGGTTTCAAGATCTGCACCCCCAAGCGGGATCGCGACGACGCAAACGGCGGATTGGTCGGGGCATTGCCGCAGGTCAAGGGGCAAGTGGTGGCTTTGGGATGCGCGGGCAAAAATCCCGTTCTGGCCGCCCCACCCGTCCCGGCTTTGAAGGCGGTCAAAACCCCCTCTACCGTCGTCTCCCCAAACTCAAGCACTTTCCCCTCGTCAACCGGAAGGTTTACACTACGATCAACGTGGGTCGTCTCAATACCCTACCCGCCAATAGTGTAGTGACGGTTGAGTCTCTCCTTGAGGCTGGCATTCTCACCACCGCCAAATATCCCCTCAAAGTGCTGGGGGATGGTGAGCTAAACGTCAAGCTAGAGGTTCATGCCGCTGCCTTTAGTGGCAGTGCCCGCAGCAAGATTGAAGCTGCTGGTGGGGTATGTGTGGAGACCTGCGTTGCTGCCGACAGTGAATAGAGGAACCCCAATATGATTGTGAATCGCGGCAAGGCACCCACTGCCCAAGAAACCTTTATGCAGATGGCTCAAGCGGCTGGTCTGCGGGGGCGACTCCTGATCACCATTGGGCTATTGATCTTGGTACGGCTGGGGATTTATCTACCCATTCCGGGGATCGATCGCGCCGTTTTTGCCCAGAGCGTCCAAGATAATGCCGTGATTCGCTTCCTCGACATCTTTTCAGGCGGTGGCCTCTCTGCCCTTGGGATTTTTGCCCTCGGCATCCTGCCCTATATTAACGCCTCCATCATCATGCAATTGCTGACTGCTGCTCTCCCCTCCTTGGAGCGGCTGCAAAAGGATGAGGGAGAAGCCGGCCGCCGCAAAATTTCCCAAATTACTCGCTACGTGGCTGTGGGCTGGGCAGTTCTGCAAAGTTTTGGCATTGCCATTTTTGTGAGTTCCATTCCCGGTGCGGCTTTGCATCCAGGGGCGTGGTTTGTGGCTGAAATTGTCCTTGGCCTGACCGCTGGCTCAATGGTGGTGATGTGGATTTCGGAATTGATTACTGAGCGGGGCGTGGGTAATGGAGCCTCACTCTTGATCTTTTTGAGCATTGTTGCCTACTTGCCTGCCTCAGTGGGTCAGACGATCGCCCTCGCCGAAAGTGGTGGCAATATTGGCGGCATTGTTATTCTGGTGGCCGTCTTTTTGGCCATGATTGTTGGCATTGTCTTTGTGCAAGAGGGTACCCGCCGCATCCCTATTGTTTCGGCACGTCGCCAAGTGGGGCGCAAACTCTACCGCGAGCAAACCAGTTACCTGCCCCTGCGCTTAAACCAAGGGGGGGTGATGCCAATCATTTTTGCCTCAGCAGTACTGATTCTGCCTTCGACCTTAGCGCAGTTTACCCGCAATGAACTCGTGGCGCGATTTGCGAGTTATGTTTCTCCAGCAGGGCCGACGCCGTGGCTATATGTGATTTTCTATTTACTGTTGATTCTCTTCTTTAGCTACTTTTACTCTTCCTTAGTGGTCAACCCCGTGGATATGTCCCAAAACCTGAAAAAAATGGGCGCCAGTATTCCGGGAATCCGACCGGGGAAAGCCACCTCTGATTACCTAGAGCGGGTTCTCAACCGCCTGACATTCCTAGGGGCGATCTTTTTGGGTCTGGTGGCGATTATTCCCACGGCAGTCGAAAGTGCAACCAAAGTAACAACATTTCAAGGGCTGGGGGCGACCTCCCTGTTGATCTTGGTGGGGGTGGCCATTGACACCTCAAAACAGATTCAAACCTATGTGATTTCACAACGTTATGAGGGGATGGTGAAGCAGTAATGCGCTTAATTTTGTTTGGCGGTCCCGGTTCGGGCAAGGGGACACAGGCAGCAATTCTGACCACGCTTTTGGGGATTCCCCATATTTCCACAGGGGATATTCTGCGGGCAGAGCGAGCTGCGGGCACCCCCCTCGGTCAACAGGCTCAAAGCTATATGGATCGCGGTGAACTGGTACCGGATCAGGTGATTGTGGATATGGTGGCCAATCGCTTGCAACAGCCAGATACGGCTGCGGGTTGGCTTTTGGACGGTTTTCCCCGCAATGGGGCACAGGCGGCAGTCTTTGAGGAGATGCTCAAAAGCATTCACCAAGACTATGATTATTTGCTCTTCTTAGATGTGCCTGCTGCGATTCTCCAAGAACGCGCCCTCAATCGCGCCAAGCAAGCGGCCAATGGTCAGCAGCGCTCCGATGATACTCCTGAAACCATCCTCAAGCGGGTACAGGTCTATGAGCGGGAAACCCTACCAATGATTCGACAGTACATGAGTCATCCCAAGTTTGTACACATTGATGGAACACGTACGATCGAAGAGGTAACTGCTGCCATTCAAGCACGTATTGGGGAGGTGAACCGTGTCTAAACAGGATGCCATTGAAATTGAAGGGACAGTGACCGAGTCATTGCCCAACGCCATGTTTCGGGTGGATCTGGACAATGGCTTTAATGTCCTTGCCCATATTTCCGGTAAGATTCGCCGCAACTACATCAAAATTTTGCCGGGCGATCGCGTGAAGGTGGAATTGACCCCCTATGACCTGACCAAGGGGCGGATTACCTATCGCCTGCGCAAAAAGTAGTTTGATCTTTGTTGGCCACTCTGCTAAGATATAAAATTTGCGACTACATGAGCAACTGATATGAAAGTAAGAGCATCGGTACGGCGTATTTGTGAAAAATGCCGCGTCATTCGGCGACGTGGTCGGGTCATGGTGATCTGCACCAATCCGAAGCACAAGCAGCGCCAAGGGTAACCCACTGTTGTTGCACACATAGGAACTAGATTCATGGCTCGTATTGCTGGTGTTGATTTACCCCGCGACAAACGCATTGAAATTGCCCTCACCTACATCTATGGCATCGGCTTGACCCGCTCCAAAGAAATTTTGGCAAAAACGGGTGTTAACCCAGATACCCGCACTCGCGATTTGACGGATGCCGATATTGCGGCACTGCGGGCTGCGATTGACGAGTACCAAGTGGAAGGGGATCTGCGCCGTCTCGAGGCCATGAATATCAAGCGGCTCATGGACATTGGCTGCTACCGCGGGCGGCGGCATCGCCTTGGATTGCCGGTTCGTGGTCAGCGTACCCGTACCAATGCTCGCACCCGTCGTGGTGGTCGCCGCACTGTGGCGGGTAAGAAAAAACCCGCTGCTAAGAAATAAATTTTTCCGCTCCTGCTACCTGATTCACGGTTTGGATAGATTATGGCACCCTCTGCAAAACGCTCTGGCCCTCGTAAGCAAAAGCGCAATGTCCCCAGTGGCGTTGCCCACATTCAGTCCACATTTAATAACACGATTGTCTCAATTACCGACCCCAATGGTGAGGTGATTGCTTGGGCCTCCGCTGGCTCCAGTGGTTTCAAAGGTGCCAAAAAAGGCACACCCTTTGCGGCTCAAACTGCTGCTGATAATGCAGCTCGCCGTGCCATTGATCAGGGGATGCGGCAAATTGAGGTCATGGTGAGTGGTCCCGGTTCCGGTCGCGAGACAGCGATTCGGGCGTTGCAAGCCGCAGGTCTAGAAATTACCCTCATTCGGGATGTGACCCCCATTCCCCACAATGGTTGCCGTCCCCCCAAACGGCGGCGGGTTTAGGTTGGTTTGGGTCACTTGGGAGCACAGCTATGGCATATCAAATTGAATGTTTGGAAACACGGGTTGAGGAGGATCAAGGGCAGTACGGCCAATTTGCGCTGCACCCCCTCGCCCCCGGTCAAGGGATTACGGTGGGGAATGCCCTGCGGCGGGTTCTTCTTGCCAACTTACCCGGTAGTGCCGTGACAGCGGTGCGCATTGCCGGTGTGAATCATGAGTTTTCAACAATTCCCGGTGTGCGCGAAGATGTCATGGACATTTTGCTGCAAATGAAGCAGTTGGTGATTCGCAGCCACACCTCAGAACCCCAAATGGGTCGCCTTTTTGCCCAAGCCCCTGAGAATGAGCCATTGACGGTTACTGCTGGCATGGTGCAACTTGGCTCTGAAGTGGAAGTGGTCAACCCCAACCACTATATTGCCACGCTGATGCCGGGGGCAACCTTGGAGATGGAATTCAAGATTGAACAGGATCGCGGCTATCGCTCGGTGGAGCGGGTACGGGACGATCGCCTTGCCTTGGACTATCTGCAATTGGATGCGGTCTTTATGCCCGTGCGGCGGGTGAACTATACCGTTGATTCGGTGCGCAGTGCCGGTACAGAGGGCGATCGCCAACTCCAAGACTATCTAAAGCTGGAAATCTGGACGAATGGCAGCTTGACCCCCCAAGATGCCCTCAATCAGGCGGCAACGATTCTTGTGGATCTCTTTAGCCCCTTGAAGGAAGTGCCCCTGCACACCTCCGAGGCCACCACCACCGACGAGCATGATGAAACGGCACAAATTCCCATTGAGCAACTCAATTTGTCGGTGCGTGCCTACAACTGTCTCAAGCGTGCCCAAGTGAATACGGTGGCTGACCTTCTTGAGTATTCCCAAGAAGAGCTACTGGAGATCAAAAACTTTGGTCAAAAGTCTGCCGAGGAAGTGATCGAGGCACTGCAAAAACACTTGGGCATTACGCTACCGCCCCAAAAAGCTGCCCGTAACTAGAGAGATTGAATGAGGTTTGTCTATGCGTCACCAACGTCGGGTTCCCCAGCTAGGACTGCCAGCCGATCAACGAAAAGCACTGCTGCGGGCACTGACCACTGAATTGATTCGCCATGGCCGCATTACCACCACCAAAGCGCGGGCAAAGGCAGTACGCGCAGAGGCGGAGCGGATGATCACCTTGGCAAAGGATGGCTCCTTGGCGGCACGGCGGCGTGCCCTTGGCTATCTCTACGATAAGCAACTGGTGCATGCTCTGTTTGCCCAAGCCCCAGAGCGCTATGGCGATCGCCAGGGGGGCTATACCCGCATTATCCGCAGTGTGCGGCGGCGGGGTGATAATGCCGAATTGGCAGTCATTGAACTGGTGTAGCAGGCAATGATGACGGCGATCGCACCTCCTCAGAGTGGCCAACGCTTGGCACTGCTTATTCAGTACCAGGGCACCCATTTCCACGGCTGGCAACGGCAGGTGGGACAGCGCACGGTACAGGAGGTGATTGAGCAGGCGATCGCCAGTGTTGTCAACCATCCCGTCTCTGTTGTCGCAGCAGGTCGTACCGATACAGGGGTTCATGCTGCTGGTCAAGTGGCTCACGTCACGGTCAACTCGCCCATTCCCGTTCATCGTTGGCCGGGGATTCTCAATGCTCGCTTGCCCGCCGATGTGGTGATTCGTGCGGCGGCGGTGGTGCCCGATCACTGGCATGCCCGTTTCTCCGCGCTGTGGCGTCGCTATCGCTATACCCTCTATACCGATCCCTGCCCCAATATCTTTCTGCGCCCTTGGACATGGCACTACTACTATGCCCCCTTAGATGTGGAAAAAATGGCAGCCGTGCTTCAGCCATTGTTGGGGCGGCATCACCTCAGTGCCTTTCACCGTTCTGGCTCGAATCGTGCCCATTCTTGGGTGGAGGTGCAGGCGGTGAGCTGCCAGCGGCGCGGTGCCCTTGTGGAAATTGAGGTGCAAGCTTCGGGGTTTCTCTACGGCATGATGCGCCTGTTGGTGGGACTCTTGGTACAGGTGGGGCAAGGCCAGCGATCGCCCGCCAGTTTTACGGAAATTTGGCAGCAGGAGCAACGCCACCTCGTCAAGTATGCTGCCCCCCCTGTAGGCCTTTGTCTATTGGGGGTGGGTTATCCTGAATCGCCTTTCCCCCTTGCCCTGTGCACCGAGGCGATGCCCCAGTTTCAGTTAGCCTCCATTACCCCTGAATTGTCCATTGCATAGAATCATGGAGTTTGTGATGACCAGTACCGTAAAGACACCACTGCCCGCCGTGGATGACCTTGCTCCTCAGTGGTATGTCATTGATGCCGCTGATCAACGCTTGGGTCGGCTAGCTGCAGAAATTGCCCGTATTCTCAGGGGCAAAAACAAAGCCATTTACACCCCCCACATGGACACAGGTGACTTTGTGATTGTCATCAATGCCGAGAAAGTCACCATCACTGGCAGAAAACGCTCCCAAAAACTCTACCGTCGTCACTCGGGACGCCCCGGCGGCATGAAAATTGAAACCTTTGATCAACTGCAAGCCCGCATTCCCGAGCGGATTATTGAGCATGCTGTCAAAGGGATGCTGCCGAAAAATTCCCTTGGCCGTAAACTCTTTACCAAGCTGAAAGTTTATGCTGGGCCAGAGCATCCCCACCAAGCGCAAAAACCCCAGCCTTTGACCATTAACACGATTCCGGGAGCCTAACATGCAGATTGCTGATCAGTCTAAGCGGGTAGTTTATTTGGGAACCGGTCGCCGTAAGTCGGCGGTGGCACGGGTGCGCCTGATCCCTGGTAGCGGTCAACTGTTGATCAATGGCCGCAATGGGGCTGACTACCTGCAAAACAACCCCACCTATCTCAACTTGGTGAAAGCCCCCCTTGAAACCCTTGGCCTTGAAAGTAGCTATGATATTTATGTCAATGCCACGGGGGGTGGTTTGACGGGGCAAGCAGATGCCATTCGTTTAGGGATTGCCCGCGCCCTGTGTCAACTGGACATCGAAAACCGCAAGCCTCTGAAAACGGAAGGCTATCTCACCCGCGATCCCCGTGCCAAGGAGCGGCGTAAATACGGTCTGCGCAAAGCCCGCAAAGCCCCCCAATACTCAAAACGCTAAGATGTTTGTTTTTTACTTCTCGTTTGTGGTGAGACTCCTATGCCAAAACCGAACATTCATCCCCAGTGGTATCCCGAAGCCAAAGTTTATTGTGACGGTGAAGTGGTGATGACCGTGGGTTCCACGAAACCCGAACTACACGTGGATATCTGGTCAGGCAACCATCCCTTCTTCACGGGTACTCAGAAAATCGTTGACGCTGAAGGGCGGGTGGAACGCTTCCGCCGCAAATACAGCGGTGCCAAGCCCCAGCAAACTGCTAAAGGGAAAAAAGCCGCCGCTAAACCTGCACCCAAAACCAACAAAAAGGGCTAATCGCTCTTCATGTCCCCCTTTTTTCAGCCCGCTGAGTGGCTGCCGCATCGCGCCTGTTGGTTAGCTTTCCCCAGTCACGAGGATTTGTGGGGCGATCTCTTACCTCAAGTACGCTCAGAGTTTGCAGCCCTGTGTCGGGCGATCGCTGACCCCGATCCCGTAACAGGTCAGTGCCGCGGGGAGCAACTGAAGATTCTGGTGCTGGACGAGGTGGGAGAAGCCACTGCTCGTTCTTATCTCGGGGATCTGAATCCACAGTTTTATCAGCTCCCCTTTGGTGACATTTGGCTGCGGGATACCGCTCCTGTGGGCTTAATCAATGAGGCAGGGGAGCGCCGACTCCTCTGTTTACCCTTTAATGGTTGGGGCAAGAAGTATCAACTTCCCGGCGATAGTGACTTGGCTGTGCGCCTTGCTCTAGCCATCGGCCTTCCCTATGAGGCGGTGCCGTTATTCTTGGAGGGGGGGGCGATCGAAGTGGATGGCGAAGGAACCTGCCTTACCACCCGCCAGTGTCTCCTCAACCCCAACCGCAATCCCTATTTAGACAGCGAAGAAGTGGAAGCCCGCCTCAAGCCCGCCCTTGGCGTGAGCAAAATCCTCTGGATTGAATCGGGACTGGCCAACGATCACACCGATGGTCACATCGATACGCTGGTGCGTTTTGTGGCTCCGGCAACCGTGGTTTGTATGCTGCCCGACAGCCCTGAGGATCCGAACTACGATGTCCTGCTGACGATTTATGAGCAGTTGCAAACGCTAACGGATGCCAAGGGGCGCTCCCTAGAGGTAATCCCAGTGCCTTCGCCGGGGCGGGTGACGAGTCGAAAGGGGGAGATTTTACCCGCTAGCTATGTCAATTTTTATATCGCCAATACCACTGTTGTCGTCCCCACCTATGGTGTCGAAGCCGATGCCAAAGCGGTTGAGGCGATCGCTAAGCTCTTTCCCAGTCGCAGAACCGTTGGCCTTCCCGCACGGATGATTTTAGAAGGGGGAGGCGCCTTCCATTGCATTACGCAGCAGGAACTATGAGAACACTGACCGTTGCTGCCATTCAAGCTCAACTGACCGATGATGTTGAGACCAATATTCTGCACCTCAGTGATCTAGTGCGGCAGGCGCATCAGCAGGGGGCACAGGTCATTGTCCTGCCAGAGCTATTTGAAGGTCACTATTTTTGTAAGGAAGAGCGGGAGAGTCACTTTCGGCGGGCACACCCCGTGAAAAACCACCCAACAATTGCCCACTTTGAGGCCTTGGCGCGGGAACTGGCGGTGGTGATTCCAGTGTCCTTTTTTGAAAAGGCGGGCACCGTCTATTACAACAGTGTGGCCATGATTGATGCGGGGGGTGTCAACCTCGGTGTCTATCGCAAAAGTCATATTCCCGATGGCCCCGGCTATGAGGAAAAGTTTTACTTCCGCCCCGGCAATACAGGCTTTCGAGTCTGGCGTACCCGCTACGGCAAAATCGGTGTCGGCATCTGCTGGGATCAGTGGTTTCCAGAGGCTGCACGGGTGATGACCCTGATGGGAGCAGAAGTGCTCGTGTATCCCACTGCCATTGGTAGTGAACCCCACGATCCCACACTGGACACCAAAGACCCGTGGCAGCGGGTGATGGTTGGTCATGCAGTGGCAAATGTGATTCCAGTGGTGGCAGCGAACCGTGTGGGTGATGAGGGGGGGCAAGTATTTTATGGCAGTTCATTTATTGCTAATCCAAGGGGAGATCTGGTGGCTGAGGCCGATCGCACCCAAGAAGCAGTGCTTGTCCATAAATTTGATTTAGAGGAAATTGAGCACCTACGGGCGGCCTATGGCTTCTTTCGCGATCGCCGACCCGGCCTCTACAAAGCCCTGTTGACTGCGGATGGTGTTATTTAATTGCCGTGGCTTGGCTGGAGATGAAAGTGTAGGTGCTGATGAGCCTGTAGCCGATGGCAATGATCATGCTCGCTGTCGTGCTCATGGGGATGAGTGTGCCAAAAACCAGCGGGGAGATGCCGCAAGTGCCACGGTTGGGTCAACACCACAAAAGCGATGAAAAGCACCATGCTACTGAGGCCAGTATAGAAAAAATGTTGGGCTGGAAACTGACTGCCGAACCATCCCGTTAGGGGATAGGCCAAGACCCACCAAAGATGACTCCAAGCAAACTGAGCGCCATAAACCCGACCCTGCAATTCCACGGCCACTCTCTCAGCAATTACCGTCTGCATAGGCACATTGACGAGGGTTTTACCGATACCCGCGATCGCCCACAACAGAGCGAGGGTAGGGACATTGGCACTATAGGCAGCCAGCAACGGCAGCACCGTCAGTATCCCCCCTAGACCCATCACCCTCACGGCACTCATCCTGCGACAGGAAGAACCCCAAATCACCGCAGCCAAAGTAGCACCCCCACCAAATGCCGCCATGATTGAGCCGTAGGCCTGACTTCCTGCCTGTAGCGTGCCCTGAACATAGCCGACGGTATTCACCAAAATTTCTGCGCCAGCGATCGCCGCCACCAATTGCAGTAGTAATCCATAGCGAATTGCTGCATCCCACCAAAGGCACTGACTACCAACACTTAGCTCCTCAAGAAATCCGCTACGGGGGGGGACTGATCCTGCTCTAGGTACGATCAAAGCAGTGGGCAGCCAAGCAATCAACACCGCTGCAACCAAAAAGGTCAAAGCATCCAAAAAGAACACTGAACGGGTACTGCATAACGCCGCAACACTACCTGCGAGGGCTGGGCCTAAAACACTCAGGAGTTGGTACGTGGCATTCGAGAGGGCGATCGCCGGTGGGCACTCCTCAGCCGTCGTAATCAAGGGTAATGTGGCCGTGTAGGTTGGGGTAAAAAGGGCGTGAAAGCCACTCAGCAAAGCCACTACGAGATACAGTTGCCAGCCGTCAGTAACAAACGGCAAGAACGACACCAAAACCATCCGCACAAGATGGGTAGTCACCATCAATCCCTTGCGATCCAATCGATCTGCTAAGACACCAGCAATAGGAGCCAATAGCACAAAAATGGTGACCCGCAGCGTTAAGGCAGTGGAGAGCCACAGTCCAGACTTCTCTCCTGCTAACTCAAAAGCAAGGAGTGCTAAGCCGAGCCATGTGAACGCATCCCCAATCAGATTGATCGTTTGCGCCGTATAGAGACCGGCAAAGGCTCGATTCCGTAGGCACTGCAACAGGGGAGGAAGTTGAAAGGTCATGGTGGCCACCTCAGAACCCACACGTTTACTATATCCCCCCTAGGGGGATGTCTGCCAAGGGAAATCACGGATGAACTATGATTGGCGTAGGTTGTTCTTAAATACTTGTGAGTGGTGCGACCACATTTCAGTATCCTGCTCGCGATCGCCAGCGGCCTAGCTCTACCGACAGTTACTTTTGCAAACTGCACCATTAACAGCGTGACTGGCCTAAACTTTGGCGCCTACAGTACTTCTAGTGCCTCTGCTAACGATGCCACTGGTCAATTTATCTTCGTCTGTACGAATGTCCAAAGGGCAATTACGATTCGCCTCAGCACTGGCAATGCCGGTTCTTTTACCCCTCGACAAATGACCTCTGGCAGGGGGCGACTACAACCTTTACATTGATGCCGCTCGCACCCAAATCTGGGGGGATGGTACCGGTGGGAGCAGTTTGCGTACCTTAGTGCCTGTGAATAATGCCCCTACAACCCTTGAAATTTTTGGTCGCATTCCCACCCGGCAGTTTGTGCCTGCGGGCATCTACAGCGATACGATTGTAGTGACACTGGAATACTAAGAAACCGTAAAGCGATTGGTTTCCTCGCGAATTTGTTCAAAGGAAATCTCCTGGGCTGTACCCGCAAAGGGATGATCCGGAGTTAAAAAGAGAAGGCAGTGACACTCCCGCCGTTCGCGCATGGGCACACAGGGGCAATTCCAGTAGGCCGCTTCTACCTCTGCTTCTTTGTCTTCATAGTGGCGGCAGGGACACAGGGGAGAGCCATAGTCGTCCTTATGCTTGGCCAATCCTTCCAGAACAACCGCCGTTGTCCCTAAATCTGAGCAAAAGTAGGTTCCTGTGCGCTTGGCATAGGTTTCCGCAAACTTGCGCATGGCTTCAAGATTTTTGTCGGAGGCCTGTTGCGGTTTATAGGTGTTACTCATGGCAAAATTTGCGACACGAAACTTCTTTCAGTGTAACGGAAGGCGATCCCCCCGTCAGGGTTCAGGGGATTGAAATATCCAGGGTGCTGGAGTTGAACCAGCCTATGGCGAATTATGAGTTCGCTGCCTCATCCGCTCGGCCAACCCTGGGCAGGTGATTATTATTTTTCAATATACAGCCCTTTTCACAAGGTTCGAACACACCCAAGAGTGGGAAACCTAGAGTGGGATAGCATTTGATTCCCTTGTTTGTCCCCTATAATGTCCCCCATCATTCAGAGGTTTTCAAAGGTGTTGCGGTTAGCGCTCTCCCTATGCAGGGGTTACTCGGAGGTTTTGCCATGAAGCCAATTTATTTAGATGGACTGGCGACCACACCCGTTGATCCACAAGTACTAGCCGCAATGTTGCCTTATTTTAGCGATCGCCCTGGCAATGCCAGTAATCGTGCCCATGCCTACGGTTGGGAGGCCGCCGCCGCCATTGATCTTGCCCGTGAAACGATTGCCGCAGCCATCCATGCCCATCCCGAAGAAATCATTTTCACCAGTGGTGCCACTGAAGCAGACAACTTGGCAATCAAGGGGGTGGCTGAAGCCTACTACAGTCGCGGTCGCCATATCATTACCGTGCAGACGGAGCACAATGCGGTGCTTGCTCCCTGTCGCTATTTGGAGTCCCTTGGCTTTCGGGTGACCTATCTAGGGGTGAATGAGAAAGGGTTCATTGATCTGGCGGAGTTAGAGCAAGCCTTTACCCATGAGACCATCTTGGTATCCGTGATGGCCGCCAATAATGAAATTGGGGTGCTCCAACCCTTGGCCGAGATTGGTCGCCGCTGTCGCGATCGCGGGGTACTCTTCCACACCGATGCCGCTCAAGCCTTGGGCAAAATTCCCTTGGATGTTCAGGCGCTTCAGGTGGATCTCATGTCCCTGACTGCCCATAAACTCTACGGACCAAAGGGCATTGGTGCCCTCTATGTGCGGCGCGATCGCCCCCGCGTCCAACTGGCACCTCAACTCCACGGCGGTCATCAAGAACAGGGCTGGCGATCCGGAACCTTGGCCACTCCCCTCATTGTCGGCTTTGGGGTAGCAGTACGACTCGCTCAGGAACGTCAAGCCACGGATATTCCCCATCTGCGGCACCTGAAAGAACGGCTGTGGCAGGGCTTAGCCTCCCTTGGAGACATTTATCTCAATGGTGATTGGCAACAGAGTTTACCCAACTGTCTCAATGTCAGTATTGGTGGGGTTGAGGGCAATGCTCTGCTGCGCGCCATCTATCCCCATGTCGCCCTCTCAACGGGGGCAGCCTGTAGTAGCGACAAACCAACACCGTCTCACGTTCTTCTTGCCTTGGGGCGATCGCCCACCCTTGCTCGTGCTTCGCTGCGATTTGGTTTATTACGTACCACCACAGAGACCGAGATTGATTTAGCGCTTCAGCAGATTCACCACAGCATTCAACAACTACGCCACTAGAGATAGATTTATATTTCTTAATATTTATGATTTCTTGACATAAATTTACAATATTCCCAAATGCCGATAATGTCATGGTTTCCGTGATCTAAATCACATCTAAAAGCGCTTTTACGTGGAATTACGCATGATCCCCAAGTTGCGAAGTTCATAGAATAATAACGTACAGTAAATCAATCCTTAACGAGCAGTTATATCCCCTGTTGATCCCCCACAAAATTTGCCCATGGGTGGAAGTGGACAGCGGGAAATCAATTCACAAGATGCCGACATAAGTAGTTGGGGGAACACAACATGACAAAATTATTGCCCGTTACTGCCTACACAATTCGCCGTCTATTGCGGCAATACCAAGGACAGCTCAAATCCGTCGTGGTGGAAGGGGCTTGCTTAGTGGCTGATCCCGAAGCAGACTTGAATGCGGTGCTCGAGAGCCTTTATTTAGATGAGGAAGAAGTCCGCACCCAAGTGGCTGAAATTGAGAAGCTGATGATGACCCATCAACTGCTGTTGAAAGCAGGGGCAAAAGAGCAAGCAGCAGCCATCGAAGATCAAATCCTCTGGATTTTTGGCCTGAAGCGGATCAAGAATCAAGCCACCCAAGAAGCAGCCCCTGCAATGCCGATTATGATGGCCGTGGGCATTTAAGGCCCCGCAAAAATGGCTTCCTCCACCTCGGCACGGGGACAGGAGTACTTAAAAGAGCGCTGAATCACACTGCCCTCAAGGCGATCGTGATAGACCACCTGTAGCTCCTCAATATCCAAGCAAATCCGAGCTGACCACTGGGGGCAATCTAGCTCCCAGCAGTGAATATCGGTTTCATCCCGCACACAGCCCTTTTGCTGTAGCCATGCTTCAATTTGCGGCAGGGCATGGTTGTAGAGGGGGGTTTGGGGATTAGGCAGAGTGTTCATCCAAGTTCTGAGATGCGACTGACAATTTGCAAGATCCATTCTTGCCCCTGTTGGGACAAACCGACAATTACCGCCAGAACCAGACAGCCGACAAAGGTGACCCCCAAGATAAACAGAGCAAATAGCTCCCCCGGCGAGAGGGGGCGATCGTCGGGGGGCACAGCAGTAGAGCGAACAGACCCCTGAGAGCGAGAAGAGGCACCTATCCCCATCGTGCTTGACTGTTTTGACTGTGCCCGCAGGCGTAATTGCAAGTCATACCACTGCCGCTGCTCTGGATTGGTCAGCACTGCATAGGCCTCATTGAGGCGATGAAACTCCTCGCGGGCGATCGCCACCGGCAACGTCGTCGTATCCGGATGGTAGAGCTTACTTTTCTCTCGATAGGCACGGCGAATCTCCGTCAACGAGGCCGTGGGTGCCACCTCGAGAATGTCGTAGTGGGTTCGCGACGGGGACAGATGTGCCATGGCAAGGCTTACTTGACCAGATCGAAGATCTTGAACATGGGCAGGTACATCGCCACCAGAATTGACCCTACCATACCCCCTAGCACCGCAATCATCAAGGGTTCCATCACACTGGTCAGGGACTTCACCGCCTGTTCCACTTCATCTTCATAGAAGTCGGCCACCTTCATCAGCATCTTATCCAGTTCCCCTGTCTCTTCGCCCACGTTAATCATCTGGGTCGCCAGCACTGGAAAGACCCGTTCCTGTTGTAGGGCAAGACTGAGCATCCCCCCTGTCTGGACTTCCTTCGCGGCACGATCAATGGCATTGGAAATCACTTGGTTACCCGCTGTGGCACTGACAATTTCAAGGGAGCGCAAAATCGGTACCCCTGAACGGGACAGCGAACCAAACGTGCGGCAGAACCGTGCCACCGCTGTTTTTTCCACCAAATCACCAAAGAGGGGTAGCTTCAACAGCAAGCCATCAATCATCAGCCGGCCAGCCGGGGTCTTGTAATAAAAGCGAATCCCCAATACCAAGCCCACCACACAGATAATCAACAATGCCATATACTGCGGCGTGCGCAGGAATTCACTAAGCGCCACCATCATGGCGGTAAAGGGCGGCAATTCCCCCCCCAACTGTTTGAAAATACCCTCAAACACAGGGATCAGGAAAATCACCATCCCCAAGAAAATCCCCACCGCCAACAGACCCACCACCACGGGATAGGTCAGAGCGGACTTGATTTGGTTATTGAGGCGGGCTTGATCCTCCAGCAACTTCGAGAGACGGTTGAGCACCTCATCGAGCACCCCCCCCGTTTCCCCCGCTTGGATCATGGCCACAAACAGATTATCAAAGGCCTCTGGATGGGGGCGCATGGCATCAGCTAGGGTACTTCCCTGCTGAATATCATTGTTGACCGCCATGAGGATTTTTTTCAGTTTCGGGTTGGTACATTGATCCGCCAATACACCGATTCCGCGCACCAAGGCCACACCGGCATTCACCAGTGCCGCAAACTGCCGCGCAAAGATCGCCCGATCCTTCACCGTAATTTTGGAGAGGAAGCTGAGGTCGAGGTCGGACTTGAGGGTGAGTTTTTTGGCCTCCTTGACCTCTAGAACCTGTACCCCTTCCAATTGCAAGGCCATGCGTGCTTCCCGTGGTGTCGAAGCTTCCTCGCGAACGGTCCTGTATTTGCCTTGGGCATCCCGGATCCGCACTTCATAGGTTGCCATGACTCAATACCCCTTCTCTTGATCAATAATTGCTAACTAGCGTGCTGCTGCCGCAGGTGTACCCGTACCAATCAGACGTTGCAGCTCGTCCTGACGCGAGGACTTGGCCATTGCTGCTTCATAGGTGATGATGCCCGCACGATAATAATCGGCCAAGACTTTTTCGAGGGTCTGCATCCCCAGCTTGCCGCCCGTTTGAATTGCCGAATAAATCTGCGAGGTCTTGCCTTCGCGAATCAGGTTGGAGATAGCAGGGGTCACTACCATAATCTCTTGCGCCATAATCCGCCCAAATTCACCGGGCTTGGGATTTTTCTTAGGAACCAGCGTTTGGCTAAAGACCGCCACTAACGAGTTGGACAACTGGACGCGAATTTGCTGCTGCTGCTCTGGGGGGAATACATCCACCATACGGTCAACGGTTTGGGCAGCTGAACTGGTGTGCAAGGTACCAAAGACCAAGTGCCCTGTTTCCGCTGCTGAGATGGCAAGCTGAATTGTTTCCAAGTCACGCATCTCACCCACAAGGATAATATCGGGGTCTTCCCGCAGCGCTGCCCGCAGAGCATTGGCAAAGCTCTTGGTATCTTCCCCCACCTGCCGTTGGTGGATCAGGCTCTTGATGGGTTCATAGACAAACTCAATGGGGTCTTCAATCGTCAGGATATGTTCAGCGCGGGTTTTGTTGATCAAGTCAATCATTGCCGCCAAGGTTGTGGTTTTCCCTGATCCTGTCGGCCCAGTCACCAGAATCAAGCCCCGTGGCCGCTCACTCATTTCGCGGACAATGTTGGGCAATCCCAACTGCTCAAACGTGGGAATTTTGGAACTGAGTGCTCGCAAGCAAGCAGCATAGGTTCCCCGGTCTTTATACACATTGACGCGGAACCGGGCTAGGCCACGTACACCATAGGAGCAGTCCAACTCCCAGTTTTGCTCTAGGTGCTTGCGTTGGGTATTGTTGAGCATGCTGAAGATCAGGCGCTGGCATTGCTCTGGGGTGAGGGGTTCGTAGTCTGTCGGGGTTAATTTGCCGCTAATGCGAATGTAGGGGGGTAAGCCAGCGGAGATATGCAAATCGGAGCCACCATTGGCCACCACTTGCTCCATTAGGTCTTCAATCATTAGCTCCATAGGGTGTTCCTCGTCTAAGCAGTTTGGTCAACAACACGAAAGTTCATCACTGACATTAATAATCTTGTTAATCCACAAAGCGGGGTGTCATGCAATAGGGGCATTCTAACCATTCGGGCTGCGCCTCGGCACCGCAGGTACGGCAGGTTAAAGAACTCTTACGTTTGGCCTTGAGTTCTGATTCGAGACCCGTGTCCGTAAAGGTGACGCGCTCGACTTCCTCGAGGGTGGTGACCCCTTCTTTGACAAGGTTCAGGCTATAGGCCAACAGGGTTTTCATGCCCTCTTCAACCGCCGCTTCCTTGATCCGCTCCGTGGGGGCACCCTCAGTAATCAGGCTTTGCAGGCGCTCCGTCACCCGCATAATTTCGTAGACCCCGACCCGTCCTTTGTAGCCAACACCGCCACACTTGCTACAAATCGGCTGGCCACTGGCTTTGGCTGCTTGAATCTGCTCGGGTGTGAGTTTATTGGCTTTGTAGAGGGTGAGGTTGACATCCTTGGAGGCAGACAAGCCAAAGCGTGCCAGTTCCTCACGGGTGGGCGTATAGGGAATGCGACACTCACTGCATACCCGCCGCATAAGTCGCTGGGCAACGACCCCAATTAAGGAAGCGGAGACCATGAAGGGTTCCACCCCCATTTCCGAGAGACGGGCAACGGCACTGGCGGCATCGTTGGTGTGCAGGGTGGTTAACACCAAGTGACCTGTCAAGGCAGCTTCAATAGCGGTTTTTGCTGTTTCCTTGTCGCGGGTTTCCCCCACCAGAATCACATCGGGGTCTTGGCGGAGAAAGGCACGCAGAATGGAGGCAAAGTCCATGCCTTTTTCGCGAATAACCTGTACCTGCGTTAGGCCGGGGAGCGTGTATTCAATCGGGTCTTCCGCTGTACTGATGTTGACACCGGGACTATTACATTCAGCCAGCGCTGAGTAAAGCGTGGTGGTTTTCCCTGAACCAGTGGGACCTGTAACGAGGATGAGGCCAAAGGGGCGCTTGGTCATCTCCCGCACAATAGCAAGGCTCTCAGGGTCAGTAATCAGCTTGTCGAGACCGAGTTGGGTGGCGGAGTTATCGAGAATTCGCAGTACGACTTTTTCGCCCCAGCGGCTGGGGAGGGTATTCACTCGGAAGTCCACCCGTCGCCCTTGGAACATTTTGCGGATACGACCATCTTGGGGGGCACGCCGCTCGGCAATATCAAGGTCAGCCAAGATTTTGAAGCGGGAAACGACGGCTGGCACGATTTTCTTCGGCAGTGGATCAAAGGCTTGGTGGAGCACCCCATCTTTGCGGAAACGAATCCGCAGGTATTCCTCTTGAGGTTCGATGTGAATGTCGGAAACGCCTTCGGTGAGGGCTTTGGCCAAAATTTTGTTGACAAGGGCAATAATCGGAGCATCTTCTGCGCCTTTCAGCGCCTCGGCAAGGTCAACCTCCTGCTCCCCTTCCAGCTCTTCGAGGCCGCCCATGGCTTCGATGTCTTCTTCGATGTTGATGTCACCGATCGCGGCCGGGGCGTTTTTGCCAGCAGTGGTTTCAGCTACCTGTTTATTGAGAATCGGGTCAATGAGGCGTTGGTAATCCTCTAGGGTGATCACCATTCGCTTGAGGGTGAGGTTGTGGGCGCGGAGTAAGCGGGTGAGGTTGTCAATGGCTTGGAGGTTATCTGGATCCACCATCGCCACGAGCAGATAGGGGGGATCAGCGTCGAGGTGCTTGGCAATGGGGATGACTTGGTAGGTGCGGCAGGTGTCAATCGGTACAATCGTGTTGATTAGTTCCTCGATTTGCTCGGTGGGGAAACGATTGAGTTCGGGATCGAGGCAATCAACGCCGTAGATCACTTTGAGTTCAAAAAGCTGTTGCTTGTGGTACTGGCGCAACACATCGGGGGGCATGGTGCTGCCGGTAATCTCCTGTAACACGGTTACGAGGGACTTGCCCGTTTTGCGGGCGGTGTTCATGGCTTCTCGCACCTGATCGATACTGGCGTAACCGGAGGCAACAATGGCTCGTTCTGTGGGGCTAGCGGCTCTGCCGCGCACGGTAAGTGCTTTCCGAGAAGAAGATGACGATGTGTTGACCATAGGGCGCGTTCGGGTCTGGATGGCTTGCCTACTATAGTAGCAACAACCTTCCCAGAGATTTCATGGGTATTTTCACGGTTTATGTTTATTGACATTTTTGTTGACAATTCTTGTTATAGACGCTTTGTAACCGCGATCGCCCTCTTTTGCATAGGCTGAAAATTATTTACAATCCTGCGGCACATTAGAAACTATTAGTTATCTGTTCTCCCTGTTAGCGCGTCCTCTCGATTCCGCCATCATCCTGTGGAGGTTTGCTCTATGCGTGTCAAAGACTTGATTTTGCCTGTGCTGGTGGTTGGTTTGGTCTTTGTTGGTTTTGGCGATCGCTTTTTGCCGGCACCTTTGAGTACGGCCAGTGCCAGTACCCGCGAGCAACTGAATGACTTTCTTAAGGGCATGTTTACGGGGTTTTCTGTCTATAACCGCTACCATAAGACGGAGGAGATGATCCGCCAAGCGGAAGGGAAGTAAATGCGCCGCTTTTTGCTCTTTTTACTCTGGATGATCAGCAGCGGGGCGATCGCCCTCTTTTCGGTACAGAATGCGAAAGCGGTGTCCCTAAAATTTTTATTTTGGCAATCCATTGAGATGCCCCTTGGCTTGCTCTTGATCTTTGTGGCTGCGATCGCTCTGTGGGTGCCCTATCTAGCTCGTCCACTGCGGCGATGAAGGGGCCACACGCGCTGCTCATTGTACTTGTGATTGTTTTGTGCTTGATGAGGCAACCAAGAATTGCGGCCATTCCAGCCTCACCCCTCACCCTAGAAGTCAATCCAGCCAATCCACAAGCCAGCGATGCCGTAACCCCTTTCCGTACGATTGCTGCTGCTTTGGCTTGGGCACAGGCGCACGATCGCCCCACCGACATTTACATTCATGGCGGCATTTATCGGGAGGCATTGGGAACGATTCATCAGCGGCAGACGCCCCTGCGACTGGTGGCTCAGGCAGGCGAACGCGTGATTGTGCGAGGGAGCCAACGATGGTCAGATTGGCAAGAAGTCTCCAGCACGCCTAGGTTCACCATTTACCGTCACCCTTGGACATTGTCTTGGGGCTTTTCGGGTAACCCGTGGACAAACTATGACATTGAGTTACCCCTCGTGACACAGCGGGGCGAACTGGTGTGGTGGCGGGATACTCCCCTGCGGCAGCGACTCTCATTTAGGGAATTGCAGGGGAATGATTTCTACGTGGATGATGCAGAGCAGCAACTATATGTGGCATTGCCTGCGGGTATCTCACCCAGTGAATTAGAAGTGGCTGTTCACCGTGAGGCCTTACGCATCTTAGACAGTGGTTTTATCAGTTTGGTGGGGCTACGCTTTGAGCACTATGGTGGCACATTTACCCAAGCAGTGCGCATTGAACGCAGCCATGACATTGAGGTTAAAGACTGTACTTTTTGGGGCAATAATTGGGGCGGCCTCGAAAGTCACCAGAGCGATCGCCTGCGGGTGGAACGAACACAGTTTCTGCAAAATGGCTGGCGGGGCATGGCGGGGGTTCATTTGCGGGACTTCACAGTGCAGCAGGTGCTGGTTCAAGGGAATAATTGGCGGGGGGCATGGGCAGGCTTTTACGATTGGGATGCGGGGGATAAGTACTTTCATCTGCGCCGTGCTGTCTTCGATCGCTACCGCGCTATTGAGAACCAAGCGGCCGGTCTGTGGCTTGATACTGATAATCAAAACGTTGAGATTCGGCGATCGCAATTTCTCGGCAATGCCGTTGTCGGTCTTTTCCTCGAGGCGAGCACAGGTCCAGTGACCATTGAAGATTCCTTAATTGCCTATAACTACAGCATTGCCCCGAACTATCTACAAACCCCCGGCATTTTTGGCTGGGCGGCTGCCCATGTTACCCTGCGCCACAACTGGATTTGGGAAAACCAAGGGGCACAAATTGGCGTCCGCGATCCTTCGCCTCGAACCGTCACCCTACCCGAAACGGGTGAGGAAGTCACGATGACCTCTCAAGATTGGTACCTAGAGGGGAATTGGATTGGTAGCCGCCAAGAGCAACTCCTGACCACCCTCAAGGGGGAACCCTTCTTGCAAACGCTGAAATTGCAGGATAACCACTGGTGGAGTGAAGCGGCCTATCCCTTTCGCCTAGAGGGGGAAAATCTCACTTGGTCGCAGTGGCAGGAACGCTATGGCAATGCCAGCGATCGCTGGCTCATCCCCTAGAGGCGATCGCGTAACTGATTGACCATCGCTTGAGCCGAGGCCTCATCGACAAACATCCCCAGTTGAATCTTGGTTTGGTCGCCATTGCCCACCAAAAAGGCATCCGGCACCACAGCTTGGACTTTTTCTAAGTCCGCAGGTTCCTTGTAGGGAGCCAGCACATAGTAGCGACCATTGGGCATTTTTTCCACAAAAAGCTGCGTCGTATGTTCAGGTTCAGCCGGGGTTGGGCTGGCCGTAGGGGTGGGTGATGCACTGGTTGATGGACTCGCCGCAGGTTCTAATTGGGCAAGGGTGCTGCGATTGACATCGGGAAATTCCCGCGCAGTCATATCAGGGCCGACGGGGGGCGTGGGTGATGCTGCTGTTGGCGTTGCAGGTGATTCAGTGGCAACGGGGGCAGGTCGGCGGTTGAACCACCACAGGGCTGCACCACTAAAGCCGGCAAGAATGCCAACCACAATTAACCAGCGTTGCACTAGGTGGTGACTATTGCTTTCACGCCGTTGGAACCAAGGACGCTGTTGGTTTTTTCGGGCCTGCTTGAGTAGTTCACGGGTAGAGGCAAAGGGACGCTTTGTTGGGTTTGGTGTTTGGGGAGCAGGGGGATCACTGGGATAGGAGGGGGGCAAGAGTTCTGCTAAATCTGTGGGATCAAACTCGAAAAATGGATCGGCGAGTCCCCCGTTGGCGCGTTCATCGGTGGCTGGTGCTGTCTCAGGGGTGAGGGCTAAAGAACTGGCAACGGGAGGAACAGTTTGTGAAATCGGCTCTGCGGCAGCAGCAGGGGTGACACTCGGTTCTGGGCAAGTTGCAGACTCGGGAACCGGCGGCGCTTCAAAGGGGGAATGGGCTTGTACCATGCGATGGCAGCGATATTGAGTGAGTTCTGCCTCTAAACTAAGGTTGAGGGAAGCCAAAGCCGCTTGCAAACGTTGGCGATCGACGGTGGCAGAGGTCATAGCAATCGCTCCGAAAACAGTGCCCTAAAGTCTCTTGGATGAACGCACCACCCCAATGGATTATGCAGCACCCTGTGCAGGTTCCCAACAATGGCACAAGCACCCCTATTGAGCATTTGCATTCCGGCCTATAACCGTCCCCAAGGATTGGCACAAGCGGTTCGCTCAGTTGTCGCAGCCTTGCCCCCTGAGAGCCACGATCCGGTGGAAGTCATTATTACCGATGATTCTGCCACCCCCACAGCAGTAGAGGATTTACTGGCTGGATGGTCAGGCCGCTGGCACTACCAACACAATGCCCAGCGCTTAGGGATGGTGGCCAATTGGAACGCCAGCTTGGCGAAGGCTTCAGGGGACTTTATCCTGCTGTTGCACGACGATGATTACCTCCTGCCCCAAGGAATACCAACAATTCTCGACATCCTCACCAAGGAGGGCACTGCCTTTGATGTCTTTCTCTTTGGCGTGCATTTGGTGGATTCGCATCAACGCTGTTTGCGACGGCAGATACCCCGGCAGCAAACATGGCTCTCCCCAGCTCAAGCCCTTAGGCAATTGCTGCGTCATTCCTCGTTTGTACGGTTTCCCGCCTTGATCTGGCGGCGATCGCTCCTCGAGGAGGTCGGCTATTTTGATCCCGCCTACGGCGAAGCCACAGACCTCTACCAATGGCTACGCTTCTTTGCCCAGAAGGGGGTTTACACGGTTCCCCATGCCACTGCTGCCTACATGATCCACGATCAAGCTCTGACGATGGGGATGTTTCAAGCCCAGACCTTGGCTACCCTAGGGAATATTTTTGCCGCCGCTGCGAATTTATCGATTCTCTCACCAGCGGAACTACGGCAGTGCCAGTGTGACTTTTTTCACCAGTTTATCTTGGCGGGAACATGGCGATTTTTGCGGCGACGGCAATGGCAACGGGCACAGGCAGTGTACCAGCTGTTTGATCTACCAGAGGTGATTGCATTGGGGCGATCGCGCCGCTGGCAAGGCTGGCGTTGGCTCTTTGGGGCTTGGCTTTGGCTACTGCGACGGGTTAACTAACTGCCCACCGCACATAGGGCAGCCGCGCTGCAACGTCGTGAATTTTGTCCTGATTGGCCAACAGTTGACCACAGGCATCCCATTGACCAGAAAGAAGCATTTGCCGCGTACTTTCCGCCATGGTTAAGGGAATCACTTGATCGCCTGCTGTCAAGGTCAGCGCCTGTAAGTCTAGGGTCAGTTCCGTAGTGGGCTGATCTTCTAAGAGGGTTTGCAGTGCTTGTACCTGTTCTGGAGCTGCCGTCAGACAGGGAACCCCCATTGCCAAGCAGTTTCCGGCAAAGATCTCGGCAAAGCTTTCGCCGACAATTGCTTGAATTCCCCAACGGGCGATCGCTTGGGGGGCGTGTTCGCGACTAGAGCCACAGCCAAAATTGGCATTCACCACCAGAATCCGTGCCCCTTGGTACTGAGGCAGGTCAAAAGGGTGTTGCCCCGACTGGCGATCGTCAGCAAAAACGTGTTCCCCAAGGCCATCAAAAGTAACACAGCGGAGAAACCGTGCCGGAATAATGCGATCCGTATCGATATCGTTGCCCCGCAGAGGAAGGCCACGACCCGTAATGCGTTCAATCTTGCTCATAGGCCTATCTTACTGGATTGCGCAGCCTGCCAGTGCATTTTGGGGGGAATTGCCCTGAAGCAGGTTACTCAACAATAGGGTCGGCGGTTGCGCATGGGGCCAAGCAAAGGCATGGCGAAAGGCGGCTTCCTGACAGGCTTGTAACTCCTTGAAGTTGAGGATGTCGTGGGTGAGCAAGTTTTCGTACTCAAAGGGCAGCCGCACGTTGTGCAGACCCGCGTTGTCGGTACAGATGGCCACGTCCACCCCTGCTTCAAAACAGCGTTCAAAGACGAGGCGTAATTGCGCGTAGCTCTCAAGGGTACCCGTTTGAAAATAGGTGGTGGGGCACACTTCGAGGCATTGACCGGCTGCCGCCACTTCCTTGAGCAGCTCTGGATAGCGCAGGGGAATTTGAATGCCATGACCAATGCGTTGCAGGTAGGGTAGCAATTCGGGATAGCAGCCATTCACCGTTTCGTAGAGGTGGCCGGTGGTTTTGAGACCGCGATCGCGGGCATAGGCATAGAGTTCAATAAATTCCGCCATGCGATCGCCATAGACGCTATCGCCCCCGGCCAAGTCAATGCCACAGACAAACTGCGGAAAACTCGCCGCCAGATCAACAATGGCACGGTTCACCGCATAGGGTAGCCGCGTGTGCATACAGAGGATTTGGCTCGTGACAATCGGGTATTCTGGTACTTGGCAAGCCAGACCCACCGTTTTAACAATGTCGGCCATCTGCTCAATGCGATCGCTCTGGGATCGCTGCGGATCCGTGCGCAGATAGGGGGTATAGCGCAGCTCTAGATAGGCCAAGTTTTCAAAAATATAGGCGCCGCGAATCAAGCGAAAGATGAAATAGGGCAAAGTTTGCGGCGTTTGCACACTCTCCACTAGGGTGTGGAGTTCGAGGTATTCTTCAAGGGATTGGCGGGGGCGAGTATAAAAGGTTTCAAATTCCTCATAGTCAGGAAAGCGATCTGCAAGGGCGCGATCGTTCCGCTGAAAATACCGCCAAAGAATCCGCGGTACCACTGAGCCACCCAAATGCCGATGTAATTCTGCGTACAGTGCCATACCTGCTCCTTAAACTGGCCAAAACGCAATCAATACCTAAGCTGGCCAGAGGGGTCAATGCCCGCACCTCAGCCATCGAAAACAGAACGAAAACAGTGATGAACGAAGGATTAAATTGTTCTAATGTTAACAAATTTTACAAAGGTGGCGCAGGAACCAATGGGCGCAAACGCTAGGATCATTTCGATCTCCAATTGGTTGGGTATCGCGAATGTGGCCTTTTCGGCGGCGAGGACGACTCCCCTCTGCGCTCTCTAGTGGCAATGTCGTCACGATTGCTTTGGAACTGTACCGTCATCAGGGCAATCGCTACTTTCTTTTGAGCCTTTTTGCCCATGCGTGGTTTTTTCTGCTCACCATTGCCGCCGTGCTGATCGTGGCCGTAGCACTGATTGTTGGGGGGATTCTTGCTGGGGCGATGGATAATGTTGCCCCCTTTCTCTGGCTCACAGGCATTAGTATCCTCGTGGCTTTGCCCTTGTATCTCTTTGGTTGGACACGGCTAATGGCCAGTGGTGCGCTGCTTTCTCGTCGTATTTACGCTGTCCTGACGGCTCTTGAGGAATCAGAATCGGCAGCCCGCAGCTTCATTTTTCCCAAGATGCTGAATTATTTGCTGGCCACTCTGATGGTCGGTGTCATTTTGCTCTTGGTGTATGGGGTCTTGGGGGCGATCGGCTACTTAATTTATTTGGTGGCATCCCCCTTAGTGCAATTCCTCGAGCAGAATATCCAAACGGAACCCGCAAGAAGTCTCTTCTTTTTAACTTTTCTGCTCAGTATCCTGTTGCTAGTGCTCCTTGCGCTGTTGGTGATTAGCTACTTTATGGCGCGGCTCTCCCTTGTTGATGTGGTCTTAGCCCTTGAACCGGACTGTACGCCCCTCAAATCCGTTCGGCGCAGTTGGCAACTGACGCAGGGACAGGCATGGCATACCCTAACGGTATTTTTTGTTGCTTCCCTTGCAACGATTCCCGCCAATCTCCTTGGCAGTATTATCAACAGCGTGGTGATTATTCCCGTTGCTGGCCTCTTTGTAGGGGTTTTACTCCTGCCCCTCTGGCAAGGGATCAAGGCAGTTCTGTACTGGGATCTGCGAGTCCGCAATGAAGGAGCAGCGTTTCAAGTCCGCCCTGAAGCAGTGAATCCCCTGCGCTGGTTGCGGCGGGTCACACTACGCACACCGGAAAGCATCGAGTTGGACTTTGCCCTTGGGGGAATTGGCAGCCGCGTCTTGGCTTGGCTGATTGATCAGGTGATTCTCTACACGGCACTTGTGCTTTTTTCGCTGGCGGCAGGGTACATCTACTTCTATGCCCTTTACCCGTGGCTGATTGAGGTGCTGCCCGCTAGTGGCCAGAGTATTGAAGCTTGGAGTTTGGGCATTTACCTGTTGGTAATGTTTGCCCTCTACAACGGCTATTACATTTTCTTTGAAACCTACTGGCAGGGGCAAACCCCCGGCAAGTGCTTTGCGGAAATTCGCGTCGTCCAAGACAATGGCCTTCCCATTGGTCTGAAGGAAGCAACCCTGCGCAGTCTGCTGCAACCCATTGATTTTGCTTTTTTCGGTATAGGGGCACTCCTAGTGGCGTTATCTCGATCAGAAAAACGTTTGGGAGATATGGTGGCGGGTACCCTTGTGATTCAAGATGAACAAGCGACACGGTTGGCTCCTAAAGCTACAACCCTTCAGCAACCACAGGGGGCTTGGGTGCAGGAGTTGCGATCGCTCGCCCATTGGGAACGGATGACTCCCGAACAGTATCTCCTAGTACGCAATTACCTCAACAATCGCGATCGCCTGAGTCCTGTCGGTCGCTATCAAGCGGCTCAAGAGCTGCGTCAGCAATTAGAACCCCTGTTGCTGCCCACCTATCCCGCCCACTGGCCTACCCTCAGTGCTGAGGACTTCCTAGAAGGTCTATACACTGCCTATCGTCAACAATACCAGTCATCCCCCTAGTGTGAGGCCGTTATGCGCTTGCTGCTGACCCTTGGTTGTAGTCTGACCCTTTTGGGCGCCTTTCCCCTGCTCATGGGTCGGGCGAGTGAACCGACAATTCAGGCTGCTGCCCCTGTCCCCCAACGCTATCAACTACTGGGGTTATCCTTTGAAACACCCCTACAATTTTCGCCACCCACTTCTTTTGGTGAAAATGGCGTTGCTGTGGTCTATCCCGCCAATGCCGTACCGGGGGAGCACGAGTTAATGGTGAGCCTGATTAGCCTACCCAAAACAAGCGAGGTACTGGGGGGACTTTCGGATCAAGAGTTGCGCAGTTGGCTACGGTTTACCCAAGTGGGGGGTCCTCTCTCAGCAGCCCCCGCACGCATTGAGCGGCGAATTTTGGGACGGCGAGTCCGTGGTGAAATGTTTTATTATCCAACCCCCCGACCGATTCACCAAGAGTTATATTTGATGCATCTCCAAGGGGGGCAGCGGCTAGCTATTCTCTTTGAAGCGGAAGACCAAGTGCCCTTACCCGTGATGGAGCAGGTTTTTAACCATGTGGCAGCATCATTGCAGGAATTACCCCCGCGATCGCGAGAATGGAAACGTAGTTTTGAATGGTGGAAAAACCGTTAGATCTTTGAGGGGCAATAGCTATGCACCATGCTCCCCCCGTGTATCTACCCAAAACCCTTCAGTTCACTGAAGAGCAATTCGCAGAGATTATCAAAGCCAATCCTAATCTACGGTTTGAATTAACTGCTGCGGGAGAATTGGTTGTTATGCCCCCTACAGGCGGCGAAACGGGTCGCTACAATGCCGCCCTCACGGCTGACATTAGTCTTTGGAATCGCCAAACTCAACTAGGGGAGGTCTTTGACTCCTCAACGGGATTTCGCCTGCCCAATGGCGCCATTCGCTCACCCGATGTTGCATGGATTACCAAGGAACATTGGCAGCGCCTAACCCCAGAGGAACGCCAAGGCTTTGTGCCTCTTTGCCCCGATTTTGTGATTGAACTCGCGTCTGCTAGTGATGACTTGTCCCATTTAAGGGCAAAAATGCAGGAATACATGGACAATGGTTGCCGCCTTGGCTGGTTGATTGTCCCCCAGCAACAAATGGCAGAAATTTATCGCCCCCAGCAAACACCAGAGAGCGTGTCTCTGCCAACAACGCTTTCAGGAGAGGAAATTCTTCCTGACTTTTGCCTTGCATTTTCTCCCTAAGGCCAATGGATAAACCAGTGGAATCTTCTCACTGGAGATATCAATCATGGAACAGACCGTTGCCTGCGCTGAAACGGAGACACTGCGCGTTAATTCTCTCCATGCTTTTGCCTACTGTCAGCGGTTATTTTATCTCGAAGAAGTTGAGGAACTTTACACCCAAAATGAATCCGTCTTTGCCGGGCGACGGCTCCACGCTGAGCTACAAAAATTAGAACGGGAAGATTGGCAAGAATTCAATCTGGAAAGTGTAGCCCTTGGCCTCCGGGGGCGGGTTGATGCACTGCGTACCCTAGAGGGGCATTTGATTCCCTACGAGCACAAAATCGGTCGCTGTTATCGCGATCGCCAGCAACAGCCCCAAGCTTGGCACAGCGACAGGGTACAAATTCTGGCCTATGCCTGTTTACTAGAAACCGTTCTCGGCGTCACTGTCCCCGAAGGCCGCATTCACTATCACCGCGATAACGTCACTGTACGGGTTCCTGTGGATGAGGCAGGCCGCCAACTGGTGCGGGACACAATCGAGCAAGCGCGTCAACTGCGTGCTTCCCTAGAACGTCCCCCTGTCTGTAGCAACGAAAGACTTTGTCTCAACTGCTCCTTGGCGCCTGTTTGCCTGCCTGAAGAAGCCCGCCTCGCCCGAGATCCTGAGCATTTACCCCTGCGGTTATTTCCGCGAGATGACGAGCGTGAGATTATCCATGTCACGGCTGGCAAAGCGGTAATCAGGCGAGCTGGCGAGCAGCTACGGATTGCCATTGACGATGAACCTGAGCAAAAGCTGCCCATTCAGCAGGTGGGTCAAGTTGTTATCCACAAATTTGCCCAAATTACCACCCCAGCCATTCATCTCTGTGCCTATGAGGATGTCGGTGTTCACTTCATCAGCAGTGGTGGGCGTTATATCGGCAGCATTGACAACCGCAAGGGCAGTATTCAACGGCGTATTCGTCAATATCAAGCCCTGACGAACCCAGACCAATGTTTACGTCTTGCCCAGTTACTGGTGAACTGCCGGGGACAGAGTCAGCGTCGCCTGTTACTCCGAGGACAGCGGAATCGCCAAGATGCTCTGCCTGCATTGCAAGAGACCACTACGCAAATGGATCGGCTCATTAGCAGCATCTCCCACGCCAATTCCCTAGAGGCTCTACGCGGCATTGAAGGCAATCTTGGCGCCCTGTATTTTTCAGCGTTGCCCTATTTACTGGGGGATCACGTTCCGAAGGAGTTGCACTTCAACGGTCGCAATCGCCGCCCCCCGAAAGATCGTTTTAATGCGCTGCTCAGTTTTGGCTATGGCATGCTCCTCAAGGACGTGATGAATGCCATTCTCACTGTTGGTCTTGAACCCGCCTTTGGCTTCTATCATCAGCCGCGTACCCAAGCACCACCCCTTGCGTTGGACTTGATGGAAATTTTCCGCGTCCCCCTTGTGGATATGGTCGTTATTGGTTCGATTAACCGTATGCAGTGGAACTTTGACGAGTGCTTTGAGGTACACCGAGATCACGTATGGCTAAGTGACTATGGTCGGCGTAAGTTCATTGAACTCTATGAAGCCCGCAAAGGTGAAACATGGAAACATCCAGTGACCAACTACTCGCTCACTTATCGGCGAATCTTGGAGCTGGAAGTACGTTTGCTCGAAAAGGAATGGTGTGGTGAAGCAGGTCTATTTGGCAAACTCATTTTGCGTTGACCCATGGGTGAATCCAAAAATTGGTACCTCATCTGCTACGACATCCGCGACCCCAAGCGATGGCGACAGGCTTATAAGCAGTTAGAGGGCTATGGTGAACGATTACAGTTCTCGATTTTTCGCTGTCGTCTCACGCCACGGGAGCGGGAAAAGCTGCGCTGGCAACTAGAAAAAATCCTCACAAAGGAAGACAGTCTCCTAATCGTAGGATTGTGCAGCCAATGCGTTGAGCGGGTATGCGCTTGCAACCGAGCGGGGACATGGCCAATGTCGGAGCAGAACTTCAAAATCTTTTAGCATACAAGCACCTCTGGACTCAAATATTCTCCGAACGCACCGATATTCAAATACAGCCCCTTGACTAGGTTTGAGAGTTTTTGTTAGATTTAGAGGTGCTTGAAAATCTCTGAACCTATTCCCCAGAGCGGGATTGACAACTGAATACTGTCCGAGGCTAAAAATTTTACAGTCACAAAAAAACAAAGTGCCTGAGGTGCTTGAAAAGTGACTGTGCTAAGCTAGTCCTAGAGGCATTTCTAGGGCGCCGCTGTGCCTCTACCTTTGATGCCGTAAGGCGTTGAGCACTACCTGTGCGGGCATCTTTCCAAGTCAGTTGACCGTGCCTCTACCTTTGATGCCGTAAGGCGTTGAGCACGGGGACGCCAGTGGACGCCAGTGGACGCCAAAGGATAGGAAGTGCCTCTACCTTTGATGCCGTAAGGCGTTGAGCACGAGTAGTCGGGGACGCTCTGGGGCTGAAGGAGTCGTGCCTCTACCTTTGATGCCGTAAGGCGTTGAGCACGTAAAGGGTGAGCTACTATTTCCAGAACGATTTTCGTGCCTCTACCTTTGATGCCGTAAGGCGTTGAGCACGCCAAAAACAACAAACTTTCTGGGGCATTAATCGCCCAGGTGCCTCTACCTTTGATGCCGTAAGGCGTTGAGCACTAAACTAGGCATAATTGCCTAGTTTTTTTGTTGGTATGTGCCTCTACCTTTGATGCCGTAAGGCGTTGAGCACGCATATGTTATATTGCATTATATGCGCCTCATTTATGTGCCTCTACCTTTGATGCCGTAAGGCGTTGAGCACCTCCTATACGTGCCATATTTTCAAGCGCTGTAACAGGTGCCTCTACCTTTGATGCCGTAAGGCGTTGAGCACATCAAAACGGTATGAATATGGATCGACAATCTTTAAAGTGCCTCTACCTTTGATGCCGTAAGGCGTTGAGCACTAGGGTAAGCCACACTACAAATTTGAGACTTACCCATGTGCCTCTACCTTTGATGCCGTAAGGCGTTGAGCACACTATCAAACAATCCACTGAAGTGCTCTCTCTAACCGTGCCTCTACCTTTGATGCCGTAAGGCGTTGAGCACGAGTATTCGCAAAAAACCTGTGTGGGGGTCATGGCGTGCCTCTACCTTTGATGCCGTAAGGCGTTGAGCACTTCTGAAGAGGAATAAGTATCAATACCTAGAGCTAGGTGCCTCTACCTTTGATGCCGTAAGGCGTTGAGCACAAGCAGAAAACGATTATATCTGCTGCCCATTTTGTGCCTCTACCTTTGATGCCGTAAGGCGTTGAGCACGTCTATACGACAAAGAGTTCTGTCTGGATTAAAGTGCCTCTACCTTTGATGCCGTAAGGCGTTGAGCACTTGACTTTTTACTAGATCATCCTAGGGCAGATTAGTGCCTCTACCTTTGATGCCGTAAGGCGTTGAGCACACGTAACGATTCGTTCTCGTAGTGGTTTGGCACAAAAAGTGCCTCTACCTTTGATGCCGTAAGGCGTTGAGCACCTAACCCCGATAATATCTGTTCTCTGGTTAATGGGTGCCTCTACCTTTGATGCCGTAAGGCGTTGAGCACGTTCCCTGTATGTGAGCGGTTCTTGTTTGATCCTGTGCCTCTACCTTTGATGCCGTAAGGCGTTGAGCACATACAGGTATACAGTCTTTAGCAACTCAAATCAATGTGCCTCTACCTTTGATGCCGTAAGGCGTTGAGCACTCGTAGTAGAAAATATCGACAATTTGGTCGTCCTGTGCCTCTACCTTTGATGCCGTAAGGCGTTGAGCACATGAAGCTCAAACGATCACGCTGAACACAACAGCAGGTGCCTCTACCTTTGATGCCGTAAGGCGTTGAGCACTTAAACGTGGGTGGGATACTTTAGTTATCACAAAGTGCCTCTACCTTTGATGCCGTAAGGCGTTGAGCACCAGCGCCTGTAGCAACTTGATAGCCCAAGCCTTGAAGAGGTGCCTCTACCTTTGATGCCGTAAGGCGTTGAGCACTTCATAGTGGCTCCATTGCCCCTCTCGCACGTTGTGCCTCTACCTTTGATGCCGTAAGGCGTTGAGCACATGGGGGCGGAATAAAATTATAGAGATATCTTGAGTGCCTCTACCTTTGATGCCGTAAGGCGTTGAGCACGACAGGAATTGCTCCATTTCCAGAATCTTGGATGTGCCTCTACCTTTGATGCCGTAAGGCGTTGAGCACTATACAAAGGTACCAAAAGCGGTCTACGATGACTGGTGCCTCTACCTTTGATGCCGTAAGGCGTTGAGCACCTTCCCGATGGTACCATTCTGCCTGGTAGCAATAATGTGCCTCTACCTTTGATGCCGTAAGGCGTTGAGCACAATATCAGGACGAATTTCTATGATCCTAATGAAATGTGCCTCTACCTTTGATGCCGTAAGGCGTTGAGCACGATGCATTTCTTATAGGGAATCTTAACTGTTTTACGTGCCTCTACCTTTGATGCCGTAAGGCGTTGAGCACAGCAAATACATTTTGAGGCTGAACTAAATTTTGGTGTGCCTCTACCTTTGATGCCGTAAGGCGTTGAGCACTTTAGAATCTGTTTACCAGACGTCTAGAACGTTTCAAAGTGCCTCTACCTTTGATGCCGTAAGGCGTTGAGCACCCGCTCAGCTTCAGCAGGAACCAACTCCTGAAGAGGGCTGTGCCTCTACCTTTGATGCCGTAAGGCGTTGAGCACCAAGGTTAGCAGAGTTTAGAAGTATTCTAGAGCAAGTGCCTCTACCTTTGATGCCGTAAGGCGTTGAGCACCCTTAAACCCCTCACTCAAGTAGGTGAGGGAATTGTGCCTCTACCTTTGATGCCGTAAGGCGTTGAGCACAAATATGCAAAGAAAGAAGACATTGTAACTAGAGTGCCTCTACCTTTGATGCCGTAAGGCGTTGAGCACGTCCAGGGCGTGCAATTGTTTTGGCCCTTACCGGGCGTGCCTCTACCTTTGATGCCGTAAGGCGTTGAGCACGCGGAGCCCCTACTTTTCCCCTTTTCCCTACTGGCGTGCCTCTACCTTTGATGCCGTAAGGCGTTGAGCACCATTTCCCACGCAACGCTCGTGGGAGAAAGTGCCTCTACCTTTGATGCCGTAAGGCGTTGAGCACAGACCTGCCCCCAGATAGCGAAAACAGTCGCCAGTGCCTCTACCTTTGATGCCGTAAGGCGTTGAGCACACACTCCCGCAAGACCAGACTCACTTGCTGGTGGAGGTGCCTCTACCTTTGATGCCGTAAGGCGTTGAGCACTTATTTGGCATAATCAGGTTTTTGGTTATGCCATGTGCCTCTACCTTTGATGCCGTAAGGCGTTGAGCACTTTTTGGGCATAAAACCTGCTGGACAGTACCTAAGGTGCCTCTACCTTTGATGCCGTAAGGCGTTGAGCACTTTCAAGATTTTCCTTGGTCACCTGTAAACTGCGTGCCTCTACCTTTGATGCCGTAAGGCGTTGAGCACAAGTCTATGCGAATTATGAGTCGTTAGCCATTGTTTTGTGCCTCTACCTTTGATGCCGTAAGGCGTTGAGCACGTAAGAAAGGCGCAGATAATTACCGAGATCTTCTGCGCCAGTGCCTCTACCTTTGATGCCGTAAGGCGTTGAGCACATATTTCTGCCTTAGCTAATAATCGTGTCCCCGTGCCTCTACCTTTGATGCCGTAAGGCGTTGAGCACCCTAGGCGCTCCTAGTTTTCCCGCGGACTTGCCTGTGCCTCTACCTTTGATGCCGTAAGGCGTTGAGCACCTGCTCATGAGCGTTATTTGAAACAGCAGCAGACCAAGTGCCTCTACCTTTGATGCCGTAAGGCGTTGAGCACAGTATTTATACCTAGGCTCATTTACTAGGCGTTGAGGTGCCTCTACCTTTGATGCCGTAAGGCGTTGAGCACACTACGACTACAGCGTAATGAACTCTTCTGAATACGGTGCCTCTACCTTTGATGCCGTAAGGCGTTGAGCACGGGCGGCCGTTAATACTGTTTATGACTTGAAACAAGTGCCTCTACCTTTGATGCCGTAAGGCGTTGAGCACGAGTATTCGCAAAAAACCTGTGTGGGGGTCATGGCGTGCCTCTACCTTTGATGCCGTAAGGCGTTGAGCACGCTAGCCATTATTCACCAAATTATAAAGAGTTTGTGCCTCTACCTTTGATGCCGTAAGGCGTTGAGCACTTCAGAATAAAATTAGGTCGCTGCTAAACCTACCTATGTGCCTCTACCTTTGATGCCGTAAGGCGTTGAGCACAAGCGTACGTCAAAAAATCCCCAAGATTTTCTTGTGCCTCTACCTTTGATGCCGTAAGGCGTTGAGCACAAATCGGCAGCTCTTTGGTATAACCCAGAAGGAGTCGGTGCCTCTACCTTTGATGCCGTAAGGCGTTGAGCACCCTAGGCGCTCCAGACTCCCCACAGATTGCCCCAGGTGCCTCTACCTTTGATGCCGTAAGGCGTTGAGCACGGAAGCTTGACCATACACTTGGTATTCATGAGTAAGTGCCTCTACCTTTGATGCCGTAAGGCGTTGAGCACGCGTAGTCACGAGGTACGTTACTAAAGGAATGACTGAGTGCCTCTACCTTTGATGCCGTAAGGCGTTGAGCACACCTTGAGATTGTTCGCCTTGGTTTTCTTGATTATGTGCCTCTACCTTTGATGCCGTAAGGCGTTGAGCACCTATTAGTTTTCTTATAAATACGCTCAGCAGTAAGTGCCTCTACCTTTGATGCCGTAAGGCGTTGAGCACGTCAAGTTCGATGGAGAGTATACTTTGATCCAGCAAGTGCCTCTACCTTTGATGCCGTAAGGCGTTGAGCACTGCCTGGGATTGGAAAATCCCAAGTTACTCGTGAGTGCCTCTACCTTTGATGCCGTAAGGCGTTGAGCACGCATAAATCAAACTTTAGATTATGCCCCACAAAGTGCCTCTACCTTTGATGCCGTAAGGCGTTGAGCACGCCTTGTTTCGCTTAAATCCTTTTGAAGAGGCACGGCGTGCCTCTACCTTTGATGCCGTAAGGCGTTGAGCACGGGAAACTGGGGCAATCTGTGGGGAAGTCTGTGGGGGTGCCTCTACCTTTGATGCCGTAAGGCGTTGAGCACTAAGGGCGCTCAACATTAGTAGTTCTGGAACAGACTGTGCCTCTACCTTTGATGCCGTAAGGCGTTGAGCACATGGCGCAGTCTCAGAACTTGAAAAAACAAGATGCTGTGCCTCTACCTTTGATGCCGTAAGGCGTTGAGCACTAGGGAAGCAGTAGGGGCGCCTAAAGTAGGGAAGTGCCTCTACCTTTGATGCCGTAAGGCGTTGAGCACAGGTACGTTACTGTAGGAATGATTGACCTTGCGGGTGCCTCTACCTTTGATGCCGTAAGGCGTTGAGCACGAAGTAAACAATTGTCAGTGCTAACTTTGTCAAATCGTGCCTCTACCTTTGATGCCGTAAGGCGTTGAGCACGTTTTAGGGAACTTGAGTTCCCCAAAATGCAGAAAGTGCCTCTACCTTTGATGCCGTAAGGCGTTGAGCACAGTAAAGTTTTTTTCAAAATACCTCGCAGACAAATGTGCCTCTACCTTTGATGCCGTAAGGCGTTGAGCACTTGCAATTATTCTGAATGTTTGCGATTTGTATACTCAAGTGCCTCTACCTTTGATGCCGTAAGGCGTTGAGCACTTGATAAGAGCCAAACCCAATAGTGGCGCGCAATGGTGCCTCTACCTTTGATGCCGTAAGGCGTTGAGCACCTGCTGTAGGCATGAAAGCAGTTGATGCTAAAGCTGGTGCCTCTACCTTTGATGCCGTAAGGCGTTGAGCACCAAGGGCTGGCAAATGTTTTACCTGCGCAAACGTGCCTCTACCTTTGATGCCGTAAGGCGTTGAGCACACCCCACCACTAAAGAACCGTTAACCTCTACTGATGTGCCTCTACCTTTGATGCCGTAAGGCGTTGAGCACCCCAATATTGTTAAGTTAGTTGTGTCTGATTATGCTGGTGCCTCTACCTTTGATGCCGTAAGGCGTTGAGCACGATTCGCGTTGATTACGAACACCGCGAACCCACCGAGTGCCTCTACCTTTGATGCCGTAAGGCGTTGAGCACCTCCTAGTTTTCCCGCAGACTTCCCTAGGCGCTCCTAGTGCCTCTACCTTTGATGCCGTAAGGCGTTGAGCACGCGATTGGGACAATAGCGGTATTGGTTGCTTCCTTGTGCCTCTACCTTTGATGCCGTAAGGCGTTGAGCACGGGAAAGTCGAGGGAACCAGTAGGCAGTCGGTAGGTGCCTCTACCTTTGATGCCGTAAGGCGTTGAGCACCTTCCCTAGGCGCCCCTACTTTCCCTACTGCTTTGTGCCTCTACCTTTGATGCCGTAAGGCGTTGAGCACTTGACGCCGACCCTGACGAAGTGGCTGCTGATCTAGGTGCCTCTACCTTTGATGCCGTAAGGCGTTGAGCACTAAAGAAGGGGTAAGCTTGGCATATTCCTGTAAGATGTGCCTCTACCTTTGATGCCGTAAGGCGTTGAGCACGGGTGACTGGTGGGCATCCAGTGGGGAATTGGTGGGGTGCCTCTACCTTTGATGCCGTAAGGCGTTGAGCACATCTGCCTCGTCATTAATCCAATTCTCATATGTATCTTCGTGCCTCTACCTTTGATGCCGTAAGGCGTTGAGCACAGGAAATCGTTGCTCAACTGCTTCAAGCTGCGGCTCGGTGCCTCTACCTTTGATGCCGTAAGGCGTTGAGCACTTAGCTAGCTCTGGAATTGTGGTGATTCCTTGCGCGTGCCTCTACCTTTGATGCCGTAAGGCGTTGAGCACGCCACCTCGTCATAAAAGAAAACATCGATGACCTGTGCCTCTACCTTTGATGCCGTAAGGCGTTGAGCACGAAGAGTACTTAAACATGTCTGAAGAACAAATTGCTGTGTGCCTCTACCTTTGATGCCGTAAGGCGTTGAGCACTCTCTGAAATGGTGTCAAAGTTGTAGTCTTTGAGTGCCTCTACCTTTGATGCCGTAAGGCGTTGAGCACGAACGGGTATCGGTATACCCGCTGAGAATTTGAAGTGCCTCTACCTTTGATGCCGTAAGGCGTTGAGCACCCATGTTAACGAAAAACGAAGAAGTGTACGATTATGTGCCTCTACCTTTGATGCCGTAAGGCGTTGAGCACATTGAACTTAGATATGTTGATTTTCTACTAGATGTGCCTCTACCTTTGATGCCGTAAGGCGTTGAGCACTTAGCTTTCAAAGAAGAAAGCGATATTACTGAAGGTGCCTCTACCTTTGATGCCGTAAGGCGTTGAGCACAACAGTGGGTGGATCAAAGTGGTTAATAGGAATCAAGTGCCTCTACCTTTGATGCCGTAAGGCGTTGAGCACGTTCAGGAAGCAACCCTACTACTTCCAGCCCTAGGGTGCCTCTACCTTTGATGCCGTAAGGCGTTGAGCACTTGCACCACCTACACCAAGACCGACCCCTGTTGAGTGCCTCTACCTTTGATGCCGTAAGGCGTTGAGCACAAAATATCATCCGAGCATTTGATGTTGCTGTGGTGTGCCTCTACCTTTGATGCCGTAAGGCGTTGAGCACGTCAGGTTTTTGGGCATAAAACTTACTGGACGGTGCCGTGCCTCTACCTTTGATGCCGTAAGGCGTTGAGCACACGAAGCCGCTCTTCTGTCCGCACCAATCTAGTGCCTCTACCTTTGATGCCGTAAGGCGTTGAGCACTAGTAAATACAAAGGGCAACATAAAATTCCAACTATGTGCCTCTACCTTTGATGCCGTAAGGCGTTGAGCACAGATCCAAAAAAGAATTGAGTGAAGTAGAGAAACGTGCCTCTACCTCTGGTGCTGTGGGCTAGCCCAGCGGTTGGTTAACTTTCTTGAATAAAAATAAAAAATTGTATCCAAAAGCTTTTTTGCTCCTTGTGGTTACCTACAGTAGAAGTTAAAATTTTTGTAAGTTGACAACTATAAGTTATCCGTTAGCATGATTCTTGAAACTAGACAGTGGCTACCCTTGGCAGTGCTCCAGAGACCCATAATTGAGGGAAAGCATTCAGATTAGGCGGGGATAATAAGATAGCGTCATGACTAGCCACAATCACTTTCTTGAAATCCATTACAGCTTGCGTGGAAGAACACTGCCAGCAGATCATGGCTATGCATTGTACTCTGCTATTAAAAAACAGTTGCAACAATTGGGGCGGCCAGATCTACCTTCAGATATACCAAGTGATCTTCGCCTTAGCAGTATTGCTGGAATTCCTAACGGTGAGGGAATGATTTATCTAAATCGTGCTTCACGCTTTCGCCTTCGCTGTCCTACAGATCAAGTGCAGACGTGGTATCGCTTTTTCCAGAACCAAGTGTTGGATATTCAGGGGCATCTGATTCGCCTTGTGCAACCTCGAATTACATTGCCAGAGCCTTCAGGAACCCTCGCAGCTCGCCTAGTCACTTTCAAATTAGAAGCAATTGATCACCTAGAAGTGCCCCGCTATTTTTTGGAATCTTGTCAAAAAGGCCTAACTCATTTAGGCATTCAGGGAAAGGTATTTATTCCTTCTGATCCGAATGGTGATTTAGCACGGCGCACGATTCAAGTGAAAGGCAAAAAAGTCGTAGGCTACCGCGTGATTGTTGAAGATTTAACTCCTGAAGATTCTCTAAAGTTGCAGTGGCATGGATTAGGAGGACGAAGACATTTTGGCTGCGGCTGGTTTTACCCGGTCAAGGAGGAACCGAATGCTGCCTAGTTCTCCACCCCCAAAACTAGACCCAGATATTTTGTTGGCAAAATCTTCACTCCCAAGCAGCGCCGACTGGAGAGGAACGTATCATTTGGCTGGTCATACCGCGGCGGTTGTGAAGTCAATTACCACCTTGGTTGATGCACTGGGCACAGGGTTGCTCCAGCAGTTTGGATTTAGCAACGACACTAGGGAAACCCTGCGGGCAACGGCGCGACTGGCCGCTTATCTGCACGATTGGGGTAAGGCCAATCACCAATTTCAAGGGGTGGTCAGGTACCCCCTCAGGGCTTCAAATCCATCGGTGCAGCCTCAACAGAACCCCTTGCAATACCCACAACTTATCCGTCATGAAGTGGGGTCTGTCTTGCTGGCGTGGGAGTTCCGAAACTGGCTTTGCCAATGCCCCAATGCTGACTTGATGACAGCGATCGCCGCAGCAGGAGGACATCACCTCAAATTAGGCGGTCAGCAGGGGCGAAACACCGGTGCACTGGGGGAGATCCGCGAGGGCAGTGGCGACCCTTACCTGTACTGGTATGTCCATCATCCTTCCTTCCACAAGCTGCTTCGCTATGGGGTGAGAACCCTAGGGCTGCCTCAAATCATTCCTCCTTTTGCGTTAATCAAATGGGATATTAAAACAATCAAAGATAAGCGTGACAAAGTCTTGAATGCTTTCATCGAATGGGAACCAGATCTAGCGTTTCTTGCCGTTGTTAAAGCGCTACTGATTGCAGCAGATGCCATTGGTTCTGCCTCGGCGCAGGTTTCAACGAATATTCAGGAGTGGATTCGATCAGAGCTAGAGAATACCCTCACGGAAGCTGATTTACAAAAGGTCATTGATGCGCGTCGGGGGGAATATCCACTGCGCCCATTTCAGATTGATCTTAAAGACAAGTCGAAACGGGTAACATTGGCACGGGCAGGTTGCGGTACCGGCAAAACCTTGGGGGCTTATAATTGGGCGCTCCGCCACGGCATTGGACGCAAGTTATTTTTCTGCTATCCAACAACCGGCACCAGCACTGAGGGCTTTCTGGGCTATGTTCATAACCAAGTAGAGTCAGAGCTGTTGCACTCTCGGTCGGCTGTTGATTTGGAGTTGGCTTGCACAGGAGAAGAAGAAGACAATGGTGATGGAGCTGTTAATGAGGCCGCTCAGAAATTAGAAGCCTTCAAGGCTTGGGGGGCAAAGGTCAATGTTTGCACTGTGGATACCGTTTTGGGACTCCTGCAATGTCATCGCCGTCCCCTGTACTGCTTTCCAGCTCTTGCCAAGGCTGCTTTCGTCTTTGATGAAGTTCATTGCTATGACGATGCTCTCTTTGGTGCCTTACTGCGATTTCTCAAGGTTGTTAAAGCGCCGATTTTGCTGATGTCTGCCTCATTTCTACCGGCGCAGGTGGCGGCGATTCAGCAGGCAGTGGCAGAGGAAATTGCAATAATTCAAGGCCCTCAAACGCTAGAAGACCTGCCCCGCTATCGTTTCCATGAGCTAGCACAGCCAGATTGGGAGCGGGTTCAGCAAGAACTTGACCAGGGCGGTAGAGTTCTGTGGGTTTGCAATCAGGTGGATACAGCGATCGCTACCTATCAGCAAGCGAAAAATCAGGGACTTCAACCTCTGCTCTATCACAGTCGCTTTCGTTATGGCGATCGCGTGCACCATCACCGCAAAGTGGTAGAGGCCTTCAAACAAAATCAACCCGTCCTAGCCATCACCACGCAAGTGGCAGAAATGTCGCTGGACTTGTCGGCAACACTCCTCGTGACTCAAATTGCTGACCCTGCAGGTCTAATCCAGCGCTTGGGACGGCTCAACCGTCAGTACTGCGGCCACGCCCTTGATGCCCTCTTTTACCCCGATGACAAGGTTGGTTTTCCCTACAGTGCAGATGAACTGGATGCGGGTTGGGCACTGGTGCGAGGGTTTGTCGGTCAGCTGGTTAGCCAAGCCCAGCTCGCCGCTTGGTTAGAAAAACTCAACACTCCACACACACCCAAGGATCACTTTGTCTGGCTGGATGGCAGATGGAAAACGTATCCTGCACCGTTGCGCGAAGCAGGCTATACCGTCACTGCCCTTCTCGAACAGGATCAGGAGGAGATTGCGTTCCTCAAATCTAGTCAACTGATGCGCTACACAATCCCCCTACCCGCTACCAAAAATATCAAGGGTTGGCGGCGCCACAAGAGCGGATATTTGATTGCGCCTAAGGAGCAGTGGCACTATGACCCAAACCTAGGGGCGTTCGCTTCCCGGCAGGAGGTGAAATTGTGAGCCAATTTACCTTATCGATCTTTGATCCAAACTTTCTTTTACCCCATCGAGCAGGAATTGCGGGTCTAGCCTTAGCCCTATCCGAGTTGGAAAGCCAACGTTCACAGGCTCCCTTAACTTGGAACGTCACCGATGAGGTCGTTGAACTGGCGTGGAAAGGGAGTGATCGAGAGGTTGTGACATGGCTGCTAAAGCAAACCTATCAGATTAATCACCAAGGCTATCTAGAGGTTCCTGCCCTCAAGCTTGATGCCCAGGGGCAATACACGTTTACCCAAGGGGTACTCACCACATTCCTCCAGCACAATACGCAGCGCAAACTCAGCAACACTTCTGTCACTCGCACGTTCTTAATTGAGCCGGATCAACCAGAGATCTCGATTGAGGTGAAGCCCCTAGAGAGCTGTTATTACACCGGCGACATCAAGGAGGCCTTTAACAATAAGGGAGCCTTCAAGAAAGAAATTCCCCTGAAGGGAAATCATCTGCCCGGACTGGTGGAATGTTTTGTCAATGGTCCCTATCAAGAATCGCCGCAGGGCTTTCTGGCGTTGCTTTTTTTGCCCCTTGCCTGTGGCTACTACCAACTTCCTCCCCAAGCTGTTGGTGGCAAGCTCTCTGCCCGCTCAGCACTGGTTATTCCTGAAGTTCAAAATCTAAAGCACTGGGTTAAGCGCCGTCGCGCGATGTCCGGGTACACCTATCGAGACTTTCGTAGCAGTGGGGTAGGGGAATCTGCGTTGCATTTCCTGTTGCAGGAAAAGGTGGTCGAAGCAGTGCAACCCTTTGGCGTGCACTACTGTGAGGTTTACCAGTTGGGCAAGCAAGTCTGGGATGCTCAGCAAGCTTATTTGAAACAGGCAGTGTATCGCGTCGAAGTTACGGATGAAGTCCTAGAGTTGTATGAAGTCGCTCGCCAAGTTTTTCCTGCGCACGTGCGACAAAAGGAGAATGGTGAAACTTGGTTAGCTCTTTCTAAAGCACTGCCTTGGATTTGTGACAATTTAATTGGAGGTCAGCCTTGGTATGCAGGTTTCTTTGAATTTTACAAACGTAATAAGCTCTATGAACGTGAAGGGTTGGTAAAAATGACCAAACACTTGAATCCCGATGAACAGGTGCTCTTTGAGGTGGTACAAGGTGCTTTTAGTAAATACCTGTACGGGCAGATTCAGCAAGCTAAGAAGCAAGGTCGCCAATTAGACTATGGGCAAGTGACCGATAAGGTTATCTACCGATTCCAACGTCCGAGTACGCAACAGGAATTTGCTACTGCATTGGTGGATTTCCTAAGCCAGTTTCGTAGCAAAGCCGCTCGCGATAAAGGCCCGCAAATTGTTCACTGGATTCACCGTGAGGAAAACTGGCGGCGAGCAAGAGATCTGGTACTGCTGGCGATCGCCACCTACAGCAGTAAGAAGGGAGATGCTCTCAATGGTGCTGAGGTTGCCTCTGAATCAATGGATGAGGTGAATGTAACGGAAGAGGAAATGTTTTCCTTTGTTGATGAATAGTTGCTGTCTTTAACTTAGGAGAAATAACAATGACAAAACATCTTTTTGCAACAATTGTAACGACCACTGCTGTTGCAGCCAATAACCGGGGGGAAGGGGATGGGAGCACTCTCTCAACTTTGCAAAAAATCACCCGTGGCAATGATCAATACACTACTGTGAGTGCAGAAGCGATCCGTTGGGGATTGCGGGAGTATTTTCAAAATCATTATGAAAAAGAGGTGAATCGCACATTTAATGCTGAGACTGACAAGTATAGCTTCAAGGATGAACAATTCAGCGCTGAAAAATACATTGATGATGACTTGTTTGGCTACATGGACGCCAAAAAGGGGAAGGATAATGAAGATGCCACGACCAAACGGCGGGGTGCCCTAGAAATTAGTCGCGCTATGAGTCTGGATCCCTATTGGGGGGATATTGCCTTTGGTTCTAAAGGCGGCGAAAAGGGAAAAACTTCGATTCATAGCACCGAAGTACACTGCACTGCCTATCAGTACACGATCGCCCTCACACCAGAGAGTTTGAAGAAACCAGAACGTGCCCTCCTTACCCTCGATGCCATTGGGGCGGTGCGTCATGTCGGCGGCAACCATGCCCGCTTTTTGTACGACTTTCGGCCAGAGTCCATTGTGCTTCGCATCACAGATGATCCCAGTCCTTGGATTATGGAGGTGTTTAAGCGCATTGGGGAGTCGGTGGGCTGCCCACGGCTAGTGCGACTGGTTGAAGTGGGGGATGTGAAGGCTGATGAGCTACTGGTGGGCGGTGAGATTGCCGATACTCCCTATGGTCAGCAGTTAAAGGCATTGGGGGTTCAGGTCTATCGCGGGGTCAAAGAAGCGATCGCCCACGCCAAAGAACAATTAAAGCAACAACTCAAGCTTGAGGTGCCCGCCTAATGCAACTTTACGTTGATTGTCCCTGTACCAGTTTTCCCCGCAGCTTTGCCCGCGACTTTAAGGAGACCTACCGCTATCCACCCCCCTCCACGATCTATGGCATGCTCCTTTCCCTGATCGGTGAAGAGAATTTGGATCAACATCGGGGTGTCAAACTGGCCATTGGCATTATTGGTGCTGACCCACCCATTTCTCGCATTCTGCGTAAACAGCGGCATCACAAGTTCAGTAAGAATCGCCTCGGCACCTATTCCACGAGTAAATTCTCCAAGCCGAATCACCATGAACTGCTCACAGATGTGCAAGTGGTTGTCAAAGTTGATTCGAGTGAGGAAAATGCACCACTGAAGCTGGTTGATCGGCTGGCGATCGCCTTCACCACACCCCAGCAAATTTCCCGCTTTGGTGGCCTGAGTTTGGGGGAGTCGTGGGCACTGGTCAATGGTGTACGCCCCTATCGGGACAACGATGGCTCGATCCGCTGGCTCATTAAAGACAATCGAGGTCTCATTAGCCTGCCCATCTGGATCGATCGCCAGAGCAGCCAAGGAACCTTTCAACGCTTTCGCTTAGGCAACGAATTTGAAGACCATTGCTGGGTCAGGATTCCGCAGCTAACTGTGCCAACCCCAAGATCGCGACCCTCCGCCGCTCGCAGATCTTGATGCCAATCGAGCAAATTGCGGTTTGTTAACAACCTTAACCTGAGCTGGCCGTCTAGGAGCACTGATTAAAGGCATTGATGCGCCACCAGCGGATATTTTCTGCCTCAAAGCGGCCATCTAAATCCACTCGTACTGAAAAGTCAAACCAAGCAGCGGGGGGAATTTCCATCCCCCACAGGCGATCGCTCCCCAACACAACGCTAATCAGGCACTGCAAAAAGCCGCCATGACTAATACACCAAACACACTGCTCATCCCTGTGGCGTCGGAGTTGTTTCCAAGCCTGTTTTGCCCGCTGCCAGGCCATGGCCATTGACTCTGCCTCGGGGACTGGAATCAGGTAGTCACTTTCTTCTAGCTCTTCACAAAGCTCGGGATGTTGCGCCTGCGCCTGTGCCCACGTGAGTCCTGTGAAAATGCCCTGATCAATTTCAATTAACTCCGCCAACTCTTGAACCTTTAGGTCAGGACGAGGATTCATGAGCATCGCCGTATCGTGGCAGCGTTGCAGCGGACTCGTGTAAATGGCATGGGGTAAGGGGAGTTTTTCCCGCAGGGCAAGGGCTTGCTGCCGTCCCCGTTCTGTGAGGGGCACATCTTGCCGTCCTAACATGACACCTGAGGCATTACCCACAGCCTCACCATGGCGGATCAAAATTAAGCGCATTGTGTAGCTCTCCCCTAGGGCGGCAATTGGCAAGTGCAACCCCTGCTCGCTAAAATTATCCTACTGTGTGGCTAATCTCTATCTTCAGCCTCAAATTTATTCATATTTTTTGACTGCGTACCTGTGCCTGTAACACTCTCTGCTCCCCCCATCCGTCCTGCTTGGCATGGCCTGATTCACGCTTACGGTGAGTTTTTGCCGGTGAGCGATCGCACCCCAGTGGTCACCCTCTATGAAGGCAATACACCACTGATTCCCGTGCCTCAAATTGCAGCCCGCATTGGCCGCAACGTCGCGGTGTATGTCAAGTACGATGGCCTCAACCCCACAGGGAGCTTCAAAGATCGTGGCATGACCATGGCCATTTCCAAGGCCAAGGAAGCGGGAGCCGAAGCTGTGATTTGCGCCAGCACAGGAAATACCTCGGCCTCAGCAGCGGCCTACGCGAGACGGGCAGGCTTACGGGCCTATGTCTTGGTGCCCGAAGGGTACGTTGCCCAAGGAAAACTGGCCCAAGCGCTCCTCTATGGTGCTGAAGTGATTGCCATTGAGGGCAACTTTGATCAAGCCCTAGAGATTGTGCGCCTAATGGCGGAAACTTACCCCGTGACGCTGGTCAATTCCGTCAATCCCTATCGCCTAGAGGGGCAGAAAACCGCCGCCTTTGAGGTGGTGGATAGCTTGGGCAATGCCCCCGATTGGCTGTGTATTCCCATGGGTAATGCAGGAAACATTACTGCCTATTGGATGGGCTTTTGCCAGTATCGTGAGCAAAATCGTTGCGATCGCCTGCCGCGGATGATGGGCTTTCAAGCAGCGGGATCTGCCCCCCTTGTCAAGGGCGAGGTTGTCACCCATCCCGAAACGATTGCGACGGCCATTCGCATTGGCAATCCTGCCAACTGGCAACGGGCGATCGCCGTCAAAGAAGCCAGCCAAGGTGCCTTTAATGCCGTCACCGATGAGGAAATCCTGAATGCCTATTGTCTGCTGGCTTCTGAGGAAGGTATCTTCTGTGAACCGGCTAGTGCGGCTTCTGTGGCGGGTCTCTTGAAATTGGCCGATCAGGTGCCCAGTGGTGCCACGGTGGTTTGTGTGCTGACGGGCAATGGTCTCAAGGATCCAGAAACAGCGCTCAAGCAACAGAGCGATCGCTTCCACCGCCACATTGAACCCACTGAGCAAACTGTAGCCAAGGTCATGGGCTTTTAGAAACCGCGCTCCGCTCGCATCAGGTGGCGACTGGCCTTCAAGAGTTGTACTGCGGCTCGATTGGTGGCTAAGCTGGCAACATTGGCGGTGGTGGGTGCCGGTGCTGTCAAGCTGGCAGGTTGGGCTAACTGCTGAGCACGGCTAAACAGATCGCGCACGGTGGGATTGCCCCCACGAAAGTAGGCCATTTCTGCTTCGGTGCGGGTCAACTCACGACTCACTTGAAAAGGCGCATCAAAGTAACTGCGGGAGAGATCCGCTTGACCCGTGCGAGCCTCACCGAGGTTGCGAGCAGCTTCATAAATACGGGTGGCTGCTTTGGCCGTTTCCTTGGCTTGGAAGTAGTTGCCGCTTTGCTGAAGTTGCTGGGCTGAGGCCAGTAGGCGATCGCCCAAGCTCAAGAGACTGGCATCTACCCCACTCATGGACTTTGCCCGCATCCCTTCATATTGCGCTTTGGCGAGGTCTCGAAACGCACTCCGCGCCTCCCGTTCCACAGAGCTAGATGAAGGAGAGCCGGGACGTGCCATTGCGGCTGGAGCGATCGCCAGCGGTAGGAGAATTGCTGCAACAGTGGTTGCCACAAGAGGTTGCCATCGTAGAGTCATCATCCTATCCTCCAATTCAACTTGAGTAAGCAGATCTGGCGCTTGGAGCAGTGGTTTGTGCCAGATACAGCTTGAGAATATCAAGTGAAAGTGACGTAAAAGTGACAGCCTATTCTAGGGAGCAAGGGGCAATCTGACGGTAAAGGTAGAACCTTGATTCTCTTGGCTGTGAACTGTGATGCTGCCCCGGTGAAGATGGACGATTTGGCGCACAATCGCTAGTCCTAGCCCTGAACCGCTAATGCCCTGTTGTCGCACCCGCTCATCCCGATAGAAATAATCAAAAATATGGGGCAGGGCCGCTTCACTAATTCCCATGCCTGTATCACTGACGTGAATTACTGCTGAGCTTCCCTGCGGTTCTAACCGAAGCGTAATCGTGCCTCCCTTGGGGGTATAGCGATCGGCATTGGTGAGCAGATTGAGGATCACTTGCTTGAGCATCTCGCGATCGCCCTGAATAAACATAGGAACCGATGGCACTTCGAGATAAAAGTGATGACTAGCTGTGCCTGTTTCCTGCCATTCTTGGACGACTTGCGCGATGAAGGGCACTAAATCAAAGGATGTGGCAAAGTCTGGGGGAGATACCCCCTCATAGCGAGCCAGAAAGAGCAAATCATTTACCAGTTGTCCCATGGCCTTCGCCAGCGTGGCCACTTTTTCTAGCCGAGGTAGGGACTGCTCAGGGGCTTGTCGAGCCAGCAGGAGTCCGACTTGGGCATGGCTGAGAATTGCTGCAATGGGTGCTCGCAGTTGGTGGGAAGCATTGGCCGTAAATCGAGCTAGGCGATCGCAGGCGGCCTCAAGACGCTGTCCCCGCAGATCCACTTCCTGATAGAGTTGGCGAAACCAATGAATTGCTAAACCACTACTGCCCAACCCCACCACCACCGCCAATAGGAGCACAACGGTATTGATCTGCCGCAGCGCCTCTAAATGTTGTTGGCGATCGGCCAAAAGGCGATCTTCTTCGCTCATGAAGGCGTTAATAGCAACACGGGAACGATCCATTGCCTGTTTTGCTTGCTCCAATTGCTGATAAAAGTAGAGTCGTTGCTCCGTCTCTGCTAGAGAAAGGTTGGGGGCGTCCTCCAGTTGCTGGGCTAACAAGTGAAAAGTTTCTTCTACTAAGGATTTGAAGTGCCGAAAGTGCTCTAACTGGTGTGGATTATCGCTGATCAGTACCTCTAAATTCTCAAGGGTTAAGGGCAATTGGGCGGCAGCAGTGTAGTACGGTTCGAGAAAGCCCACCTGTCGTGTGAGATGATAGCCGCGCACCCCTGTTTCAGCATCAATGAGGTGATTTAATAGCTCCCGTCCCTCAAGCTGCACCCGTTGCGTATGGCGCACCCATCCTTCGTAGTCCGCAATGCTAGCACTGAGCCAAATCAACACCCCCACAGTACTCAAGAGACAGCACACAGGTAGGGCAATGATGACAATGCCCCGTTGGGTGGGGGGCAGTCGCTGCCATCCTTGAACCTTTAGGCATAATCCCTTCAGCATCGTTCTAGGAACTGGCTTGTAGGCGGTAGCCCATACCGTAGATGGTCTCTAGCCAATCGGCACACCCCAGCTCCCCTAGGCGCAGGCGCAAGCGGCGAATTTGGGTACTGACGGCGTTACTTTCTGGTTGATTGTCCCACTCCCAAAGGTTCAGTTCCAGTTGTTCGCGACTAATGACTTGCCCCGGATGACGCAGAAAAAACTCCAAAAACTGGTATTCCCTTGTGGAGAGCACGATCGTGCGATCGCCCCGTTGGAGTGTCATTGAGGGCAAATCTAAGACTAAATCTTGCAGATACAATTGATCGCCTAGCCATTGGGGCGATCGCCGGCCAAGGGCACGCACCCGCGCCAACAGTTCCATCACATCCACGGGCTTGATCAAATAATCATCGGCACCCGCATCTAGCCCCATCACTTTGTCAGCAGTGGTATCTTTGGCGGTGAGCAACAGTATGGGTGTGCTCTTCCCCTGTTGACGGTACTGGCTACACAGTTCGAGGCCACTGACTTTCGGTAGCATCCAGTCCAAAATCAGCAAGTCATAGGTTTTTTCCTGCATCAGCCATTGGGCTGTTTCTCCCTCCTGAACCCCATCCACCAGATGCCCCACGTGGGAGAGGGCAGTGCTCAGCGGCTCTAGTTGCTCTGGATCATCTTCTACGAGGAGAATGCGCATCCAACCAAACCCTGAGTCAACCTAGAGACACTACTCTAATAATTTTAGTTCTTGGCCTTTGTTGAATAGCCGCAACACCAGTTTCTCTAGCTCCACCCACACAAAGACAAGGGTGCTAAAGCCAATGCACACGGCTAGCTCAGTCCCCGAGAGCAGATAGGTACCAAAGAACCGTCGCAGAGGGGAGGCGTAGATCAGCAGGAGTTGCAGAATCGTTGTCAGGATGACTGAGCCCCAAACAAAAAGGTTGGAGGTGGGGCTCATTTCAAGCGTCAGCCGTGTACTGGAACGGGCGGCAAGGGCATGACCCATTTGAGCGAGACAGAGGGTGGTAAAAACCATGGTTGTCCAACGTCTTGGATCGAGTCCTCCTTCCAGATGTTCAGCGGTGTAGCTGTAGGCCCATACCATCAGGGAGATGCCGACGATCGCCAAGATCAAACCGACACGAATCATATAGGAACCCAAGCCACGGCTAAAAATACTTTCGTTGGGCTTAACAGGAGGACGCTTCATGACATCGGGATCCCCCGGCTCAACGGCAAGGGCAAGGGCAGGCAGGCCATCAGTCACCAAGTTCATCCAGAGGATTTGCAAGGGCGTTAGAGGCACACCTCCTAGTCCCAGTAGGGGTGAGCAGGCAATCGTGATCACTTCACCAATGTTGGAGCCGAGAATGTATTTAATAAAGCGACGAATATTGCTGTAGATCACTCGCCCTTCCTCGGTAGCCGCCACAATGGTTGCAAAGTTATCATCCAAGAGCACCATATCACTGGCTTCCTTGGTGACATCCGTCCCCGTAATCCCCATGGCTACGCCAATATCCGCTTGTTTGAGAGCCGGGGCATCATTCACACCATCCCCAGTCATGGCCACAATCTCACCGTGACGTTGCAGCGATTTGACAATCCGCAGTTTATGTTCCGGCGAGACCCGGGCATAGACACTGACGGTGGGGGTGGCGGCATCCAATTCCTCGGTACTGAGTTTTTCAATGTCCCGACCCGTGAGGGTACAGTCGCCCCACTCACAGATACCAATTTGACTGGCGATCGCCTGAGCTGTGAGTTGGTGATCTCCCGTAATCATAATCGGGCGAATCCCAGCAGTGCGACAGGTGGCGACGGCCGCCAGTACCTCCGGACGCGGGGGATCAAGAATGCCCACTAACCCCAACCAGATCAAATCCTGCTCACTGGTGTCTACACTCTCCGCTGGTGGCAGCGCTGACCAGTAGCGATGGGCAATGCCCAAGACCCGCAGACCCTGAGCGGCAAAGCGATTGTTTTGCGCCAGAATCTCTTGACGCTCCGCCAGTGTGAGGGGTTGAATGTCTTGCCCCACTTGGCGCCATTGACAGCGTTCCAAGGTCAGCTCGGGTGACCCTTTGGTAATCATCCAGTAGGGTTCCTTGGCGGCAATCGCAGGAACGGACTCACTGCGGTAGAATGTACTCATGCGCTTGCGATCGGCATCAAAGGGAAACTCCACTACCCGCTCAGCCTTTTCCTGCAATGCTTTGAGGTCAATCCCCCCTTTAGCGGCCAAGGGCAGGAGAGAGCCTTCGGTCGGGTCGCCGAGAATCACCCACTCCGCTGCGTGTTGTTTAAGCAGGGCATCATTGCACAGCGCTCCCGCTAGAAGGAGCAGTTGGCGTTCGTATAGGGCTGAGGGGTCATCGGTATTGGCGTCATAAAATTCCCCCCTTGGTTCATAGCCATTGCCGCTCACCTTGGCGCGATAGGAGGAGGTTGCCACCGCCTGCACCACCATTTTGTTTTGGGTGAGGGTACCCGTTTTATCCGAGCAAATGGTTGTAACACTCCCCAGTGTCTCCACGGCCGGCAGCCGCCGAATCAGGGCATGGCGTTTCACCATCCGTTGCGTTCCCAAGGCAAGGGTGACGGTAATCACGGCGGGCAAGCCTTCGGGGACGACGGCCACCGCCATACTGAGGGAGACTTCAATGAGATGCGGCAGCAGTGAGAGATCGTAGAGACCCCCAGCAATCACGACAATGCTCACCAGCACCAAAGCAATGGCGACTAGGCGATTTCCCAGCTCGGTCATCCGTTTTTGCAGAGGTGTGGGTTCCTGCTCCACCCCTTGCAGGGCAGCGGCAATTTTCCCTAGTTCAGTGTCCATGCCGATCGCGGTGACGATGGCGGCTCCTCGCCCTTGGTTGACCTCTGTGCCCGCAAAGACTAGATTGGCGCGATCGCCCAGTTCCGTATCAAGGGGCAAGATTTGCGCAGCATTTTTACTGGCGGCTTCTGCTTCACCGGTGAGTGCTGCCTCGCGGATTTGCAGGTTGACGGCTTCAAGGAGGCGACCATCGGCAGCCACTTTGACCCCCGCTTCCAAAAAGAAAATGTCCCCAACCACCAGTTCAGGGGAATCAATTTCCATGACCTTGCCCTCACGCAGGACACGCACTTTGGGCGCCGCCATACTTTTCAGCGCAGCGAGCGCCTCTTCAGCACGGGCTTCTTGGACATAGCCCAAAATGGCATTGAGAATGACCACCACCAGAATGGCGGTTGCGTCCTTGGGGAAGGGAATGGTGTTTTCTTCGAGGGATTCGAGAATCTCCAATGTGCCAGAGATGAAGGCCACCACGAGCAGCATGATCAGCATGACATTGCGAAACTGATCAATGAAAATCTGCCAGCGCGGGCGGCGACCATTGTCAACGAGTTCATTGCGGCCATATTGGACTTGTCGCCGTTGCACTTCTGCACAACTCAGTCCCTGTTGGCGATCGCTCCCTAGGCGGCTAATGACTTCATCAGCACTCAGAGCATGCCAAACTGATTCACGATCCATGGGGGAGGAGGCATTGGAGGAGGTCATGGCGGGTGAGGAGATGAACGGTTTTTATCCTTTCTTTATCTTCGTCTATTTTGCTGGAACCATACCAAAGCGCTGCCAATAGTCCTCATAGCGCGCCATCAGCGTCAGAGGTGGCTTAGGCCGTGTCCAAAACTCTACGAGGGTGTGTCCCGTTGCCCAAGTGTCTTGATCGAGGGGGCTACGACGTTGTAGCAGCAAGGGAGCCAAGGTTTTCAGATCAAAGGGGCGCGTTGGTACCTCGATGCGATCGCTGGCATTTTGCAACAGCGTGTAGAGTTCATAGGCCAGTTGCAATTTACAAAGAATCACCGGCAGGTGTTCTAGGGGCAGTTGTTCGGCGAGGAGCCATGCAGCGGCGGCAGACCCCGTGAGCATGGTCGAAAGAAACTGGAGCACTGGTCGCTTGAGCAAATCGGTAATGCCCTGACTGGTGGTGATGCGGTGGCAATAGGTGTCAATGAGGCGAGAAGCAGCGTGAAGCCGTGTCTGGCGATCGCTAAGCCAGCGAGCCATGCGGATCTGCTTGGCGGGGGCAATTAAATTCACAAGGGTATCACTGAGGGCATCGAGTCCCCAAGCTATGCGTTCTTCAGTGCCGTTGACAATCGGCAAAATATGGGGCGTATAGGTGCCCAACTGTTCTTGACGATAGGCCACCGCCTCGCGAATACTCACTTCCTTGGGACGGGTACCCCGTTGCCAGTCGTAGGGGGGATGCCATTCCCGCAGGGGGCGTAGCCGATCCACTTGGGTGACCGCCACCACAATCGGCAAGTCCCTCACCTGTTGGCGAATCAGTTGCAGGGCGGTGATGTCCGGGGCAAGGGCAGGATCCAGCGCTGGGGTTAGCAGCAGCACTACATCCATGCGCGGCAGTAATTCCCGCAGGCGAGCTTGAATATCGGCACCGCGAATATCTTCGTAGCCGGGGGTATCCCACAGGGTCAAATCCTCCTGCCAACGGTATTGCTGGATCTCGTTTGTGTTGGGCAAGGGGGAAACACGGGTGGTGGGGGTAGCAAATAAACTATTGATCAGGCTACTTTTGCCTGCGCCGGTGCGACCCACGAGAAAGACGTTCACAGGCTCAGTTTCGGCACGGGCAAGGGGCAGACTCTGCTCTAAAATGTCCTGTAATGTGCCTGTATCTGTGCGCGGGGTGGGGGTGGGCAATTCCAGTGGGGTGAGGCTGCCACTGTAGAGGGCGATCGCCCGCAGTCCCAAGGCCTTGAGCACCTGTTCCCGCAGGGTGAGTCCCAAGTTAGCAATCAGGGCTTGATTGGCCTTTTGCTGCTGCTCTTGGGTAAAGGTTTTGGTAATCGCCACACTGGGATTGAGGAGCCACTGCGCCCAATTCCAAGCCGTAAAGCCCCAACGCGCAACGGGTGCCACTTGCCGCGAGAGTTCATAGGCGCGCACTGCCTGCCCCACAGTTACCCGCGACAAAATTGGGTTGAGGGTTTCCAGCCAGCGATCCACATCATCAATCGTGTCCCGCAGCAGGCGATAGGCTTGGGGCACATAGATTTGCAACAGCGGACGTTGGGCATTAGGGTAATAGACTTTGGCAATCTCACTGACAAGGGTGTGTGCCCGCTGCCAAAAGAGTGGCCAATTTTCCCAAGGGGGCGGGTCTTGACGACTCTGCTCAAGGGTGTGTTGGAGAATCTTCAGGGCGCGTTGATCCGTTTCTGAATCACTGCTTCTTGGCAAATCAAAGGGACGGGGGTCAATCTCTGTCGACTGACCCTTGAGCCAATGGGCAACCCCCCACCGCCACAGCAGCAGAATCAGCACGACTACTGCCCAGACCCAACTCAGTCCCCAAGTATGAATTTGGATCGAGGCGGCGGTGAGGATAAAGCTGGCGATCGCCACCAGTGGCAAGATCAAAAGAATCCACTGCCACCAAGAGGGCTGCATCGGCTAGGTGGTCACTAGTGACTCAAAGGGAATGCGTTGGGCGTGGCCCCAAAAGGCCTCAAGGTTGTAGTATTGACGTTCCTTGGGCAATTGCACATGGACAATCACATCACCGTAGTCCATCAGCACCCATGAACATTCCGCTTGGCCTTCAATATGTTGGGGTTGGCGTTGGCAATGTTCAAGAGCCGCCTCCTCAATCCCTTGATAAATGGCGCGCACTTGGGTTTTTGAGAGTCCCGTAATGATCACAAAGTAATCGGTGAGGTAGGACACACCACTCACATCCAAAAGGCAGATATCCACTCCCTTGCGATCGTCGGCGGCATAGGCGGCGGTCCATGCTAGTTTAAGGCTAGGGTCAGTAATTGCGGCTACCCGTTGCATCTGTTGAATAGTCAGGCTGCTGTCTCCTAAACGCACTCCTTTATCCTTTGATTTTACCTATTGGTTTAGGGAGGGGTAGGGCAAATTTGTTACAAAACCTTACGAGTATTGCCCCCCACTGGCTGTGGTATCCCCACAACGGACAATGGCACACTGCTACCGCCAGACTCCTCGAGCAATTAGCCAACTATCAAGAGCAACTCCAAGAGCAACAACCCACTCTCCTCGTTCTTGCAGAACCCGATCCCCTCTCGTTTCTCAGTGGTTTTCTCGCAGCGCTCTCCACAGGGACGCCCCTATTACTGGCCAATCCCCACTGGCAATTCCAAGAGTGGCAGCAGGTGGCAGCGATTCTGCCTAGAAATTTCCTTGCTTGGGGAACGGTGCCCCCCCTCGACCCCCAAGGCTCTGAAGAACCATTGCCCCAAGGCTGGATTCTGATTCCCACTGGCGGCACTCAAGGGCGGTTGCGCTGGGCAATTCACACGATCGCGACCCTTCAAGCGGCAGTAATGGGGCTGCAAAGCCATTTACAACAAAGGGCGATTTACTGTCTGAGTATTTTGCCCCTATACCATGTCAGTGGCCTGATGCCCGTGGTGCGATCGCTCTGGAGTGGTGGAGAACTCTATCTCGGTACCCATCTACGGGATCTACGGCAAACGGCGCCTCCTGCCAATGGCGATCTGTGGCTGTCTCTGGTACCGCGGCAACTGCAACAGGTGCTTGCAGACCCTCTGCCATGGCTAGCGGATTTAAGGGGCATTTTCGTGGGCGGTGGCCCCACTTGGTCGCAACTATTAGAGGAAGCAGCAACCCAGCGCTTGCCTCTATGTCTCAGTTATGGCATGACAGAAACTGCTGGCATGATCTGTGCCCAACGGCAGGGGGAGTTTTTAGCGGGCGATCGCTCCTGTGGTCAAGTCTTACCCCATGCCCAAATTGCTTTAACCCCTACGGGGGAGATTCAGATTCAGGCCGCCTCCCTTGCCCTTGGCTATTACCCTGGGTTATTCCATGAAGGGATATTCCAAACGGACGATCGCGGCGAATGGCGGGGCGATCGCCTCTACATTTTGGGACGCAGCAGCCGCAAAATCATCAGTGGTGGTGAGAATATCTACCCCGAAGAGGTAGAGGCCTTACTCCTTAATAGTGGCCTTGTCCAAGACATCTACATCTACGGCGCACCCGACCCCCTTTGGGGTGAGCAGGTCATTGCCCTCTATGTGGGAGATGCCTCCCCTGAGGAACTCAGCCGATGGCTCAAACAGCAGTGCAGCGCCTACAAATGCCCTAAGAAATGGATTTCTGTGCCCCAAATTCCCCGCACGCCCCAAGGAAAAGTGCGATTATCCTCGATTGAGACCTAGCCACCACCATAAGCATGACCAAAACGAAAGTCAATACTTATCCCTAACTCAGCAAAGGTTTGAGGAGTGAGACAGGAGTATTGGGGTTCCCCGCTAATGCTACGCGAACATGCGAACTCTCATCCTTCGCAAGGGTTTCGAGGAGTGAGACAGGAGTATTGGGGTTCCCCGCTACTGCTGCGCGAACATTCGAACTCTCATCCTTCGCAAGGGTTTCGAGGAGTGAGACAGGGGTACTCGGGTTCCCCGCTACTGCTCTGCGAACATCCCAATACCTATCCTTCGCAAGGGTTTCGAGGGCAGAAGCAGGAGTATTGGGGTTCCCCGCTACTGCTCTGCGAACATCCCAATACCTATCCTTCGCAAGGGTTTCGAGGGCAGAAGCAGGAGTATTGGGGTTCCCCGCTACTGCTGCGCGAACATCCGTACAAAAGTGGCTAGCTAGCTCTGCTAGTCGGATGGTAGCGGTGTCGTTGCTCTTAGCCTCTTCAATCAACGAAACAATTTCAGGTCTTTCTGCTATTGCTTTACGAACCTCCCAATACCAATCCTCAGCAAGGGTTTCGAGGGCAGAGGCGGGAGTATTGGGGTTCCCCGCTACTGCTCTGCGAACATCCCTATCCTCATCCTTCGCAAGGGTTTCGAGGAGTGAGACAGGGGTACTCGGGTTCCCCGCTACTGCTCTGCGAACATTCGAACTCTCACCCTTCGCAACGGTTTCGAGGAGTGAGACAGGGGTACTCGGGTTCCCCGCTACTGCTGCGCGAACATTCGAACTCTCGTCCTTCGCAAGGGTTTCGAGGGCAAAGACAGGAGTATTGGGGTTCCCCGCTACTGCTCTGCGAACCTCCCAATACCTATCCTTCGCAAGGGTTTCGAGGGCAGAAGCAGGAGTATTGGGGTTCCCCGCTACTGCTCTGCGAACATCCCAATACCTATCCTTCGCAAGGGTTTCGAGGGCAGAGGCGGGAGTATTGGGGTTCCCCGCTACTGCTCTGCGAACATTCCAACTCTCATCCTTCGCAACGGTTTCGAGGAGTGAGACAGGGGTACTCGGGTTCCCCGCTACTGCTGCGCGAACATTCGAACTCTCATCCTTCGCAACGGTTTCGAGGAGTGAGACAGGGGTACTCGGGTTCCCCGCTACTGCTGCGCGAACATTCGAACTCTCGTCCTTCGCAAGGGTTTCGAGGGCAAAGACAGGAGTATTCGGTTTCCCCGCTACTGCTGCGCGAAACCACCAATCCTCATCCTCAGCAAGGGTTTCGAGGGCAGAGGCGGGAGTATTCGGGTTCCCCACTACTGCTGCGCGAACATTCGAACTCTCATCCTTCGCAAGGGTTTCGAGGGCAGAAGCAGGAGTATTGGGGTTCCCCGCTACTGCTGCGCGAACATCGCTATTCTCATCCTCAGCAAGGGTTTCGAGGGCAGAAGCAGGAGTATTGGGGTTCCGCACTACTGCTTGGCGGACATCACTCTCCTTATCCTCAGCAAGGATTTCCAAAACAGAAGCAGGAGTATTGGGGTTCCCCGCTACTGCTACGCGAACATCCGTACAAAAGTGACTAGCTAGCTTTGCTAGTCGGATGGTAGCGGTGTCGTTGCTCTTAGCTTCCTCAATCAGCGAAACAATTTCAGGTCTTTCTGCTACTGCTCTGCGAACATCCGTACAAAAGTGGCTAGCTAGCTCTGCTAGTCGGATGGTAGCGGTGTCGTTGCTCTTAGCCTCTTCAATCAACGAAACAATTTCAGGTCTTTCTGCTATTGCTTTACGAACCTCCCAATACCAATCCTCAGTAAGGGTTTCGAGGGCAGAGGCGGGAGTATTGGGGTTCCCCGCTACTGCTGCGCGAACAGTCCAATACTCATCCTTCGCAAGGGTTTCGAGGGCAGAGGCGGGAGTATTGGGGTTCCGTGCTACTGCTTGGCGGACATCACTCTCCTTATCCTCAGCAAGGGTTTCCAAAACAGAAGCAGGAGTATTGGGCTTCCACGCTACTGATGCGCGAACATCACTCTCCTTATCCTTCGCAAGGGTTTCGAGGGCAGAAGCAGGAGTATTGGGGTTCCGCACTACTGCTTGGCGGACATCACTCTCCTTATCCTCAGCAAGGATTTCCAAAACAGAAGCAGGAGTATTGGGGTTCCGTGCTACTGCTGCGCGAACATCCTGAGCCTCATATTCATCCTTAGCAAGGATTTCGAGGGCATAGGTAGGAGTCTTCGGGTTGCCCGCTACTGCTGCGCGAACATCCTGAGCTTCATCCTCAGCAAGGATTTCGAGAGCATAGGTAGGAGTCTTCGGGTTGCCCGCTACTGCTGCGCGAATATCTGTACAAAAGTGGCTAGCTAGTTCAGCTAGTCGGTCTGTAGAAGTGTTGCCACTGTTAGCTTCCGTGATTAAAGCAGCAATTTCAGGTCTTCTTGCTACTGCTCTGCGGACATCACTTTCCTTATCCTTCGCAAGGGTTTCGAGGAGTGAGACAGGAGTCTTCGGGTTGCCCGCTACTGCTGCGCGGATAACCCATTTGTTCTCCTTCGCAAGGGTTTCCAAAACAGAAGCAGGAGTATTGGGGTTCCCCGCTACTGCCACGCGGACAGTCCAATCGTTCTCCTTCGCAAAGGTTTCCAAAACAGAAGCAGGAGTATTGGGGTTCCCCGCTACTGCTGCGCGAACATCCGTACAAAAGTGGCCAGCTAGTTCGGCTAGTCGGTCTGTAGAAGTGTTGCCACTGTAAGCTTCCGTGATTAAAGCAGTAATTTCAGGTCTTCTTGCTACTGCTCTGCGGACATACTTATTCTTATCCTTCGCAAGGGTTTCGAGGAGTGAGACAGGAGTATTGGGGTTCCGTGCTACTGCTTCGCGGACATACTTATCCTCATCCTCAGCAAGGGTTTCGAGGGCAGAAGCAGGAGTATTGGGGTTCCCCGCTACTACTTCACGAACCTCCCAATACCAATCCTCAGCAAGGGTTTCGAGGAGTGAGACAGGAGTATTGGGGTTCCCCGCTACTGCTGCGCGGACACTACTCTCCTTATCCTTCGCAAGGGTTTCGAGGAGTGAGACAGGGGTACTCGGGTTCCCCGCTACTGCTTCACGAACATCCCTATCCTCATCCTTCGCAAGGGTTTCGAGGGCAGAGGCGGGAGTCTTCGGGTTGCCCGCTACTTCTGCGCGGACATACTTATCCTTCGCAAGGGTTTTGAGGAGTGAGACACGAGTCTTCGGGTTGCCCGCTACTTCTGCGCGGACATACTTATCCTTCGCAAGGGTTTCGAGGGCAGAAGCAGGAGTATTGGGATTCCCCGCTACCGCTTCACGAACACTACTCTCCTTATCCTTCGCAAGGGTTTCGAGGGCAGAAGCAGGAGTATTGGGATTCCACGCTACTGCTGCACGGACATACTCCTCCGTATCCTTCGCAAGGGTTTCGAGGAGTGAGACAGGAGTCTTCGGGTTCCCCGCTACTGCTCTGCGAACATATGTACAAAAGTGGCTAGCTAGCTTTGCTAGTCGGATGGTAGCGGTGTCGTTGCTCTCAGCCTCCTCAATCAACGAAACAATTTCAGGTATTTCTGCTATTGCTATGCGGATTTCTGCTAATTCTATGCGGCCAATCCAATTGTTCTCCTTCACAAGGGTTTTGAGGGAGCGGACAACCCATTTGTTGTTCTTCGCAAGGGTTTTGAGGAGCGAGACAGGGAAATTGGGGTTCCGCGCTACCACTCTGCGAACATATCTATCCTCATCCTCAGCAAGGGTTTCCAAAACAGGAGCAGGAGTATTGGGGTTCCCCGCTACTGCTGCGCGAACATCCGTACAAAAGTGGCTAGCTAGTTCGGCTAGTCGGTCTGTAGAAGTGTTGCCACTGTAAGCTTCCGTGATTAAAGCAGCAATTTCAGGTCTTCTTGCTACTGCTTGGCGGACATACTTATTCTTATCCTTCGCAAGGGTTTCCAAAACAGAAGCAGGAGTATTGGGGTTCCCCGCTACTGCTTCACGAACATCGCTATCCTCATCCTCAGCAAGGGTTTCCAAAACAGAAGCAGGAGTATTGGGGTTCCGTGCTACTGCTGCGCGAACATCCGTACAAAAGTGGCTAGCTAGCTCTGCTAGTCGGATGATAGCGGTGTCGTTGCTCTTAGCCTCCTCAATCAACGAAACAATTTCAGGTCTTTCTGCTATTGCTGCGCGAACAGACCAATACTCATCCTTCGCAAGGGTTTCCAAAACAGAAGCAGGAGTATTGGGGTTCCCCGCTACTGCTTCACGAACATCCCAATCCTTATCCTTCGCAAGGGTTTCGAGGGCAGAGGCGGGAGTCTTCGGGTTGCCCGCTACTGCTCTGCGAACATCCCTATCCTCATCCTTCGCAAGGGTTTCGAGGGCAGAAGCAGGAGTATTGGAGTTCCCCGCTACTGCTTGGCGGACATATCTATCCTCATCCTTCGCAAGGGTTTCGAGGGCAGAAGCAGGAGTATTGGAGTTCCCCGCTACTGCTTGGCGGACATATCTATCCTTATCCTCAGCAAGGGTTTCGAGGAGTGAGACAGGAGTATTGGGGTTCCGTGCTACTGCTGCGCGGACATACCAATGCTTCGCAAGGGTTTCCAAAACAGAAGCAGGAGTATTCGGGTTCCCCGCTACTGCTGCGCGAACATCCGTACAAAAGTGGCTAGCTAGCTCTGCTAGTCGGATGGTAGCGGTGTCGTTCCTCTTAGCCTCTTCAATCAACCAAACAATTTCAGGTCTTTCTGCTACTGCTGCGCGAACAGACCAATACTCATCCTTCGCAAGGGTTTCCAAAACAGAAGCAGGAGTATTGGGCTTCCACGCTACTGCTGCGCGAACATCGCTATCCTCATCCTTCGCAAGGGTTTCGAGGAGTGAGACAGGAGTATTGGGGTTCCCCGCTACTGCTGCGCGAACATCGCTATCCTCATCCTTCGCAAGGGTTTCGAGGAGTGAGACAGGAGTATTGGGGTTCCCCGCTACTGCTTCACGAACATCCGTACAAAAGTGGCTAGCTAGCTCTGCTAGTCGGTCTGTAGAAGTGTTGCCACTGTTAGCTTCCGTGATTAAAGCAGCAATTTCAGGTCTTCTTGCTACTGCTTGGCGGACATACTTATTCTTATCCTTCGCAAGGGTTTCCAAAACAGAAGCAGGAGTATTGGGGTTCCCCGCTACTGCTCTGCGAACTCTATCCTCATCCTCAGCAAGGGTTTCCAAAACAGAAGCAGGAGTATTGGGGTTCCGTGCTACCGCTTCACGAACATTACTCTCCTCATCCTCAGCAAGGGTTTCGAGGGCATCATCCTCAGCAAGGGTTTCGAGGGCAGAGGCGGGAGTATTGGGGTTCCCCGCTACTGCTGCGCGAACATTACTCTCCTCATCCTCAGCAAGGGTTTCGAGGGCAGAGACAGGAGTATTGGGGTTCCGTGCTACTGCTCTGCGAACATCGCTATCCTCATCCTTCGCAAGGGTTTCGAGGGCAGAGGCGGGAGTATTGGGGTTCCCCGCTACTGCTGCGCGAACATTACTCTCCTCATCCTCAGCAAGGGTTTCGAGGGCAGAGACAGGAGTATTGGGGTTCCGTGCTACTGCTCTGCGAACATCGCTATCCTCATCCTTCGCAAGGGTTTCGAGGGCAGAGGCGGGAGTATTGGGGTTCCCCGCTACTGCTTCACGAACATCCGTACAAAAGTGGCTAGCTAGTTCGGCTAGTCGATCCGTAGAAGTGTTGCCACTGTTAGCTTCCGTGATTAAAGCAGCAATTTCAGGTCTTCTTGCTACTGCTTGGCGGACATACTTATTCTTATCCTTCGCAAGGGTTTCCAAAACAGAAGCAGGAGCATTGGGGTTCCCCGCTACTGCTCTGCGAACATATCTATCCTCATCCTCAGCAAGGGTTTCGAGGAGTGAGACAGGAGTATTGGGGTTCCCCGCTACTGCTGCGCGAACACCCGTATAAATAAAAGACATATAAAAGTGGCTAGCTAGCTCTGCTAATCGGGTGGTAGCAGTGTCGTTGCTCTTAGCCTCCTCAATCAACAGTCTTGTTGCTACTGCTATGCAGCCAATCAAATCGTTCTCCTTCGCAACGGTTTCGAGGAGTGAGACAGGGGTACTCGGGTTCCACGCTACTGCTTCACGAACATCCCAATCCTTATCCTTCGCAAGGGTTTCGAGGGCAGAGACAGGAGTATTGGGGTTCCACGCTACTGATGCGCGAACATCGCTATCCTCATCCTCAGCAAGGGTTTCGAGGAGTGAGACAGGAGTATTGGGGTTCCACGCTACTGATGCGCGAACATTCGAACTCTCATCCTTCGCAAGGGTTTCGAGGGCAGAGACAGGAGTATTGGGGTTCCCCGCTACTGCTCTGCGAACCTCCCAATACCAATCCTCAGCAAGGGTTTCGAGGAGTGAGACAGGAGTATTGGGGTTCCCCGCTACTGCTGCGCGAAAATACCAATCCTCATCCTCAGCAAGGGTTTCGAGGAGTGAGACAGGGGTATTCGGGTTCCGTGCTACTGCTGCGCGAACATTACTCTCCTTATCCTTCGCAAGGGTTTCGAGGGCAGAGGCAGGCGTCTTCGGGTTGACCGCTACTGCTTGGCGGACATCCTGAGCTTCATCCTCAGCAAGGATTTCGAGGGCATAGGTAGGCGTCTTCGGGTTGCCCGCTACTGCTGCGCGAACATCCTGAGCTTCATCCTCAGCAAGGATTTCGAGAGCATAGGTAGGCGTCTTCGGGTTCCCCGCTACTGCTGCGCGAATATCTGTACAAAAGTGGCTAGCTAGCTCTGCTAGTCGGATGGTAGCGGTGTCGTTGCTCTCAGCCTCCTCAATCAACGAAACAATTTCAGGTCTTTCTGCTACTGCTCTGCGGACATCGCTATCCTTATCCTTCGCAAGGGTTTCGAGGGCAGAAGCAGGAGTATTGGGGTTCCGCACTACTGCTTGGCGAACATCTGTATAAAAGTGGCTAGCTAGCTCTGCTAGTCGGATGGTAGCGGTGTCGTTGCTCTTGGCCTCCTCAATCAACGAAACAATGTCAGGTCTTTCTGCTATTGCTCTGCGGACATCGCTATCCTCATCCTTCGCAAGGGTTTCCAAAACAGAAGCAGGAGTATTGGGGTTCCCCGCTACTGCTCTGCGGACATCGCTATCCTCATCCTTCGCAAGGGTTTCGAGGAGTGAGACAGGGGTATTGGGGTTCCCCGCTACTGCTGCGCGAAAATACCAATGCTCCGCAAGGGTTTCGAGGAGTGAGACAGGGGTATTGGGGTTCCCCGCTACTGCTGCGCGAACATCCGTACAAAAGTGGCTAGCTAGCTCTGCTAGTCGGATGGTAGCGGTGTCGTTGCTCTTAGCCTCCTCAATCAACGAAACAATTTCAGGTCTTTCTGCTACTGCTCTGCGAACAGCGCTATCCTCATCCTTCGCAAGGATTTCCAAAACAGAAGCAGGAGTATTGGGGTTCCGCGCTACTGCTTCACGAACATCGCTATCCTCATCCTTCGCAAGGGTTTCGAGGAGTGAGACAGGGGTATTTGGGTTCCCCGCTACTGCTGCGCGAACATCCTGAGCCTCATCCTCAGCAAGGATTTCCAAAACAGAAGCAGGAGTATTGGGGTTCCCCGCTACTGCTGCGCGAAAATACCAATGCTCCGCAAGGGTTTCGAGGAGTGAGACAGGGGTATTCGGGTTCCCCGCTACTGCTGCGCGAACATCCTGAGCCTCATCCTCAGCAAGGATTTCCAAAACAGAAGCAGGAGTATTGGGGTTCCGTGCTACTGCTTCACGAACATCCAAATACAAATCCTTCGCAAGGGTTTCGAGGGCATAGGTAGGCGTCTTCGGGTTCCCCGCTACTGCTGCGCGAACATCCTGAGCCTCATATTCATCCTTCGCAAGGATTTCGAGGGCATAGGTAGGCGTCTTCGGGTTCCCCGCTACTGCTGCGCGAACATCCTGAGCTTCATCCTCAGCAAGGATTTCGAGGGCATAGGTAGGCGTCTTCGGGTTCCCCGCTACTGCTTGGCGAACATCCGTATAAAAGTGGCTAGCTAGCTCTGCTAGTCGGATGGTAGCGGTGTCGTTGCTCTTAGCCTCCTCAATCAACGAAACAATGTCAGGTCTTTCTGCTACTGCTCTGCGGACATCGCTATCCTCATCCTTCGCAAGGGTTTCCAAAACAGAAGCAGGAGTATTGGGGTTCCCCGCTACTGCTTCACGAACATCCAAATACAAATCCTTCGCAAGGGTTTCCAAAACAGAAGCAGGAGTATTGGGGTTCCCCGCTACTGCTGCGTGAACATTACTCTCCTCATCCTCAGCAAGGGTTTCGAGGGCAGAGGCGGGAGTATTGGGGTTCTGTGCTACTGCTTCACGAACATCCAAATACAAATCCTTCGCAAGGGTTTCCAAAACAGAAGCAGGAGTATTGGGGTTCCGTGCTACTGCTCTGCGAACATCGCTATCCTCATCCTCAGCAAGGGTTTCCAAAACAGAAGCAGGAGTATTGGGGTTCCGTGCTACTACTTCACGAACCTCCCAATACCAATCCTCAGCAAGGGTTTCGAGGGCAGAGGCGGGAGTATTGGGGTTCTGTGCTACTGCTCTGCGAACATCCAAATCCTTCGCAAGGGTTTCGAGGGCAGAAGCAGGAGTATTGGGATTCCCCGCTACCGCTTCACGAACACTACTCTCCTCATCCTCAGCAAGGGTTTCGAGGAGTGAGACAGGGGTATTCGGGTTCCGTGCTACTGCTCTGCGAACATCGCTATCCTCATCCTCAGCAAGGGTTTCGAGGGCAGAGGCGGGAGTATTGGGGTTCTGTGCTACTGCTTCACGAACATCCAAATACAAATCCTTCGCAAGGGTTTCCAAAACAGAAGCAGGAGTATTGGGGTTCCCCGCTACTGCTTCACGAACATCCAAATACAAATCCTTCGCAAGGGTTTCCAAAACAGAAGCAGGAGTATTGGGGTTCCGTGCTACTGCTCTGCGAACATCCCAATCCTTCGCAAGGGTTTCGAGGAGTGAGACAGGAGTATTGGGGTTCTGTGCTACTGCTTCACGAACATCCAAATACAAATCCTTCGCAAGGGTTTCCAAAACAGAAGCAGGAGTATTGGGGTTCCGTGCTACTGCTCTGCGAACATCGCTATCCTCATCCTCAGCAAGGGTTTCCAAAACAGAAGCAGGAGTATTGGGGTTCCGTGCTACTGCTCTGCGAACATCGCTATCCTCATCCTCAGCAAGGGTTTCCAAAACAGAAGCAGGAGTATTGGGGTTCCCCACTACTGCTTCACGAACATCGCTATCCTCATCCTCAGCAAGGGTTTCCAAAACAGAAGCAGGAGTATTGGGGTTCCCCGCTACTGCTTCACGAACATCGCTATCCTCATCCTCAGCAAGGGTTTCGAGGAGTTCAGGAAGAATCGTTTTTGCCCTAGCCGCCTGCTGTCTTACTTTTGCGCTTTGACGCTGAACTGCAACTGTCAATGCCCAAGTCGGCGGCTCTGTAAGCTTTAATATTCGTATTAAGGTTTCATCACTGATGCTCTGTAGTTCACTGTCTTGGAGCACAAGGAGTTTCATCCCAGGATTGCGAGCTACTGCCACTGGAAATTCCTCAGCTAGTTTATAGAGGGTCGCTGGAGGGGTCTGGGGATTCATCGCCACTTTACGGCGGACATTGGCCGCTGGATGTTGTGCTAAAGTTGTCAGGAGAGCATGGGATGCACTGAGGTTCTTGGCAAGAGCTTCTGCTAACGGTTTATTGCTTTGAGCTTCCGATAGCCAAGCCTCTAGGACTTCAGCAGGGGTATTGCCATTGGCAGCAACCGCAAGGCGCACTTTTTTATCGGGGTCATTGGCCAACATCCGTAAAATGTTTGGTGAAGTAGTAGCAGACTGCGCTACCTGCCGACGTACACAAGGGTCAGGATGCTGAGCTGCAGTAGTCATCGAATTAACATCAAAATCATCAATATCCATTGCGCGCCACAATTTTTATTTGTGATATTGGTACTAGTCTGTTATTGTAATTCTAGCTTTAGTTGTTAACTATGGTTGAGTTGCTTCCTAATCAGTTGAACGTGTTGAGGGGTTATTGCTCGGCAAGAAATCAACCGAAAGCCCCCGATCGTTTCAACGCTAGCTAGCGCAGCGGCAACAAAAATAAACGGGCAGGGATGCCCTACAAAATAGGCACCTTCTCCTGCCCAAGGGGCTTGATGCTAGCCAACCACAGAAGCCGTGCTGCGACGCCGCCGAATTCCTGTCGTCACAGTGGGGGTGACTTCGATGGGTTGCAGAAGCAATAGGACTGAGGCATTGCCCTGAAGTTCACGGCGCACCAGTCGCACCAGTTCCCGTTCAATGTGGGCTTTGACCCCTGCCCAATCGATATCGCCGTTGCGGGCATATTCACTCCAGCGATCGCTCAAAGCGGTTTCGACCGTGGCATGTACCCAAGCCTGCCAAGCCTGTGGCTCAATCGCCGTGACCACACCCCGCAGGTGGACTTCAGGAGTAGCTTTCAGACTGCCATCAGTACCCACCGCCACCGCCACGGTGATAATCCCTTCCTCAGCCAGTTGTTGTCGCTCTTGCAGCACATGGGCTTTGACAATGCCACCGCGATCCAGTAACTCAATGCCAGCAGGCACCTTATCGACGACCCGAATCGAGTCACGGGTGAGTTCCACCACATCGCCGTTGTCAATAATCACCATATTCTCCGGGGGAATGCCCATGCTCTGAGCCGTTTGGGCGTGTTTCACCAGCATGCGGTGCTCGCCATGTACGGGTAAAAAGAACTTGGGCTTGGTCAACGCCAGCATCAGCTTTTGATCCTCTTGGCAGGCATGGCCAGAGACGTGGATGCCCTGTTCGCGACCGTAGATGACTTTGGCGCCTTGCATCATCAGGCGATCGATCATGTTCACCACGGCAATCGTGTTCCCCGGAATGGGGTGAGCTGAGAGAATCACAGTATCGCCGGGGCGAATTTTAATTTTGTTGTGTTCTCCTTTGGAAATCCGCGTCAGGGCAGATAGGGGTTCCCCTTGGGAGCCAGTGGTCAGGTACATCACCTGATGATCGGGGTACTTGTGCATCATGTGCAGTGGCACAAAGAGATCGTCTGGGCAGTGAATGTAGCCCAACTGCCGCGCATGGGCAATGACATTGAGCATCGATCGCCCCAAGACCGAAACCACGCGGCCATGCTTTTGCGCCAATTCCAAGGCCATACTGAGGCGATGTACCGAAGAGGCAAAGGTGGTAAAAATAATCCGCCCCTCTGCTTGGCTAAAGGCACGATCCAAGTTGGGAAACACCGATCGCTCCGAGGGGGTGTGGCCGGGCACTTCCGAATTGGTGGAGTCACTAATGAGACAGAGAACTCCCTTTTCTCCATGTTCTGCCAGCCGCTGAATGTCAAAGCACTCGCCATCAACGGGGGTAAAGTCAAACTTGAAATCCCCGGTGTGGATAATCACGCCAATGGGGGTATGAATCGCCACGGAGAAGCTATCGGCAATGGAATGGGTATTGCGGATATACTCCACAAGGAAGTTTTTGCCCAAACGCACCATCTCCCGCGGCTGTACCGTGCGCAGTTCGGTGCGATCGCCCACCCCTGCCTCTTCCAGCTTCCCTTGGAGCAGTGCCATCGCAAGACGCGGGCCATAGATGACGGGAATATCAAACTGCTTGAGGTGAAAGGCAATGCCACCAATGTGATCCTCGTGGCCATGGGTCACAATCATTCCCTTGATTTTTTCGCGGTTTTGCCGCAGGTACGTCATATCGGGTAAGACGATATTCACCCCATGCATGCCATCAGTGGGAAAAGCTAACCCTGCGTCCAGCAAAATAATTTCATCTTGGAATTCAAAAACACAGGTGTTCTTGCCAATTTCGTGCAGCCCACCGAGGGGAATAATTTTTAGGGCAGCAGTTGCAGCGGATTGACTCATAGGTCTCCTTACGATGAAACAACAAAAAAGGTGCAGCTTGGGAAATGCCCAGCGTTGTCTTAAGACTTCAGTAGGCCAAGAGCATCTAAAACAGGCTTCAATTGGCTAATCACAGCGTCACTCGCAGATGTGAGGGGCAGTCGGGGAGTACCCACCGCCCAACCTTGCAGGCTGAGGGCAGCTTTAATCGGAATCGGATTCGTCGTCACAAATAAAACCTTGAACAGGGGCAATAGTTGACAATGAATAGCAGTCGCTGTCGCTGTGTCGCCTTGGATAAAAGCTTGGATCATCTCTTGAATGCGGGGGCCAACAAGGTGACTGGCCACACTGACGACACCATAACCACCCACGGCCAGCAATGGCAACGTTAGGGAATCATCCCCAGAGTAAATGCGAAAATGTGGCGGCAGCTGGGCACGAAGGGTGCTGGCTTGATCAAGGCTGCCGCTGGCTTCTTTGATGGCAACAATGTTTGGGTAGTCAGCAAGGCGGATCACTGTTTCTGGTAGCAGGTTCTGCCCTGTGCGGCCGGGGATGTTGTAGAGCATGAGGGGAAAGTCCGGCACCGCCTGGGCGATCGCCTGAAAATGGGCATAGAGTCCTTCTTGGGGGGGTTTGTTGTAATAGGGTACCACCAAGAGGGCACCATCAAGTCCTAATTCGGCGGCTTTTGCAGTGGCTTCAATCGCTTCACGGGTGGAGTTGGAACCCGTACCTGCAATCACCTTGGCTTTGCCTGCCACAGCCTGCTGCACCGTTTGAAAGAGTTGAAATTCCTCTTCCCAAGTGAGGGTGGGGGACTCGCCCGTGGTGCCACAAACCACAATGCTATCGGAGCCATTGGCCACAAGGTGCTGTGCCAGTTCTGCCGCCACATCGTAGGCGATCGCGCCATCGGCTGTAAATGGCGTAATCATGGCGGTAATCACACGTCCAAAGTCAGTCACAGTCCACCCTCAGCCAAGTCCTGTTGAGTTGCCGAATTGTGACCGCGCGGCTGTACACGCGCCGGCGATCGCCCCCACCACCACTCCGACGGCGAATCCCCAACAGGGGAGACAACAGACGCCAGTAGCAAATTTGGCTCAAACTCAAGGCAGTGATGGCAGTGACACAGGCAAAGTAGTCAATGAACACCACCTTCCCATCTAAGCCTTCGATGGCGGGGGGGGCAGCGGTTGTGGGAGAGTTGGGCATAGGCACTTAGTTGAGGGCTTGGGCACGCTCGTAGGCCGCTTTTACCGTTTGCATGAGGGTTCCACGCACACCAGCAGCTTCCAGTACTTCGAGACCCGCAATGGTTGTCCCCGCAGGACTGGTGACCGCATCCTTGAGTTGCGCTGGATGCAGCCCGCGCTCATTAAGTAATTGTACTGTGCCTGCTATTGTGCCATAAACGAGTTCCTGTGTCAGCGATCGCGACAAGCCCACCGCCACCCCCGCATCGCACAAGGCCTCCACAATAAGGGCAATAAAGGCAGGCCCTGAGCCAGAAAGTGCAGTGACCGCATCCATTTGCCCTTCACTGACGGCCACCACTTGCCCTAGCACACCTAACAAATTCTTAATTTTTGCGATCTCTGCTTCAGTCGCTGCACTATCGCTAGCAAGGGCAATCACGCCGGCGCCCACTTGGGCTGGTGTATTCGGCATGGCGCGAAAGATCAACCGCTGGGGAAAAAGCCGCCGCAGCCGCCCACTGTTAATCCCTGCCATGATGGAAAGGGCAACGCCAGTGCCCTGAGCTACCGGCGTATCCGCCAGTTCTGACTCAATATCGGCAAAGACCTGTGGCTTGACCGCCAGTAGGAGCGTTTCGGCGGTAGCGACCTCTAGGTTCGTTGTCACCCTAACCCCATAGGTGTGGGCTAGATACTGCTGCCGCTGGGGCGATCGCGCCGATACCCACACCTGCTCTGGCAATAGACCATCTGCCAGCAACCGCGAAAGCATTGCTTCCGCCATGCGGCCACAGCCAATGATCCCCAGGGCAGGCACCCTAGGCACTGCGCTGTTGTTGGGCATCCATTCCCCAAGCTGGTGATGGGGCAACCGGTGTTGCGGCTGGGCGCACTCCCCCCACTTGCGTACTCACTTGGACACAGCTTGGCGTAAAGAGGAAAATACTCTCACCAATGCGCTCTTGGTGGCCATCAATCGTGAACGTGGCACCAGCAACAAAATCCACTGAGCGTTGGGCTTGCTCCGGCTCCATCAAGGTCAGATTTAGCACCACAGACTTCCGCTCTTTAAGAGCCTTGATCACCTCAGGCATTTCACTAAAACTGCGGGGCTGCATCACCAAAACTTCCGCCACTGCCCCCCACCAACGACCGGCATTGGGCATCCCAATCACATTCGAAGGAGCTGATCCCGTCGGCACTGAGCCAGTGGCAACTGAGGGAGACGGACTGGCGTCACAGTCGTGACTCAGGGTTGGCCGCGATGCGGGCAGCGATTCCACGTCGGATTCCGTGGTTAGTGTTCGTGCCGTTCTTTGAGGGTATTCCTCATCGTAGATGTCAGTCTCTGGGGTTAGGCCCATGAGGTCACGGAGTTTGCCCAACATAACGACTCACTATTGCTCCCAATAAATGTATGAGTTGTAAGAATTTTCTGACATGCCGTAGCTGAGTCACCGCGACAGGTCAGAGGGATAAAAACCAAATGAATATGTTTCATGTCTTAACAATCCTAGTTTCGTGGCTAAAAGGGAACCTATGCACAAACGGCCACGAGAGTTGAGTTAAAACAGGAAGGTTCAACTGGCCATTTTACAGGAAACCGAGACAAAAAGATGAGGTTGGCCTTAAGTGTCTCGCTTTTGCCTTGGGTTTGTCAAGGGTAATGATGCCTTATGTTGGTCTGGCTATGGGAATGCGAAACCAAAAAGTAGCCCCCTGCGGGTGGTTGTCTTCAACCCCTATCTCACCACCATGGGCCGTAATAATTTGCCGACACAGGTATAGCCCTAAACCAATACCGGTGCGATGGTGACTTTCCCGGCCACGGTAATACAGATCAAAGAGGCGCGATCGCTGGTCAGAGCCAATACCGACCCCATTATCCTGAACGGTGCAGTAAGCCATGTCCTCCTGAACCTCTGCTGTGAGGGTGATTGTTAGGCCGGGGCGATTGTGTTTCAGGGCATTGCTAATCAAATTCTCATAGACCCGCCGCAGTTGGATGGGATCAGCGCGAACTAGGGGTAAGGTTGGTGCCATCTGAAGCTTTACGGTGGCTTTATTTTTCTGGAGCAGCGGTTGTAGCTCCGCCACGATCGCCTTGACAAGCGTGGCTAAGGATGTGGGGGCGATCGCCAAAGAGAGGGAAGGTTGCTGATCCACGTGAATATGCAGCAGTGTTTCAATCAGATGTAGTTGCCGCTGCTGGCTATGCTGAATACAGGTCAAGGTGCTGCGGGGCACAGGAATCGTGTCGCTGGTGTTGTTCTGCAAGAGATGGTTAATCACCATCAGGGTACCTAGGACAGGGGTGCGTAAATCATGGGATACGGCGTGCAAAAAGACATCCTTGAGGTGGTTGAGTTCCTCTAGTTCACGCATTTTTTGCTGCAACTGCTCGGTACGCTCGGCCACCTGCTGTTCCAAGTTGGCATTTAAGGCCGCCAGTTGTTGATAAAGTTCTGCCTGTTGCAGGGCGATCGCCACCTGAGTCGCCAACTGCTCCAAAAAAGCGCGCTCGTAGGGCTGCCACTCTCGCGGGCGGTCACATTGGTGGACTCCCAGTAAAAAGCACGGGCCCTGGGGCTGATGTTGGATCGGAATCAGCAGACAAGACTGGATATGGTGCGCTGCATACACCTGTCGCAGATGGGGATCAAGCATTTCCCGCTCGCAGGAGAGTGTGGCCGGTGTGGTCAGCAGCCGTGAACGGTAATGCACGTTTTGCAGGAGAACCTCAAGATTCGTGTGCCATTGGGGCGCCATCGCCGCCGCCACCACTTGAATCTCCTCTGTCCTCGGATCAAAAGAGACAATAAACACGCGATCGCTGAGGAGATAGCGGCGCACTTCCACCACTGTGGTATTGAGAATCTCTGGCAGTTCCAGCGTTTGGCGAATGCGGAGGGCAATTTCCGCCAGCAGTTGTTGCCGTTGGGCAGCCAATTGTACGTTCTGTTCAGCGGTTTTGCGTTGGGTAATATCCCGTATTCCCACCACCCTCGCCCAGCGCCCCCGATAGAGAATGGATTTTCCCTGAACCTCAACAATCAGTGCTTCACCACTTTTGGTGCGAGCAAGGGCTTCAAAGGGAATATCAATGGGCTGCTGAATTCGCTCTAAAATCAGCGATCGCGCCTCTGGATGGGTCAGCAACAACACCGACTGCCCCACTAGTTCTGAAGCCGTATAGCCAAACAGCCGTTCAGTTGCGGCGTTGACATCAAGAATTGTCCCCTGCTCATGGATGACTACTGCCTCAGAGGTGGCTTGAAAGAAGGTGGCTAAGCGGGCTTCGCTTTCCTCTAGTGCTCTGAGGGCGCGGTGGCGATCGCGACTTTCCACCACCAAGGACACCAGATCCGCTAGGGAAGCGGCAAACTGCTCTTCAGCAATGGTCCACTGGCGGGGTGAACCAATGTGTTCGTGGCAGAGGATGCCAATCATGCTCCCTTCAACCCAGATGGGCACATCCAACAGCGAGGTAATGCCAAGAGGTTCTAAATAGGTCTTGCGAAACTCCCGCGTGCGGGGATCGTGCCAAGCGTCATGGGCCGTAATCGTGCGCTCCTGTTCGAGGGCAGCAAAATAGTCGGGGTAATGACTAGCGGTGAGGGTCATCCCCACCGTAAAGGCCTGGGGCGACTGCTGAAACAACTGCACACATTGAATTTGCTGGCGATCGCCCCCATAAAACCACAGACTCACCCGTGCCACATTGAGACTACGGGCACTCGTCCAGAGAATGTCCTGCAAAATCTCCTCAAAGTTTGCCCCGTGGAACGGCTGCCGCCGCGCCAGTTCTACCAAAATGCGGTTGAGACTTTGCAGTTGTTCAATCACGGGGGTCATCAAGAGGCGGCAGCGTCAGGGATAAATTCCAGTGCCGCTGAGTTAATGCAATAGCGCAGTCCCGTGGGTGGCGGGCCATCCTCAAAGACATGGCCGAGGTGGGCGTCGCAGACATTACAGAGAACCTCCGTGCGCACCATGCCATGGGACAGATCCCGCTCCATGCGGATATTTTTGGGGTCAAGGGGTTGCCAAAAACTCGGCCAGCCACTGCCAGAGTCATACTTGGTCTCAGAGCGAAAGAGCGGCGTGCCACAGCAGACACAGCGATAGAGTCCGGGCTTTTTGTTGTTCCAGTAGCAGCCCGTAAAGGCGCGCTCCGTTCCCTTCTTGCGGGTGACATAGTACTGCTCAGGGGTAAGTTGAGCTTGCCATTCCGCATCTGTTTTCACAACCTTAGCCATGCTTGCCTCAGAAATAGACAGTGATCCTACTCCTCAGCATACTTAGGCAGACAGGGAAGTTCCAGTCTTTTTGCCAAAGGTTCCCTGCCAAGGGGAAAATGTAAGGGCAATCTTGACCTTGTTTGGTTATGCCCGTTTCGCTGCCCCTTACTTTTGATTTGTCCTCTGAGTCCGAGTTTTATACTCAGGTCAGCGCTGGAATGCAGGCAGCACAGCAGGCCAATTGTCAGTTCCTGAGTTTAGGCATCTCCTTACCCACCGTTGATCCCCTGATCCTATTGGCTGGGCTGATGCAAGTCAGTGGCGAAAGTGAGCATTTTTACCTTGAGCAAGCGGGAGAGATTGTTGCTGCCTGTGGTGCGGTGGCGACCCGCAGTGTTCAGGGACATCAACGGTTTGTGGAACTCCAGCGTTTTAGTGAACAAACTCTCAGCCGCGTGTGGGCGATCGCTCCAGCCGAACCGCGCCTGTTCTGTCAATTTAGTTTTTGGGATCACCTAGGCTCTAACCGGGGGGTCTTACCCCGCTGGCAGGTGATTCAGCGTCTGGATCAGGTTTGGCTCACCCTCAGTTGTGCCCTAGAGACCAGTACACCCCATCGCCTCTGGCAAGACTGGCAACTCGTGCAGCGGGCACTGACCCACATTCTGGCTGATCCACCCCCCTGTCCACCACCACTGGCGATCGCCCTACCGCCTCTAACTGAGCAATACGGGCAATTTATTACCAGTGTCCAGCAGGCTCTCAAGCTCCTTGAGGAGGGAGACCTCGAAAAATTGGTTTTGGCCGCTGCCCTCACCCTAGAGCAGCCTCAGGGGTTCAACTGGCTGGGAACGTTGCAAAACCTGCGTCAGCAGTACGCCAATTGCTACATCTTCAGTGTTGGCCAAGAGCGGCAGCAGGTCTTTTTGGGGGCGAGTCCCGAACGCTTGGTCAAGATTGCCGATGGCGTTCTCTGTGCCGATGCTTTGGCGGGTTCCCGTCCCCGCGGGCAAACCCAACAGGAGGATCAAAGCCTGCGCAATGGCCTTTACCACAGCCCCAAGGAGCGCTACGAGCATCAGGTCATTGTTGAATTTCTCTGCCAAACCCTCCAACAGTTGGGCATGACCTGTGAGGTGCCGACCAAACCACGTATCCTTGAGCTAAGTCATATCCAACATCTGCAAACGCTGATTCAGGCCCCGCTGCCGCAACCCATTCATATTCTCCAAGGGGTGGCGGCCTTACATCCGACGCCAGCAGTGGCAGGGTATCCTGCTTCACGGGCACAGTACTGGCTGCGGCAACTGGAACCCTTTGATCGCAGTGGTTATGCTGCCCCCCTTGGTTGGGTGACACCCACCGGAGAAGGGGAATTCATTGTCGGAATTCGCTCTGCCCACCTTCAGGGCAACTCTGCCCATCTTTTTGCTGGGGCGGGGATTGTCAAAGGCTCTCACCCGGAACGGGAATGGCAGGAAATCCTGTGGAAATTTCAGACGATGATCTCTGCTTTAGCCTAGCGCAGGGGGGGCTGTTTTTTGCTCATCGTCAGCATCGGCAAGGGCTGGGAGGATTGAGGCGGCAGCGCATACTGGGGAACTTTCTCAGGGAGAGGACGTTCGGGCGATCGCTGGAGCAGGCGATAGAGCAGCGCGCTGCCCATCAAACCTAGACCCAATAGCAGCAGACCGTTGTAGCCCCCCAAGCCACCAATGGTCGAATCCACCCCTCCCATTAGCAGAAGGAAGGCGGAGATGGGTTCTTTACGGTAGGCTTTGCGCAGAAAGCGAGGATAAATCATAGGCGATCGCTGGGTACTCACCATACCATTAGAAGAATACGAGAATGCTCATGACTTGGCGTTAAATAGGCTACATTCTAGCAACCGTACGCCAAACATCTTTCAGGAACAGCTCCATCAGGCGACTTACTTCTATCCTGACAGATCCAAAGGGCAATTGGCATTGAGGAAAAAAGGGGGCGATCGCCCCCCAACTGATCTTCCTAGTAGGTTTCCACGTGCCAACGGCCTTCTTTTTTGAGCGTGCCCTTGAGGAACTCTTGCCAGTCGGCACCATTTTTGGCTGCCACTGCTGCCATTGCTTCATCAATACCCGACTCCATGCCCTTCAGACCACACATATAGACATGGGTGTTTTTCTTCTGAAGGAGTTGCCAGATTTCATCCGCATGCTCAGCAATGCGACCTTGGATGTACATCTTGCCGCCGTCGGGGGTTTTCTGCTCACGGCTAATGGCATAGGTGAGGCGGAACTGATCTGGATACTTCGCCTGAAGTTCTTCTAACTCATCCTTGTAGAGGATATTCGCGGTATAGGCAACGCCAAAGAAGAGCCATGCCAGACCCTTGAATTGATAGTCTGGATTATTTTCTTTGAACATGCGCCACAAAAAGGCACGGAAGGGAGCAATCCCCGTTCCTGTTGCCAACATAATGATCGTTGCTTCTGGATCATCGGGCAGGAGCATTTCTTTACCGACAGGCCCGGTGATTTTCACTTCATCGCCAGGTTGCAGTTGGTTCAGGTAAGAAGAACAGACCCCATAGATGGTTTCGCCGGTTTCTTTGTCTTTGTACTCTAGACGGCGCACACACAGGGAGACGGTTTTGTCATCTTGAAAGTCGCCGTGGCGGGTCGAGGCAATCGAGTAGAGGCGCAGCTTGTGGGGTTTGCCGTTGGCGTCAGTACCCGCAGGAATAATGCCAATACTTTGGCCTTCGAGATAGCGCAACTCAGTACTAGAGATGTCAAAGATGATGTGCTTGACGGTTCCCTCGCCCCCTTCGCGCACCAACTCTTCATTGGAAATGACCTTACCAACGCAGGGATTATTGGGACGATAGATATTGACGGGAATATCAACTTTCTTTTCTTTAACTGGGGCAGCACTATTATTGGATACGGGTTCCGTGGTGGCAGCCGTACCATCGAGGGGTTGAATGCTCACAATTTTGCCCCCCCAGCGGGTAATCTGCTGCATAAACTGATTCATGCGGTCATAGGGAACGTTGAAAAATTGACTGCCACTGTTGCGGATGGCATAGTCGGTTTTATCGGTTTCGGCATTTTGTCGCAGTCCCACCACTTCATAGCGAAACATCCGACTGCCAGAATTCGTCGCATTGTACATGGGCTACACGATCTCCAAAAATTTACTCAGCTTTACATTCTGCAACACAACGTCCCAACCGCGATCAACTATCACGTTTCGGCTACGGGATTGCCGTGCTTTGGCCACCCACATTATATCTAGCAGAGGCAGCTACAGGGGCTTTCCCTAGGGGTAGGGCTGAATTTCTTGGCTGGAAGAGACAGGCGCACTCATCCAAGCATAGGTTTGTAACACATAGCGATCGCGCCCTGAGCGTTTGGCCTCGTACAGGGCAGCATCAGCAGTCGCTAGCAGCTCCGCCATTGGGCAGTCCCTAAGGGTGGCGCTCACGGTGCAAATGCCGGCACTGACGGTGAGGTAGGGTTGCACTGGTGAACTGGCATGGGGAATCCCTAGGCTGCGAATGTAGTTAAAAATCCGCTCTAAAACGCAAATGGCAACGTCATGGTGGGTGTGGCGCAACAGGAGAATAAACTCTTCACCGCCATAGCGAGCCACGAGATCAGCTTCCCGCACTTGGGATTTAATGGCATGGGCAACCCGTTGCAGGGCGCGATCGCCCGCCAGATGGCCGTAGGTGTCGTTGTAGCGCTTGAAGTGATCAATATCCAGCAGAGCAATGGCAAAGGGAAGATGGGTGGTGGCCGATTCCCGCCAAGCCGACCGCAGACCGTCTTCAAAGGCACGCCGATTCGCCAATTTGGTCAGGCTGTCCTGCTGGGAGACCCCTTGGAGATGGCGATTTTCCGCCTCTAGCTGTTTTTGCCGCTGCTGTAGCTCCACAATTAGAGCTGTTTGCCGAGCCATTTGCTCTTGCAAGCGCTGAAACTGCTGCCGTTGGACGATGAACTGTCGCAGAAAACGGGGCTGGCGAAACAGGCGCAGGAGAATCAAGGGGGGCTGGCAACGGTGGATACCCACGGCTTCCACTTCGATTTTTTGTCCTTGGGGACCTCGAAGAGTGCCGGGCACCATTTGCGTCGCCTGTTGCCAGAGGGGCAGCCATTTATTGAGTTTCTCTGGGGGGGTGGCGACCAGTTCCCGAAGGTTGCAATTGAGCACACTGCTGCCAAAAAATTCACGGCCACTGGGGTTAATGGCCACAATGTTGCCTTGGACATTCATGACCAGCGTTGGCTCTGGCAACAGATCGATCCATGCGCCAATATCGAGTGTAAAGTCGCTCATCTTAACCCCGCCGGAATGTAAGGACTTGACTGGCTTAGACTGACTCAATGCGATAGTATTCTCGCCCCTTGGCCGCTGAGGCCGCAGCAGTAGGTTGGGTATAGATCACCACGTGGCACCCTTGATCCCCATTGGCGATCGCCTTTTCAATACAGACCTTGGCATAGCCCAAATGGTGCGCCACAATCACGCCAAACACATTTGAGGTCATCATGCACAACGAGGGATGACCCACCACACCACTGCCAAGGGGGCAACGCTGATTCCCTAAGATAATACGTTCCTCATCCTGCTCAATCAGGAAAAATCCCCCTTCAATGCGATTTTTGAGATCCACAAGAATTTGGGTAACCGTCTTGGCATCAAGGGGGCGATCGCCAAGGGCTTGAGTGTAGAGAGCGTTGATTTGATTGCCCATTTGCTGCCCTACAAGGGCAATAAACCCAGAGGCATCATCGAGACCCACGACATCTTCAAGGGTTTCTGCCACTAATCCCAGCAAATTTTGCAGAAAGCTAGCGGACTGTAGGCTAATGGGCAGATCTCCCACGTTTGTGCGAGTCTCAACTGGGAACATTTCCGTTGCTGTCATAGGGGTTACAAGGTTTGAGCGACTTGAGCACCCTTTGCCGTTGGTCATGCCTGAAGCAGTGTTGCCATCAAGCCCTTTTAAGGTGTTGCTGACTGTGCTCAGGTGTGACTGAAAGGGTGTAACTATATAAATCTATGGTAGATAAGCGACGGAGAATGATAAGAATCCGTAAAGAATTCCTTACATTTTATTGATGAGAGAAGCAGATGTGACTCAACGATCGCCCCTATTCGGCGTTTTGCGATCGCTGGGCTTGATAGGCCTGCCAACTCTCGATCACACGACCAAAATTGGTGCGGAATTCTCGCCAACCGAGCCAACTTCCCTGCTCGTGCTCATCCCAAGAGGCAGAAAGAATCCCATAGCTCAGCCCCAGCGCCCCAAGGCCAAAGAGACCGAGACTAGCGATGACAACGGCCACATTAGGCAACTTAAACCAGCCCTCATGGACAATGAAATAGCTGAGGGGAAACGTCATCAATCCCAAAAGCGTGGGGGTACCGCAGCAGATTGCCATCCGGGTAACCATGCGTTGGCTGACAATTTCTGGAATGCCTGTACTTTTTTTGGCTGGCTTGGCTGGGGATTTTGGGGCATTAGAACGGACGGCTGCGGCAGCAGGAGCTTTGGCAGGCTTGGTTGCTCCTTTTTTCTTTTTAGGCTCAAAAGGCAGATCCGACCGTTTTGCCATTGTCTTTAACCCCGAATTCCTAAACGTTCAATGAGTTGGCGATAGCGCTGGGCATCGTGGCGATGGATATAGGCCAGTAGCCGCTTGCGACGGCCAATAATTTTCAGCAGTCCTCGGCGAGAGGCGTGATCTTTTTTATTCGCCTTGAGATGCTCAGAAAGCTGCTTGATCCGCTCCGTGAGGATGGCAACTTGGACATCCGCAGAGCCAGTATCGGTACCGTGAATCTGGTAGGTGTTGATGATTTCTTGTTTAACGTCGTGTTGCAGGGCCATGGTCATCAGTTATGAATAGCGCGATCTATTATCATACTCCGATCTTTTGAAATAATAAACTCTCCTGAGCGCGACTATTCTGCCTGTTGGCTGCCACTGCGTTGCCCTAAGAATTACTGACATTGGTGCTGTTTTCCTCAAGGGGGGCGATCGTCAGCAGTTCCTTAAGGGGTTTTTCACTATCGGAGATGGGGGACTTGGCCGTTGTCAGTTCTGTATCAATGGCAAAGGTGGCAAATTGGGTGAGAATTTCACGGCAGAAGACCTCGGCTGCCCGCGATCGGTAGCGATTGGGATTGGTAATCAGTGACAGGGTGCGTTTCACCACCACATTTTCGATACCTATCCGCCGCAGGCTCCCCAGTTGTAACTCCTTCTCAATGGCGGAAATGGAGACAAAGGCAGCCCCCAAGCCCGACTGCACGGCGTTTTTAATCGCCTCAATGGAATTCAGCTCCATCTCCACCTTCAGGCGGCGGGGGTCAATGTTGGCGCGCTGCAGCACCTGATCAATCACCTTGCGAATGGTGGATTGGGCATCGAGGGCAATAAAGCCCAGCTTGTACAAGTCTTCTTTGGTGAGGGTTTCGGCACTAGCCAAGGGATGATCCACGGGTAAGACCAGTGCCAGTTCATCCTCCGCATAGGGGGTGATGGTAATTTGCTCGCTCAGTTCTGAGGGGACTTCGCCGCCAATAATTGCTAGATCAATTTGACCGTTGACCAAACTCCAGCAGGTGCGGCGGGTGGAATGCACATGGAGTTGAACAGCGACTTCGGGATATTTGCTGCGAAACAGGCCAATCATGCGGGGCATCAGGTAGGTGCCGGTGGTTTGGCTGGCTCCAATGATCAATGTCCCCCCCTGCAATTTTTGTAGGTCTTCGATGGCACGGCAGGCTTCATGGCACAGGGAGAGAATTTGATCGCCGTAGGCCAGTAGGAGTTGTCCGGCTTCGGTGAGTTGGGCACGGCGTCCCCCGCGGTCAAATAGGGGAACATCCAGTTGGCGTTCAAGGTTTTGCACCTGTAAACTCACTGCGGGTTGGGAGACGTAAAGGCTGTCAGCGGCTCGCTTAAAGCTTCCTTCGAGGGCGATCGCCTTCAGGATTCGCAATTGATCAAGGGAAAAGGGCAGTTCGGACATAGGCATTGAGGCCATAGGCGTGCCACTAAGAGGCGTTTTTCTGAACTTATCAGGAATCATGCCCAATTGATATCTATCCCCGCACAAGAAAGCTGAGTTTGGCTTGCCAGTGACGCAAAATAGCACATCTGAAACCTATTGTAAGGGTTCAGTTTCCCCCGCGCGATCGCTGACTTTTGTTACATGTTGTTACATTATTGCGCTGGGGAGCGAGCGATCGCCATCTAGCACCAAGAGAACAGTTGCCTCTATTGGCTGCTTCTTAACCCCCTATCCCGTTGCTCATCCCCTAGCAGCAGCGGAAAGGGAAGATGGCGGTTCGCTAAAATCGGTCTAGCGATGCTCTCGGGGCGCCGCTGCACAATTGCGCGAGGAGTTGAAATCGTGCCCTACCCTTGGCCAAAATGGCTGCCGATGCCGGTTGTTGCCACCACACTGGGAGTAACCGCTGTGGTGATCGGTGTGCGCCAACTGGGACTGCTTCAGCCGTCGGAACTGAGTCTGTATGACTTCTATGTGCGATCGCAACCCGCCCGTGACCCTGATTCGCGTATCCTGACGGTGCTGGTGACGGAGCAGGACATTCAAGCCCAAAAAACGTGGCCCCTGCCGGATGCTACCGTTGCCGATCTCCTCACCCGCCTTAATGCCGCTAGCCCGCGTGCCATTGGCTTGGATATTTTCCGCGATTTGCCCCACCCCCCCGGCCACGACGAGTTGCAAAACATGATTCGCATCAACCCGCGCATTATTCCAGTGTGCAAATCAACGGGGGAAACAGCGGAGCAACCCGAAGTGCCACCACCACCCAGTATTCCCGCAGCACAGGTGCCAGAGCGAGTGGGCTTTGCCGATATCCCCCTCGATAACGATGGTGTCATTCGCCGCAATCTATTTGTGATCAGCAATCCTAAAGCACAGCGGTGTACAACGCCCTTTTCCTTTGCCTTGATGCTGGCACTGCGCTACCTAGAACAAGACCCCGCTCAGACTATCAAACTCGATGACAAGGGTTTGACCCTCAATGATGTGCATTTTCCCCTCCTCAGCAGCGATGCCGGTGGCTATGTGGGGGTGGACGATCGCGGCATGCAAACCCTGCTGAAGTACCGCTCACGCAACGCAGTGGGGCCAACGGTTTCCCTAACGGATGTACTGACCGGACGGGTGAGCGAAGACCTGATTCGCGATCGCGTCGTTTTGATTGGGGTGTCTGCGCCGAGCATCAAGGATATTTTCCTCACCCCCTATAGCGGTAGTGATGCCGTGACGCAGCAAATGCCGGGGGTGGTTGTTCATGGCCAGATGGTGAGTCAATTCCTGAGTGCGGCCCTCGACGGCGAAAGTCCCATTTGGTATTGGCCGCTGCCAGTGGTGCTCGGCTGGATTCTGCTGTGGGCTGGGGTGGGCAGTGTCCTTGGCTGGTGGTTGCGGCAACCCCTGGGGTTGGGGGGCGCGGTAGTGGGGGGGCTAATTGTCCTTTTTGGTGGTGGCTTTGGCATTTTTGTCATGGGGAGTGGCTGGATTCCCGTGGTGCCGCCGGCGATCGCCCTAGTGCTCAGCAGTGTCGGCATGGTTGGCTACGTTAGCTATCAAGCGCAGCAGGAGCAAAAATCTTTCCAAGAAAAAGTACAGGAACAGGAAAAAGCCTTGGCACTGTTGCGATCGCTGATGGCCGAGGATACGGCAGCCCTCAATGCAGCCCTGCGAGAACCCACAGAAATTACCGGCAAACCCCGTTCTCTCCTCAGTGGTCGCTACAAAATCCAAAAAGTCTTGGGGTCAGGGGGCTTTGGCCGCACCTATTTGGCTCAGGATACCCAGCGACCGGGGAACCCCCTCTGTGTGGTCAAGCATTTGCGACCGGGACGCACCGATGAGCGCTTTATGCAGGTGGCGCGACGGCTCTTTCATACCGAAGCAGAAATCCTTGAAAAGCTAGGACGCCACGATCAAATTCCCCTCTTGCTGGCCTATGTTGAGGAAAATCAGGAATTCTATCTGGTGCAGGAGTTTATTGATGGTGCTTCCCTAAGTGAGGAACTGCAACGCAAACACACGGAAGCTGAGGCCATTCAACTCCTACGGGAAATCTTGGAAGTGCTGAGTTTTGTCCACAGTCACTATGTGATTCACCGCGATATTAAGCCCGATAATATTATTCGCCGTGCCAGCGATCGCAAGCTGGTGCTGATTGACTTTGGGGCAGTGAAGCAAATTCAACCCCAAGAAGTGGAGAAAACCCAAGGGAGCACCGTGGTCATTGGTACGATGGGTTATGCTCCGCCAGAGCAGCTCTCCGGTCAGCCCACCCTCAGCAGTGATATTTACGCTGTCAGCATGATTGTGCTGCAGGCTTTAACGGGTATTAAACCCCGCGATCTACCGCGAGATCCGCGCACGGGTGAAGTGGATTGGCAGCAGTGTGTCACAGTGAGTGAAGGTCTAGCGGCAGTGCTCAATAAGATGGTGAAATTTAACTTTAGCGATCGCTACCCCTCCGCCAAGGAAGCCCTTCAAGAGGTCCGGCGCTTGGCGACACCTGCTTCACCCGTCTCATGAATTATCCTGTGGTGCTCTCTGACCTCCCCCTTGGTACTTCGGCGCGGATTACTGCCATTGAGGGGGCACCTGCTTGGCAACGGCGCCTTGCTGCCGTGGGGTTTACCGTCGGCCAAACCGTCACCCTGTTGCGTCGTGCCCCCTTCAGTCAAACCTTGGCCGTACGGGTGGGTGCCCTGACCGATGTGGCCATACGGGCAACAGATGCCAGCACTATCCTTGTGGAACCGCTGCGAAATCTAGAGGCTTGGGACTAACTGTGAATTGTCACGATTAGAATTCTTGGCTGCCGCTGCCAGCAAGCCGTAAAAGAGAGGATGAGGCGCATTGGGGCGGGAACGAAACTCGGGGTGAAACTGCACCGCAATAAAGAAGGGGTGAGCCGGATACTCGATAATTTCTACTAAGCGGCCATCAGGAGAGGTGCCTGTAATTTGATAGCCCGTTTCTAAAAAGAGGCTGCGATAGGCATTGTTAAACTCGTAGCGATGGCGGTGCCGCTCGTAGATGACCGTTTCGCCGTAGAGCTTTTCGGCAAGGGAATTGGGGGCTAGGCGGCAGGCATACAAGCCCAAGCGCATCGTTCCCCCCAAATCCACAATGTCCTGCTGTTCAGGCAACAGGTGAATCACCGGATGGGGGGTATTGGCATCAAACTCAGCACTGTTAGCATTTTCTAAACCGGCAATATGGCGTGCCCACTCAATCACCGCGCACTGCATCCCCAAGCACAACCCCAAAAAGGGAATTCCTTGCTCACGGGCGTACTGAATGGCGGCAATTTTGCCTTCGACGCCGCGAATACCAAACCCCCCCGGCACAACAATCGCCGCGACATTGCTGAGGGCATTTTCTACACCATTTTCAACAATTTCTTCGGAGTTGACCCAGCGGATACGCAGTTCCTGATCAAGGGCGATCGCCGAGTGCCGCAGGGCTTCCACCACCGAAAGATAGGCATCGCTGAGGCGGACATATTTGCCCACAATCGCCACCTCTAAGGGGGTATGGGAACGGTAGAGCCGCTCCACCAGAGCCTGCCACTGACTGAGATCCGGTTGCCGTTGCTCCAAGTTCAAAAGACTCAAAACTTGGGTGGCTAACCCTTCGCGCTCAAGCAGCAGAGGCACTTCATAGATACTTTTGGCATCCGGCGAGGGAATGACACATTCCACAGGGACATCACAAAATTGGGAGAGCTTTTCCTTGATGCCCGGTACAAGGGGGCGATCGCAACGACAGATCAGAATATCCGGCTGAATCCCAATGGAGCGCAATTCCTTGACCGAGTGCTGGGTGGGTTTTGTTTTCATCTCCCCTGCCGAGGGAATCCAAGGCACCAAGGTTACATGCATAAACAGCACATGGTGCCGCCCCACCTCCGTGCGAAACTGACGGATGGCCTCTAGAAAGGGCAGCGACTCAATATCGCCAACGGTTCCCCCAATTTCAATAATCACCACATCGGGGTTTTTGTCCTTCGCCACCCGTAGAATGCGTTCTTTAATCTCATTCGTAATGTGGGGGATGACCTGCACCGTTCCCCCCATATAGTCGCCGCGTCGCTCTTTGTTAATCACCGCTTGGTAAATGGATCCCGTCGTGACGCTATTGAGGCGGGACATGGGTGTATCCGTAAAGCGCTCGTAGTGCCCCAAGTCCAAATCCGTTTCGGCACCATCGTCGGTCACAAACACTTCCCCGTGCTGGAAGGGACTCATTGTGCCCGGATCCACATTGATATAGGGATCAAGCTTGAGAATTGACACGGAATACTGCCGCGATTTCAATAGACGCCCCAGACTAGCGGCGACAATTCCTTTCCCAATACTGGAGACGACACCGCCAGTCACAAAAACATATTTCGTCATTGCTGAATGCTAGTGCTAAGCCGCAGAGGCCATACTCATCAAAACCTACGCAACTATTCTCGCATATTGGGGCATGGCGCCTAGGAGAAATTGTGCACCAATTCCTTGACGACTTGGGATTGCTCCTCAATGCGCTGCCTCAGCCGCTGGCACACCAGATCACACAGCGGAAAGATCGTCGGGTCAGCAATTTCGTAATAGACGGTAACCCCTTGGGGTTGTCGCCGCACCAGACCCGCCTGAGCAAGGGTTTTCAAGTGCTTTGAGACATTGGCCTGCCCCAACCCCGTTTCCTGAATAATCTCCGAGACATTGCGCCGTCCCTGTTTTAGGGCACAGAGCACTTGCAGGCGACTCGGTTCCGACAGCACTTTGAAATACTCGGCAACGTGGGTGAGCAAGTCAGGGGAGGGGAGGTCAACCATAGGGGATATCGCACACTAGAGACACAGATCAAGATAACTTAGCTTAATAACTCTATTATATGACTGTACAGTAAATAAAGCAGCCCATCCTAGGGATGGGGAATGCTGCGAGGAGCGTTAGCGCAGCTTCACTGGCAACTTGATGGCCGATTTGGGCGAGGTGGCCGTTGTGTTTTTTTGCCGTAGCCGTTGGGCATAGAAGGACGCCGCCTCATCACCACGGGCACATTCTTGGGCAAAGTTAATCAGATGATGCCCCACCACACCCACGTGGATCACTTGTTCAATTTGGCCTTTTTTCAGGGCAGGCCCTGCCAGCTTCCAGAACGTCTTGCGGTAGCTCCCCCAAAGCCCCACGTGCCAGAGGAGATTTTTCATGATCCGCAGTCCCCGCAGGATATTTTCGCGGCTGAGGCGAGCTGGGCTATTCGGCACTGCAATGCGGTTGGGATACGTGTGTTCCATTTGATAGGCAAACCGCTCGTAGAGAAACTCCGGTTCATAGGCGGTGGTGATGGTGCGGCGCCACATTTCCACTACTTCTTCGTAGGGCATCAGGAACTCAACATTGGATTCGCGGTTTTCGTCATGGTTGAGGCGGCCTTCTGCTTCCAGCCGACGCCAGAGGGGGGTACGGGGTAGGGCGTGCAGCAGGTTAATCGTCAGAGTGGGAATGTGGGAAGCGCGAATAAATTCAAGAATGCGATCGCCCGTTTGGGGTGTATCGGTATCAAAGCCAATAATGATCCCAGAAACCACTTCCATGCCGTAACGATTGAGGGTTTGCACCGCCTGCAAAATCGGCATACTTAGGTTTTGATCCTTGTGGATGGCGTGGAGCGCTTCAGGTTCCGGGGTTTCAATGCCACAGAAAATCGTACAGAAATAGGCTTCCCGCATCATTTCTAGAAGTTTTGGGCTTTGGGCAATGTTCAGGGTCGCTTCACAGGCAAATTGCAGCGGGTAGCCATTGGCCTTTTGCCAGTCAATCAGATGGGGCAGCAGTTCCATGACGGCGCGGCGATTGCCAATAAAGTTATCGTCAACGAAATAGACCGCCCCCGGATTTCCTGAAGCCAGCATTGTATCCAGTTCCTTGAGGATTTGCTGCGGCGTTTTCAGGCGCGGATTGCGGCCATAGAGTTCGGGAATATCACAAAACTCACAGCGAAAGGGACAGCCACTGGAAAACTGCACACTGCCGAGGAAGTAATTTTCCATGCGCACGTGCTGGTAGGCAGGCACAGGAAATTCACTCAAGGGTAACCGTGCCGTGGTTTCAAAGATCAGTTGTTGGGGCGGGCGCTGGCTGCCGTACTCGTCAAAGTAAGCAATCATTTTATCGGTGGCATCCCCCAGTTCCCCTAGGTGGAGAATATCCACATCGGGATAGTACTCCGGACAACTGGAGACCGAAGGCCCGCCGAGGGCAGTGAGTTTACCGTGACGATGGGCAATGTCGTTGATTTCTAAAATTTGTGGCCGCTGAATGTGCATGCCGCTAGTAATGACAATATCAGCCCAAGCATAGTCAGCATCGGTTGCTGGCCGTACATTTTCATCAATCAGGCGCACTTCCCAAGAGTCTGGAAGATAGGCGGCCACCAACAAAATCCCTTGGGGTGGCATAAAGGCGCGTACCGTGCCCATGAGGGGGTAGGCGTGGTGAAACGTACCAAAGGAGCGGCTATAGCGGGGGAAAATGCAGAGAATACGGCGATGGTTGCGGGGGGTATAGGGGACTCGACCACCGGTCATCTCGGGAACCAGTTTAATCTCATCGGTGTTCCGACTGAGGTTCATAGCCCACCACTCCTACCTACACGCACTTTTCAATAGGTATAGCCTACAAATGCGGCTATCGCCTAGGTTTTAGTACCCTTTGGCACTAAAGTCCAAGGTGAGGGGAATCTCTACCCGTTCAATGTGGGTTCTAAAGGTGCCATCGGGGTATAACAACAGATGACGAAAACCGGGACCAATGGGTTCAAGGGAAAATTCAGGGGCGCGAGGCAAAAACTGGATACAGGTGGAGGGGCAGCCGAGATACGTCACCCCTTGCCGCTCGGTGGCAAATTCCTGATGGATATGACCAAAGAGGACAAGCTTCACCTGCGGATGGCGATCCAACACAGCAAAAAGGTGCTCAGGGTTTTGTAGGCGGCTACTGTCGAGCCAAGGGGCACCGGTCTCAAAGGGGGGATGGTGCAGGGCAATGAATGTGGGGCGATCGCCCGCGCGACTCAAGGTTGCCTCTAGCCAGCTTAAGGTTTCAGGACGCAATTCACCATGGACTTTGCCATCCGCTTGGGAACTGAGGAGCAGGCCTTGCCAAGTCCCAAGATTGATCTGGCGATCGCCCCTCAGCGGCGGACGTTCCAGCGCCGGCAGCATTACCCTTGGTTCATCATGGTTACCGGGAATCCAATATACGGGACAGGTAAAGTCCCTGAAAGCAGTGGCCAAACGGTCGTAGGTGGTGGCAACGGGTTCCTGTGCCAAGTCTCCCGTCAACAGCAGGGCAGCAGGGGCATGACGGTGAATTACCCCTAAAACAGCAGCTAGGGATTGAGCCGTGGGCAGGCCAAGGAGTCTGCCTTCATCTGTGGCAAATAGATGCAGATCTGATAACTGGATCAGGTGAAAGGGATCATTCATAGACTTGCTGGGGTGTGGGGACGCTGGGCAGGAAACCGACCTATTTGACTGAGGTTAATCGACTACTTTTGATCGACTACTTTAACGCTGACCGAAGTTGCCGATTCCCGCAAGCGGGCGGGTAAGGGGAGTTGTTGCCACCACCGCCCCAGCACTTGGCGCTGATTGATGATGTAAATGCTCATGAGCGTTAGCCCCACCCCCACCAACTGAACCTGACTCAGGGTTTCCCCTAAGAACCAATGCCCAAAGGTGAGGGCAAATACTGGGGTGAGAAAGGTCAGGGCACTGAGACTAGTCAGATTCCCCTTGGCAGCGAAATAGAAAAAGACACCGTAGGACAGGGCACTACCGAAGAGGGTGGCATAGCCCAAATTAAAGACATCTGGCCACTGTAGAGCCGCCCAAGGTGCTGGGGTATTCAGGCTCGGCAAGAGCAAGAGGGGCAACCCGCCCAAGACCATGTGCCAGCCGGTAGCCACAACGGGATCCGCATAGCGTGCCAAGGGACGCATGAGAATGGTTCCCACGGCCATTGAGAGGGCAGCCAACAGCATCCACAGTTCACCTCGCTGCCACCACTGTCCCCAAGGAATACCTTGCCATGCGCTGGGTTGATGGAGCAACGTCAAGAGATCATCGCCTAGACCAATACCGCTAATGCCCACTAAGCCAAGAAATAGCCCCAGCCAGCCCCAGCCGCCAACGCGCTCTTGATATAGCCAGCGGGACAGCAATGCCACCGCAAGGGGTTGGGAGTCAATCATGACAGAACCCAGCCCGGCTCCCGTTTTTGCTAAGCCAGTGGCCAGAAGCCCCTGAAATAAAAAGCCATCCACAAGGGCAAAAAGACTAATCCATCCCCACGCCCGTAAGCTATTGGGTTGGGGCTTACCGAGGGCGATCGCCACCGCTAACACCAGAAGGCCTGCGGGCACAAGGCGCACACCGGCAACCCACAGCGGCGAGGTATGGGGCATCACCTCTTTCATGGCCACCATGGCAGTTCCCCAAAAGAAAAAGGGGGAGATTAAAATCAAGCGTTGCCAGAGTGGGGTCACAGGCGTTGCAAAATCAGGAGAAATGTTAACGATTATTGCGATTCGTATCCTTAAATTATAATCCTGCCGTGGGAAACGGCAACTTGAGGAGGGAATTGCCAAGTTGATTTGCTATAAAAGTTCTAACGACCTCCCTAGCATCCTAGGGAAATTTGAGGCAGTGGGTGAGGAGCCGCAGCAGGAAATGAAAGCACTAGAGGTTTGGCAACGGTGGTTGCGGCGGGTTCCTAAGTCAGCGGAGCTAGCGATCGCCCCTGTGGGGACAACAGTCACTGCATCTCTGCCCTCCCGCTGGCAAACCTACCGCCAACGACTCATGGCCTATGAGGGGTGGCCTTGGCTCATCCCCTTTTTAATCTCCGGCGCAACCCTGATGACCGCCAGTGCTTGGCTATTGGTTTTACCCCCCTTGCCCGATTGTCGTCGCCCCGGCCTCGTCATGAGCGATGGCGATCGCCTCTACTGTGCCGATCAAGCCGCCCTCCACGGCAACTTACCCTCTGTTGCTCAAGCCATTGAAACCGTCGGTCAGTGGCCCGAAGATCACCCCCTTTTTCCCCAAGCGAAGCGGCGCGTGGATGAATGGTCAGCCGCCCTACTCGTGATTGCCCGCCAACAGTTGAGCCAAGGCAACATCGAACTGGCAACGCTGCTCCTGAAAAAAATCCCCACCACTGCAGCCAGCTACTCCCAAGCCCAAGAGCTACTGAGCGCAACCAATGTGGGAGAAGGGGGAAACTTGTTGGCCACGGCTGAGGCGGCACTGCGCCAGCAGGATTGGGGGCTGGCATTACTGCAAGTGAAACTGATGAACCAGTTGGGCACCGACTACTGGCGCGAACAGGCCCAAAAGCTCTCGGTGCGTATCTCCCAAGAACAGGATGCGTGGGTGCAATTGGTACAGGCACGGGATTTGGCGGCTTGGTTAACAGCCAATGAACTGGCCGAGGCGGTCATGCTGGCTCTGCAAATTCCCCCCGAGGCGGTTGTTTATTCCCAAGCCCAAGCGGATATTCGCCGTTGGATTCCCGAAGTGTTTGTGTACGCTGAAGAACGCCTAGCGGCCGGCGATCGCGAGGGTGCCCTAGCCCTCATTGAAAAAATTGCCCCCGCTCTCGATGTGTCCTACCACGATCGCCCGATTGTCATCTTGGGGCAGGCCAAAGCCCTTGCGGCCAAGGGAACGGTTTTGGGCTACTGGGAAGCGATCGCTCGCGTGCAGCAGATTCCCACCACGGATCCCTTCTATGCATCGGCTCAGGCCTACCTCAAGACATGGCAGCAGCAGTTGCGCAACCAGCAGCATCTTCAGTGGGCATCGTGGCTCGCCAATTCTCATCTGCGCTGGGGGTATGCCTTGGCCATTGCTCAAGCTCGGCAGGTGCCCCTTGGTCAGCCGGAACGGGGTCAAGCCCAAGGTTTGATTGCCCTTTGGCAGCGGGATCTGCGTACGATTGATGAGCAGCCCTTGCTCCATGCGGCGATCGCCCTCGCAGAACAGAAACAGTATCAGGCCGCCCTAGGGGTTCTGCAATACTTCCCCAACAATGCTATGCTTGCTTCTGTAGTGGCCAACTACCGCAACGAGTGGCAGGAAAAACTGGAAGAAATTGAGGATCGTCCGATTCTCGATCGAGCGATTCGCTTGGCACGGGAAGGCAAACTAGAGGAAGCCATTCAAACCGCTGAGCAAATTGGTCGCGATCGCGCTCTCTACCGTGAAGCCCTCAATCGCATCTGGCAGTGGGACTATGAACTCAGCCTGCGCCAACGTCAACAGGTAGCACCCACGCCCGCTTGGTGGGAAAGCCCCCCCAGTCCCCCTGAAAGGACTTCTGAACCAGTAACCGAACCAGAATCAGTGCCGCCAGCCACACCCACCCCTGAAGCCACTGCTGCTCCTAAGCCGACACCTGAGACATCTCCAACGCCTACGCCCACCCCTGAAACCACCGTTGCTCCTACCCCTACCAGTCCTGCACCGACACCTGAGGCCACGGTTGCCCCGACGCCGACACCCATTCAACCGCCAGCAGCAGACCCCGAACCAACGGCTACCCCCTAGCGATCGCTGGTCATCGTAAAATAGAGGCTCTGTGCAGTATCGGTAGCCCAGCTATGCGCCTCTCGCAAATGCTTTTTGTCACGCTTCGCGATGATCCAGCGGAAGCAGAAATTCCCAGCCACAAATTATTGCTGCGGGCGGGATATATTCGGCGGATTGCCAGTGGCATCTATAGCTATCTGCCCTTGATGTGGCGAGTGCTGCAAAAAGTGAGCGCCATTGTCCGTGAGGAAATGAACCGCAGTGGTGCCTTGGAATGTTTGTTGCCGCAATTGCAACCCGCTGAACTGTGGCAAGAGTCGGGACGCTGGGATACCTATACCAAGGCCGAAGGGATCATGTTTTCCCTCACCGATCGCGCTGAGCGGCAGTTGGGACTAGGGCCGACCCATGAAGAGGTCATCACCACCCTCGCTAAGGACTTGATTCGCTCCTATCGTCAGTTGCCCGTTCACCTGTACCAAATTCAAACCAAATTCCGCGATGAGATTCGCCCGCGATTTGGTCTGATGCGGGGACGAGAATTCATTATGAAGGACGGCTACTCCTTCCATGCCGATGTGGCCAGCCTCAAGGAAACCTATCAGGTGATGTACGACACCTATAGCCGTATTCTTCAGCGCTGTGGCCTGACGTTTCGAGCTGTAGAGGCGGATTCGGGTGCGATCGGCGGATCGGGATCCCATGAGTTTATGGTGCTGGCTGCCGCCGGCGAAGATGAAGTGCTCTATACGGCTGACGGCCAATATGCCGCCAATGCGGAAAAGGCCGTTTCGCTGCCCCCTGACGCGGTGCCCACAACCTACAAAAAGGTGGCGACACTAGATACCCCCAATACGGCAACCATTGATGCCCTTGTTGAGCACTTGCAGTGCCATCCGACGCAAATTGTGAAAAATGTCCTCTATCGAGCGGTTTTCGATAATGGGCGGGTGGGTCTCGTGTTGGTGAGTATTCGCGGCGATCAAGAGGTGAATAGCGTCAAGCTGCACAACACCCTCACTTCCCTTGCGCCCAACTACGGGGCAACGAAATTGCTGGATCTGCGGGTGGCGGATGCCAATACCGCCCAAGAGTGGGCAGCCACCCCCATTCCCTTTGGTTACATTGGCCCTGACATAGAGGACGGCGTTATTAAAGCCGATCCCCAGATCATTCCCCACTGGATTCGCATTGCCGATCACACCGTAACGGAGTTAAAGCGGTTTATTACAGGAGCCAATCGCGATCAACAGCACCGTGTCGGTGTCAATTGGGGCAAATCCTGTCCATTACCGGCCATTGTGGCCGATGTGCGCAAAGCCCAAGCCGGCGATCGCGCCTGCCACGATCCAACACAGCACCTAGAGACGGCCCGTGGCATTGAAATTGGCCATATTTTCCAGTTGGGGACAAAGTATTCTGAGGCGATGAAGGCCACCTACACCAATGAACAGGGGGAAGAAGTGCCGCTGGTGATGGGCTGCTATGGCATTGGGGTTTCCCGCTTGGCACAGGCGGCAGTGGAGCAGCACCACGATGCTCAGGGGATCATTTGGCCGCTGGCGATCGCCCCCTATCAGGTGATCATTGTCGTTCCCAACATCGAGGATGGTCAGCAAATGCAGGTGGCTACTGACCTCTACGATCAACTTCAGGCGGCAGGAATTGAGGTGCTCCTCGACGATCGCGATGAGCGGGCAGGGGTGAAATTCAAAGATGCGGATCTCATTGGCATTCCCTATCGCCTAGTGACGGGGCGGGCGATCGCCAAGGGGGAAGTGGAACTGGTGATCCGGGCAAGCGGTACCAAATCCACCCTCCCCTTAACCGAGGTTGTTCGTTATCTTCAAAAGGAGATTGCTCAGCAGTTAGGTCCATGATTCTCAATCCCTACCAGCGCACGAAACTGGATAGCCGCAGCGATGCTCTCTTTTATGCGGCACCGCGCTTTGTTACCCACGTGGATGATTTCTTTCTGGCGCGCCTCACAAATCTCTACCGCGAATACCTGCAGCCACAAATGCGGGTTTTGGACTTAATGAGTAGTTGGGTGTCCCATCTACCACCAGAGCTATCCTTTGCGGAGGTGGTGGGTCATGGGATGAATGCGGCGGAGCTAGCCCGCAACCCTCGGCTGGATCGCTACTTTGTCCAGAACCTCAATGAAGCGTTGGCTTTGCCCCTAGAGGAGGCCAGTTTTGATGCCGTGCTGATGGCGGTGTCGGTGCAGTATCTCCAGTATCCTGAGGCCACTTTTACAGAAATTGCCCGTATCCTCAAACCCCAAGGGGTGGTCATTGTCAGCTTCTCGAATCGAATGTTTTTTGAGAAGGCGATTCAGGCGTGGCGCGAGGGTACCGAGGGCGATCGCGTGCAGTTGGTGCAAACTTATATCAACAGCATTCCCTCCCTTAAGGTCATCGAAACCCATCTGCCCCGTCGCTGGTCTTGGCTGGGATTCACCGATCCCTTCTATGCTGTTGTGGGTCAAAAGCAGTCGGCGTGATGGTCAGAGGGGGCGTCTATGAGCAGTTTCGCGGTGCCCTCCTTGGACTTCTGTGGGGCATCGCTAAAGAGGATATCTATCTAGCCCAGACACTACCCCACCAATGGTTAACCCCCAACCAAGGGGAGTGGCCCGTTCAGCTGCCGCAGTTGTTGGCATCATGGGATCAACCTTTGATCTCAGTCCCCGCGGCGTTGCAGGAGATTCAGACCCTACTCCATGAATACCTCGCGGCGGCTTGGGCACCTGAGCCTTTGGCCGTACCCTCAGAAAAAGGGGAGATGATCCGCTATGCCTTGGCGATCGCCCCGTGGGACTTAGAATTAGCCCATGAAATTGTTATCAAGCAGCAACCCAGTGCTGGTTTTCTCTTAAGCTGTCTTTTTGGTGCCTATTGGGGGGCATTGGCCTTGCCCCTTAGCGCATGGGAACATTGGACGCCCACCGTAGCTGAAGTGCTGGCAAATGTGATGGTGCAATGGACAGGGGGGATAGGAACCGAGATGGCACTTGCCCCCAAGGCCGGCCTAAAAAACTGGAGAAGGCGCTGCATTCGGAATATAGCGCTCTAGCTGTGCGCCCAAACCCCGCAGCTTGGCTTCAATTTGCCAGTAGCCCCGATCTAAGTGCTGCAAGCCATAGACGTGGGTTTCGCCGTGGGCAGCCAGTCCAGCAACGACTAAAGCCGCTGTGGCGCGTAAATCCGTACCTGTTACCGGTGCACCGGAAAGATGGGGCACCCCTCGGATGGCGGCGTGATTCCCCTTGACGCGAATATCGGCACCCATGCGATTCAGTTCAGCCACATGGCCAAAGCGATTTTCAAACACCGTTTCGCTGACTAAACTATTCCCCTCACTGATGGCCAGCAATGTCATCATCAAGGCCTGCATATCCGTGGGAAAGCCGGGGTAGGGGAGCGTTTCAATGTCGGTGGCACGATAGCACTGGGCAGGGGTAAAGCGGACGCGCGTGGGATCGGGAAATTCAACCGTTGCTCCCATTTCTGCAAGTTTGGCGATAACGGGAGTCAGGTGGCTAGGAATCACGGGTGCGAGGGTAATGGCCGAGCGAGTGACAGCAGCCGCCAAGAGAAATGTGCCCGCTTCGATGCGATCAGGGATAATTTCGTATTCAGTGCCGTGGAGGCGATCGACCCCAACAATGGTAATCGAATTGGTGCCTGCGCCATAGATTTTTGCCCCCATGGCGATACAAAAGTTGGCCAAATCCACCACTTCCGGTTCTTGAGCGGCATTTTCAATCGTGGTTTCCCCCTCGGCAAGGGTGGCGGCCATCATCAGGGTTTCCGTTGCACCAACGCTGGGATAGTCCAAATAGATGCGGGTTCCCTTCAGTTTGGGGGCACTGGCGGTAACAACACCGTGGTCAATCGTGACTTCGGCTCCCATCGCTTGCAGACCGCGCACATGCAGTTCCACCGGACGAGCGCCAATAGCGCAGCCGCCAGGCAAGGGGACGCGGGCAACACCCAAGCGTGCCACCAAAGGGCCAATGGCAAAGAAACTCGCCCGCAGTTGGCTGACCAAGCGATAGGGCGGATCATTGGTATTTAAGTCCGTGGCATCAATGGCGATCGCTTCACTACCGAGGCGTTGTACCTTGACCCCCAATGCCTGTAAAATTTCCCCAAGGCGACGAATATCCGCCAAGTCAGGCACTGCACGAAGAATGGTTGTATCGGCTGCTAAGAGCGCCCCCGCCATCAAGACTAATGCTGAATTCTTGGCTCCGCTAATCCTCACCTCCCCCGATAACCGATAGCCCCCCTGAATCTTGAGGTGTGCCTGCTCTGTGGTCAGCGGCGTTGCGGTCGAGGTTAGCATATTTCACTCTCACAGCCAAAAGAATTCCAAGCGATTATATCCTATCAGTGCGAATTTTATGCAAAGATCAACAAGAGAAAGACTGTGATTGTGCAAGTAATTTAATCATTCATTTGATGGAACACCAAAACCTCAGCGATCTACTGCGGCAAGAGGCAGCCAAACAAAGTCAAGCGCCCAGCAAGCGGAGTCGACACCAGCCCACCAAGGCAGAACTAGAGCAAGAACTGGCCACCCTCAAAGCAGCGTTAGCAGCGGCAGAAGCTGAGAAAACCGCTCACAGCACCCAGATAGAGCAACTGCAACAGGAAGTGCAAACGTGGCGCGATCGCGCCCAAGCCCTCGAAACTGAGCTTCAGGACCTCCAAACCCGCCATCAGGCTCTAGAAGCCGAATTTGAAGAGGCCAAAGAAGTCATTCGCCAACTCACGGCGCCTCAGCCCTACCGCTTTGAGGATGTGGGATTTAAGCCCCTTGTCAATGAAATTCCCATCCCCAATCCCAATGCCTCTCACCTTGGCGATGCAGAAATTGGTTGGTTTGATTAGGGATTGTCCAAGGGATTGGATCACTCTTTGAGAAGATTAAAAAAATGTAAAGGCAGATAAATCAATTATTAAAATTCCCGCAGCGGTAATCTAATGTACATTTCACAAATCTGTATTAGCCTTAAGTTAAGTTATTTCCGATTCCTTCAGAGCCACAGGTTGCATGAATAGTTCCTCCACTCCTAACGGTCATCCTGTTTATTCAGTTTCCCACACCAACCCTGCTGCCAACGACGAACACTGCGATTTGTATATCGAGAGCGATCGCACAGGGATGACAGTGCAAACCCTGAAGCGCGCCTTTGTGGATAACCTGCACTACATCCAAGGCAAGGATGCCATGTTTGCCACGCCCTACGATTACTTCATGGCACTGGCCTACACGGTGCGCGATCGCCTGCTGCATCGACGGATTAAGACCGCCCAAACCTATTTTGAGCAGGATGCGAAGGTGGTCTATTACCTGTCGGCAGAGTTTCTCATTGGTCGCTTGCTCCTGAATAACCTGATTAACGTCGGCCTCTATGAGCAAACCAAACAGGCCATGACCGACTTTGGCTTAGATCTCAATGAACTCATGGATCGCGAACCTGAACCAGGCTTAGGAAATGGCGGCCTAGGACGGTTGGCGGCTTGTTTCCTCGACTCCTTAGCCACCCTCGAAATTCCCGCTGTTGGCTACGGCATTCGCTACGAGTATGGAATTTTCGAGCAAATCATCACCAATGGCTGGCAGCACGAAGTCCCCGACAACTGGCTGCGCTTTGGCAACCCTTGGGAGATTGCCCGGCCCGACTACAATGTCGAAGTTAAGTTTGGCGGCCACACCGAAGCCTACACCGATGTCCAAGGGCACTACCGGGTGCGGTGGGTTCCTAGCACTACCGTTTTTGGCACGCCCTACGATACGCCAATTCCAGGCTATGGCAAAAATACGGTGAATACGCTCCGTCTGTGGAGTGCTCGTGCAGCGCAGGACTTTAACCTTCAGGTGTTCAACGCCGGTGACTACACCCAAGCGGTCTCGGAAAAAACCTTTAGTGAGAATATCTCGAAGGTTCTTTACCCCAACGACAACACTCCCCAAGGCAAGGAGCTGCGCCTGCGGCAACAGTATTTCTTTGTCTCCTGTTCGTTGCAGGACATTATTCGCCTTTACCTGCGGCGGCACACCAGCTTTGATGCCTTCCCCGACAAAGTAGCCATTCAGCTCAACGATACCCACCCTGCCATTGGTGTGGCTGAACTGATGCGATTGCTGGTGGATGAGTACCAACTCCCGTGGGAAAAAGCGTGGGACATTACCCAGCGCACTTTTGCCTACACCAACCATACCCTGCTGGCGGAAGCCCTTGAACGCTGGTCGGTGGAACTTTTTGCGCAACTACTGCCGCGCCACCTTGAAATTATTTACGAGATTAACTACCGCTTCCTCAACGAGATTCGCCAACGCTATCCCGGCAACATTGCCCGCTTAGCACGCATGTCCTTGATTGAGGAAGGTCATCCCAAGCAGGTGCGCATGGCGCATTTGGCCTGTGTCGGCAGCCATACGGTCAACGGGGTCGCCGAACTGCACACAGAGCTGATCAAGCAGGAGCTGATGCGGGACTTCTACGAGATGTACCCCAACAAGTTCCAGAACAAAACCAATGGCATTACCCCCCGCCGTTGGCTATTGATGAGTAATCCCCGCTTGGCCAGCCTGATTACCGAAACACTGAAGAGCGATCGCTGGATTACCCACCTTGAAGACCTGCGCGGCCTAGAACCCTACGCCACGGATCCCGCCTTTCAGGCCAAGTGGCAGCAAATCAAGCAAGCCAACAAAGAACGCCTAGCGGAGTACATCTGGCGCCACAACCAGATTGAAGTGGATCCCTATTCCCTGTTTGACATTCAAGTGAAGCGGATCCATGAGTACAAGCGGCAGCACTTGGCGGTGCTCCACATTATTACCCTCTACGAACAAATCAAGGCCAACCCCAACATTGACATTCAGCCGCGCACATTTATTTTTGGCGGCAAGGCAGCCCCCGGCTACTTCATGGCCAAGATGATCATCAAGCTGATCAATGCGGTGGGGGATATGGTCAACCATGATCGGGATGTCAATGGCCGTCTGCGGGTCGTGTTCCTCAGTAACTATTCCGTTTCCCTTGGGGAAATGACCTATCCTGCGGCTGATCTTTCAGAGCAGATCTCCACCGCTGGTAAGGAGGCCTCCGGCACCGGCAACATGAAATTTGCCCTCAATGGCGCCCTGACGATTGGTACTCTGGATGGGGCAAATGTGGAAATTCGCCAAGAGGTGGGGGCAGAGAACTTCTTCCTCTTTGGTCTGACGGCGCAAGAGGTAATGAGCCTGAAAGCTGAGGGCTACAATCCCTGCGAGTACTACAACAGCAACCCAATGCTCAAGAAAGTGATTGACAGCCTGATTTCCGACTACTTCAATCCACGTGAGCCGGGGCTATTTGAACCGATTGTCAGTTCCCTGCTCAACGAAGATCCCTATATGCTGTTGGCGGACTACCAATCCTATGTGGACTGTCAGCAACGGGTTGCCCAAGCCTTCCGCGAGAAGAGCCACTGGACACAGATGTCTATTCTCAATGTGGCGCGCATGGGCAAATTCTCTAGCGATCGCACGATTGCGGAGTATTGCAAAGACATCTGGCACGTCAAACCCGTCCCCGTTTCCCTAGATACCTGTCGGCCCGCTTTTCGCCCCAGCCGCATCAGTCAAGCCAGTAGTCTTTAGGTGACTGCCCCTTTTGCTCTACACTAGGGCAAGTCTCAAGCAGGGGAACGACATGAATGGCGGGAATCGGCGCAGCTCTACGGGTGTTTCAAAGTCGCAAAATGGCGGCCCTGCTCTTGTTGGGCTTTTCCTCAGGGTTGCCCCTGTTTCTCACCAGCCGAACACTGCAGGCATGGATGACCGTTGAGGGCATTGACTTGACCGCTATTGGTTTCTTTAGCCTCGTGGGGTTGCCCTACTCACTGAAGTTTCTCTGGTCACCCTTGCTAGATCGCTATACAATTCCCTTTTTGGGACGGCGGCGGGGCTGGTTACTGCTCATTCAGGTGCTCCTCTTGGGGGCGATCGCCCTAATGGCGGTACAGGATCCCAGTACGAGCCTGCGGCTGTTGGCAGTGAATGCCTTCGCCATTGCTTTTTTGAGCGCCAGCCAAGATATTGCGGTGGATGCCTACCGTGCCGATGTCCTAGAACCCCTTGAAATGGGGGCGGGTGCGGGTATTTACGTCCTTGGCTATCGCATTGCGCTCTTGGTCACGGGTTCCCTAGCCCTGATTCTTGCCGATCAACTGCCTTGGCCCGTGGTTTACGTCCTGATGGCGCTGCTGATGCTCGTGGGCATGGTCACGACCCTTTGGGCACCGGAACCCGAAGTCCATCCCCCGGCTCCTCCTTCATTGGCGCAAGCCGTGATTCGCCCCTTCCTTGATTTTTTCCAGCGCTACGGCTGGGGAACAGGGCTGATTATTCTGCTCTTTATCTGCCTCTACCGCTTGGGGGATGCCCTCACAGGGAACATGATGACCCCTTTCCTGTTGCAGCAGGGCTTTAGCCAAACCCAAATTGGTGCGGTGCAAGGGGGGGTCGGGCTGATTGCCACCATTGTTGGTGCCCTTGCCGGCGGGGCGGCCATCAGTCAAATCGGTATTCACCGTGCTCTTTGGATCATGGGGGGATTGCAAGCTTCTAGCAATGTCTCCTACTTTGTTTTGGCCAATGCCGGTGCCAATCCAACGGTGATGGTGGCCGCCATTAGTATTGATAACTTCTGTGCCGGACTGGCGATCGCGGCTCTAACGGCTCTTTTAATGAGCCTGTGCAACCCTCAATTTAGTGCAACACAGTATGCCCTGCTCTCCAGTTTGTTTGCCTTTAGTCGGGATGTGTTGGCAGCGCCCGCGGGTAAAGCGGCAGAGATCATGGGCTGGCCGCTCTTTTTTCTCTTTACGATTGGTGCTGCCCTACCGGCACTTCTCCTCCTGCCGTTTTTTGCCCCTTGGCAAGCGAAGCCAGCCTTTCCCCGCCCCGGCAGTGATGACTGAAAATACTTAAAGATACTTAATGTAGTTGTCCCCAGCAAATCCAACAATGACGACGCTGATTCCCGTTCCCCTTGGTGAGCACGCCTACCGCATTGCCATTGGTGTCAACACACGGCGGCAGTTGCCTGCACTGTTGGCCGAATATACGCCGTTGACGCCGAAAGCACCCGCCCTCATCGTTTCCAATCCGCAAATTTGGCAGCACTACGGCACGGATGTGCAAGAGGCATTAACGCAAGCAGGCTGGCAGGTCACCCCCTGTATTCTGCCAGCAGGGGAACGCTACAAAACCCTCAGAACCGTCGAAAAGATCTATGATGCGGCCCTGAGTCAGCGTTTAGAGCGGGGTTCCACCCTCTTTGCCCTTGGCGGTGGCGTCATTGGCGACATGACTGGCTTTGCAGCGGCCACTTGGCTGCGGGGGATTGCCGTGGTTCAGATTCCCACCAGTCTCTTGGCGATGGTGGATGCGGCGATTGGCGGGAAAACAGGGGTGAACCATCCCCAGGGCAAAAATCTCATCGGTGCCTTTCATCAACCCCGTCTTGTGGTCATTGATCCCGATGTTTTGGCAACCCTGCCCCCCAGAGAATTCCGGGCTGGTATGGCAGAGGTGATTAAGTATGGTGTGATTTGGGATACTGAGCTGTTTGATTTGTTGAGTCAGCTGCCGCGCTTGGATCGCATGGCTGCTTTGCCTACTGAGCAGTTGCTCCAAATTCTGCAGCGTTCCTGCCAAGTGAAGGTGGATGTGGTCAGCAAGGATGAGCGCGAAGCCGGACTGCGGGCCATTTTGAATTACGGGCACACCATTGGCCATGCCCTTGAAAGTATGGGCAACTATCGTCTTTTGAATCACGGCGAGGCTGTGGCCATTGGCATGATTGCCGCTGGAGAACTGGCGGTGGCCTTGGGGTATTGGTCAGTAGAAGCCGCCGCCGCCCAACGGGCATTGATTCTCAAAGCAAAACTACCGACAACGATCCCGCCTCACTTTGATGTCGAGGGACTGCTGGCACTCCTCCAGCATGACAAGAAGGTTCAGGCACAACAGGTGCGGTTTATTCTCCCCACTGCCATTGGCCATGTGGACATTTTTGATCAGGTGCCGACCGAACTGATTCGGGAGACGCTTCATCGCCTCCAAGCCTAGCTAGGGGGCGCAGTATCTAGCAGCGCTTTTTTGGTTGCTTTCAGTTCTTTCCAAAGGCGTTTAATTTGCTCATAGGCTTCCTGAGGGGAAAGCTTGCCACTGTTTTCCAGACCGGAAATGTAGCTCACTTGGGTCGCAAACTCCTGTAAGTTGGCATCAAATAAAAAGTTTTCGGGTGTAAACTCACCGTGGTAACGGCTGTGGGGATGTAAAAATTCGTATTTATTCATTGCTTACCTATCCTTTTTTCTCAGGGGTTAACCTATTCTTAACTTCATTTTAACCGTTTTCTCTCGGATAACCGTAGCTGCCGTAACAAAACGGTGATCTCGCTGGTGGCAAAACGGCGCTTTGTTAACAACTATGGGCAAAAAATTAAGCATTATTAACTTTGATTGATCAAATAAAGGAGACTTATCACACTACATATACGAGAGTGATCCCTTGCGATCGCTAGATATCAATGCTGTGATTTAGGAAATGGATAAATGATGCACGGACTCTCCTTGGCTCCCCGTTATCGCTTAGATGATGTTGATCCTTGGCTTCTGGGAATTGATCCCAGCCGTCATTATTGGCTGCAAGTCAATGGGGATCCCCAGCAGCGGGTGGCCATTCCGGGGGTCTGTGTCCAGAGCATCTCGGAACTACGGGAGATTATGGATGCGGTGCGATCGCTCCTACCGGGGCAGCAGTTGCAAATTCAGCGAGCAGCCACCTGTTTAGAAATTCACTGCGTGGCTGAAAATCTGCTGGCGATCGCCCACCATGTTGACGGTGCCCCTGTTTGGCATCTTTTTGATCGCGAAACCCTCGAAAGTTTAGTGATGAGTGCCCATCCCCACTGGCAATGTCGGCCTGAGGATGTGGAGTTGGGGCGGCAGCAATTGTGGCAGTCGTTTCAGTTACCAGTGGCCGCCTGAGCCGTGTCAAGGGCTTCACTGATCCGCCGCAGCACACCATTGATAAAGCGATGACTACCTTGGTCGCTGTAGCGTTTGGCCAGTTCGATCGCTTCGTTGATGGCCACTGGCTTGGCCACGTCAAGATAGCGCATCTCTGCGACGGCCATTTCAATAATGGCGCGATCTAAGTGTGTCAGTCGCTCCAGTTGCCAATCCACCATTGAGCGATTCACCAGTTCTTGAATCTCCGTTTGGTGTCGCTGCAAACAGCGCAGTAGGGCGATCGCGTAGGCTTGAACTTCCTCTTGATGGGCAAAGTAGAGAATTTCGGGTAAATCGAGGGCAGCACCTATTTTGTTCAAGCCCTTTTCCGCCCGATTGAGGGCATCTTGAAGCACCATCTGTGCCTTTTTGAGGTGGGGCAACTGAAACTCGCTATGGTTGAGCAGTCGCTGACTTTCACTGAGTTCAGTGCCGGCCTGTTCGAGGGTATCGCGCACATCACTCGCCAGCGTCCGTACCGCCATCAGGATCAAGCTGCGGCAGTCACTTTCATCGAGCAGTTTCGGTTGGCGTAACACTTGAGCGGCACTGAGCAACGCCAATTCACGGGCAACACGACGAGCAGTAATCATGGGTAAATCCTCAAAAACGAGTTCTTAACGCAACGACGCAGGGGCGGGGGGCAGGGTCGAGGTCGGAACTGATCCCGGTGTGACAATCCCCCCGGAAATAATCAGCTTAAAGGCATCCTCGATCGAAATATCCAAATCTCGCACATCCCGCTCACTGGCAATCACATACCAACCGGTGGTGGGGTTAGGCGATGAGGGGATAAATAGACTCAACATTGGCTCGGAAAAAACCGTTTGCAATGAACCATTAATCGTGCCAGTGACAAAGGCCACGGCCCACAGACCCGGCCGCGGGTATTCTACGAGCACTACTCGGCGAAAGCGATCGCGCGAGTCCCGCAGAATCGTCTCTAGGAGTTGTTGCAGCACTTTATAAATAGTGCCCGCCAAGGGGATGCGCTTGAGAATGCTCTCACCTGTGTTCAACAGCCACTGGCCAAAGATATTGCGTGCCATCAAGCCAATGAGCAAGATCCCTGTTAAGGGCACAACAATCCCCACCGCCACATTGAGCAGATCCACCAACAGGGGGTGCCATGTTTTGAAGGGGTTCACCTGCTTAGGAATACGGGTGAGGAGATCCAAGACCCAACTGGAAACAGAAATCGATAGCCAAATCGTTGTTGCCAGCGGGATCACCACCAGCAGACCAGCAATGAGATCATTTTTAATTGCTTGTTGGAGTCGGTGCAGCACAGATACTCGCACGAGCAGACTTCTGTTTCTAGCTTAGCGGTTGCTGCCACTGCGGTCACGGTGAAAGGCCAAACTGCTGTAGAGCATGAAGGCGGCATCCCAAGGACTTTCCTCACGGCGAAAGAGGTTAATGTGGGGGGGAATTTTACTCAGGAGTTCCGTAAAGTCCAAGGCGGTTTCGGCAAAACTGGTAAAGTCTTGCCACACGGGGCGATCGCCACAGTGCTGCTGCCACAGACTCGATAACTGCCGCCACTTCACCCATGAGGTATTTTGATCCAAATCCAAATCACTCTGGATCACCTCTGCCACTTGATTGAGGGGAATCCCTTGGTGAAACTGGTAACCGCCGCGATAAAAGCGCAGGATTTGATTTTGCTGAAAGAGGTGGAGATCACAGCACTGGGCATGATCCTGAATTTGTTCTTTGCGGGTAACTTTTCCTTGGCGATCGCGATCGAACACCTGCTCAAAAATCGGCAGCAACCCCTCTACCCGCTGGCTCACCTGCGACCAAGTAAACGTTAACGCCACTGGCTCTGGCGAGAGCGAAGTGGTACACACCACACGCGGCTGTGGCTCCAAGGCCACAAAATAACGCACCTGCAAGACGGGTGTGGCTGTCAGTGCCTCAAAGGGGACACAAAAGAGGGTAAACCCCTGCTGTTTCAGTTCTTGGCAATAGACCCTGAGTTCCGCAAAATTGCCCGTGCGGATCAAACGCCAGCCCCGCGACGGAATCAACAGTCGCGCCGTGTAGGGGTCAATCTTAAACATGGTGGCCAAAAGACGGGCGAGGATCGTCCGCTGCTCAGAGCCAGCCACCCCCTCCAAAACCAGAACGCCCTGCTGCTCGACTCCCACCACGGCATGGGTTGCTAAAATGGCCTGTTGCCGCTGCTGTTGGCGAATTTGCTCAATTTTTTCGAGGCCACGCCGAGCCATTTGCGTCAGCTTGGGGCCACAGTTCAGCCGCAGTAATTGGCGAAAGTCTGACTCCGCCTCCTCTAGCCGCTCTGTCTTGAGATAGAGTTGACCTCGGCACAGGAGGACACGGGGATCCTCAGGAGGCAAGGTGGCCAGCAATTTTTCTGCCTGTTGAAAATTTCCTTGATCCAGTGCTGTCAAAACCTCAGTCAGCATGGCCGGCGCCCCCAACGGTTTTTTCTATTTTAGGCAACACGCCCTAACCACCAAACAAGCTGCCGAGGAAGCCCTCTAGACCGCCTTTGCCCATACGCTCGCCGCGAATCTTGGCCAATTTCTCCAGCAGTTCTCGCTCTTCATGGGTGATATGGGTGGGAATTTCGACATCAACGGTAATGAGGTGATCGCCCCGCGCCACAGGATTGCCCACACGGGGGACGCCTCGGCCTTCTAGGATGAACACCGTACCGGGTTGGGTGCCTGCGGGAATCTTCAGTTCTGCTTCGCCATCCACGGTACTCACGGGAATCCGACAGCCCAGAATCGCTTGCAGGTAGCTAATTTTAATCCGCGATAGGATGTTGTTGCCTTCGCGCTGAAACTCGGGATCGGGTTCGACAAAAAGATAGACGTAGAGATCGCCGGGAGGGCCTCCGCGCAGACCGGCATCCCCTTCCCCTGAGACCCGCAGCCGGGTGCCATTATCCACCCCCGCAGGAATCGTAATTTTCAGCTTTTTACTGACTTGGATGTGGCCTTGGCCGCCACAGGACTCACAGCGAGATTCAATCACTTCCCCCGAACCGCCACAGGTTGGACAGGTGGTCAATTGGGTAAAACTGCCGAAGGGAGTGCGTGCCGATCGCCGCACTTGACCGATGCCACCACAGGTACTACAAGTGACTGGCCGTGTGCCGGGTTTGGCCCCTGTGCCTTGACAGGTTTTACAGGTTTCCAAATGATTAATGCGAATTTCCTTCTCACCGCCAAAAACAGCTTCGCGAAATTCTAGTTTGAGGTCATAGCGCAGATCTTCACCGCGGGTTGGCCCCTGTGACCGCCGCCCACTGCTGGTAAATCCACCAAATCCACCCCCAAAGAAGGTTTCAAAAATATCGGCGAAGCCGCCCATGTCACCAATGCCAAAGTCACTGAAGCCAGCAGCCCCGACGCCACTGACCCCGGCTTCACCAAAGCGATCGTAGTTGGCTCGCGCTTGGGGATCCGAGAGCACCTCGTAGGCGCGGTTGATTTCCTTGAACTTTTCTTCAGCGCCCGGTTCTTTATTGACATCGGGGTGATACTTGCGAGCCAAGCGCCGATAGGCTCGTTTTAATTCTTCAGCATCCGCAGAGCGTGAGACACCTAAGATGTCATAGAAATCACGAGCCATAGCCACCGTTACCTAAATTAATCAACCGCTTCATAATCTGAAACAACTGTTTCTTCATTATCGCTGATTATTGTGGCCTCACTATCTAAAACTTGAGTGGCTTGGGAACTAATCGTAGCACCCCCCATTGTCGGGGTTGAGGTCATCATGGAACCGCCTGCGGTTTGTTGATACACCACCGTTCCCAAGGTCACCAAGGCCTGCTGCAGGGCTTCCATCCGCTTGCGAATTTCATCGGGAGTAATATTGTCATCCACCATTGCTGCCTGCATACTCTGAACCACCGGCTCAATCCGTGCCCGTAGATCGGGAGTTAATGTGATGCCATGGTTTTTGATGGTTGATTCATAGCTGTACAGCAGGGCATCGGCTTGGTTGCGCAATTCGGCAATCTCTTTCTTGATTTGGTCGGCTTGGGCATAAATCGTTGCCTCTTGGCGCATGCGCTCGATTTCCATAGTGCTGAGGCCACCGCGATTGGTAATGCGCACACTTTGCTGGCGACCGGTGGCGCGATCGACGGCAGACACACTCAGGATACCGTTGGCATCAATATCAAATGTGACATCAATTTGCGGCACACCCCGAGGGGCGGGAGTAATGCCGGTGAGTTCAAAGCAGGCCAGTTGTTTATTGTCTTTTGCCATCGGGCGCTCCCCTTGATAGACAGCAATTTCCACGACCGTTTGGCCATCGGTAGCCGTGGAAAAGGTCTGCGTCTTACTGGTGGGGAGGGTGGTATTGCGTTCGATAATTTTGGTAAAGACACCGCCCAGGGTTTCCAACCCCAAAGAGAGGGGCGTGACATCCAGCAGCAGGAGATCTTTGACCGTTGTTTCCTTGCCCAGAATGCCCCCTTGAATAGCTGCCCCGACAGCAACGGCTTCATCAGGGTTGACGGAGCGATCGGGATTTTTGCCACAGAATTGCTTCACTAACTCCTGAATCGCAGGAATACGAGTAGACCCACCGACGAGTAAGACGCGGTCAATATCCTGAACAGTCAGACCCGCATCGGCGATCGCCTGCTGCATGGGTTCGAGGGTGGCCTGAACCAAGTGGGCGCAGAGTTCCTCAAACTTACTGCGGGTGAGTTCCATTTCAAGGTGCTTAGGCCCCGTTTCATCAGCCGTAATGAAGGGCAGGTTAATGGAAGTGCTCAGGGTTCCCGACAGCTCAACCTTGGCTTTTTCGGCGGCTTCCCGCAGGCGTTGCAGTGCCATTTTATCTTTCGAGAGATCGATCCCCTCCTGCTCCTTAAAACAGGCCAAGAGCCAATCAAGAATACATTCGTCAAAATTATCGCCCCCTAGGTGGTTATTCCCCGCTGTGGAGCGCACCTCAAAGACGCCATCCCCTAGTTGCAGAATCGAGACATCAAAGGTGCCCCCGCCCAAGTCAAAAACCAAAATGGTTTGATCTTGATCCTGCTTGTCGATGCCGTAGGCCAAGGAGGCTGCCGTTGGCTCGTTGATAATGCGCATTACCTCAAGGCCGGCGATCGCCCCCGCATCTTTGGTGGCTTGGCGTTGCGCATCACTAAAATAGGCTGGCACAGTAATGACGGCTTGGGTCACGGGTTCCCCCAGATAGGCTTCCGCATCCTGCTTCAGCTTTTGCAGGATCATGGCGGAAATTTCTTGGGGGGTATAGGTGCGATCGCGAATCTGCACATCCACCATGCCATCGCGACCCGGCACACAGGTATAGGGCACGCGCGCCCGTTCTTCAGCGGTTTCCTCCCAGCGGCGACCAATAAACCGCTTGATACTGAAAATCGTGTTCTCGGCATTGGTGACCGCTTGCCGTTTCGCCAGTTGACCCACCAACCGTTCGCCCGATTTGCCAAAGGCAACAATACTAGGGGTGGTGCGCCCGCCCTCTGCACTGGGAATTACGACGGGATTCCCCCCTTCTAAGACTGCCACACAACTATTGGTGGTTCCAAGGTCAATGCCAATGACTTTACCCATAGCCGTAATCGCCGTTTCCAAAAATGCGTTGTTAGGAGGAGACTGCTTGCAAAAAAGTCTTACTCTTTAGGCTAGAATGCCGCAATGATGATGCTATCGTAACACCTGAATTCAAGGCAAAACGGTTTACCAATCATCTTAGTCAACTGGAACAGGGTTGACCACAGCCTTACTCGCGCATGAGTGCCACCGCCACACGGTTGTTTCCCTGATCCATAATACTTACCCGAATATTGGGGCCAAAGAATGTCTGCATCTTGGCTTGCTTCGATTGCCACACCTCAAGGGGAACCGCCGGGGAGTCAAATTCTAAAATTAATGTATAGGCACCGTCCGTTAAGGTCTCGGCGATCGCCACTAAGACAGGACGCTCAGCATCCGAGGGACTCAAGCCTAAAGTGGCCAATGTGCTATCTAGGTGTGCTTCTTGGCCATAACGATAGCGGGTGACATCCTTACGGATTTGGGTTTGGGTGGGGGTTGCTTGGGCACGGCCAGCGATCGCCTCTGGGGTCGGGGCTTCACGATAGGGCACCGGCTTGAGTTCCGCCGCTTTGAGTGCCAAGCCGCCCAAGAGTAGGGGCACACCGTAGAAAAAGCCCGCTAGATTCAAGGTGGCATTCCCCGTGGCATAGGCCACCACTCCCACCACCGTCAGCAGTGAACCGACAATTAACCCCAACGTTCCCAGCGATACAGACCCCAACATGACCCTTGAACCACTAACGGTAATTTGTAAATTGTAATGGCACGGGGTAATCCTCAGTTTTCAGGCGTTGGATCACCGCTTGTAGATCATCCTTTGATTTGGCACTGACCCGTACCACATCCCCTTGGATCGAGACCTGCACCTTCTTAAATTCATTGCGGATGAGTTTGCTAATTTCCTTGGCCAGTTCTGAAGGGATGCCACGGCGCAACTTGATCAGTTGTTTCACCCGTTGACCACCCGCTGCTTCCACAGGCCCATAGTCAAAAATTTTCAGAGACAACTGCCGCTTCGCCGCCTTCTGTTGCAGAATCGTTTGCACTGAATTGAGCGTAAATTCACTATTGGTGTGAATCGTCAGTCCCTCTTTGGTTAATTCAAGGGTGGTCTGGGTATCCTTGAGGTCATAGCGGGCTTTGATCTCTCGCTCCGTTTGATCCACTGCATTGACCAGCTCCTGCCAGTCAAAGTCACTCACAATATCAAAGGAAAAGGTGCTTGCCATGCCTAGGGTTTTTGGGGATTCACTTGACCAATTACCTTTAATTTACCGTCATCCGTGACCTGCCAAATGTCGTACACCCCCACAACATCGCCATTTTCATCAATATCGACATTGCCACTAGCGCCTTGGTAGTTAATTTCTTTGCCTTCCCGCAGCAGCGCTAGGGCAGCGCACACATCATCCACTGCTTCGCCCGGAGGGTTAGCCACCTCTCGCACTTTGCTGCGAATCCCTTCACCCGTATTTTGTCCTGCGGCTTGTGCAGCCAGTACAAGGAGCGCGGCGGCATCCCAAGCTTGGGCACCAAAGGCCGGCAGATCGCTCCCTTTTTTAGCACGCCACAGTTCTCGCAGGCGACTCAGGGCTTGACCATCGGCGCCGGGAACCGTTCCCTTGGCACCGGCAATAATATATTTGCCATCGGGAGTACGGCCCACTTGCTCAGGGAAACTTTCGGACTTGACACCATCGGTGAGGAGAATGGCCACGTTTTGGGTGAGACCTTGCTCAAAAGCGGATTTCAAAAGCAAGCTCCCTGTTTCGGGATACAAAATCGCCACTACCGCATCGGGCTTGCCGCCAAAGGCAGCAGCAGCTTCTGTCGTGAAGGTGGTTGCCCGCTCATCATAACGGGTCGGGCGGTCTTCATTGATCACTGTGCCCCCTAGGGCTTTGAAGGCGCGGGTAAATTCCTGCTCAAAGCTGCGGCCATAGTCATTGTTGATCACCACAGTGGCGACTCGTTGATACCCCTGTTCTTTGGCCAGTTGGGCAAGGGCTTGGGCTTGGTAATTGTCGGGGGGAGCAGTGCGTGCCCAATAGCCGTTAAAGTCTCCTTTTTTGGCGCGTTCAGTCAGGAGTGTACTCGTACTGCCGGGGGAAATTAGCATCACTTGACCCCGGGTGGCAATATCGGCGGCGGCATTGGAGACACTACTGCCAAAGGAACCAACGACTCCGGCAACTCGGTCAATCTCCACCAACTTCGTCATCGCTTCTGCCCCAGAGGCAGGATTGGATTGATCATCGGCAGCAATGAGCGTAACGGGCTGGCCATTAACACCACCACAGGCATTCACCGTTTCCACCAGCAGGGGGACAACTTCAGCTATAGGGGTTCCCACGGAGGCTAAGTCACCGGTTGAGGGCAATAATGAGCCAATGCGCAGTCCCTCACCCGTTGGGGTTGTGGTGGTGGTGTCCGCCTCGCAGGCACCAATGGTAAAGAGGAGAAGTAAGCCTGCAAAAACCTTGGCGGCTGCCCATCCGCTTGACGGTTTTTGACCCATAGTTGTACACCCTCGTAATTTGCCAGCATCCTACTGCAACTGGGGGCATCTTGCAATGCGCAGAGAGGATACCTTGCACAAAAAAAGGGGCATTCCCACATCAACAGCCCCTTTGCATCCAATGCTCTGTGGATGAGGTGTCCTAGGTAGAGGGACGAACTTGCCGCGCCATATTCAAGAAGGCAGCCATATTGGCTCCGGGACGACGCCGCGCAAACCGGGTGTAGGGAACACTGGGGGTGACAGGGGTCGGTGTGGGTGCTGCGGGAGCTGTGGCAACGGGTTGAGCGGGTTGAGGGGCAGTAGCAGGTTCAGGGGTCGGGGCAGGTTCTACCACTTTAGTAGGGGTTGGCGGTGCGGCAGGGGCCGCCGTGCTCTTATCTAATTCAATGTAAAACTCGCCCTTTTTGCCCAAACCAAAGAGTTTCGCGATCGCCCCCAATAGGCCAAAAATCGCACCAAAGAGTTTCTTCAACAGATTCATCTCAAAGCCTCCCAAGCGGTCGTTGTGAGTAAGGTAGCAGAGGAGACAGCCCCAAGTCAGCATCCTGAAGCTGTTGAGACTTTATTATCGGACGGTGGGTGGCAGCAATCAACTGAATATGGAAAGTCTGAGAGGGCATATGTTACATTTTTCAAAGTAAAGCAGCGGTTTCGCAGGACTAATCACTGTTATGAACAAAGTTTACGACTGGTTTGAGGAACGCCTCGAAATTCAGGCGATCGCTGACGACATCACCAGCAAGTATGTACCGCCCCACGTAAACATTTTTTACTGTCTGGGTGGCATTACCCTCACCTGTTTTTTAATCCAATTTGCCACGGGCTTTGCCATGACGTTTTACTACAAACCGACGGTGGCTGAAGCCTTTGCCTCTGTGCAGTACATCATGAATGAGGTCAACTTTGGCTGGTTGATCCGCTCCATTCACAAGTGGTCCGCCAGCATGATGGTCTTGATGATGATTCTGCATGTCTTCCGCGTCTATCTTACCGGTGGCTTCAAGAAACCCCGCGAACTCACTTGGGTGACGGGTGTGGTCTTGGCGGTGATTACCGTCAGCTTTGGTGTCACGGGCTACTCCCTGCCTTGGGATCAAGTGGGCTACTGGGCGGTCAAAATCGTTTCTGGTATCCCTGCGGCAATTCCCGTGGTGGGTGATCAACTGGTGGAACTGATGCGTGGTGGTGAAAGTGTCGGTCAAGCGACCCTCACTCGCTTCTATAGCTTGCACACCTTTGTGCTGCCTTGGTCGATCGCCGTCTTTATGCTGATGCACTTCCTGATGATTCGTAAGCAGGGCATTTCGGGTCCCCTGTAAGCCAAGCATCAAGAAATGTAACAGGGCCTGCTATTCTCGGCGGTTTCCCTTGTTATGCTCCAAGTAATCTCCCCCCTTGCTGACCCTCTAGGAGAACGATTGATTTATGGCAAAAGTTTTGAAAAAGCCTGATTTAACGAATCCGGCGCTGCGGGCAAAACTGAAAAAAGGCATGGGCCACAACTACTATGGCGAACCCGCTTGGCCCAATGACCTGCTCTATATCTTCCCCGTGGTGATTATGGGCACGATCGCCCTTGTGATCGGTCTAGCGGTGATGGATCCTGCCATGGTCGGTGAGCCAGCGGATCCCTTTGCCACCCCCTTGGAAATTTTGCCGGAGTGGTACCTCTATCCCACCTTCCAGATTTTCCGGGTGGTGCCCAACAAGCTGCTGGGGGTGCTCATGAATGCCTCCATTCCCTTGGGCTTGATGCTGATTCCTTTCATTGAAAGTGTCAACAAGTTCCAGAATCCTTTCCGTCGTCCTGTGGCCATGACGGTCTTCCTCTTTGGCACATTGGTGACGCTATGGCTGGGGATTGGTGCTGCTTTCCCCTTGGATAAGTCGCTGACTCTCGGCCTGTTCTAGGCATCTTAAGAAAACACTTCATTTGCTTGCGCATCTGGCGATCGCTGGATGCGCTTTTTAGTTGGGATTTTGCGAGTCAGTTTTTTCAATAAAAGGCCGAATTTCGTTCAAATCAATGTAGCGATCGGTGGCATTGCGCAGCTCACGGGCAATCATGCCTTCGGTGGAGACAACCGTAATGTGGGTGTTTTTGGAGCGCAGGAGTTCGATCGCCCGCTCAAAATCGCCATCGCCACTAAAGAGAACCACGCGATCGTACTGACCGACGGTGTTGAACATATCAATCACAATTTCAATGTCTAAATTGGCCTTTTGGTAATACTTGCCTAGGGTCTCGTCGTAATATTCCTTCAACAGTTTTGTGCGTACGGTATAGCCAAGGTTAATGAGGGCATCGCGAAACGAACGCTGATCTTGCATGTCCTTGAGGCCGGTGTACCAAAAGGCATTCACCAATACAATGTTGGGATCACGGGTGAAGAATTCGAGAACACGACGGGGATCAAAAAACCAGCCATTTTTCTGCTGGGCATAGAACATATTATTCCCATCGATAAAAATTGAGAGCCGTTCTTGATGGGTAAGCATAATTAGGGAGAACCTATAGATCAGTGATGTATGTGTAATAGAAGAACCGTTGATAGCAGCTTGAATAGGCGATGGGTTTTATACATTCTATAGGAGAGAATTTGACAGGATTCAAGAGAGCAAGAGCTAGTCCTTCAACAGGTAACAAGATAAAAAGAAGGTAAAAGGAAATATACGATAAGTTTTGCGATCGCTCGTAATCAGAAAAATAAAAGTTCGCTAATGGTTCAGTGGGAACACTTTTAAGAAAAAGAAAACATTTATTAATGCTTTTTAACCACTGCAATCTATTTTAATAGAACTGCATAGCGGATGCTATAGTTTTTTCCTTGGCGATCGCCCCTTAAACACCAAAAAAGGGGGCAGTGCCCCCAATCCTTCATGTTGTTCACTGCGTTTAATACAGGGCACGTACCGGCGGAGCTGGCATCACCGCTGGGGGGGGTGGGGGGGTCAAGAAGGGCGGTTGCGGTGGTGGTAAGGGAGACTCCACCATCAAGTTACAGGGGAAGGGAGTACCATACATTGAAGTGCAGAAGGGGCTATCGAGATCGCGGGTGCGAATCGGTGGTTGGTTGCTTTGCTGGTACCAAGCATCGGTGGAAAGGTAGTTGATCCGCCGTCCTCGATTCACGATATCATTATCGCGAAAAGTGGGAGCGCCAAATGTAAAAGCAGCATCTCCTGCGATCGAATCATCTTGCCAGTACCCCTGACTGCCATCAATACGCTCAAAAGCTTGGGGTAGGGTAGGTTGGCTAATGGGAAATTGTTGGGGATTGATGGGTTGGCGGCGGCTTTGGGCAGTTGCCGGAGCGACCACCGCTGCCAACATTGCCACGCACACCAGCGGCACAAATTTCATGCCCATAGGTTCATCTCCATAAGCGTTTTACACTTCGGCAACAGTGATAGGCCTAAAGGGTCTTAGGCATCCTAGGATTTCTTGCTTAAAATTATTCTAAATTCACTCCTCTTGCTGTTCCCAGAAGACTGTGCCGCTTTTTGCAACGCTGAGACTTCTCATCAAGGCTTAAGCCAGTGCAATGCCGGATGCCGATATAGATCTCATACAGGCCGCCCTACAACAATACTGGGGCTATTCTGAGTTGCGATCGCCTCAAGCAGAGGTGATGACGGCACTCTTACAACGGCGGGATGCCTTAATTGTCCTCCCTACTGGAGCGGGCAAAAGTCTCTGTTTTCAGTTGCCAGCAGTGCTGCAGGGCGGATTGACGCTAGTGATCTCGCCGCTGCTTGCCCTCATGGAAAATCAGATCACTGAATTGCGGCAACGGGGTCTGGCGGCCGCAGCCTATCATAGTGAACTGCCCAGCCGCCAACGCCGCCAGATTCTCTCGCACCTAAGGGACTACCGTTTGCTGTATCTTTCGCCGGAGTCCCTATTTTCCACCCCCCTTTGGCAGCACCTCTGTGCAGCACCGATTCAACTCAATGGCTTGATTGTGGATGAAGCCCATTGCCTTGTACAGTGGGGCGATCGCTTTCGACCTGTTTATCGTCGCTTGGGAACCGTGCGGCCTGCCCTGCGCCAATGTAAACCACTGCACCCGCGGCTGGCGATCGCTACCTTTACTGCCACTGCCGATCCCAAGACCCAGCGCACCCTCATTGAGGTTTTAGGTCTAGAGCAGCCTGTGCAGATCATTCACAGCCCCTATCGTGCCAATCTCCATTTAGCCGTACGCTCTGTGTGGAGTCGGGGGTATCGCCGCCATTGCCTCCAGCAATTTCTCAAGCAGCAGGGCAGAACCTCAGGCTTGATCTATGCCCGCACCCGCCGCGACTGTGAAACCCTTGCCACTTGGCTTCAGGAGCAGGGGCACCGCACCACCGCTTACCATGGCGGACTGCCGGCAGCACAGCGACGCCAAATCGAGAGCGATTGGTTGCAGGATAAGCTGCCCTTTGTGGTCTGTACCAATGCCTTTGGTATGGGGGTGAATAAACCCAATGTGCGTTGGATTTGCCACTATCAGCCACCCCTGCAACTCAGTGAATACCTCCAAGAGGTGGGACGCGCTGGGCGAGATGGCCAACCAGCACAGGCACTGGCCTTGGTGAGCGATCGCTGGGGTTTAGATTGCGAAGATCAACAGCGTTGGCACTTTTTTCAGCGCCAAAGTCAAGATACTTACAATCGCGCCATGGCACTTCAGACGCATCTGCCCCTCAGGGGTAATCTTCCGCAACTGCGACAACACTTTCCTGAGGTGGAATTGACCCTAGCATTACTGCATCAACAGGGGGCACTCCGCTGGCAAGACCCTTTTCACTATTGCCGTCAACCCTTAGCACAGGTGCCACCGCCGCCCAAAGACACTCAAGAACAGTTGATGCAAGAGTTTCTCTATCACCGCGGCTGCCGCTGGCAGTTTCTCCTCCAAGCCTTTGGTTTTGCCACTGAGGCAAGGGGATTGCGTTGTGGCCATTGCGATCGCTGTCGGCCTGCGAACCGCACCTGTAAAATACCGTAAATTCACAGATTTGTATCACTGGGACTTTGTGTACACTGGCACATAGAATGGCAGATTTACCATCAGTAAGCAAAGGTTGCCCAACAGTCATTCTGTTGCCACAAGGTAGGGGTTGCGGGCATGGGGCTACTACAAGTTGAGCAAATTCGTGAAATCCTTCAGGACGTTCTTTCAGAACATGCCGTTGTGGTTCAAGTCAATCAGTTTCGCAACCAATTAAACATTGTTTTGAATAAGCCCCCCGGCACCGTTGCCCACTATTCTGCCTTGGTGGATCTCCTCAAATCCCGCTTGGGACAGTTTCACCTCGACGATATTGCCCGCATTAAAATTATTGGCCGCATTCAAGGGTCGCCTAAACCCGATTGGGAAGAGGTGATTGATCTACGCCCCCCCAACCCAGCCCTAGCTGCCCCTGTGTATGCTTCCTCAGCTCCGTGGGTGGTGGCGATCGCCGCTGGGGTTGTGAGTTTACTAGTGATCTTTGGCTATCATCTCGGTCAGTGGCAGCAACAGCAACGCATGCAGCAGTTGATTGGCGGTACCCTTGCGCAACAAGGCGTCACCATGGCCGATTTTAAGTGGCACCTCGAGGGCGGTGCACCGTTTATTGTGGGCGTTCTGAAAAACTACAGTGAAGAGCACTTTCGCATGATTCAGGCGGATTTTGAACTCTTTGACAAGGCCGGGCAGCGGGTCGGTGCCGTTTCGGTACAGGTTTATGGCCTTGGTCCTGAGGAAACTTGGCACTTCCGTGAACCCGTGGGCAATCATCAGGCAGTGCGAGCACGACTGGTAAAATTACAGTCATTCCATTAAGTTTTCCCCTAAAAGGGGTAGAGTAAAAACCCTCTATGGCTCACCTCAAAGCCCTGATTTTTGACGTGGATGGCACCTTAGCGGACACTGAGCGGGACGGCCATCGCATTGCCTTCAATAAAGCCTTTGCTGCGGCAGGCCTAGATTGGGAGTGGGATATTCCCCTCTATGGTCAACTGCTGGCGGTGGCGGGGGGTAAGGAGCGGATGAAGTATTACCTTGATCGCTTTCGTCCCGATTGGCTACGTCCCCAAAATTTGGATGCCCTGATTGCCGACCTGCACAAGGCGAAGACCCGCTACTATACGGAGCTATTGGCAGAAGGGGCGATTCCCCTGCGGCCGGGGGTGAAACGGCTGCTCACTGAAGCCCGTGAAGCAGGATTACGTTTAGCGATCGCCACCACAACCACCCCTGCCAATGTCACCGCACTCCTTGAAAATGCCCTTGCTGCTGATGGCGTCAGTTGGTTTGAGGTGATTGCCGCTGGGGATGTGGTGCCCGCCAAGAAACCTGCGCCCGATATTTACTTCTACACCCTTGAAAAGATGCGCCTCTCGCCCCAAGAGTGCCTTGCCTTTGAGGATTCCGCCAATGGGATTCAGGCAGCCACCGCCAGTCGCCTAGCGACCATTATCACGATCACCGACTACACCAAGGATCATGATTTTCGGGATGCAGCGCTTGTCTTGGATTGCTTAGGGGAACCCGACTACCCCTTTCAAGTGATTCACGGTGAGGTGGGTTGGACGACCTATGTCGATGTGCCCCTATTGCGATCGCTCCACCAACAGTGGACAAGTACGTTGAGTCACCGATGATTTTCTGGCCACAGCGTTTTACAGTGAAGAATATACGAACCTAGCCTGAGTGATTAAAGAACGCAATGTACACGATTGATTTAATTCTGCGTCATGTCCCCATGCCCGTGAGCATTGAACGCAAGGAAAGTGCCGCAGCGACAGCAGCCTATCAGCAAATTCAGCAGGCGATGGCCAGTGGCACCCCGACTGTCCTCGAACTGACGTGCGATCGCCAAGTGGGCAAGAAGTTAACTGTCCTCACCTCAGAAATTGTGGCTGTGCAAATGGCTGATAAGGATGCTCCCTCCAGTGTGACTAGTCGTGGGGGATTCTTTGCCCAGCTCGTACAGCAAACCAGCAACTAAGGAAAAATCTCTCAACAAAGTTTAATTTTTCTTCGCAATGGTGATTCTTTGCCGTTAGGATACTAAGCAGACTGATCCGTAGGGGAACGTCTAGCGAATCCTCCCCGTCTGAAAGTCAGGTATCTGTGGTGTGTCGTAATAGGGTTGTCTATGGTGAAGCGTTTCCTACCGGTTCTGATTCTGTTGGGGTGTAGTCTTGGTCTTGTGACCCCTGCCCTTGTGCGAGCCCAAGCCAATCAGGGCTTTACGTTTACTTGGGGAGATGGCCCTAGTGGACGGCAGCAACTCCAATACCATCTAGAAAACGGCACCCCCGGTTTTATGGGCGATCGCTACTGGCTGCGCTTGGGTGAACAAAAAGTCGCGATTAATCGCATTAACATTACTTATCCCGATTACTACAATGGCATTATTGATCCTAGGGGTATCGAGGTGCGGGTAGGGGGCGATCGCGGGAATCGCTTTTTTCAATTCCGCCGTAATCTTGGCCAAAAAATTGAACTGGCGGAGGTGTCCCTTGACCGCGATAACCGCGTCATTGACATTGTGCCCGCAGAGGTCATTCCCGCAGGTACGCCAGTACAAGTTGTCTTGAACAATGTCCGCAATCCCAATCATGGCGGGATGTACTACTTCAATGCGCGCATTGGCTCCCCCGGCGATATTCCCCTGATGCGTTATATCGGGACTTGGATTCTGAGTATTGCCAATAACTAAGCCAATAACTCACTGGAACTCAATTTGCCAATTTGCGAACTGGTTCGCCATCCCTAGCCAGATTCGGGCGATCGCCCTAGGCTAGTCCTTGTGTGTCACAGCCGGTTCACTCTTCACGCCTGATGCTAGATTCTGTCAAGTCCTCATTCCCCCACATTTCGCCTCTCCTCACTCCCCTGATGTACCGTCTGGTGGGGGATATTGTCCTGCGGCGCTATTTTCGTACCCTTGAGGTGCAAGGGCAGGAGCAGATACCCAAAAGGGGGCCTGTGATCTTGGCACCCACCCATCGTTCCCGTTGGGATGCGCTCATTATTCCCTATGTGACGGGACGGCGGGTGAGTGGACGCGACCTCTACTACATGGTCTCCCACGATGAAATGCTGGGACTGCAAGGCTGGGTGATTGGTCAGTGTGGTGGTTTTCCCGTCAATACCCAAGCGCCTTCGGTGAGTGCCTTGCGGACAGGTGTGGAACTTCTGCGGCAGGGACAGGCCTTGGTGGTCTTTCCTGAGGGCAATATCTTTCGCGATCGCCAGATTCATCCCCTAAAGCCGGGCTTGGCGCGTTTAGCCCTTCAGGCAGCTCAGCGCTGTGAACAGGCAATTAAGATTGTGCCGATTTTACTGGACTATGCTCAGCCCTATCCCCGCTGGCAGAGTGATGTCAAAGTGGCTATTGGTGCCCCCTTGAGTACGGACAATTACGATTTAACCCGCCCCAAACATACTGCTCCCCAGCTGACCCGCGATCTGTTTAGGGCACTGCAGCAGCTTCAGGAGGGGCGATCGCTCCTGTGCTTGGCTTGAATCCCTCTAAGAATCCGTAGGCACAATCAAGGCTTCAAATTGTTGGCGAATCTGATCAGTGACTTCCTTGACGGCCTGCCGTGCCCCTTGGCGATCGCGCCGATACAGCGGCCAATAGCTCTCTAAATTGAGGGGGTCTCCGACACTGAGGCGCACTTGGCGCAGACCCACCAAGCGATTCACATTTGGGCTTTTTCCCTCGAGCCAATCAAACGTCCGCCAGAGAATCAGTGCCACATCGGCAAAGCGATCAATCGTGAATTTCTCACGGATATAGCTACCCGTAATCGAGGTAAATCGCTCCGCAAGGCGCATATGACGTAATCGCACATTGGCTTCCTCGGCCAACCAATTCGCTAGGCAGCGCTCAACGGACGAGAGCTGGTCTAAATCCCCCCGAAACATGCGCTCCCATGCCGCTTGCTCAATCCGCCGACACCGGCTTATAAAGTCTTCACTGGCCTTAAGACCAAAGTAGGACTCTGCCACTACAAGGGCACTGTTGAGGAGTCGCTGAATCCGTGCTGCCAATTCGGCATTGGGGGAGTCAAAGGGGGGCAGCTCTGGAAAGACTTGGCGGTAGGACGTGGCATAAAAGGTCTCTAGGCGATCCAGTAGGTGCATCGCCAAATTGAGCAGGCGGCGGTAGAGGTCCTGCGGTTCGGTACTCTGAGAATTGGTGGGGCAGCCAAGGCGGTTCTCCAGTTGAGTCATCAGCATGGCCATGCGTTCCCAAGAGGGCTGACTGAGGCTGTACTGAATGCCAACGGGGAGAATGACCACAGGGAGCGATCGCCCCGCCTTGGCCAAATCTTCCAGACACCAAAATCCCAGTTGTGCCACGCCCGGCTCTAAAGGTGCCACCAGTTCATTGTGTTCATTCGTTGCCCCCTCCGGCGCTGCTGCTAGGGGAAATCGTCCCTCCAAGAGTAACTCCCGTGCCGATCGCAGGGCTTGGCTATCGAGCTTGCCGCGCATGATGGAAATCCCCCCCAACCGTGAAAAGAGCCAACCAATTTGCTCCCCTGCCCAGAGGGGAATTCCGCGATCGTAGAGAAAATAACCATTTGTCGGTGGTTGCAGCCGAATCCCCAGTCGCTGAGCGGTCTGGGGCAACAGATGCCACATCAGGTAGCCCATCACCAAAGGATCATCCGTACAAGGATGGCGAAAGGCAATCAGCAGCCGTACCTGCCCCCGTTGAAACTGTTCGTAATAACGGGCAAGGGTCTCGACATTCACCCCTTCCACCCGATTGAGACCAAGGCCGTAGCGGATGTAGAGGGGCAGGAGTCGTGCCGCCGTCCACCAAACTGGATAGCTAAACCGCTGGGGGAGAAAATCCAACGGGGGTTGGGCAGTCGCAACCACACTGGACATGACACAAACTCCTCAGAAACAAGAGTTTAGACTGAGGCAGTGGCCAACTCCGCAATCAACTGTTCCAACATCGGCTGATCCGCCCAATAGACAGCATTACAGAACTGACAGGTGGCTTCCGCCTTCGCCTCTGTGGCTAGAATATCCTTTAATTCTGCCTCCCCTAGGAGCTTGAGTGCCGCTAGCATCCGTTCATGGGAACAGCCACAGTGGAAGCGCACCATTTGCCGTTGGGGCAAGAGTTGCAAGTCCATATCCCCAAGGAGTTCCTGAAAGATATCTGGCAGTGTCCGCCCCGCCTGTAGCAGGGGTGTAAAGCCCTTGAGATTGGCCACCCGTTGTTCAAGGGTGGCGATCAGGTGTTCATCATTGGCAGCTTTGGGTAGCACCTGTAACATCAACCCACCGGCGGCAGTCACCCCGGCCTCTTCAACAAAAACACCCAACATCAGGGCTGAGGGGGTTTGCTCTGAAGTGGCGAGGTAGTAGGTGACATCTTCGGCAATTTCCCCGGAGACAAGCTCTACCGTGCTGGAATAGGGATAGCCGTAGCCAAGATCGTGGATGACGTAGAGATACCCCTGATGACCCACTGCCGCACCCACGTCCAGTTTGCCCTTGGCATTGGGGGGCAGTTCAACACTGGGATACTGCACATAGCCGCGAACTGTGCCATCGGCACCCGCATCCGCGAAAACCGTTCCTAGGGGGCCATTGCCCTGAATGCGCACGTTCACCCGTGCTTGGGGCTGTTTGAAACTAGAGGCGAGAATTAAGCCAGCGGCCATGGTTCGTCCCAAAGCAGCCGTGGCCACGTAGGAGAGTTGGTGGCGTTGGCGGGCTTCATCGGTGAGTTGAGTGGTAATGACGCCCACTGCACGGATGCCTTCAGCCGCAGCCGTTGCTCGCAACAGAAAATCTGCCATGATTAGCCTAAAGAAATGTTTCGTTACACTTAGTTTATCTCCTTTCAATTGACCCTAAGGGCAGCCACCTGACGGGCAACATTTGGGAGACCCCTAGCAAGAACCTCAGGAAATTGGCGATGATAGGCAAACAATCGTGATGCAGCGTCCAGTGATTGCGCCTATGGCCATGTCCTTAACTGTTTTGTCGGCGGCAACTGTCTTGGCAGAAGCAACAGAATTGCCTGAAGGGGGTCTGATTACGGAGATTCCGACGCTGGCGATCGCCCACCGCTTGGCACACCACCTCCGCCACCACTGGCCTTTAGAGACACCCTTGACACTCATTGACGCCCAACACCAGAGCACACTCCTCACCCTTGGCGAATTAGCAGAACTAACGGAGGCCACCTGCCCGCTACAACTGTATGTGCCACCCCCCCTACCAGAGGTACTGATTCAGTTTCAACGCTTGATTGACGTGGTTCGAGAACTGCGCCATCCTGAGCGAGGCTGCCCTTGGGATTTGCAGCAAACACCCACCACCCTCATTCCCTACGTTCTTGAGGAGGCCTATGAAGTCGTCCATGCCCTTCAAGAGGGAGACACCGGGGCGATCGCCGAAGAATTGGGAGACCTGTTGCTGCAAGTCGTGCTCCAGAGTCAACTGGCCCAAGAAGCCAACCAATTTACCCTTGCCCAGGTCATTCAAGGAATTACCGATAAACTGATCCGTCGCCATCCCCATGTCTTTGGTGAAGTGGCTCTCACCACTGCGCAAGAGGTGCGCGACCAATGGGAGCAAATCAAAGCGGCTGAAAAAGGGACAGAAGAACCTCTCCCCCTGAGTCAAAAGCTGCAACGCTATGCCCGTACCCTGCCCCCCCTGATGGCGGGGATGAAAATTGGTGAGCGAGCTAGTCGCGCTGGCCTAGATTGGCCGACCATTAGCGGTGCGTGGGAGAAATTTTACGAGGAGCTGGCGGAGTTTCAAGAGGCGCTTCTACAAGGGAATGCCGAGCAACAGGCTGCGGAATTGGGAGACCTGCTCTTTAGTGTGATTAACCTCGCCCGCTGGTGCCAACTAGATCCTGTGAATGCCCTGCAACAAACCTACCAACGCTTTATCCAACGCCTCGAACGCATTGAGGCTGCCATCGATCGCCCCCTTGAAACTTACACCCTAGAAGAACTGGAAGCCCTATGGCAACAGGCCAAGGTACAGTTAGCCGCAGACAACCGAACCGAAGTGCCACCGGAGACCAAACCCGAAGAGGCCTAATCCATGGCTGCCATTTCCACTTTCAGTTCATCCAGATTCCACAGGGCACCCCCCAGCGCCGTGGGATTCGCGCCCACCACATGATTGCGAAAAGCCGTGAGGGAGAGGGGATTCACCAAGTAGATAAAGGGGAGATATTCCTGAGCCAGCCGCTGGGCTTCAGCATAGATTTGCTTGCGCTGTTCTAGATTGAGTTCCTGTGCCCCCTGTACATAGAGATCACTAATGCGCTGCTCCCAGTCAGCCACGACTCGACCCGTAATCGGAGGTTGGTTGGGGGCCGGTTGCTGATTGAACGTATGCAAAAGGCCATCCACGCGCCAGATATTGGCACCGCTATTGGGTTCATTGCCACCCCCTGTAAAACCAAGGATGTGGGCTTCCCACTCTAGGGAGTTGGACAGGCGATCTACTAGGGTACTAAAAGCCAAAAATTGCAGATCCACCTGCATCCCGATCGCCCCCAAGTCCTGCTGAATTTGTGTCGCTATCGCCTCACGGATTTTGTTGCCCGCATTGGTAATCAGTGAAAAGCGGACGCGGTTCCCTTGAGCATCAAAGAGGCGACCTTGATTGTCGTAGCGGAAGCCTGCCTCTTGCAGTAATGCCTTGGCTTTGGCCACATCGTAACGGTAGGTGGGCAATCCCTCCTCAGGGGAGAAGTAAAAGGGGCTTTGTACGGGAATCGTTGAGTGTTGGGGCGCCCCTAGGCCTTGGTAGATGTTGTTAATCATCCGCTGGCGATCGAGGGCATAGGCCACTGCCTGCCGGAAGCGGACATCGTTAAACCACGCCGATTTCACCGGATCTACGAGGGGCTTGCCATTGCGGCGACCGCGATTGAGATTAAAACACAAGAAGAGGGTGTTGGGACTCGGTCCACTGTTGTAGATGCGAAACTGGCCGCGCTTTTCTTCCCGCTTGAGGAGGGAAAACATCTCAGGGGTAACGGCAAATAAATCCAGACCGCCTGAGCGAAATTGCAGCATGGCGGTGTCGGTGGATTCCACAATTTGCCAAATAAACCGTTCAAGATGGGGTAGGGGCGATCGCCAGTAAAAGGGATTGCGCCGAAAAATCAGCCGCTGGCTATTCACATAGCGATCCATGACAAAGGGACCATTCCCCACAATCTGCCGTGGATCCGTATCAGTTCCCCACATTGACAAAAACTTCAACCGCCCTTGACTATCCCGTTCTCGTACGGCCTCCCGCAGCAGATGGGCGGGCAAAATCGGCAGACCCGTGTTTCGTAAAAAAGGGGCAAAGGGTTCGGGGAGCTTAAAGGTTACTTGGCGATCGCCTTGGGCCGTCACTTCAGGGAGCAACCCCTTCTGGCCAATGCGCAGAATATCGCGGCTACTGGTGGGAATTTCCGGATTGAAATAGATCTCGTTGTAGGTAAAGACCACGTCCTCACTGGTGAGGGGCATCCCATCCGACCATTTCAGATTCGGCTTGAGTTGAAAGACAATCTCGAGGGTTTCAGGCTTAATTTGCCAAGACTCAGCAAGGGCTGGCTCTAGCTCACCTGTAAGGCCATTTTCTTGAATTAACCCTGTGTAAAGGTAGCCAAAGACATTGGGAGATTCTTGGCTCAGGGCATAGTTAAAGGTTTTTGGGTCTGAGGTGACGGCGGTCACCAATTGGTTGCCACGCGGCGTAATTAGGCCAGCACAGCTTCCGAGGCTGAGGGTGCATAGACAAACCAGTAGCGCAATTAGAGGCCATCGCCACCCGCGCATCAGCCGCCACCGACAATCGTGACAATTTCCAAGCGATCGCCCGCCTGCACATAGGTGGTGTCCCAAAACTGCCGATGCAAAATCTCACCATTGTATTCAATGGCAACAAGGCGGGGATGAATATTGAGCAGGTCACAGAGTTCTGGAATTGAGAGCGATCGCCTCAAGGTGTGAGGAGTGCCATTGACATGGATGACGATCGCTGGCTCAACAGGAACCATAGTGACAAGGGCATATCCAACCTAGAGGAACTGGGCAAGGGTTGCTTCAATTTTGGTTTTGGGTACTGCACCCACCAAAATATCCACCTTTTGACCGCCCTTGAAAATCATCAGTGTTGGGATACTGCGAATACCGTAGTCGGTGGCCACCTTAGAGTTTTCGTCAGTGTTCACCTTGACAACCTTGACCCTGCCCTGATACTCATTGGCAATTTCGTCAACAACGGGAGCCACCATGCGACACGGTCCACACCAAGGCGCCCAAAAGTCCACCAGTACAGGAATATCACTATTTAATACTTCTTCTTCAAAGGTGGCATCCGTGACGGACAATGCACTGGACATAAACAGAACCCTTATAACGAATCAGCAGCCTTAAAAATATACTCTAGCAACCTTTAGGCCACCCTTGGGCTTCGGATTATTTTTTGGTGTTCCAGACCCTAGGCAGTTGCAGCTAGAATTCATTTGAAGTATATCATGCTGTCCCAAGCATCCGAGGGGCTATCGGCGTATAATAAAGTTACCGTTTCCTATCCAGAGGATGTCAACTATGGCAACAAAATCTGCAAAACCCACCTACGCTTTCCGTACCTTTTGGGCTGTGCTGCTGTTGGCCATTAACTTCTTGGTTGCCGCCTACTACTTTGGCATCCTCAAGTAGGACTTCAGAGGAAGGGATGGAGGGGGCACCCTAGCCCCCCATTACTGGTAATCACTTCAACTCACGGCCAAAGGGCAGTAATCCTAAAATCATCAGCTTGAAATGCTGCTGTGCAAAGGGCAGGCCAATAATCGTCACCGCCAAGAGCAACCCCCAAAAGAGGTGATTGAGGGCAATACCCCAGCCCACGACCAAAAGCCACAGGATATTAAAGATCATCGTTAGGGTGCTGTTGGCAGCGGGCGCTTCAACAACTTGCTTCCCAAAGGGCAATAGAGCACTCCAGCCCAGTTGAATGGCTTTAATCCCAAAGGGAATGCCAATGATCGTCAGGCACAGCGTCACACCGCCCAGCATATAGCCAATGCCCGTCAGGAAGCCGCCAAAGATTAGCCAAATGATATTGCCCAGAAGACTCATGATCCGCTGCTCCAAACATTACCTAAGCCTAGCCTAGCAAGTAGCCAGTCGAGGAATTCTGCATAGGCAATCTGAGTCTGGAACCATGACGGTGGCAGTTGTCCAAAATAGGTCATCGCAAACTCAACTCTCACATCCCGTTCACGGTTGTAGCGCTGTTGGGGTGTAAGTGCATTATCTTGGGGGGAAAGGCGCAGGAGTCGCTGCACCCTCTCCGCTGGAGTTTCCTATTATACAGATTCAACCCCAGCTATTTTCTTTAATTCAGTCAGATTATCAATTATCAAATTATTCTGCTGATTTAAGTAATCTAAATCATCTTCATTTCCTTGTCTTTTTTGCTCTATTTCATAACGTTGGCTATTTAAGTATTCTATTGATGTTTCGGAAACTTGTTTTACTGTTTCTTGAATCCTTTCTCTTGAGTCATCTATTATTGCTGTAACCCATCTTGTGATCGCTTCAACAACTTTATTGTTAAATTGAGACGCCCCTAATGATGATTCCCAATTTTCATAAAGCTTGTTAATAATTGTTAGTTTTAAATCTTTGATTTCTTTTATTCTATTGTCACGATCAATACTAGAGCCAGCTGCTGCACCTAAGCCAAACCCAATAGCTGCACCAACCCCTGCAGTTGTAAGGCCAAAGATTAGACCTAGTAAAGCCCCAGTCATTCCTGCCAAGAATGCACCGCCTGCAGCAGCTTCCCCCGTGTCTTTAAGATTGGAAATAGGGATAGATATTCTTTTGGCTATTGACAAGTTTTTCAAAAGATCATCTACATTAGGATAAGATCGAGCAGCTTCAATACTAGTCTTAATACGTTCTGCAATACTCAATTGAGGTAAAATTTCATCTATTTTATGGATCAAGTTATCAAGAGTAATTTGGCTGTAGGAGTTAGCAAAGTTTTCGAGAGTGGAGCGATGGGCTTGAATGAGAAACCTAGTTCGTTCTTGACAAGCTTCTTCTATATCAGAACTAAGTACAATAATGGCTCCCTCAATTGCCTTCCTTACTTGGTTAATTGTTTGACTTTTTATGTTGTCATCCGCATCTAAAACATTAATTAGAATGTCGATGCTTTTGTCAATAACTTCACTAAGGTTTTGGCAATTTTGAAGAACACGATTGAATAGATGGGGTTGAAGAATTTGCCTTAAATTATCGTATGACTTAGGTAAACTATGGCTATCATAATTTCTAGAGCCTCTCAAGTATTGATTTACAGGACTTAAAATTTCAATTGATAGATCTGTCTTGACTTCACTTGGAAAGTCAATTGTTTTAGTAACATTTCCTTGACACTGCTCAGGAAGTCTTAACTCTTTTATCTTGCTTCTTTTTTCAGTTTCAGTACTTTTAGATATCATCACATTACTTAACTGATTTAGTTTGTTACTGAATTCTTCAAAAGTTTCTTCTATCTTTTTTTGAATTTCTTTCTGTTTGGTTTCGATTTCTTGCTTTTCTTCTTCAATTTCTTCAATTGAGATTTTACGTTTAATTTCAAGAGCAGTACCTATCTCTGCTTGAAGATTTTTAGATTTGTTAATGAAATCTAATAAAATGGGTGCAAGAACACTTTGCCGAAATGATGACTGACAGTATTTACTTAAAGTTTGCCAAAATATCTTGCTGCCACTTATATTCAAGGCATAGTCTAAAAGTTTTTTAGATTCTTCTGATGTAAGTGCTGTTTTACGACGAGATTTCCGTCTTAGATCATCATAGAAATTAGCTATTTCTTCATTATATTTTTCTTCTCTTGTAAAAATGTTTGCACAATCATGCAGCAGGTTTTCTAGAATATCCAATTGATAGGCTGATTCTGAGTAAGCATGAATTAGCTGTGCATAGTAGAGGAATAGTGCTGTCATTGGAATGATTTCAGGTGGTGTGCCTAGCCCTAGGGTTGTTTGTATTTGTGCCTTCAAGTTCTGAATGCGCTTTTCTATTGAGTCGTCTTCACTCGTACGGCTATCTATCTTATTTAGAATGAAAATCATCATTTTGGGGTCTCCCCCAAACCACTCTACAATGTCTTTTAATTCTTTAAGAAGCGTTTCCTGTTTATCACTATCTGTTTCTTGATAATTAATTGTAACGATACTAAAGCAGCCTTTGATGGTATCCTGAATAAGCTTTAAGTTTTTTTGATCGTTAATTGATTCCAAGCCAGGTAGGTCAAGAATTTCGATGTTCACGCTCTCTGGTAGTCCAATTTTTAAGCGATCTATGACTGGCAAAATTGGGCAATAGACCTCAATTTCAGGGAAGGGAAGGTCGGACTCTACTTTTTTTCTTTCATGGTAACGAGTCATGCACTCCTTAATCTTACTGTAGATATCCTCATCAGTGAGGTTTTGCCAACCAATCGTGGGATTAATGACTAATCTATTTTGAAGGCTGTGATGAATGCGTAAAATTCCTGCACTCATTTGCTGTGCTTCAATTGGCGCAATTCTACGACCAATAAGGGCATTAACAAGGGTAGATTTACCTGAAGATGTAGTGCCAATAGTAGCAATGCGAAAGGTGGGATGTTCTAGCCGTTCTTTGGCTTCGGTGTAGGTATCGTAAAACTGTTGGAGTATTGCCTGTAAGTGAGGCTGGTTAAGAATTTGTGGATCGCGTTTAGTAATCTGGTTAACAGCAGTATCTACAGCCTTGAGGTGTTCGAGAGCAGCCTCCAAAAGACTAGAGATTTCCATGGTAGCAGTGAAGTACAACTAGCAATTTTGCTTGATTCTAGCACAGGATTTTTGGGATTGCCATCCAGTTTTAGAGTTTGTTAACGGATTCAATGACTTGAGCTATTTCGGTAGCGTAATGCGGAAGCCGGGGGGGAGATAGTCATCCCCTAAGTAGTTGCTGGGAATCGTGCTGGTGTTGCCATCCCGCAGTGCCAAGTAGCTTGGTGACATGATTTCGATACCCGCTTCGTTGCAGGCGTCTTGGAGGTTTTGATGCAATTCAGAAATGGTATAGCGTAGCCCCTTCCAGTTACGGGTGTAAACATTCAGCTCATAGGCGATGTGGTAGTCATTGAGGGCAATTTGCAACACAAAGGGGGCAGGATCATTGAGGATGTTTGTAGTGCGGCGACCCGCCTCAATCATGGCTGCATAAACGTCGCGCCAAGGGACATCATAGCCAAGGGTAATCGTAGTTTGCAAAATCAAGGGCTGACCCATTTCCCGAATGGCTACAGCGTAATTGATGACTGTGCTGTTGAGCAGTGACGAGTTGGGAACTGTAATCACTTGATTATTGAAGGCACAAATACGGGTGACAAGGAGCGTTTTTTGTACCACAATCCCCTTAACATCGCCGATTTGAATGAGGTCGCCCACCTGAAAGGAGCGAGTATAGATGAGAATGACGCCACCCACCACGTTGGCGATCGCCGAGGTGGAACCCAAGGAAAAGAGAATCCCCAAAAACACAGAAATACCTCGGAAGGCTGGGGAGTCAAAGCCGGGTAAGTAGGGAAAGACAACGACTGCCGCCAAAGCAATAATTAAAATTTGCAGCAGGTTGTAGGTGGGTTTTGCCCAATCGGTGTAGAAGCCCGGAATGACCAAACGCTCGGTTTCAAGGGCATAAAAAATCGCCCGCACCCCTTTCAAGATGTAGTAGGTGATAGCCACAATGACGGCGATCGCCACCAGATTAGGCAGATAGTTGCCAATACTCGTGAGAATAAATTCAAGGGAACCCAAGAAGTGATTGAGAAAATTCTTGCCAAAGGCGCGTGTCCAAGGAAAGAGATTGAAAACAAACGTCAGGTACAGATAGAGGATAAATAGCAGCAGCGCCAACCGCGTAAACTGCAATATCCGCAATAGCCAAAGCTCAACCGTTTCCTGAGAAATAATCTCAAAATTTTGCAGGCGTAAAGGGGGAATCCGCTCGCCACCCCAGCGGCTTACCGGCGGGAAAATCTTACCGGAGATGCGAATAATCACTGAACAGAGGATCAGGGTGAGAATCGTTGTTAAAACTGCAAAAACAGTATTTTTGAGCAGGTTTTGGGGAACGCGATCTTGGCGATAACGGGTAATGGCCTCACGAATGCGCTGGGCAAGTTCAATCGCTATTTCTTCTTGCGTTTCTAGGCGATCGCCCACATCGGCTTTTGTAATGGTGACGAGCGGGCGGTTGTCTTGAACCACGCTGACATTGTCGCGATCGCCCACTCTTTTGATGGTAATGCTCTCAACGGGAATATCTTCATCCTCTGCCACTTGCAGGATACGGCGTTGAATCGCTGCCGCCCGTTCCTCGGGGGTAAAGGAGCCAATGCCTTCACGCACCTCAAACAAAACTTCGCCATCGAGGATCACTAGGTATTCCTGAATCTCAGCCGCCGCTGGGGGTACTTGGGCATCTTGCGCCATTAAAGGCCACTGTGCCTGCCCCACCACCAGTAAAAAAGTGAACAATAGGCACAGGAAAAAGCGTGTCCAAAAGCGTGGCTTTGTCATAGATGGCGGGGATGCAGGCAGTTCATTCTCCATTTTTGGGTGAAATCCTTGCCTGCCGCTGCTTTAGCGAAGATCCTTAACAATTGGTCGCTAGGTACTCTGCCAGTGCCTCCGAACCGCCAATGTATTGGCCGTCAATAAAGACTTGAGGAACCGTTGTTGCCCCTGTCACTGCTTGGAGCGATCGCAGGCTAGCCGCCTCACCGATGACAATCTCATCGTAGTGAATACCCTTTTGCGCAAGCATGGTTTTGGCGTTGGCGCAGTAGGGACAGCCCCGCTTCGTAAATAGGGAAACACATTGCTGCTTGTAGCCGGGGTTGAGATAGCAGAGCATCGTTTCCGCATCCGAGACCTTAAAGGGGTCGCCGGGTTCTTCGGGTTCAATGAACATTTTCTCGATGACGCCATCCTTCACCAGCATTGAATAACGCCAAGAGCGCTTGCCAAAGCCAAGGTCTTCCTTATCGACAAGCATTCCCATGCCCGCGGTAAACTCACCATTACCATCGGGAATGAGGCGCACATTCTCGGCTTGCTGGGTTTTGCCCCACTCATTCATGACAAAGGCATCATTCACGGAAATGCAGAGGATATCATCCACGCCACAGTTACGAAATAGGGGTGCTAATTCGTTGTAGCCGGGGAGATGGGTTGAAGAACAGGTAGGGGTGAAAGCGCCCGGCAAAGCAAACACAACAACGGTTTTGCCATTGAACAAATCATTGGTGGTGACATTGACCCATTGATCGCCTTCACGGGTGCCAAAGGTGACTTCGGGAACACGTTGCCCTTCACGGTTGGGTAGCATGGTGGAGTCCTCTACATAACCTTACTTCCTAAAGTGTAATCGTTATGACTTTGATTTGTCAAGCGACAATGGCTCGTTTTTGATCTCAGGTGCTCCCCTCTAACCTAGGAAGTGATCTACAGCCTTCTGATAGGGTCTCCTGATTGACAGGCTATTTGGAAAACTTTGTGGTTTGACTCAAGTTTGCTATCGTACAGGTAGACTTACTCAGCGTACGATTACGACCACAACCTTTGGCGAGCTTCTGATGGAAGAACTGCTTAAAACCAGCCAAGAATTAGCTGAACTGTTCCCTGACGGTGCGATTTTTATTGGCGGAATCGCAGTTTATCTGCATAGCAAATCCCAAGGTCTATTGCATCTTGCTGAAAGCAGTCATGATGGAGACTTCTACATCTCCCTTATTGATTTTGCAGATTTACGAGATTTGGAAGAGATCACACCAAACCGGCGCTTAAATAAGTATCAGCTCATTAAGAATGGATGGGAATTTGATGTCTATGTTGAAAGAAATAATCATCTCGCTATACCCTTTTGTGAGGTCAATGCAGAAAAAATAGTTATTGATAATTTGCCCTGTGCGTGCTTAGAGCATCTATTAATTCTTAAGTTAGATGCTTATTCTGACAGGTTTCATTCATCAAAAGGCGATAAAGATAAGCGAGATATTATTCGCATCTTAAACATGATGAAAAGTCCAAGAATTGATATTTTGAAAAACTACTTAGATCAAGAAAAAATAAAACTTATTAAATTGGCAATTAGTGATAATTCAAAGTATCTAGAAATGTGCAAAAACAATTCTCAACAAGCAAGTGCATTACGTAAGTCAACACAGAAAAATAGTCAAATTTTGCTCGATTTAGAAGTATGAGAAAACTATATCGCGTTTTTATACCACCGCCAAAATATGAGAAAAGGTGTTACTCCTATGAAATGATTTATACACTTGAGGAAATATGTGAAAAAGCGGGCTACAAATTAAAAGTAACAGGATGCCTAACACCGAAAATAATTTTAGCAGAAAAAGAAAATACAATTGCTTTTGATCGAGAGGGAAATCCAATCTATATCGTAGATGTTAGAGGTATTGATTTGTCGAGACCTGAAGGGTGGGAAATGATTTTGGAAACATTAGCCTATGGCTTTATGGATTACGCCACACGAGAAACGGTGCGTCACCGGTCTTGATTGAACTTCACGGGAGCGTTGATGGAGCAGCAAATTGTCCATGCCACAACAGGACGGGTGCGCTTTCGCGTGCCGCGTGTGCAGCGAGATTCGGCCTACGGAGAGTTATTGGTGCAGTTGCTGGAGTCTTTGGCCATTGTCGAGCGGGTACGGCTCAATCCCCAAGCGGCAACGGTGGTGGTGGAGTATCAACCCCATTTGCTCCATGAAGCGGCGGTCTATGAAAGTTTGAATCACTGTTTTCAGCAAGCCATGGTGGCCATGCCGCAGCCCTTGCCGGATAGTGCGGCTCCTGCGGATGCGATCGCCCTTGAAGATTACGAAGCACAAGTAGAGGCCGATGCTCGCCTTGAAAGCGATTGGGAACGCTTGGGACTGCCCTTGGTGGCCTTGGGGGTCTCGCTCCTCAGTGTGCCCTTGGAATTGCCCTTCGCGGTGGTTGGGGCTACGGTCTTGGCCAGTGCTTGGCCTTGGTTTCAGCGGGTGGGGCATCAGATGTATCAGGGACATCCCCCCAATGTGGATTTGCTCGATAGCCTCTGGATGGCACTGCATACCGTCAATGGCCAGTTCTTAGCGCCTGCCTTGAAGACTGCCCTAGTGGGGGTACGGGCAGACGTGCGCGATCGCCAGCGACGACAACAGTTGCATCGATATCCCAGTGTCTTGATGGCTCACTACGAACACCTGACGGTGGAACGCCAAGGACATTCCCTGACGATTGAAAGTCAGGAGTTACAAGTGGGAGATCTCCTGTGGCTGCGGCCGGGGGATGTTGTGCCCGTAGATGGCAGTGTTGTTGCTGGATTGGCGGAAGTGGAGCCTGCCCATTTTGAATTCTCTCGACAGGTGCGGGTTTGTCGCCCCGGCGATGCTCTCTATGCCGGCTGTCAAATCCTGACAGGACAAGTCCAGCTGCGGGTGATGCGCACCGGTTGGCAAACGCGCCTTGGTCTCATTACGGATCTGCTACACACTGAACCGGTCTATGACAGTGCTCTTGCTCACCAACAGGGGGAATTTGCCCGCCATGCGGTGCTGCCAACCCTTGCCCTCAGTGGTGCCCTCTGGTTGGCTACGGGAGCCTATGGGCCAGCGATCGCCCCCCTACAATTTGACTTTGGCAGTGGTGTGCAACTGTCGCTGCGGACGGTAATGCTCTCGGCGCAGGTATTTGCTGTGCAACAGGGGATCTATTTACCCACCGCTGGTACCTTAGAGCAACTGGCACAACTAGAGAGCTTGGTGATTGATGCTCGCGCAGGTCTTCCCCAGCCCGAACGGGCACAAATCCTGATTCAGCAATTGCGACACCTTGGCCTTCATATCTATCTGCTGCAAGATCAAGGCTCGCCCCTTGAGGGCACCACCGATCTCACGAGCGATCGCCTCACCGATCTGCAGGCCTACCTCGTGGGTAAGCGGCGGCGGGTGGGTTGGATTAGCTTTGGTGAAACCTGCTCCTGTCCTGAATCCACATGGCTACCGATTCGCTGGCAGCCCCCTACCTTTGCCCCCAATGCCAAAGTGGTCGTTCTCTTGGATGGCGACTGGTCTGCCCTTGGCCGTGGCATGGCCATTGCCCGCGATGCCCTAGAGCGCACCTATCAAAATGTCGCCTTGATTTCTCTACCCAATTTAGCCGTTACCTTTGGCGGCATGTTTTTGGGCTTGCATCCTGTGGTCAATGTCGTCACCAACAACGCCACTGCCTTTATGGCCGAGTTTTGGCAGGGAAACTCACCCCAGTTTCGTACCGCCCTATTGCCAAGTACACCAACGACCGTCCCCCTGCAACCGCTGCCCCTAGAATCCCCGCAACTAGCGGTGGCCTTATAGAGCGAGGCTATCAAAGCGTCAATAGCGCTGCTTCAAGAAGGTGAGCAGCGACCAAAGTCCTGTAAACCAACTGGCAATCGCAAGGATTAAGAAAATTCCCCCCGGCAGCATCGTCAGCCAACCAGTTCCTCGCAAGAGGTAGAGAATGAGGAAGACGGTGAAACAAGTACCAAAAGCATAATAGGCACGGCGCACGGCAAATTAGGTAATGAAGTGTTATAGTGATCTCGTAATGTAAGGGCATGGGACTTGTCAACAGTGAAACAATTGACGTTGATGGGCTATCCCAACATCACCACTTGGTATCTCGAAATGGGGTTGCGCCAACGGCGAGCAGCCATCCCTGCACTCTCGGTTGTGGATAATTGCGAAGGACCGAGTATGAGCTGATCGGCCTGCAAGTGTTCACCCCTGTGTGAACTGGGTCGATCAGAAGTGTTGAGCGTGTTCATCACTGTTACTGCACTTCAAGTTTTTAACAACTTCAACCCATTAGACACCCCTCAGCGGGTCTAGTCATGTTGCGGTTAGGAATGTTCCTGACTGGGCGGCTGCCCCTGCTGTGGAATTAGCTTGCGAGGAACGACCAATGTCTGCATTTGCTACCCCCATTACCCCTGCGCCCATTCCCGACAATATCACCTTAACAGAACTTATTGATAAATACTTTACCGCCTACAACTCGGCACGCTTGCGGGAAATCTGCCAACTTCTGAGCCAACGGGTCTTCCAGCCAGAAGTGACGGTTGGCCTCAGCCTCTCAGGGGCGATGACCCCCACGGGATTGGGCATCTCTGCCTTAGCGCCTTTAGTGCGGGCGGGATTTGTTGATTACATTATTAGCACTGGGGCAAACCTCTACCACGATATTCACTATGCCCTCGGCATGGATCTCTATGCGGCGCATCCTTTTGTCGATGATGTGCAACTGCGCAAGGAAAGCAAAATCCGCATCTATGACATTATCTTTGACTACGATGTGCTCCTTGAAACTGACGCCTTTTTGCGGCAAGTGCTGCGCAGTGAAACCTTCCAACGCCGCATGGGCACCGCCGAGTTTCACTATCACCTAGGGCGCTATGTCCGCGAACTGGAAGTGCAGCGGGGACAAACCCATTCCTGTCTCTTGGCCACGGCCTATGAGTGTGGGGTGCCCATTTACACCTCCTCCCCCGGTGATAGCTCCATTGGTATGAATGTGGCGGCGATCGCCCTCGAAGGGTCGAAACTGATCATTGACCCCGCCATTGATGTCAATGAAACCGCTGCGATTGCCTACTTTGCCCGCGAAGCCGCTGAAGGAAATGGTAAGAGTGCCGCTCTCATTATTGGTGGCGGGAGTCCGAAAAACTTCCTGCTGCAAACCCAGCCACAGATCCACGAGGTTTTGGGATTAGAGGAACGGGGGCACGATTACTTTATTCAGATTACCGATGCGCGGCCGGATACGGGTGGCCTCTCGGGCGCTGTGCCCAGTGAAGCCGTCAGTTGGGGCAAGGTGGATCCCCAAGGGTTGCGGGATACCGTGGTCTGCTACACCGATAGCACGATCGCTCTTCCCATCCTTACCGCCTACTGCCTCAATCGCTGTCAACCCCGTCCCCTCAAACGCCTCTACGATCGCCGCGGCGAAATGGTCGAACGCCTCCAACAGCTCTACCTGCAAGCGCAACTTCAGCACAAGGTGAAAGACCTGCCCCCTGCAGCACCTGTAGCCACCTATCCCTGTGGTACACCGATTCGTCGGGGCTAGTCACAGCGGCGGGGGATCCGCAGGGATCCCTCGAAGGCTCGCGCGAGATTTTCAGGGGTAAAGACCTCACTGGTGCGGCCATAGGCTAGGATGCTGCGGTTCACCAGCACCACCTGATCACAAAAGGTGGTAATCGAGGAGAGATCATGAGTGGAGATGAGAATTGTGTGCCCCTTCTCCCGCTCCGCCATGAGGAGATCAATAATCAGTTTCTCCGTTTTTACATCCACACCCGCAAAGGGTTCATCCAAGAGCAACACCTGTGCTTCTTGGGCAAAGGCGCGGGCAAGGAACATGCGTTTCTTTTGTCCGCCGGAGAGTTCGCCAATTTGGCGGTGCCGCAGAGGCCACAATTCCACCTGTTCTAGACTTTCCCCTACCCGCTGGCGATCGCGCGCGGTTGGTTGGCGCAGCCAGTTCATTTTGCCATAGCGCCCCATCATCACGACATCCCAGACCCGCAGCGGGAACTGCCAATCGACATCTTCACTTTGGGGTACATAGGCCACAAGGGACTGCCGTTGTACCTGCTGTCGGGGTAAGCCATGAATGCGTACCTGACCTCGGATCGGCTTGACAAACCCCATGATGGCCTTGAAAAGGGTGGATTTACCAGCCCCATTCATCCCCACGACCCCACAGATCGTGCCGGCGGGCAGTTGCAGCGTTGCCCCATGGAGGGCAAGATGGCGATGATAGGCCACCGTCACATCTTGTAAATCAATGGCAGGGCTAGAAATCATGAGGCTGTCCTCCCGGTAAGACCGCGAATCAGGGTGTGGATGTTGTAGCGCAGGAGTTCAAGATAGGTGGGTGCATTGCCCTCAGGGGGCGATAGGGAATCCACATAGAAAATGCCGGCAAAGGTAGCGCCAGACTCCCGTGCCACCTGTTGTTGCGGACCTGCATTAACCGTACTTTCGCAAAAGACAGCGGGAATCTGTTGCCGTCGCACAATGTCAATCACCCGTGTCATTTGTCGCGGCGTCCCTTCCTCATCGGCATTCACAGGCCAGAGATAAACTTCTGTGAGGTTGTAGTCCCGTGCTAAATAGGAGAAAGCGCCTTCACAGGTGACGATGTAGCGTTTGTTGGCGGGGAGGGCTGCTAGGGCTTGACGTAGCTCTTGATCAAGGGCGCGAATTTGGGCTTTATAGGCTGCGGCGTTGGCGGCATAGATCTCCGCGCCAGCAGGATCGAGCTCTGTGAGCGCTTTGCGAATGTTGTCAACATAAATCAGGGCATTTTGGGGTGACATCCAAGCATGGGGGTTGGGTTGTCCGCGGTAGGCATCCTCTTGAATGGGAATGGGGGTAATCCCCTCTGTGAGCGTGACGCGGGGCACATTCGGTAGGCTGCTGTAGAAGCGATCGCCCCAGCGTTCGAGGCCAAGGCCATTTTCTAAAATGAGGGCGGCTTCCTGTCCCCGCACCAAGTCACTGGGAGTAAATTCATAGCTGTGGACTTCCGCTCCCGGTTTAAGGAGGGATTCCACCCGCAGGCGATCGCCCGCCACCTGCTGCGCCATATCCGCAAGGACTGTAAACGTGGTCAGCACCAAGGGGCGTTCATCCCGGTCGGTTTGCATTTGACCAGTTGTTTCCCGCTGCTCAGGCGCAAGAGCGGCACATCCCCCCACTACGAGTACTCCCACCAATAACCAACTCAGTTTCCGCATTGCATTTTCATAATCCTTTCATAATTCTCAGGCTAACACAGAAGCTTCAAGAAAATGAAATAAAAATGAAAAGCTCCCCCTTGGAGGGCGATCGCCCCGTCCGATACACTGAGGGGAGACGAAGTCATGGGAAAAAACGGTGAAACGACGCAAACGCTGGCTCGCTCTTTTGGTGATACTGCTCCTCTGGTTGGGAACCTTCCTGCTGCCGCCGCTGGCGATCGCGCTGCCTGTTGAACATCCGTTAATTGCTGCCCTGCCCCAAGGGAATGCCATTACTGATCCCAAAGCGCTGCTCCGTTGGGCCTTACCGATTGACAATCCAACGGTACGAGAACTGCAAAAGGATCTGGAACAAATCTCTTTTTGGGTGCGGGGCAAACAGTGGTCAAAAATTGCCAGTAACATCAGCAAGGCGAAAGCCATTGTTCGCGATCGCGCCGATGAACTGCTCAAAAGTATCCCTGCCGAGAAACAGGCGGCGGCCAAAACCCTCTTGGCGGAGTTAGAGACCTCCCTCGATACACTTCAGGAAGCCGCCAAAGCCAAAGATCGCAGCCAACTCTTACCCGCTAAAGCCGCTGCCCTCGACAAAGTGGGGGACTTGGAGGCCATGATGGTACAAAACGTGAGCTATACGCCTCCCAAGGGCTACGAGAACCTGCCGCGATTGCTGGGCCGTGCCACCGTGGAAATGGAAACCACTAAGGGGAACCTGACGATTGTTGTCGATGGTTACAGTGCCCCCCTGACCGCCGGCAACTTTGTGGACTTAGTACAACGCCACTTCTACGATGGCCTCCCCTTTACCCGTGCTGAGGAATCCTATGTGCTGCAAGCAGGGGATCCCCCAGGGCCAGAGGTGGGCTTCATTGACCCCAAAACCCAGCAGTACCGTGCCATTCCCCTTGAAATTCTGGTGGAGGGCGACAAGTATCCCCTCTATGGCATCACCCTTGAGGATGCAGGGCGTTACTTAGAACATCCCGTGCTCCCCTTTTCCGCCTATGGCACTGTCGCCTTGGCGCGTCCCAACGATGATCCCAATGGTGGCTCGTCACAATTTTTCTTTTTGCTCTTTGAACCCGAACTGACGCCCGCCGGCCTAAATCTCTTGGATGGTCGCTATGCCGTCTTTGGCTATGTCGTAGAGGGAGAAGAAACCCTGCGGCAATTGCGCCAAGGAGATAAAATTCTCTCGGCTAAGGTGGTGGAGGGCCTTGAAAATCTGATACAACCGGCGTAGGTTAGGATGTCCAGTATAGACACCGTTGAGAGAGTGCGATGATTGTCAAGGTTGCGCCTGCCCTTTGCCTGCTCCTAGTCAGTACCCCTGCTTGGGCTGCCAATCCAGCCCATTTAGAACAACTGCGGCGCACGGGCAACTGCCCCAACTGTGATCTCAGCTATGCCCGCTTGCGGGGTCGGAATCTTCAGGGAGCGGATCTGCGGCGGGCAAACCTCAATGCTGCCAATTTACGCGGTGCCAACCTGAGCAGCGCCAACCTCAGCGGGGCTGTCCTCAATAATGCTGATTTAACGAAGGCCAATCTCACCAATGCCAACCTCAGCGGGGCAAGCCTACTCATCACTCGTTTGGATCGAGCCATTCTCGTGGGGGCGAAGTTAGTGGATGCGATTCTCGGGGGGCGCGATCGCCTAGCACGGGTACGGACATTCCGCGATGCCACCTTGCTCAATGGTCAAAAGGCGCTCTTTCTCGAAGAACCAACTGGCCGCTAGCCTATGGGGATTGCGATCGCCAGCTTTATTATTTTGTTCCTGCTCAGCGAAGCCGTATTGCACCTACGGCAGTGGGTAATTCCCTTTCCTGTCGTCTTAATTGCTGCGGTTGGTTTAGTGGTGGCCTCCAATTGGTCGCTCCTTCGCCGTGAGTAGCCTCCCTATCCTAGACATAACGGCTAAATGTCTAGAGGAACTCCTCGCGTGGCATCAGGTGCACCATCCGCAATTGAGTGCCCAATGGCAGCCCCTCTATGAGTTGCGCGATCGCCTCCACCAGAGCGCATGGCACATTGTTGTCTTGGGTCAAGTGAGCCGCGGCAAGTCCGCCCTTTTGAATGCCCTCTATGGCGAAGCGATTTTTCCCGTGGGCGCCCTTCATGGCACGACTCAATGGCCGCGAACGGTTCGCTGGCACTGTCAAGATCAAATCGTCGATCTCACTGATACCCCTGGGCTGGATGAAGTAGCGGGTAGTAACCGCGAAAGCATGACATGGAGTGCCGTTGAGACTGCCGATCTTGTCCTTTTTGTGACCCAAGACAGCCTTACCCCCGTCGAATGCCAAGCCCGCGATCGCCTAAACACCCTTAGGATTCCCCACAAGCTGATTCTCACCAAGGCGGATCTCTACCCGCCAATGGCCGAAGGTATTGCCGTGAGCAGCACAACAGGTCAGGGCATTCCAGAACTGCGACAGCTTCTTCAGCAGTGGTTACAACAGGAGGCTCCCCAAGCCCGTGCCCTGCGAATTCTCCACCAAGCCAGCCAAGTTGAACAGAACCTCGGGGCAGCTCTTGGCAGGCAAGACACGTCGGCATGGTCTTGGTTAACCGCACAGATGGTGGGTAGCCTGCTGCTGCCGGGGGGATTTTTCGATGTCGTGCTGGCGATAATCAGTACCCTTGCCTATATCCGCAAAGCGTGCCAAGCCTATGCCGTGCCCTTTCCCCTACCGGCCTTTGGGAGTCTGAGTCAGTTTGTCTTACTGTGGTATGCGGCGATTTATCTTTCTAGTTGGCAAGGCTTGACCTTCGGCAGTGAACTCTGGGGAGTCAATACGACTGTTGTCCTCCAGGGGGGAGTGATCTTCTGGGGCTACCAACAGATTCGCCGCCGCCTAGACCCCTATCTTCAGCAGGGCTATCAATGGGGACACCATGGACCCCAACGGCTGTTGCAGCAACTCACTCAAACCCGTGCCAATGTGACGGCCTCCGGCTGATCTTGGTATTTGCCCCGCCGCGTTTCATAACTGACATCGCAGGGTTCACCCTCAAAAAAGAGCAATTGCACCACTCCCTCATTGGCGTAGATGCGACAGTCTGCACTGGAAGAATTTGAGAATTCTAAGGTCAGATGGCCTCGCCAGCCCGCCTCTGCCGGTGTCAGGTTAGCAATAATCCCCGCACGGGCATAGGAGCTTTTACCAATACACAGAACCGTGACATTTTCGGGAACCTGTAGGCGTTCTAGCGCCACCCCAAGACCGTAGGAATGGGCGGGCAAAATAAAGAAGGCACCATTGGCATCTTCATGGAGGGGGGCAAATTCTAAATTGGCAGGATTAAAGTTCTTCGGATCCACCACCGTCCCCGGCACATGGCGAAAGATACGAAACTCCTTCGGGCTGAGGCGAATATCGTAACCGTAGGAAGAAAGGCCAAAACTAATCACGGGCTGCTCAGCCACCCGCCGCACCAGTGTCGGTTCAAAAGGCTGAATCATGCCCTGAGCCGCCATGGCCCGAATCCAAATGTCATTTTTAATCATTGTGCTGTCGCGATCGCACAAACAACCAATGTATCTTACAGCCCTTTTCCCATGAATAGAACACGCTCAACACTGTGAAGAGACTTAACGCTTTGCTTCCCACTGACCCCAGCGATAGCCGAGTTCAAACCAGATCAGCGAATTGACAAAATAGATCGCGACCACCGTTAACCCTTGCCATAGTTGACCCAACTCAGGCCAAAGCCACGGCAACAGAACAAATCCAGCGGCGAGACCAATGAGGAAGCCAAGACCTGTTCCCCCTGCCATGACAAGCATGATGAACAAGCCCCCCAGTTCTAGCTTGCTAGGCAACTCGCGGCGAAATAGCCAAAAATAAAACTGCATGAGGTAGAGATGCGGCCACGTCAGCAGGAAGATAACCGCCAGTAAGAGACTAGAGAATAGGCCTCCCACACTCTAGAAAATTCCAGAAACAACAGTGGTGCTGCGCCCCAGTATAGCGAGAAGGCGCTAAATCCGATCCAAAACCCGAATCCCCAGTAGGGATAGCCCTAGCTTCAGGGTCTGAGCAGTGAGATAGGCGAGGGTCAAGCGGGATTGCTTCGTTGGCTCAGTTGCCGAAAGGATGGGACAGCGATCGTAGAACTGGTTAAAAAGATGGCTCAGTTCAAAGAGGTATTGGCAGAGGCGGTTGGGCAATAGCTCAGCGCTCACAAGGTCAAGGGTTTCCTCCAGTTGCACAAGGTGCTTGGCCAAGTTTTGCTCGGTCTCATCCTCTAGGAAGAGGGGGGTATCTGGTGAGAGGGTGCGCCAATCAATGTCGCCGCGCCGTGTCAGTCCTTGGACACGCACATAGGCATAGAGCAAATAGGGAGCAGTATTCCCCTGTAGGGAGAGCATCTTGTCGTAGCTAAAGACGTAGTTACTGTTGCGGTTTTGGCTAAGATCTGCGTATTTGACAGCACCGATACCGATCGCCCGTGCCACGGTGTCAATGAATTCTGGAGATTCACTACGGCCTTCACTGGCAAGGCGCTGTTCTAAATCCGCTCGACTGCGGGCGATCGCCTCCGTCAACAAATCCATCAGGCGAATCGTTTCCCCAGAACGGGTTTTCAAGCGTTTGCCATCTTCCCCCAACACTAAGCCAAAGGGGACATGGGTGAGGGTGACATGGGGCGGCACCCAACCCGCGCGCTGCGCCACTTGAAAGACTTGGGCAAAGTGGGTGGACTGCCCAACATCGGTGACGTAAATAATCCAGTCCGCCTGATCCTTTTCAATGCGATAGCGCAGGGCAGCTAAATCCGTGGTTGCGTAATTGTAGCCACCATCGGACTTTTGAATAATCAAGGGCTGGGGTTGCCCCTCTTTGTTTGTAAAACCCTCTAGGAAAACGACCTTTGCCCCCTGATCTTCCACGAGGAGGCCGCATGCGGCTAAGTCCTCAATCACCGCGGGCAGAAAGGGATTGTAGAAGGACTCTCCCCGCTCCGTAAGCTGAATATCTAGCAGATCGTAGATCTTTTGAAACTCGCGGCGGGATTGCTCACACAGAAGTTGCCAAGCGCGGCGACTGTGTTCTTCCCCCTGCTGCAGCGCCACCACCTGCTGCCGTGCCTTTTGTTGAAAGTTTGGATCGCTGTCAAAGCGTTGCTTGGCCTTTTTGTAGAATGTCACCAAGTCGCCCAAGTCAAGGACATTGGCAGTCGTGAGGGCGTCGGGATAAACCTCCTCAAGGTAGGTAATGAGCATGCCAAACTGTGTCCCCCAGTCCCCCACATGGTTGAGCCGCAGGACATCGTGGCCTTGAAATTCAAGAATGCGGGCAATGCAGTCACCAATAATCGTGGAGCGCAGGTGACCCACGTGCATTTCCTTGGCAATGTTAGGGCTAGAAAAATCAACCACCACCCGGCGTGGCTCTTGTGCTGGCGGAATCCCCAAGCGATCGCTCCCAATAGCGGCTTGCAGGCTGCACGCCAGAAAGTCCGGCTTGAGACGAAAATTGAGAAAGCCCGGGCCAGCAATTTCGACGGGTTGACAGAGATCCTCAACGTTGAGATGTGCCACCACCTCTTGGGCTAGCTCACGGGGTGCTTTGCCCACCTGCTTGGCGAGGCTCAGGCAAACATTGGATTGATAGTCGCCAAACTTGGGTTGACTGGCCGGCAGCAGGAGCGGCTGGGGATAGGTATCTAAAGGAAGTGCGGTTTGCAGAGCACTGAAGAGGCGATCGCCCAAAAGTCTTAGAGGAGCAACCATTAACGTTTGCGCCCCCGCCGTTGTTGTTTTTGCTCCGCTTGCAGCCGCCGGCGATCGCGCCACTCCGCAAAAGTCAGATAGCCAATGCCACCAGTGACGACAATCAGCAGCAGCAAGGCCACCAGAACCAGAAGATCCGCCAATGAAACCGTCATTGCCCCAGTCCTAGGTGGCTACATGCCGTGGCGACCCCACACCACAAAGGCGATCGAGAGCGTAAAGACACTGAGAACACCCACCCAACCGAGCGTGATAATATCCATTGCATGCGATCCTAAACTCAATGCAGACCTCATTTTAACTCAGATAGATTATCTTTTCTTTATTAGAGGCAGGCTACAGGCAATGACGCAGGGGATGACAGCAATTGAAACCGCCATTGAGCAAGGAGACCTGACCGCTGTCCAGGAGGCGATCGCCAGCGGTATCGAGATGAAAACGGAAGCGCTGGCACTGGCAGCAGAACTGGGGCACACTGAAATTGTCAATGCCTTGATTGCCGCAGGCGTCGATGTCAACCAAGGGGACAGCGAGGGGTGGACACCATTGATGGCTGCTGCCGGCGGTGGACATACCGCCATTGTGGAGAAACTGCTAGCCGCCGGTGCCAATGTCAATGCTCAAACAGCCTTTGGTCTGACCCCATTAATGGCCGCAGCCGCTAAGGGACAAACAGCTACGGTCAAACAACTGATTGCAGCAGGTGCAGATCTCAACGCCAAGGATCAGAATTCTTGGACAGCTTTGGTGTGGGCGCTGGATGGGAAACATGCCGACGTGGTGGCAGTCATTAAAGCCGCTCGCGCACAATCTTTAGGACCATGATTAAGTACCTCAGTTTATTTTTAGCAGCAGCCCCTTCAAGTATTCTCATTGCTCAACTGGCGCGAACTCAACGGCTGCGGGTCGCGTTCATTGAAGCGGCTCAAATTGTGGGGATTGTCGGCATTGCGATTCTCACAGACTGGCTCCTGCTGAACTTGGGGATTCATCAACTGCAACAGCGGCTTGACCAAAAAGCCAGCCAACAATCCCAGCCTTGGCTCTCCCTTGGCGCTAGTCTATTGCGCCTGACGCTGCGGATTTTACTCTGGGCACTCGTTTTATCTTGGATTCTGCAATCGGTTCAAAGTCTTTCCCCTTGGCATGAGCGCATCGATAGCACAATTCAGTTTCTCCTCGAACGGGTGGCCGTGGTGTTTAACACCCCCTTTATGGAGTTGGGGCGCACCAAGGTCACGCTGAACTTTCTCTTCCTAATTCTCTTTTTGTCCCTCGCGGTGATTTTTATCTCCCGCTGGGTGAGCGAGTGGCTCAAGAGTCGGGTTCTCATGCAGTTGCGGGTGGATCGCGGTAGCCAAGAAACCATCACCCGTGTGGTTAGCTATAGCCTCAGCTTTATTGGCTTTATTGTTGTTCTGCAAACCGCGGGCATTGACCTTAGTTCCCTGACGGTGTTGGCGGGGGTCTTGGGGATCGGTTTTGGTTTTGGTTTGCAAACCCTCGCCAGTAACTTTATTAGCGGTTTAGCGATTTTGTTCGAACATCCGATTAAAGTCGGAGATTTTATTGAAGTGGATGGCCTGCTGGGCACGGTGGAGAAAATTTCAATTCGCGCTACGATTATCCGCACCAACGATAGCCAGTACGTGATTGTCCCCAACAACCGCTTTATTGAAAAGAACGTCGTTAACTGGAGTTACGGTAGTCCCGATAGCCGTATCCATATCCCTGTGAGTGTCGCCTATGGCAGTGATACAGTTCTGGTGACCGAAGCACTCCTCAGTGCCGCCCGTCAGGATCCGCGCGTCCTGCTCACCCCACCCCCCAGCGTTTGGTTTCGCGGTTTTGGCGAGAATGCCTACCTCTTTGAATTGCTGGTGTGGATTAACCGCCCCCAAGATTCTGAACCCATTAAAAGCGCCCTCAATTTTCTCATTGAGCAGGAATTACGGCAGCGGCAGATTGAAGTGCCTTTTCCCCAGTTGGATTTGCGGTTGCGCGACTTGGGGGAACTGCGCTCCTTGGCTCATTACTACCACCGTTCTGTGGCCAGTGTGCCCGAAACCGCAGCGGTGAGTGAGCCAGTAGCTCCTGAAATGGTCAAAACCGAACCCTCCCTTGCTGATTTACTGCGCAATATCAGTTGTTTCTCTCGCTGCTCCAATGCGGAATTGCAAATGCTGATTGAGTTGGGCAATCGTCAATTTTATGGTGTCGGGGAAATTATCTGCTCTGAGGGCGATCCGGGGGATGCCTTTTACATTGTCCTTGAGGGATCCGTGGAAGTCCGCTCCGAGCACCTGAATCAGATTTTAGCCACCCTCTATGAGGGGGAGTTTTTTGGTGAAATTGCCGTGCTGACGGGGATGCCGCGATCGGCCACGGTGCGAGCCTTGGAAGAAACAGTTCTATTTGTGGTGCATCGTTCAGCCGTACAGCGACTGCTGCAAGCCCAACCCCAATTGGCGGAAGATATTGCCCACGAGCTAGCGGCACGACAACAGGTTCTTCAAGAACTCGGCCTCGTGAACTCCCAAGAAATCAAAAGCCTGCCCCCCTTGCAGTGGATTCGTCGCCGTTTGCAAACGCTCTTTAATGTCTAGGGCGTCAAGCGTTCAATTAATCTCTGGTGCTGAGGAAACTGCTGCTGCAATTGCTGGCGATCGCCCAATTCAAAATCGCGAAAGTCAAATCCCGGCGCCACCGTACACCCCACAAGACTAAAACTGTCTGGCGCATCCACCGTTGCTCCAAACCATGCCCCCGCTGGTACCACCTGTTGCCATTGCTCCCCCTGATCGATATTCATCCCCAAGCGCAGGGGCTGATACTCGCCCGTTGGTAGAATCACATAAATCGTTAGGCTACTGCCCGTGTAAAAGTGCCACAGTTCATCACTGGCAATGCGGTGCAGTCGCGAACAAGCCGTGGAGGGGAGCAAAAAGTAAATACTCGTACAGTAGGCGCGATCGCCCCCCTGAAAGCCTGAAGGCAAAACCGCGGCGGGAAGCCTCCCTGCTGAGCGATAGACCTCACGGAAATAGCCCCCCTCTGGATGGGGTTGCAGATCAAGTGCCTCAATCCACGCCTTAGCTGGCCAAGTATTCATACATTTGCTGCCGCCGCCGCCGCAGGTGATCGAGGGCTTGCCGCTCCAGTTGCCGCACCCGTTCACGGCTGAGGTTGAGTTGCTCACCCACCTTGGCAAGGGACAGTTCTTGGCCATCCCCCAAGCCGTAGCGCAGGGTGAGGACTTGCCGTTGTTGCGGGGTGAGTTCCGCCAGCCACAGGTTGACATCATCGCGGAGGGACTCCACCGTGGTAAATTGCTCTGGCGAAAGACTATCATCCTCGAGCAGTTCACCGAGTTCAGTGTCCTGATTGTCCCCAACGCGCAGATCAAGGGAAACGGGTTGGCGCGCAAGGGTCAGGTATTCACGGATTTGCTCCGGTTCGAGTTCTAGGGCTGCTGCCACCTCAGCAGGGGTGGCACTCCGTCCCAATTTTTGCGCCAATTCGCGTTGGGTGCGTTTGATCTTGTTCAGCTTCTCGGTAATGTGGATGGGCAGCCGAATTGTCCGCGCCTGTTGGGCGATCGCCCGCGTAATGGCCTGACGAATCCACCAGTAGGCATAGGTAGAGAACTTATAGCCCCGCGTGGGATCAAACTTTTCCACACCGCGTTCAAGGCCAAGGGTGCCCTCTTGCACCAAGTCCAGCAATTCAAGGTTGCGTTTTTGATACTTCTTGGCCACCGAAACCACCAGCCGTAGGTTGGCTTCAATCATTTTTTGCTTGGCGCGTTCGCCGCGCTTAAGGAGATTGCGCAATTCCGTCGGCGTGAGATGAGAGGCCGCCGCCCATTCTTCAAAGGTTGGTTCACGTCCCAGTTCTTTGGTGAGAGCCTCGCGTTTTTCCCGCAGTGCCATCATTTGCTGTACCTGTTTACCCAGAATAATTTCCTGCTCATGGGTCAGCAGCGGCACGCGCCCAATTTCCTGTAGGTAGGTGCGCACCATATCGGTGCTAACAGTGGGTGTAGGGGATGGGGTTTTGGAAGCGGAGTTCATCATAGCGGCTCAGATTCTAAACAGTATTTGGCAAGGAAGAATGTAGATAAAAGATTTATCGCGATGAAGATGACGACTCGCACTGATGAAGCTGAGGTTTGTATAGCGTTAGCCTAGCAGGTGAGAGGGAGTTGGCCTGTATCCTAATCTACTTAGACTTAAATTGTGCCCCGAAAGTTGCCAATTCATAACAGCCGATTCCTGAAATAAAGATTAAAGTTTGTCAACTAGAGACGGGGATCAGGAGATCGGCAAGGGCTTTGGGGGCAAATTCGAGGGCAAAAACACGGCCAAAGGCAGCAACAAACTGCTGGCGCACCTCCTCTAAGGTAATGTCGGCACAAAACTGCCGTAGGTTCCCGACGGGGCGATCGCCAATGCCACAGGGGACAATACGCCCAAAGCCCTGCAAATCGTTCACCACATTGAGGGCAATGCCGTGGAAGCTAATCCAGCGGGTCACCTTGATCCCAATTGCGGCCACCTTGTACCCCTCTACCCAAACACCCGTAAGGCCAGCAACGCGTTCCCCTTTAATGCCATAGTGCCCTAGGGTTTGAATCACGACTTCCTCCAACTGGTGGAGATACCAATGCAAATCGCAGCGGTGGCGGCGTAAATTCAAAATCGGGTAGGCGACCAATTGGCCGGGGCAGTGGTAGGTGACATCGCCTCCGCGCTCAATGCGCAATACCTCAATGCCCGTAGCCACAGGATCAAAGTGAAGGTGGGCGGTGGTTGCCCCTTGACCAAGGGTGTAGATGGGGGGATGCTCCAAAGTGAGTAGGACATCTCGGGCAGTGGGATTGTGGCAGCGCTCAGCCACCAGTTGCTGTTGCCAGCGCCAAGCATCGCGGTAGGGAATGATCCCCAAGGCACAATGCCAACCAAGGGCAGTTTTCATAGGGGGTGCCAGATTGTCAAGAGCTAGAGGATAAGAATTATCACAGAACACGAATAAAGGTGAAGAGCCTCAGGATGCCCTGTAATCCCCGATACGAAGATGTTAGGGTGGAAGTAGATCAGCCTTAGATGTATCTGTTTTGCTCAGGGGAGGCAACCCTATGAGGCTAGTGATTCACGGTAAAAACATTGATATTACGGATGGCATTCGCAGCTATGTGAACCAAAAAATTGAGCGAGCCACCAGTCATTTCCAAAATGTGATTAACGAAGTTGATGTGCATCTGTCCGTGGCTCGTAACCGTAGCACTGCTCCCAAGCAAACCGCTGAAGTAACCCTCTTTGTTAATGGCTGCGTCATTCGCGCCGAAGAAAGCAGTGAAAATCTCTACGCCAGTATTGATCTCGTTGCCGACAAAATTGCCCGCAAACTGCGCAAACTCAAAGAAAAACGGCAAGACAAATCCCGTGCCAAAGATACCAATAGTGTGGTGGAGCCCGCAGTGGTGACCGACTTAGTGGGCGATCGCACACCGCAACTGCCCGAACAAGTGGTGCGCATGAAATACTTTGCCATGCCGCCGATGACGATCCAAGAAGCCCTTGAGCACCTAGAAATGGTGGATCACGACTTCTATGTCTTCCGCAATCGCGATACGGGAGAAATCAACGTGGTCTATGAACGGAATCATGGGGGCTATGGCGTCATTCAACCCCGCCCCACCTCGCAAGAAAATCATCACCCTGCGGCTAAACCCATAGCTAAGGCAGCACCCTAGAACCACACTCAAACAGCAATCACAAAAGGGATGCCCTCTGCCTCTGGTTTTCCTGCTGCTAGGGGCGGAGGGTGAGTTGCCACTCTTGGGTCTGGTGATCGCGCTGAAGTTCGCTATTTTCACCAATCACATAGGGCCCCCAGTAGCGTTTGGAACCATCGAGGGTAAAGGCCAAGACAATATCCCCCGATTGGAGGGTGAGCTTACCTTCGGGCAGCGTTAATAGTAATCCCTTAATATTGCCTTCCATAGGAGCAAAATCCCAGTGAACGGCGCCCTGATCAGGATGGGCGCGATCGCGGGCAGCGAGCAACACCACGCGCACCGGAAAGGCCGTTTGATTACTGATGCGTAGCCCATTCGGTTGCGGGTTGGCTGGCGTTTGGGGAGGGGGTAAGGGCTGAACAGTAGTGGTTTCTGGTTCTGCCTCGACAATGGGGGGCGGTTGGGTCAGCAGGTCTGGCTCCCACCAGAGCGCAAAATGTAGTTGTGAAAGAATAATCGCACCCATCACCCCGACCAGCACTGCCACGAGGTAAGGAAGAAATTTAATTCGGATAGACATAGAGATAGGTTACTGCGGATGCCGCGCCTTTCTTTCCAGTTTAGAGAGTTGTGGCAGAAACCGCAGTGGGCAAAAAAGTTTGATCTCAATTGCCAGTGCCCTGAACTTCGGAGCAAAGTCGCTCTTGCAAGCGTTGCAAAGAAATCTGGGCTGCCGTCGCCACATGGGGATGCTCATCTTTAGCGAGGTATTCCAAAGCGGCTTGGGTTTTCGGGCTAGGGAGATTGCCCAGAGCTTCAGCGAGCCGTTGCCGTACCAACCAATCCTCTGCGGTCACAAAGGGCAAAATATCTTCGACAACACTGGGATCGCCAATTTCCCCCAGAGCGGCGATCGCCCCTTGGAGCATCACGACTTCCTGACTTTTCAGCGCCGAGCGCAATACATCCACCGCGCGGGGATCCTTAAGATTGCCCAGCGCCACAGCGGCACTAAAGCGCACTAACCAATCGGTGTCTTCATAAAAGGCGCGCACTAGCGGTTCAAAGGCACGCCCATCTTCGAGATAGCCCAAGGCACCCGCAGCATCGGCACGAATACCATAATCCGGTTCACTCTCGAGCAACTGCACCAGAATGTCAAAGCACTCCGGTGTGGATTTGACCCCAAGGGCAAACACAGCCATTGAGCGAATCTGTAGATTTTCGTCCCAAAGAACTTTTTTAATCAGGGGTACGGCATCCGCAGAGGGGACATCCCGTAGCGCGGCTAGCGCCAGCAGGCGATCGCGGGAATTGGGACTTTCCAGTTGATGGGCAAGCTGTTCGAGGGAAGGCATGGCAGTAACCTGAAAGCTAATTTACAAAAGTTAACAATATACTTCCTATTATAAAAAAGTCTCCCCGAAGTAAAACCAAGATCACACTCGGTCTGGTTCCTTGGGGAGCGCTTGCCCAACAATTCTACAGAGGATACAGCCGTATCAATGTCCTAGGCTGCTTTGGCTTTTTGCAGGAGCTTTTGAAACTGCTTGACAGCATAGGGCAGAATGTTACGAACTGCCCAACCCGCAGCCAGTAGGACAGGTAACAGGACAATCAGGACACGCCAATCCATACCCATAACCTCCCAAAACGTTTTCTGAAAACTTTATGAATTATTGTACAGCCTTCTCTAAGGAGAGAAGGGGAACTTTCTATGGATGTAACGAAGAAAAATCTGATTATGATTGGGTTAATTCCTGAACTGTAGGCCAAATCCTGATGGGCGAAGACAAAATGACCCTCCGTGACAACCAAACGGCGGCTGCTTTGCGTCTCAGTAAAGTGTTAGCCGCTCGTAATCGTTGGCGCACGGGTTGGCAGTCTCTGCGTTCGGTGTTGATGCCGATCGCCATGGTCACTGTCTTGGTGGCTTGGGGACTCGATTGGGATGCGGTGGGTGTGGTGGCTGCTTTGGTGCTGGGGGGACTGAGTTTCCCCTTGGTCTGGACTTCGACCTATCACTGGTTTACTGAAGATCTCACGGAACAGCAACGGCAGTTCATTTTGGCCTCACTGGGTCTGAGTTTGACGGTGGTGGCACTCATTGCCATGACTGGCGCCATGGACTGGATTCGAGGACGCTTTCAAGGTACGAATTGGGATGCGGTGGGGGCACTGGCGGAGGGCTTCGGTGCCTTGGGACAAATTTTGGTGGCGCTCTTGGCCGCCTATGTGGCTTGGCGACAATACGTGATCTCGCGGGATTTGACGACGCAACAAAACCGCATCACCCAACAGCAAACGATTGACAGTTATTTCCAAGGGATTGCCGATCTCATTCTTGACGATGAGGGGTTATTGGAGGATTGGCCGCCGGAGCGGGCGATCGCCGAGGGACGCACTGCTGCCATCTTGGGGGGGCTCGATGCCGAAGGCAAGGCCAAAATCATTCGCTTTTTGTCAGGCGCAAAGTTACTCTCGCCGCTGAAGCGCGATCGCCGACTGGGACGGGCGATTTTTGATGGGCTGGGTGGCTATGAGGAAGACGTTGAGTATGGTGTGCGGGTGATTAACCTTGGCAGTATGCTAGCGGGCGCTGATCTCAGTGGTACCGATTTGCGCTGGACCGAATTGAGTGATGCCAATCTCACAGGCACCCTCTTTCGCAACTGTAATTTGACGCGAGCCAACCTAGCAGGGGCAATTTTGCAGGGGGCGGATTTCACCAATGCCGATCTCAGTCGGGTTCGCTTCTTTTATGGCACCGCTGATCAGGCCAGCCCCCGCGATCGCCTGAATCCTCCCAACTTTCGCACTGGGGCGCAGACGGGTGCAGTGGTCGAGGATGTCAACTTTACCAATGTCAAGAACCTCTCCGAAGAACAACGCTACTATTGCTGTGCTTGGAGTGGTAGCCGCTCCCGTGAAACGATTCCCGGTGGCTGTGAGGGCATTCCGAATAAACTAGGACGCTAGCGCCTCGGTTAGTAGCGCGATCGCGGGCGATGATTCGCCACGGAGAGCACCATACCTAAGCCAAGATAGGTCGCCAGCAGGGCTGAGCGGCCATAACTCACCAGTGGTAACGGCATTCCTGTCACGGGGAGCAGACCAATGGTCATGCCAATATTCACCACCACTTGAAACAGGATCATGGCAAATAGACCGATCGCCAGCAACGAGCCAAAGTCATGACCTGCACTATTGGCAATTTGCAATAAGCGCAAACCGATTAACCAAAAAAGGCATAGGAGAACTAAACTGCCAATGAACCCCGTCTCCTCAGCGATCGCTGAAAAAATAAAGTCTGTATGCTGTTCGGGAATAAATCCCAACTGGGTCTGGGTGCCTTGAAAAATGCCCCGCCCCCATAGCCCACCAGCACCAATGGCAATCCGCGATTGAATCAAGTGGTAGCCAGCCCCAAGGGGATCCTTGTCGGGGTCAAGAAACATGAGAATACGGGTTTTTTGATAGTCCTTGAGCACGCTCCAAAGCAGTTGCCCCAAGCCAGCCCCCCCGAGATTGAGTACCAGTCCTCCCAAGCCACCGACCCAGCCCAAGGGCAAGCTCCGCCATGCAACGATTGCCATCGCCAGTGTCCACACCAACCAGAGGCCGATATTCAGTTGGTAGGGTAGGGGCAGGGCAACGAGAATTGCCGCCACCAAAGGGGAAAGCATCAAGATAATCCAACTGCCGGGGGTATTCGCCCAGTAGAGCATCGTCAATGTAATGGCAATGAAAACAAGGGACGTGCCCAAATCCGGCTGCGTCAAAACCAGGAAAAAGGGGGGGGCGGTGGCTGCAAAGACACTGAGAATGCCCTTCAGAGAGTGGCCTGAAATGCGGTGCAACAGTGCCGCTTGGGTAAGAATGAGGGAGATTTTGGCAAACTCCGAGGGTTGCAGGTTAAAGCCGCCAATCGCCAACCAGCGCTCTGCTCCCTTGGCCTCTACCCCCACGAGATCAACCGCTAGCAGCAGGGCACAGCTCAGGCCGTAGATGACCCAATGACTGCCCATAAAGACCGATTCCGGAACGCGGGCAAGGATCAGGGCAAGCATCGTACCCATCCCCCCCACCAATAAATGCTGGAGACTATCGTTTTCCTCTAGGTGTAGTTGACTACTGTGGATGAAGACCGCCCCAATGACCGTGGTTGCCCAAACAGCCCCCAACAGCAGCCAATCCACGCCTCGCCATGGATAAAACCAGCCAAAAGTCCGCCGTCGGGGTACTCGCCAAGTCATCAGCCACTGTCCTGTCTCTCCTAGGGGGTTAGTCTATCGGCTGACTCAAAAGGTTGCAAACGGCCAGCGCGGACAACCGACATGGCACCTTGCCTTGGTGTATTATCCGAAGGGTTGAGCTTCTATTCCGACAAGGAGCGATCGCAGTGGCAACCCTAGGGGTCAACATTGATCATGTGGCAACGATTCGCCAAGCGCGGCGCACAGTTGAACCCGATCCCGTAGCCGCAGCCGTTTTGGCAGAACTGGGGGGAGCTGATGGCATTACCGTACATCTGCGGGAAGATCGTCGCCATATTCAAGAGCGAGATGTGCGCCTCCTGCGGCAAACGGTACGCACCCATTTGAACCTAGAGATGGCTGCCACTTCCGAAATGGTGGCGATCGCCCTTGACATTCGGCCAGATTACGTGACGTTGGTACCTGAGCGGCGCGAAGAAGTCACCACCGAAGGCGGGCTAGATGTGGTGGGTCAGCAGGAACCCTTGACCCAAGTGGTGCAAACGTTGCAAGGCGCAGGAATTCCTGTGAGTTTATTCATTGACGCGGATCCGGCCCAACTGGAAGCCGCCGCCAAAACCACGGCTCAATTTATTGAACTGCACACCGGTCGCTATGCTGAAGCCAAGGGGGAAGCGGCGCAACAACAGGAGTTAGCGATTTTAGCTCATGGTGTCCAACAAGCAAAATCCTTAGGCTTGCGGGTGAATGCAGGCCATGGCCTGACCTACACCAATGTGGGGGCGATCGCCCGCCTTGAAGGCATTGAAGAACTCAATATTGGCCACACGATTATTAGCCGCGCTGTTCTTGTGGGCATGGTGCAAGCCGTACGGGATATGAAAGCCCTCATTAGCTCTTAAACTCAGCCCTGAGGGCGTCATCATAGTCATCAGCGAGTGTCGCCACAATCGTAATTAGGCGGGAAATTTCACCCGCAGTAATCCCCCCTAGGGTGCGGGTAGCCACGACTTGGACTTGGTCTTCAGCAATGGCAAAGTGTGCCTCGAGGGTGGTGAGCCAGTTCAACGTCAGGAGCTTACGATAGAGTGCCAATTCATCCGCTACGGGCAGAGGCAGTACCGGTGACCAAATGGTGAGAAAGTCTTCCGCTGTATGGCCACTCAACTGTACAAAGACCTCGGCACTGCCATAGCGAAACATCCAAATTTTGCCACTGTCCGTTTGGCCAACGAGGGGGGCGTCCCCTTGATGGAGACTAGAAATCACCGTTTCAATAATCTCAACCGCATTTTCTGGGGGCGTGTCAAGGGATGTTGCGGGGACGGGCTGCACTTCACTGACCATGGTCATTCCTTTCGTGAATCAGGACAACTTGTTAGAGGACTTGGTGGGTGTAGGCGTGTTGTTTGACATTGTCGGCAGCGGTAACGATACGCTCGGAGTTGAGCACCCGTTTGCGTTCCGTGGAAGTATTAAAGTTGCGGTAGGTTTGGCCAAGGGGAATATGGCGGGTACTTTGGGGACGGGCAATGTAGGTGCGTGCGGCTGCTGCAAGGCGATCGCCATAGTCATCACACAGATGGGCACTGGGGGGAAACTGCTGCTGCACCTGCTGCGGATCTTGGGCTGTACCATAGGTGAGGGCATGGGCTTCACTATAGGAAGTGGGCAAGCCATGGAGCAAGGCTTCCAACGCCGCTGAGGGAATCGGCTCAATCACCTCTACGGGCTGGAGTTTTCCCTCCACCTGCACAAAACAATGAGCCAGTCCAAGCACCACATAGGCTTCTGGGGGGGGAATCTCTTGACTCATTGCAACCTCACAATCCTGTGGTTCCCCTCAAGTCTAGCCTGCTTTTCGAAAAATTAGCCTAGGGGGCAACATAAAGATAGGCGGCAGTCGTCAGCGAAGAAACGGCTAAGATCGTTTAGGCCTATTTCACCATGAGTCCTGTCATTATTGCTGTATAGTGAGCACTCTAGAGAGTATGGAAACGGCAAACTCAATGCCAGCAACAATCGAATCCCCTGAAGTTGAGCTATTACCTCCGATGTTGGCAGCACTGCCCGACCCCCAAGGGGTGAGTGTGTGTCCTCGGCGGGCACGTTGGCAATTAGACTTATTGTTGCTTGCCCTAGAGTGCGTTGATTTGCATGCCTCTGAGTTGATGTTGCAAGTGCTGCGAGATCTGCAACTGCAAGGGATGATCCCCAATCGGGTCGTATTTTGGCAAATTCGCTGCACCAATCCCTTTCGCCAAATTACCCAGCGTACCCCCTTGCCCTTAGCGGAAACAAAGGCACTCACCGCAGTGGTTGTGCAAGTGGCGCGGCGGCAGACGGCAATCCTGCGGCATTTACTTTTGGTGTTGGATCAATTGCAGGCGCAAAATTTGCCCCCGGAAACCTATGCCCCCTTGGCGGAGTATTTAGACCGCTTTCGCCGCCATTTTCGCAAACGCATGAACCTCCAGCGATCGGGTCTCTTTCTTTACAAAAATAACCAAGCCCTCAATGAGTTGGGTCTAAAGCTGTTGGCACAACTTCTGCTCTGTGCAGGCACAAAGGGCATGGAACGCCTTTGGTTTAGTTTATTTGACGGGGAAGTAAGTTAATGCTGCTGCAACGCCAGTATTCATTGCCCAATTGCACACTGCGAATTGAAGGGCTGAGTGGTCAAGCCGGCGCAGAGCAGTTGGATATTGTCACCCTCTGCGAGTGGGAGATTATTGGCCAGAATCAGCGGGTCAAGGGCGGGAAAGAATTCCTTGTGGCATTGCTCAATAGTGTGCCCGCAGCAGCGCAAACGTGGTTGAGTGGTGTTAAGTTACGGCGATCGCCCCAGTACCCGATTCAGGTCGAGATTCAGGCCTCTAATCAAGTATCCCTCCATATTCCGCGCAAGCTACTGCAAGTATCTCCAGAAGAAAATGCAGAGCCACCCGCCAACGATGAAGCAGGGGAAACCCTAGAAGTTCATCTGACATGGTTGCAATTGGCTGATTTAGTGGAGGCACTGGATCAACTCTGTAGTGATAGCCAAACACTGCCTACCCTGATACCGACATTCCATTCCCTCCCCCGGCGGGCGATCGCCCCTGCTGTGCCTTTGCGCAAACAACTGATGCCTTTGGGTATTGGCGCTGCTAGCTTAGCCGTCATGGCTGCGATCTTTTTCCATCTACCAGTGCCCGAACGCCGTCCCCCCGAAGAGGAAGCCATGCCCCCCACCCCCGAAGCCGTCACACCCTCACCGGCACCCACGACACCAGCAACCCCGAATCCGTAAGCCCATTTCAGGCCTACCCGCAATTTGGCAACTGTCGTTTAGCTTTTTAATGCTTGGAATCAACCATGGTAATCACTGCCCCTAGTGCTTTTTGGCCCCCCGTTGCCGGCGATCGCGCTGCTTTTATTGCCCCCAATGCCACCCTTGTTGGCGATGTCCGCTTGGGTGAAGGCTGTAGCATTTGGTATGGCGCTGTTTTACGCGGTGACGTGGCGTACATCGAGATTGGTGCCCACACCAATGTTCAAGATGGCGCCATCCTCCATGGTGATCCGGGACAACCCACGATCCTTGGGGAAGAGGTGACGGTCGGGCATCGCGCGGTTATTCATGGGGCAACCGTTGAAGATGGCTGCTTAATTGGCATTGGCGCCGTGATTCTCAATGGCGTTCGAGTTGGAGCGGGCAGTATTGTCGGTGCAGGGGCAGTGGTGAGCAAAGATGTCCCCCCACGCTCTTTGGTTGTGGGCATTCCCGCTAAAGTGGTGCGGGAAGTGAGTGACACTGAGGCCGCCGATCTACGTCAGCATGCCCGTAAGTATGAACAACTGGCCCATGTCCACAGTGGCACAGGCACCGATCTAGGGTTCTATCCGTAGAAGTTTGTCCTAAACTGCCCCTCAGCGTGTTCAGTGTCCGCCATTCTTAGGAAAAGGGCTGTCATCTGCTAAAATTCTGAAGGATTTTCTCGTAAGAGTTCAGCCAATGACTCGTGCACGGATTGCTGTGGATGCCATGGGGGGTGACTATGCTCCCGATGAGATTGTTGCCGGTGCCCTCAGAGCCAGTGAAGAATTAGATGCCGATATCCTCCTTGTGGGTGATCCGGTGCCCATTCAGCGCTACCTCAATGAACATGCCCCCACAGCCAAGCCCCAAATTGTCGAAGCGAGTGATGTTGTGGAAATGGGGGAAGAACCCCTGACCGCCCTGAAAAAGAAACCCAAGGCCTCAATTAACGTGGCGATGGATCTGGTCAAAGCGGGTGCGGCTGATGCGGTTGTTTCCGCTGGTCACTCAGGGGCAGCGATGGCTGCGGCACTATTGCGCTTGGGTCGACTCCCTGGCATTGATCGCCCCGCCATTGGTGCCGTCTTACCCACCCTCATCCCCGGCAAATCCGTTCTTGTCCTCGATGTCGGTGCCAATGTGGACTGCCGCCCGAAATACCTTGAGCAATTTGCGGTCATGGGTTCGATCTACAGCCAGTACGTCTTGGATGTCGAAGATCCCAAAGTGGGCTTGCTTAACATTGGCGAAGAGGACTGCAAAGGCAATGATCTGGCCCTAAAGGCACATCAACTCCTGCGGCAAAATCGCCAAATCTCCTTCTTGGGCAATGCCGAAGGCCGCGATGTTCTGTCGGGACAATTTGATGTCGTGGTCTGTGATGGCTTTGTTGGCAATGTTCTGCTTAAATTTGCTGAATCCTTGGGTAGTGTCCTTGTCCAAATTCTCCGTGAAGAGCTACCTCGGGGCTGGCGCGGGCAACTGGGTACGGCGCTGCTGCGTCCCAATCTCCGCAAAATTAAGCAGCGCATTGATCATGCCGAACATGGCGGTGGTTTGCTGTTGGGGGTGGATGGCATCTGTATCATTAGCCACGGCAGTTCCCAAGCGCCCTCGATTTTCAATGCCATTCGCCTAGCCAAGGAAGCGGTGGATCATCGCGTTTCAGAGCGGATTCAGGCCTGTTATCAGCATGCCGTTGCCGTTGAGGATCAGGCTTAGTGACTGTGCAGGGCGTTAAATTTAGCGGTGTGGGCGCGGCAATCCCCCGTCAATGCTTGACCAATGCCCACCTCAGTGCCCTTGTGGATACGTCTGATGAGTGGATTCAATCCCGTACGGGCATTCAAGAACGGCACGTGGCAGCTCCTGACCAGCGTCTTGTGGATTTGGCCAGCGAAGCGGCGGGCGCAGCCCTACAGATGGCCGGCCTAGAACCCACAGCAGTCGATTTAATCATCTTGGCGACCTCTACGCCCGATGATCTCTTTGGCACCGCCTGCTTGGTGCAAACTCGCATTGGTGCGATAAATGCCGTGGCCTTTGACTTAACGGCTGCCTGTTCTGGCTTTCTCTTTGCCTTGGTTACGGCAGCTCAGTATTTGCGCACCGGTGCCTACCGCAGTGCCTTGGTCATTGGTGGTGATATTCTGTCGCGCTGGGTGGATTGGGGCGATCGCCGCACCTGCATTCTCTTTGGCGATGGCGCCGGCGCGATGGTCTTGCAAGCCAGCGATGCTGATCAACTCTTGAGCTTTGAATTGCGCAGTGATGGTCGCCTCAATGAGCACCTTACCCTTGCCTTTGCTGGTACTCCCCAGACCTTAGGGGACAATCTCGCGATCGCCCAAGGGGGATTTGCTCCCATTGCCATGAATGGCCGTGAAGTTTATCGCTTTGCCGTCACCCAAGTCCCTGAAGTCATTGAGAAAGCCCTGCACCGCGCGGGGTGTACGGTTGAGGAAATTGACTGGCTGGTGTTGCATCAGGCCAATCAACGCATTCTGGACGCGGTTGCCCAGCGTTTGGGCATTCCTCAGGAAAAGGTGATTAGCAATGTGGGTCAGTATGGTAATACCTCCGCCGCCTCGATTCCCCTTGCCCTGACGGCTCCGATTCAACAGGGGCATATTCAACCCGGAGACTTAATTGCCACCGCTGGCTTTGGTGCGGGGTTAACTTGGGGAGCGGCCCTGTTCCGCTGGCAATAGCCTATGCAAGGGGACACTGACCTGCGTACATTAACGATGCGGGTGGAGGCCATTCTCTACCTGAAGGCGCAGCCCCTGACCCTTGCTGAACTAGCAACCCTTGCCGCCACTGCTCCTGAGGCCGTTGAAATGGCACTGATTGAGCTACTCAACGACTATGCCCATCGCCAAACGGCCCTTGAAATTGTCCAAATTGACGATAGATACAGCCTGCAACTCAAGCCCGCCTTTCAAGAATTGGTTCAGTCCCTTATCCCCGTTGAATTGGGGGTTGCGGCACAGCGCACATTAGCCCTGATTGCTTTTCGTGGCCCCATTCGCCAACCAGAGGTGATTGAACTGCGGGGATCCAGTGCCTACCAACACATTCAAGAACTCCTCACCCTTGGGTTTATTCAGCGGCGGCGGGATAGCCAAAGTCGCTCCTACATCCTCCAAGTCACTGAGCGCTTTCACCAGTATTTTCAGGTGGATCAACTGCCAACTATTCAGGGGGAAAGGGCGGGCGATTGACATACTCACTGAGCAACTGGGAGGGCAAATCATCATTGGTCGCCAATTGCAGATTCAAAAGAGCCACTGCGAGCCTGTCTTGCTCTAGTTTGTTGCGTCCCAAGGCCTTGAGAATGCGGCGTAATTGAGCTGCAATTTCTGCCCCAAACATGGTGAGATTTTCATCGGGCAGTGCGGGCAGCCAATCAATTGCCCCATGTTCTACTGCCCATTGTCGCTGCATGGGGGAAATATGGTTGTCGTAGCGGTCAATAATGAAACTGCGCAGCTTGGGATAGGTTGCCTTGATCCAATTCAAAAGGTTACCAATATCCGGGGTTTCCAGTTGCGAATCAAGGAGCAACAGGTCAGGGTTGCGCTGCATCACGGTCACAAAATCACTAATAATGCGGCGGCTATTGATTTGCCCCGATTCAACGATAACTTCTAACCCCTGACTGCGCAGCAATTCTTGCCAAATTTGTACTTGAATGCCGGGGGGTTGAATGATGAGAATGGTGGGTTGAAGGGCAAGAGGGGCAGCCGGCGGGGTGGTGGAGACAGCCTCATCGGTACGAAATTCAAGGGTTGTTTTGCCGATAATAAAGCGATCGCCCGTTTTGAGGAGCGTCGGCACCTGAATCATTTGACCATTCAGCACACAGCCATTACGACTCCCCAAATCAATGAGATAATAATCATCATTATCCAGACGCTGAATCATGGCATGGCGACGGGAAGACCAGCGATCCGCCAAAACAATTGTGCAGTCTTTACCTCGACCAATCACCCATGAATTGCCTTGGGTAAGAGGGACGATATAGGTGCTGGCCTCGGTGGAGATGACCAATTGTGGATACTCTGGTAACAAGGTGATCCCTCTTCCAACTCCCTGTAGGAATAAATTCGGTCTCTCAGTCCTTTATTCAAAATGATAATCGGGACATTCAATGGCGGCTTCTGTTGCTGCCCAATCGGGATGTAGTGAACACTTGAGGCGATAGTCTCCTGAAAAGAAACGACAGCGAGAACAGGGAATTTGATGTAAGCGGCGGGCGATCGCCAGCCCCTCCTGTGTGAAGTGCCACACATTCCACGCCATGATTGCCAGCAGCAGCCAAGCAAAACAAAAACAAATTGGGACTAGTAATGGCTCTACGGTATGTAAAAAAGATGACAACCAAACAACCATAGGCTGCAACAGAAGAAGAAATGAGAATGATGTGGGCGACTGCTAGCCTTTAATTATTTCCTACGACAATTTTACCACTTGGCTATACAGGTATAAAGATTTCGTAGGATTTGGCAGTTCTTTGCAACAGTTCTTATCGTTATCTTAGCGTTACCGCCTTTTTCTAAAATATGGACTACCTACAGTGGAAAATTCCCCCTGCCCTTGGCAGTTCCTCGGCATATACTAAATTTGAGTGGGGGAGTGCCCCTACAGCAATTACGGCGGAAACACGTATGGGGATTCAAGAGATTGTTGAACAAGCACTGCGCAATGGTTATCTCACACCAACGCAGGAGGCAGAAGTAGGACGCATTTGCGACAAAGCCACCGAACTCTCCGTGGAAGACTATATGGCGTTGGATCGCCTTATGGGTGCCCTATTGACGGGGCAAGTGGTGGCGGTTCCCCGCAAGCAATTTATCAACGTCATGGAAGAATTGGTGCTCACCGAGGCAATTACCCGCATTGCTGCCATTGAAGCGGAGCAAGAATGCGCCCTTGATTTGGGAGATATTGCCGCCTACGCCCTCAACCGCCTTCCCCCGCTCTACGCCACAACCGAAGAGGGTGCACAGTATCAACGCCAGCGGGCTGAAGAGGAACTTATGGATCTGATTCGCGCCCAAGTCCAAGAGGCCATTAACCGCAGCATGGCACGGCCACAATTTCATCCGGAGCGATCGGCCATTGGCAAAACCTCTGGTAAAGAGGTCTTTTCCCAAGTCAGTTCTTTGCTGCAGGCTTACGCCAATGACTATGAGCATCCCAAGGGAGAGTCGGCACGGTGAAAATTTGGCTGTACGATACCACTCTCCGCGATGGCGCCCAGCGGGAAGGTCTCTCCCTCTCCCTCGAGGATAAACTGCGGATTGCCCGTCAACTGGATCGCCTTGGCATTCCCTTTATTGAGGGGGGGTGGCCGGGCGCCAATCCCAAGGACGTACAGTTTTTTTGGCAGTTGCAGGAAACGCCCCTCCAACAGGCAGAAATCGTTGCTTTTTGTGCTACTCGTCGCCCCGGCCGCAAGGCAGCAGAAGAGCCCATGTTTGAGCCGATCCTAGCAGCCGGTACCCGCTGGGTGACACTCTTTGGCAAATCTTGGGATCTGCATGTCACCGACGGTCTCAAGACCACATTGGCGGAGAACTGCGCCATGATTGCCGACTCAATCCAGTTCCTCCGCTCCCAAGGACGGCGGGTGATCTACGATGCTGAGCATTGGTTTGATGGCTATCTTGCCAATCCAGACTATGCCCTACAAACCCTTGAAACGGCTTTGGCTGCTGGGGCAGAATGGCTCGTTCTGTGTGATACCAATGGCGGTTGCCTCCCCCATCAAATTCAAGCCGTAGTGGCAGACGTAATGGCGCACTTTGGTGGCCTTGATTGTCTGGGGATTCACACCCACAATGATGCCGGGACGGCAGTAGCCAATGCCCTTGCGGCGGTGCAAAGTGGTGTGCGGATGGTGCAGGGAACGATCAATGGCTATGGCGAACGCTGCGGCAATGCCAATCTGTGCACCCTGATTCCCAATCTGCAATTGAAACTGGGCTATGACTGTGTCACCCCAGAGCAGTTGGCAACCCTCACAGAAGTGAGCCGCCACGTGAGTGAAATTGTCAACCTTGCCCCCGATGATCACGCGCCCTACGTGGGGCTGTCGGCCTTTGCCCATAAGGGGGGAATTCACGTCAGTGCCGTGCAGCGCAACCCCCGTACCTACGAGCATATTGAGCCGCATTGGGTGGGCAATCAACGGCGCATTATTATTTCTGAGCAGGCGGGCATCAGCAATATTTTGGCGAAAACCAGTGAACTTGGCTTTGAGTTGGATCGGCAGCATCCCCTGAGTCGGACAATTTTGGAGCGGATTAAACACCTAGAAAGCGAAGGCTATCAATTTGAAGCGGCGGAAGCGAGTTTTGAACTCCTGATTCAGGAGGTTCTAGGGCAACGCCAGCGACCCTTTACCCTCAAGGGCTTTGATGTTTTTTGCCGCACCGATTCACGCCAACTAGAGGCCACGATTCGCAGCCAGTCTCTGGCCACGGTCAAAGTTGAAGTCAATGGGGAGGAGATGCTCACGGCGGCAGAGGGCAATGGTCCTGTCTCAGCATTAGATCAGGCGCTGCGCAAGGCCTTGATGTCCTTCTATCCAGAGATTGCCGAGTTTCACCTCACGGACTACAAGGTGCGGATTTTAGATGGCCATGCCGGCACGGCAGCCAAAACACGGGTGCTGGTGGAATCCAGTAATGGGCGCGATCGCTGGGCAACAGTCGGTGTCTCTGCCAATATCATTGAAGCTTCCTACCAAGCAGTTGCCGAAGCCCTCGAATATGGCCTACAGCGCACTCGGCGATCGCAACCTTCCCCTTTGGTGGCCTCCTGAAGCCTCTTAGACCTTGGCAAAATCCGCTAAGATCAAAACTGCTGTTTAGGTTGCATCACTGCCAAGGAGCCGCGTGTGCTCAGCACCCTCAAAGCAGATTTCCAAATTATCTTTGAGCGGGATCCCGCTGCCCGCAATTGGTTAGAGGTTGTTTTTTGCTATCCCGGACTTCAGGCCATTGTTCTCCATCGGTTGAGCCACTGGCTTTGGCGGCGGGGTATTCCCTTTATCCCCCGCTTTATTTCTCACATTGCTCGCCTGCTGACGGGGATTGAAATTCACCCCGGCGCCACGATTGGCAAGGGCGTTTTCATTGATCACGGCATGGGGGTCGTCATTGGCGAGACTGCGATTGTGGGCAATTACTGTTTGATTTATCAGGGAGTGACCCTCGGCGGTACCGGTAAAGAAACGGGAAAGCGGCACCCTACCCTCGGTGAAAATGTGGTTGTCGGTGCTGGGGCAAAGGTGTTGGGCAACCTCACGATTGGGGACAATGTGCGCATTGGCGCGGGGTCTGTGGTGCTGCGGGATGTGCCCTCGGATTGTACCGTGGTGGGGATTCCCGGGCGAATTGTCTATCGTGCAGGTGCCAAAATTGCCCCCTTGGAACACGGTCAACTGCCAGACTCTGAGGCCGAAGCAATTCGCTATCTCTTGGATCGCATTGAACTCCTAGAGAAACAGGTGCAAACACTGCAACAGCAGGAAAAGGTGCCTGCTCTGGCGCAAGGACATTTGCAAGCCTCCCAAGGTCAAGCCTGCCGCCTGAGCGATCGCCCCATTGAAGAGTTTCTCAACGGCTCTGGTATTTAGAGCGATCGCGTGTAACACAGGCCACAACGCCCCCAGCGCTGTAATTCCTCAAGGGGAGTGGGGCACTGACAGCGGGGGCAGAGGGGATAGTCTCGCGATCGCTGGCGCACTTGGGCTTGCCATCGTTGAAAAGCCTCTTGGGGAGTGGCCGCAGGCGCCACACTGGGAAGATGCCCGACTTTCGGTAAGGCCTCATGGCTAGCGATCGCTGAGCGTTGGGGTTGCCAGTCCCGATTGGAAAAGCGAATATCACTGAGGGGAATACCAAGGGTCTGCTGAATTTTGACCATGACGGGCGATCGCGAGAACATCAGATGATGTGCCCAAGTACTACTGGCAACGGCCACATGCAAAACCCCTTGACTGGTGAGTTCCACAGGAACAGCGTGCTCAGCGACGACCGCCCCCACGAGCTGCGGCCACTGCTCCAAAAGACGCAAGAAGTGTTGCGGCTGTTGCCATTCAGGAGCCTGCTGCCATTGCTGAAGTACCGTGGCCAGTGGGACATAGGCCATTGTGGACTATTCCCGACTATTCGTGATCGTATTCCTCTTGCTTCTGCCGCTGCTCAAGGCGAATCGGTTGTTGTTCTTCCCAAGGATCGGCAGTGGGTTCCGATTCCGGCAGTTCTACGGGCATGGCTGGAGCTGGAGGTTTAACTTGACGCGAGCGGGGACGCTCTTCGTACTCATACTCCTCCTCATACTCCACATACTCGGGCTGGCGACGGCGCCGCCGGGGAGCGGTTTCCCAATCGGCTTCGTAATCACTGCGGCTGCGTTGGGGGGGATAGACAGGCGATCGCGCTCCGGAGGGCAATTGATTACTGCTCGGCGTAACGGGTTGATAGTACTCGTCCTCGTCGCTTTCCCAAGGGGGTGCCCCCAAGCCGACCCGTTCTAAGAGACCCACTGTTAATTGCCGCAGGCGGGTTTCTGCCCCTTCAAAGACAATAATGCGATCAGGGCCGGTGCTGACAATTTCCTCAATGGGCAACTCGTAGGTGCTAATCAGTTGCGCCGGAATCCAAGGCAAGCCAATGGAAGCCAAAATCAAATCCGTAATGTCGCCCGTTTCAGGATCAAACTTAAAGCCCCGTACCTTACCCAGCACTTCGCCGGTTTCGGTGACAATCTCACTATCAATCAGTGTGCTGTAGTTGTAGGTATTGAGAGCTTCAGTGACATCATCATCGTGCTCAACGAGAATGACATCGCCAATTTGGCGAATACTGTCGAGAAGAATGTAGCGTTGCTCCCCTGTAAAGAGGGTATTGCGTACCCCCAAGGCCACCACTTGCCGCTGGTCAATATCGACCCAAACTTGATTAATGACGCCTAACTTCCGACCAGTATCACGGGTAATTACCTGTGTACCGATCAAATCTGCCCGTTGCAGCAATTGCGCCGATATGGTCATGCCTTTGTGTATCCCAATGAATCTTAGTAATACTATAGCGGCGAATACCAATGGTACGCCAAAGGCGATCGCAGGAGTGATAAATTGCCCCGTGCAATCGGTGCTTCTAGGCTAGCGCATTTTTGCCACACTGCTCAGGTGCTCAAGCCGATTCCCCTAGGATGGACTGGGTCAGTGCCATCACAGGCTGCATTAACGGTGTTTCCTCGCCCGAGAGCACTTGATTGACCGCTTGGGGCAGGACTTGGTACGTCACTTGTGCCACCTTTTCATCCTTGAAGGCCTTAATGATCGTGCGGTACCACAGCAAGAAGCCATCCCGCAGGCTATCGAGATCGGCAAATAACATCGCCGCTGCCGCTAGGCGCAGCACATGCTTGCGATCGCGCCGACACACGGCGGAATAGTCGTGATTGCCCTTACGGAAAATATGGGGACTTTTGGCGCGCAGTTGCTGCTCCACCTGATCTAGGATTTTCTCTTCAGCATCGCGGATTTTTTCGTAGGCACTAATGCGCTGCTCCGCTGCTGCTAGATAATTTCTGAGAAATTCCAGTTCCTTGGCACTGGCATAGCGGCCATCGGCCTCAAGGCTGAGTTTTTCTAGTTGACGCAGCATCAGTCCCACCCCACAACAACTCTATTCTGACAAAATTGAACTGCCGAGGGCAAGGACAGGCTGCATCACCCGTTGTTCTTCGGGCGTGAGCAGTTGCTTCATCATATTCGGCAGGTACTTGCCATAGGTGGAGGAGGCAGTTGCTTCGTAGTTAAAGGATTTGACAATGGTGCGGTACCAAAGTAAGAAATTATCCCGCAGCAAGTCCAACTCCGCAAAAAGCATGGCCGAGGCACACAGACGAATGGTATCCACTAAATCACGACGGCAAATTTCTGAGCGATCGCCATTGATGAACTGGAAGCAGCGGGGATTTTCTGCCTTTTGCATGGATTGAATTTTATCCGCCATCATTTCCGCCTCAGTGCGGATTTTTTCGTAGGCACTGATGCGACTCTCCACCGAGGCCAGATAATCCCGCAGAAAGTTCAATTCCTCAGGACGGGCATAGCGACCATCGGCAACAACGGTTAAGTGATTCAACTGACGGAACATAGGGCAACCCTCGCTAGAAAATAAATGAACACACTCACCTGGAGCTTATCGTTTCACCAACTCCCCTTGGCGCAGGCGTTTTTCAATATCCCGTGCCGTGGCTCCTTCGTTTTGCCAGAAGGCAGCAGCATCAATGCGATCCTGTTTACCGACGAGAAACTTACAGTAGGTTTCCCCCATGGCATAGCACTGCAACTCGATACAACTCAGGGGCTTTTGAATCAATCCCGTAAAGAAGCCCGCAAACAGACCGGCATAGATGTAGCAGACGGGCTTACCCACATCCCCAAGGGTGCGCGCCACCACGGAGTCAAAGATATTGATGAACATAAAACCATTCTTTTGCTCCGTGAGATCCACTTCCCAGTTGCCCCAGCCTAGAGTTGTAAAGGGCCACCACCAAGCCTCAAGGATAAATGTCAAGGCGGCCTTGCGTAGTTCGCGCTGGTACTCTTGCTCAAAGTGTTGCTTAAAGACAACCGCATCGCGTTTGCCCCACTCTTCGCCAATTTTGTACATGACGAGGGCAGAAGCAGGGCCAACTTCCTCTTCGAGACCTTCCACTAGGCCAATGACAAAGTCTTCTGTCGCTAGAGCGATCCGCTGATCATACCAGTCGGTAATGCTGCCCCGTTGGCGATCAAATTGCAGATAGTCCCGCAGGCTATAGTGATTGGTGCGCGTCGGATGAGTTTGGTGTAACTGATGCTGATAGCCCTGAGCACGGGTCATAGCATTGGCACTCCCAGCAGGTCGAGACGGCGTGACAGAAACCATAGATCAGCGAATTGCCCCCTATTGTGCTTGAACGTTAGGTACTAAGCAGCCACACTTTTTAGGCTAAAAGATTTTTCAGGGTCGTGACGCCGTACTCCCACTAATTTTTTGTCTAACGACACATTTCTATAAGTTCTGTTTCACTGATGCAGGGGATGCCCAATTCTTGAGCGCGTCGCAGTTTACTCCCCGCTTTTTCGCCCACCACTAGATAATCCGTTTGCCGACTGACACTCTCACTCACTTGACCGCCATGTTGCTGGATCAGCGTTTTGGCTGCTTCACGGGTGAGGCTGGGTAGGGTGCCTGTAATCACAAAACGTTTGCCCGCAAGGGGTTGCCCAGTCGTTGGTGCAGTGGCGATCGCCGCCGCCAGTTGTAGCCCCAAGGCTTTGAGATCAGCAATGAGGGTTTGGTGCGCTGGGTCTTGGAACCACTCGTGAACCGCTTGGGCAATTTCCTCACCAATGCCATAGACCCCACACAGATCGGCGACGGTAGCAGCGGCCAGCTCCTCAACAGACTTGAATTGATCGGCAAGCACTTGGGCATTGACACTCCCCACATGGCGGATGCCTAGGCCATAGAGCACCCGTGGCCACGGTTGTTCTTTCGAGTCGGCGATCGCCTGCAACAATTTAGCAGCGGACTTTTGACCCATGCGCTCAAGGCGCAACAGTTGTGCTGCCGTCAGGCGATAGAGATCTGCCGGGGTGTGCACCAACTCCTTGGCCACCAATTGCTGTACTAGCTTTTCCCCTAACCCTTGAATATCCAAGGCATCCCGACTTGCCCAGTGGAGGATTTGGCCGCGCACGATCGCCGGACACCGCGGATTGACACAGCGACTCACCGCTTCATTGGCAGGGCGCACCACCGGCTGATGACATTCAGGACACACGGTGGGCATCGTAAAGGGTTGAGCCGTTGGCGATCGCAATTCGGGAAAGACCCGCACAATCTCTGGAATGATTTCGCCGGCTTTGTGGATCACCACCTTATCGCCAATGTGCAAATCCAATTCGGCAATGTAGTCTGCATTGTGCAGCGTTGCCCGTGATACCGTGGTACCCGCTAATTGCACTGGCACCAGTTCAGCGACTGGGGTGAGCGCACCCGTGCGTCCCACCTGAACCGTAATTGTCACCACATCGGTAATCGCCTGTTCCGGTTCATACTTCCAAGCAATACAACCTCGGGGAAACTTTTGCGTAAAGCCAAGAGCCTGTTGCAGCGTTAAATCATTGAGCTTGACCACAATGCCATCGGTCAGATAAGGCAGTTGGTGGCGGGCGGTTTGCCAGTGGTCGTAGTAGGCTTTCACCGCCTCTAGGTCAGGGCAGTCGGCATTGTGGGGATTGACCCGAAAGCCAAGGCGTTGCAGCGCATTGAGCACTTGCCGCTGCGATTGGGGTTCCCCTGCTTGCTTCTCATCCCAAGGAACGCTACCCCCTTCAGGTAAATGCAGCGCATAGGCAAAGAAGTCCAGTTGGCGTTGGGCAACAATGCGCGGATGCAGTTGACGGAGAGTACCGGCGGCGGCATTACGGGGATTAGCAAAGGGAGCTTCTCCTTGGGCTTGGCGTTCTTGGTTGAGTTGATGGAATCGCGCCAAAGGCAAAAAAGCTTCCCCACGAACTTCAACGATTGGTGGTGGGTTCTCGATGGCTAGCCGCAGGGGAATGGTGCGAATCGTGCGCACATTGCTGGTAATATCCTCACCGCGTTGGCCATCGCCCCGAGTTGCCCCCCGCACCAATAACCCGTTTTCATAGGTCAAAGCAAGGGCCACACCATCCATTTTGAGTTCGCAGACATATTCCGTCGGGGGAATTGGCTCCTCTTGCCGTAGGCTACGCCAATAGCGCTGCCAGCGTTCCTGCCACGCCACCATATCGGCAAAGGTAAAGGCATTTTCGAGGCTATAGAGGGGAATGCGATGGCTGACACTCTCAAATTGACTGACGGGAGCTTCGCCGACCCGCTGGGTAGGGCTGTCGGGGGTGATGTACTCAGGATGAGCCGCTTCGAGTTCCTGCAGTTCGCGATAGAGCTGGTCATAGACTTCATCTTCCATGATCGGCTGATCGAGGGCATAGTAGGCGTAGCTCGCACGCTGAAGCAGGTGCCGCAGTTGTTGAATCCGTTCGGCTGCTGTTGTCATCGGGGGTTCCTTCGAGACCATTTGCCCTAGGGATTTGGACTATTCTTGGGGCGTGGTTTGGCTACATGGGGCAGTCCCCAGCCCAGTTTTTGCCGCAGCACATGGAAGAATTCTGGCGCACGCAGGCGAATGAAGCGGGCACGGTAGGGGGCACGTTGCACAAAAACTTGATCCTCTGGCTGAATGTAGCAGCCCGCATTGCCATCCACCACCAGAATGAGATGCTTGAAGGGGTTCGCTGGATAAATCCACACCGGTTCGCTGTTGGCAAAGACAAGGGCACGGGAGGCTAAAGAGTGGGGACAAATGGGCACCAATTGTAAAGCCGCCACACCGGGGGTAATCACAGGGCCACCCGCCGAGAGGGCATAGGCCGTAGAACCGGTGGGGGTGGAGAGAATCAAGCCATCAGCAGCAATATCCACGCGGGCATGGGCACCCACATCCACTTCAAAGTGGCACATTCCCGTCAGGGGTTCTTTGTGGATCACCATTTCATTGAGGGAGAGGGCTTCCCAAATAACGGTTTGATCGCGCAGGACTTGAACCGTGAGCATCGTGCGATCTTCAATCGTGTAGTCGCCGCGCAGCACTTGATCAAGGGCAGGTTCTAAATCGGCGACATAGCCCTCGGTGAGAAAGCCCAAGTGGCCGGTGTTGATGGTGAGCAGCGGAATCTCACAGGGAGCCAACTGGCGAAAGGCAGAAAGCACAGTGCCATCGCCGCCAAGAACCACCGCAAAGGCCATGGAAGCATCAAAGCCGGGGGGCACCAGTTGATCAATGGGGGTATGGCAGACGGGACTATCGGGACGGGAATAGCCAAGAATGCCACCAATCCCCGTGGCCATGTGCACTTCCCAGCCCTGAAGCTCTAAGATTTGACGGACATGGGTAGCCAATTCGACCGCAAGGGGTTTGCCTTCGTTGTAGATGATCCCCGCCTTCACAGCAACTCCTAGGGGGTGGACTTAAAGGGACTGCGTTTTTTGCGTCCAGATTTTTTCTGTTTGGCTTTTTCGTAATCCAATTCTTTGAGTTTACGCAGAATTCGGGTGAAATAGTCCTGTAAATAGGCCTCAAGGGTCAGGGTTTCGCTGGGATCGAGGTCAAAGGTGCGATAGACTTCCTCCATCGGGGCATTGAAGACTTGACCACTGGCAATCACTTCCGTAAAGGCAAGGCGATCGCTAATGTTCCATGTCCACTGAAACCACTGGGTGGCCTGCCGTGCGGCTCGCAAAACCCCAATGGGCAAGCGGGTAATTTTTGCCTCCTGCCCTGAGAGATTTTCACATAGCTTAATAATTTCATCGGCTGTCCAAGCGCGGGTGCCCGCTAGATCAAAGGTTTTGCCATAGGTCGCTGGCCGATCAATGGCACGCACGGCAAATTTGGCCACGTCCTGAGTATCCATGTAGGCAATGGCGGTGGACTCTCCCAAAACCCAAATGGATTGATTTTCCAGAATCGGGATCGCGTATTGGCCAATCAAGCCCTGAAAGAAGCCACAGGGACGCAGGATCGTGTAGTTTAGCCCTGATTCGCGCAAGAAGTCTTCGGTACAGTGTTTGATTTGCATCAGGGGCACGTGGGGATAGTCCTGCGCTCCCATAATCGAGAAAAAGATCAGGTGCTCAATATCAGCAGCTTGGGCAGCCTGAATCAAGTTGACTTTGCCTTGCCAATCCACTGCTTCGATGGTTAGGGTATCGGTGGGGCGAGTGGCAGAGGCATCAATGACCACTGAGGCTTTGGCGTACTGCAATGCCTCAAGAATACTGTCAGCAGCACAGAGGTTTCCCTGAAGAATGGTGGCGCCCCATTCCCGCAGAAAGGTGGCTTTGGCTGGACTGCGGACAAAACAATAGACCTGATGTCCTTCATCTAAAGCGCGGCGCACAATTTGCCGCCCTAGGGTACCCGTACCGCCAACAATAAAAACGTTCATGAAAAACTCTAGTCATAAATCTTAACTTTTGTAATACTTTATCAGAATTCCCGACACGGGCGATCGCGCAGCGTGTCCTACGGACAATCGTGGGGATCATCCTGAGCAAACGCAGACGGATTAAGTGGCAAAGTCTTCACAGTGGAGCGTTTCCCATGTTTTGCGCCCCGTCACGGGATTAGTGCCACTGGCAACCTTGCAGAGCTTGCGTTGGGCGTCTTCCCGCAGTTCCACATCGGTAAAGTCAGCACCGGTGATAATGGCATCGTCAAAGTTGGTATTAAAAGCAAAGGCACCTTCAAGGATGGCATTGGTGAGATTGGCCTTGGTCAGCCGTGCGGTGTCCAATGTGGCGTAGCGTAAATCGGCACCTTCAAGGTTAGCCGTTTCCATGTTGGCACCAAAGAAGCTTACCCCCTGAAGATTGGTGTGGCTGAGGTTACTGTGGAAGAGGTTGGCTTTTGTGAATTCCGACCCCCGCAGATCCCGCCCGGAAAAATCCATATTGATCAGGGCTTCTTTCGTGTAATCTTCGGCGATCGCCCCCGTAGGGGTGAGCAGAATCCACAGGATGGCCAATAGCAATGCTACACACCAGCGCCAGTAACGGCTAATGGTTGTCGTGACAGCTGAGGATGAGAGTAGCATAGGCAACACTAGAGTTAATGTGAAGTGTCTATTGTTCAGATTATCAGCATGGAGATTTCTGAGGCCGAGTGGGTACGCGATACCTTTATTGATGATGGCTATGCCGAAGGCTACTTTCTCATGGGGGAAGGCGATCACCTAGAGTGGTACACCAGCCGCCAGCGGGCATTGATTCCCCTCGATGAGCGGTTTCGCTATCCGAAGTCTTTGCAGCGGGTGCTCAATCAAAATCGCTTTCAAGTAGCGATTAACCGGGACTTTGCTGCTGTGGTTGAGGGGTGTGCCGATCGCCCGAGTACATGGATAACACCCCGTCTCAAGGAGGTGTACCATCTGCTTTACGCCACGGGTTGGGCAGTAAGTTTTGAAACGTGGCAGGGGGATGAACTGGCAGGGGGCATTCTCGGTATTGTGATTGGCGGCGCATTTATTGGTGAGTCCATGTTCTATCGCATCCCCGACGGCTCGAAAGTGGCGATGGTGAAACTGGTGGAGTATCTGCGGCGTCGCGGCTTTCTGCTGTTTGATGCCCAACTGCAAAATCCCCATCTTGAGCGCTTTGGGGCATATGTTGTCAGCGATCGCGAGTATCGGCAGTTATTGGCACAGGCAATTCGTCAACCCTGTCAATTTCTCTAATGCTCTCAGACCAGTGCCTGCGTCAATTATCTATCAGAAACAATTAATCTATTCTTAAACGAAACTTAGTCATAAATTAGTCATCAATACACACATTTTGTGAATGTTTTTGAGCAGAAAAGCTATACTGTGAGCCAAGATGCACTCCTTTCAGAAAAATGATGACTTTGCGCTGGCGAAACCGCCCTTTGTTGCTGATCCTTTCTGTGGTGGCCGGTTTGATGTTGACGCTGGCGCCGTCGCCGATTCAAGCCTATGTGCGCTTCCCTGATTTACCCGATACCTACATCAACGATCTAGTGAAGGTGTTAGAGGATCCCCAGCGGGAACAGGTTCGCTCCGAACTTCAAGCATTTCATCAACGCACGAATCAGCAAGTCCTGCTGGTAACGATTCCTTCCTATCGCGACTACAGCAACCAACACCCGAGTTTTGAAGCCTTTGCCACGGATTTATTTAACCATCGGGGCGTGGGTAGCCGTTGGCGCAATGATGGCGTGATGATGTTGGTTGCCCCTGGCGATCGCAAGGTGCGGATTGAATTGGGCAGTGCCTATGGCAGTGGTTGGAACCCACGCATGCAAACCGTGATTGATCGCTATATGCTGCCGGACTTTCGCCGGGGCCAGATGGCGCAGGGCATCATGAATGGGGTGCGTGCTCTGCTCAATGAACTGGGGACCAATCAGTTGACCACCTCCAGTAGCTCTGTCCCCTCAACTTACACCAGCACTGCCGGGGGGAACATTATTACGGGCATCTTTATCATTGTTGGTCTGATCATTCTTATTCCTTCCAGCATCATTTCTGCGATCGTCAAGTTTATTTTCAATTTCTTTTTTGGCAACTGGCCGCAGCCTCAGGATCGCTCTCGCCCCTCCTACGACGATGATGACGATCGCTACCACAGTTACTCCAGCTATGACGACAGTTACTCGAGCCGCAGTGATGATGAGGGTGGGCATTCCTCAGGTGGGGGGGCTTCGGGCAGTTGGTAACTGGATTCACCCCTACTAGAATTGAAGGCCAAAATGCTAAAATAGCGTCGTTCCGTAGCACATGAGACACGCTCTTGACGCAGGCGACGAATCTTCCGGGCATTGATTCCCCCCAAATTGATGAGTTTTTGCAGGAATTAGCGACAATCCAAGACTCTGGTCCGAAGCGGATTGCGCTCCTTGGCTCGCGTCACGTCCCGATTACGCATCAGCACCTCATTGAAATGATGAGCTATGCCCTCGTGCTGGCGGGTAACCGCTTGATGACCTCAGGTGCCGTTGGAACCAATGCGGCTGCGATTCGGGGAGCCATGCGGGCAGACCCCAATTTGCTAACGGTGATCTTGCCCCAAAGTCTTGAGCGCCAGCCTCGTGAGTCCCGCCAACAACTGGATAAGGTGATGCACTTGGTGGAGAAGCCCGAAAACGATCACCTGCCCCTCGCAGAAGCCAGTTCCCTCTGCAATCAGGAAATTATTTCCCGCTGCCAGCAACTGATTTGTTTTGCTTTTCACGATAGCCACACACTGCTGCAAACCTGTGAACTGGCGGAAGAGCAGCATAAGGTGGTGACGCTCTTTTACTTTGATTAACCGCGGACGGTTTTCCCCACCTAGGGCCATTGAGTCCCTATGCCAGAATAGGAGCAGGGTTCAAGGTTGATACGCCATGAGCGGCTTCTACAACTGGTATCGGAATGTGTTGCGGCATCCTAAATATCGCTGGTTTATCATTGCCGCCAGCTTGATCTATTTGCTCAGTCCTCTGGATATTTCACCAGACCTAGTGCCAATCGTTGGTCAATTGGATGATGTCACGGTCATGGTGATCCTTGCCAGTGAGCTAACGCAATTGCTGGTGGAGCGGATTAAAAGCCGGCGATCGCCCAACCTCACCACGACCGTAGATGTGGAAGCAGAGCAAGTTTAGGGATTAATCCCGCGATCGCAAGTCACTGCCAACAGAGCGCAGCAGCCAGCGGTTTTGCACATAACTCAGGCCACCGTTAATGAGTGCGGCGGCCATTAAGATGCCAATCGCGGGCATAAAGAGGGGTTCCCAGAGGCTGATCCAGAGTTCAAAGCCAAGGGGTAGCTCCAAGGAGCGCCCCACAAGGGCAACCACAAACCAGCCAAAGCTAGCCAAGACAAAGAAGGTATCCGCCACCAAGAGCCAATTGATCACGTCCCGCAGCCGTGCCATAGCTATCCCCCCAATACCCACTGTTTGACGCGGGCAAGGCTCTCCCAATTGGGTTTGCGCTGCAGGCCGTCGGCAAAGTTATCGATGACCTCTTGGCGCAGCTCAGCGACAGCAGCAACAACGGTTTGCGCCAATTCGATGTGGGGACGAACCCCCTTTTGGCCTGTTTCTAGCATCGCTACCGCAAGGTTAATGCGGGCTTGGGGGTCTTCAGGATTTAGCTTGACCGCTTTTTGGGCAGCCTTCAGGGCAGATTGGGGCTTGTCATCGAGGAGATAGAGCCACGCTAAGCACGTCCAAGCGGCGCTACTTTTTTGAGCACGCTGGCAAATCTCTTTGAAGGTGGGAATCAGTTCCGCCGGCGGTGCCCCTTCTTTGTAGCGGGCGATCGCCGCCTCAAATTGACGTTCAACGTCACTCACCGGTTGAGATGTGGTCAAGGGCAGGACTCCTTAGGCAGAAAATGAGGTACCACAGCCACAGGTTTGGGTGGCATTGGGATTCGTAAACTTAAAGCCGCCACCAATGAGGGCGTTGCTGTAGTCGAGCACCAAGCCATAGATGTAGAGCATACTCTTGGGATCGGAGACCACTTTGAAGCCATCATAGTCAAAGACTTCATCATCGGGACGGATATTGGCGGGGTCTTCAAAGTCCATCGTGTAGGACATGCCGGAGCAACCACCTCCTTTGACGCCGACCCGCAAACATAGGTCTTTGCCGTGCTTATCGCGGAGTTCAAGCACGTGCTTGAGAGCAGCTTCGGTCATCATGATTCCCTTGGCGGGCTGTGTGGCCTGTGTCATCACCCACTCCTGAAAGACTCCAAACTTTATCGTAGCAAGTTCAGCGGTGGCTCACCATCTCGTGGGCACGCTTAAAGGCTTCGTCAAGGACCTCCGAGAGGGTGGGATGGGTGTGGACATTAAAGGCTAAGTGGCTCACGGTTTGGCGATCGCGAATGGCATTGGCGGCCTCTTGAATTAAATCCGAAGCATGGAGACCAAAGATATGCGCCCCCAGTAGCTCGCCGGTATCCGCACGGAAGATCACCTTGGCAAGGCCATCGGTTTCGGTTTCCGCCAGCGCTTTTGAGTTGCTCTTGAAATAGGTGCGTGCCACTTGGACTTCAAAACCTTCTTTTTCCGCCAATTCGCGGGCTTGGGGTTCCGTCAGGCCAACAAAACTGATTTCTGGATGGGTAAACGCCGCTGCAGGAATACTGCGATAATCCACTTGGCGTGGTCGGCCAACAATGGTTTCCACGACAGCAATTCCCTGCGCCGAAGCGGCATGGGCAAGCATCATTTTCCCCGTGGCGTCACCGATCGCCCACAGGTGGGGAACGGGTTTCCCTTTTTTCGTTACTGCCAAATACTCATTGACGGGGATAAAGCCACGCTTATCGGTGTTGACGCCCACACTCTCTAGGCCAATATCTTGAGTGGCGGGAATGCGACCGGTGGCCACAAGGCAGGCATCCACCTCTAGAACCTCCACCACTTCGTTGGTTTTGGCATCCGCCAATTCAATGACCACCGGACTACCGGGAATCACCCGCTTGGCTAAGGTACCGCTGTAGGTTTCAATGTCGCGAGGGGCAATCAAGACCCGCTGTGCCTGTTTGGCAATATCTGGATCAAAGGTGGGCATGAGTTGATCCAGTGCCTCAATCATGGTCACTTCGCAACCCAAGGCGGTGTAAATATCGGCAAACTCTAGGCCAATATAGCCACTGCCAATGATGGCTACCCACTGCGGCAACCAATCCAGCTTAATGGCATCATCACTGGTATAAACGGTCTTGCCATCCACTTCAATGCCGGGGGGAACCCAAGGCACTGACCCCGTGGCAATGATAATGTCCTTGGCGGTAACAATTTTTTCCCCTGTGGGGGTGCTGATGCTCACTTTTTGGGAACCCGCCACTTTCCCGCGGCCAATGAGCGTATCCACACCGAGACGCTTGAGGCTGTTTGTCAGATCACTGCGGATTTTTTGTACCAAATTGGCGGCATGGGCAGCCACACCCGCGCGATCCACATTCACCTGCCCCAGTTGAATCCCTAAGGCTTGCCAATGATTGGTTTGACGCAGTTCCCGTACCCGTCCGGCTGCCGCAAGGAGTGCCTTTGAGGGAATACAGCCGCGATTGACGCAGGTGCCCCCCATTTCTGCGGCTTCAACAATGGCCGTTTTCAGACCGACACTCACGGCATGCAGGGCAGCCCCATGTCCCCCCACACCCGCACCGATAATGACGAGATCGTAGTCAAAGCTCAAGGACGGTTCTCCCCAACAGCATTTTCCTAGCTTATCAAAGGCCGTCCCCCCTGAGAACTTAGACCTTTTGGCTATAGGCGGTTAGGGGTTCTTTGATCCAACGAATATAGAGATGTTTGAAGGTGGATTTGAGGACACGCGGCGCGCCAAAGTCAATGGGCATCATCTGCTGCGGCAGTTGCCAATCCCGAATCGCCAATTCATGGGGCTGTGCCAAGGGAAAGTCAATCTCACTGAGGTCATAGTTGTAGCCAAGGGCGGTGGCGGCACGCTGGGTGGGAACGCGATCCGGATCAACATTCAGAACCGCCACAAGAGCGCGATCGAGGGCAAAGACATCGCGACTGGCACCCAAAATATTCAGGGGGCGCGGCGTTCCCCCACTGGGGCCATTGCCTTCATGGCCGATAATGCCATCCACAATCGTGAGGTCGGGGGCGATCGCCCGTGCAGTTTCCACGAGCATGCGGCCAAAGCGATCGGCATCCTTGCCGGCTTCCATATGCCACCATGCCTTCATTTTGCCGGGGACACAGCCAAAGAGATTCTTGACCCCAAGGGTGAGGGTGAGTTGCACATGGGATTTGACCTTGGGTAGGTTAATGACGACATCGGCGGCCATCGCTTCTTTGCTCAGGCGCAGGTGAGCAAATTCAGGATTGGCGGTGGCATAGCGATCGCCATGGAATTCAATGACCGGTAAATTCAATTCCTGAATAAAGGGCAAATAGCCATTGTTGCGGGCGACCCCCAATGCCGAGCCAAAGGCAGGTCCATCCCCTAGGAAGGGTTGTCCCCCCACCGCCTGCACCATTTTGGCAACGCAATAGACCAGTTCTGGGCGAGTGACGCATTCGTGTTTTGGTCGTGCGCCGGTGAGTAAATTCGGCTTGAGCAGCACGCGATCGCCCGGTTTGACGATCGCCGCCATTCCCCCCAAGGGCGCTAGGAGTTCCTCAAGGGATGCACTGAGACGGTCAAGGTCATAGGATGTTGCCCGCAGTAAACTCACGCTTGGCATCGGAGGCTCCTTGTCACTGGCATTGTTTCTCAACAGTGTGCCACAAAGATAAAATTGAGGCTTTGCAATCCCTGCCCAATGATCCTCTCAAACCAACATTAGATGATGAGAAAGCTGCAAAAAGATACGATAGAGAAGAGAAATGTCTGCTAACGAGCGATCGCGAATGCCCCAAGGCCTTGAGTCAGAATTTCGGCAGCAGGTGGATCGCCTGCATCGCTTTACCGTTCTCATGCGCTGGAGTGTGGTGCTCTTTCTTTGGCTGACGGTTGGCACATTGAGTCTCTGGGGCTTCCGTTATGAAATTAGCCTGATGCGGGAGCATTTTACGTGGGCAGCGTTGCGTTATGGCATTCTCTTCAATCGGCTGCCGGCGATCGGTTTGGCGCTGTGCATTGGCATGACCCTGAGCGTTCTCTACTGGCAGACCCGCAACATTTTCTGGGGCAGATCCCCCAAGTGGCAGCAACGCCTAGAAAAACAAGTCCTGCGCATTCGTCAACAGGGGCAACGCCATCCCCTATGGCATTGGGTGTGTCGGCAGTAGCAAATCCCCCAGAGGTGCCGGCACCGGCAAAATAATGAGCAATAGCAACACCAGTGCCATCAAGCCAAGGGCATCGCGCCAGTTATCCAATTCACTGACATCATTGAGGGCAGGTTCATCAAAGGCAGGCATAAAGAAGAGGATCAAGGCCCAGACAAAGAGCCACGGTTGAATAAAGGAGAGAATCAGCACCAGTAAACGGCTGACTTGGCCAATGACTGCCCCCGCCCGATGACCATACATCGCATGGACAATGTGCCCCCCATCCAATTGACCCACCGGCATCAAGTTCAAAGCCGTCACCACCAAGCCCAGCACCCCCGCCACTGCCATCGGATGGAGGTGTAGCGCACTATCACTCTTGAGGGCAGCGCCAAAAATGGCTTTGGCAATCAGGGCAAAGAGAAGCGAAATGCGGGGACTAAACACTTGGGGATTGAGGGGCTGCTCGGAAGCATTGGCGGGCAGTTGTACCACCTCGGACTGCTGTAGTCCCCAAACTAGAATCGGTAGCGTCACGAGCAATCCCGCAAGGGGACCCGCCATACTGATGTCAAAGAGGGCACGGCGATGGGGAACGGGCGATCGCATCTGGATAAAGGCCCCCAGTGTGCCCATGGCAAAGGGGAGAGGAATAAAGTAGGGCAGCGTTGCTTTGACGCGGTAATACCACGCAGTGGCAAAGTGTCCCAGTTCATGGATGCCCAAAATCAACAGCAGACTGACACTGTAGGGCAACCCCTGCCAGAGCAAACTGGGATTGAGTCGCAGTTCCGCCGCCGTCAGATCAGGCGCCACGAGTGCCAAGCCAGCAACGGTGGTGGTGAGAAAGGTTAAGGCAAGTAGGCCAAGGCTAAGACCGGGACGAAAAAGCTGTTGGGGCTGGGGCAGGCGATCGCGAGGAATCAAGGCAAAAAAGGGCTTATTACTCAAACCCATTTGAAACATGACCAGAAAGCGATCGCCAAAGCGTTGGGCAATATTGCGCTCCACGGTTTCATAGACTTGGTTGGCATCCCCGCGCATTTGCCCCCGGCAGATCACCGCCTGCGGACGATACTCAATTTGTTGCAGATAGTACATGCCCCAAGGGAAACAGCTCTGCAATTGCGTTTCTTCATCCTGATTGAGGAGCTTGCCATTTTCCGTCGGTGTGGGCGGTGGGGGTGTGGGTGGTGCCGCTGGTAAGGAGGGCTGGCCTCGGCGCAAAAGCACAAGATAGAGCACCGAACTGGTGACAAAAACAAGGATCAACCATCCCGACGGCACAGGGGTATTCCCTAAAAGCAGCATCCAACCCCCAATAAAAAATGCTGGCAACATCAGCACCAGCCATAGGAGCCACCAAGGGGTTTGACTGACACGGGCAGCACTCTGGCGGACAATAAACACCAAGATCAAACCCAATACAATAAGGGAAATCCATGTCATGATTTCGATACCTGTGGCTCAACAACAGAAACCGCCCCGCCTTGTATTGCCCATGGTTTACGGGTTTCCACCAAACCGCGAGACGCTGGGAGGCACTGCTTATCTCATTGTAGAAAATGATGGCAATACCCTTATTGATTCCCCCCCTTGGACAGAGAGCAGCCAAAATTGGCTCAGGGAGCAGGGTGGCGTTCAGCGCCTCATCCTTACCCATCGAGGGGCGATCGCCCGCGTTCGTGAGCTGCAGCGCACCTTTAACTGTGAAGTGATCATCCATGCCCAAGAGGCCTACCTGCTGCCCCAAGTGGCCGTGACCACCTTTGGGAACCATCTGCAAGTCAGTGAAACCCTCGAAATCCTCTGGACACCCGGTCACTCCCCCGGCAGCGCCTGTGTCTATTGGTCTGGCCAAGGGGGTGTTCTCTTTAGCGGTCGTCACCTACTCCCTACGCCGACGGGAGAACTGGCACCGATGAAAACGGCGACCACCTTCCACTGGCCTCGACAACTGCGCAGTGTTGAGACATTAAAAGCCTTTTGTCGGCAGAAGTCCCTGAGTTATCTCTGTCCGGGGGCAAATATTGGTTTTCTGCGGGGGACACTGGCGATCGCCAATGCCCAAGCCATTCTGCAAGAAATCCCTGTTGATAACCTTTTGGCTAACAAGGTTTAATGTTTCCTTAATTTCCCCATCAGGATAATACAGGTTCGGGAAAAGGAACTTGGAGAGATCGTTAAACCCCACTTGGATCAAGACTTGCATCCTCTATAGTGAAGGTAGGCAGAGGGAATAAGCCCAAGCAATACCAAGGGAAACAAAAACAAAGTTAATTGTTGGTGCTGTTCTCTCTGTAAATCATCCCGTGGGCAATCTAAAACCTTAAGGAATACAGGAGGATAAGCGTATGGCACTCGTTCGTTGGGAACCGTTCCGCGAAATCGATGCGCTACAACGCCAAATGAACCGTCTATTTGATGAATTGATTCCCTTGACCGAACGTCGCAGCGATCTCAGCTTCCTGCCGGCAGCCGAACTCGAAGAAACCCCTGATGCTTTGCTTCTAAAAATTGAACTGCCCGGCATGGAGGCCAAAGACCTCGACATTCAAGTGACGGCGGATGCGGTCTCTGTCAGTGGCGAACGCAAATCTGAAAGCCAAAGCGAAAGCAATGGTATCAAACGCACCGAATTCCGCTACGGTAAATTCCAACGGGTCATTCCTCTGCCAGTGCGGATTCAAAACACCGATGTCAAGGCCGAATACAAAGATGGCATCTTGCACCTGACCCTGCCGAAAGCGGAAGAAGAGAAAAACCGCGTCGTCAAAGTGAACCTTGGCTAATCCGCCATTCTCTCGGCCAAACGGTCAAGGTTGTTGAACAGATGATGAAGCTCCCCCAGCAATGGGGGATTTATTTTGGGCGTCAGTGAAGGTGAGCAAAAACTATGAAGCGAAGGCCACCTCAACCAGTTGTTGCAACTCACCACTTTGGTATAGCTCAATGAGAATGTCCGAGCCACCAATAAACTCACCATTGATAAACACTTGGGGAATCGTTGGCCAGTTGGAATACTCCTTAATCCCTTGGCGAATCTCAAAATCCTCAAGGACATCCACCGTTTCATAGGGAACACCGAGGGCATTCAGGATTTGCACCGCATTGTTGGAAAACCCGCATTGGGGCATGAGCTTGCTGCCCTTCATAAAGACAATGATTTTGTTGCTTTTGACGAGGTGATCAATTTTGGCGTGGAGTTCGGGTGTCATCGTTGGCTTTCCCTCTTGAGTTCACAAGTTACAAAAGAACAGCAATAGATTGCATTCTAAATCACTGGCGTTGTGCCCATTGCTGGGGGGTATAGGTCTTGAGGGCAAGGGCGTGGAGTTCATTGCTGGCCATGAGATCCTTAAGGCTGCTATAGACCAATTGGTGCTGCTGCACCAGTCGCTTACCCTCAAAGGCGGCAGAGACCACTACAGCTTCGTAATGATCGCCACCCCCGGTCAAATCTTGCACTTGCACAAAGGCATCGGGCAAGCTGGATTGAATTAAGGTGGTCAGTTGTTCAGGGGTAACCATAGATAATTATTTATTCCTAGCTGGAATTAAGAACCCGTTAATCTATCTCTTTAGTCTATCGCTAAATGTTAAGTTGTTGAGGTCTGGAGGGGATGGCACTGACGGAGGGCACGCACCAAGTCTTCAAGGTTAATGGGCTTGCTCACATAGTCGTCCATACCTGCATCCAAGCAAAGCTGGCGATCGCTCTCCATGGCATTGGCGGTCATGGCAATAATTCGCGGACGGGGTTGGTTCAGCTGTTGAAACAGATTAATCACCTCACGGGTAGCCGTTATCCCATCCATCTCCGGCATCTGCATATCCATCAAAATCACATCGTAGGGCTGCCGTTGCACCGCATCCAGCACCTCCAAACCATTGGCAGCAATATCACCGCGATAGCCCAATTTTTCTAAGATGCGCAGTGCCACCATTTGATTGACTTTGTTGTCCTCGGCAATGAGAATCCGCAGCGGCGGCAGACCAGCTTTTAAGTCTTCAAAGGATAGGGCAGCCGCTGGCTTAGGCGATACCGTTGTCGGCTCTTGGCCAAATAAATGGTTAAAGACATTGTACAGTGTGGACTGTTTGACCGGCTTGCTGATCAGGGCAGAGAATAAAGCAGTTTCCGACTCTGGCAGTGTATTGCCCAGGGAGGTCAGCAGAATCAGGGGCAATTGCGTGTAGGTGGCGCGAATTTTACGAGCAAGGGAAATGCCATCCATCTCCGGCATTTGCAGATCTAAAATGGCCACATCCGGCAGGGCTTGTTGTTGAAGAAGCACAAGGGCCTTGGGGCCACTCTCAGCCACAAGGGGGTGCATTTTCCAGTTTTTGGTTTGTAGGGCCAAAATTTGACGGTTGGTGGCATTGTCATCCACAATGAGCACGCGCCGATTTTCAAGATGGCCGACCCCCCTGCTCTCTTTGGCAATGGCCCGCGGATTGACGAGAAATTTGACAGTAAAGTAAAAAACAGAGCCACTTTCTTCAATTGGGATCGATTCATAGTTGGCTGGGGGTGTGCCGCCAACGGCCAAAGGATCTGTAGCCGTTTTACTTTCTACCCAAATTTGCCCCCCCATATGCTCCACAAGGCGTTGACAAATGACAAGGCCCAAACCTGTGCCGCCGTAGTGGCGAGTGGTTGAGGCATCCACTTGCATAAAAGGCTGAAAGAGGCGAGCCATGCCCGTTGGCGAAATGCCGATGCCCGTATCCTGAATGGCAAACCAGTAGGAGTAATAGCAGGGCATAAACTCATACTGGCTCATTGGTGCAGGCATGCCCTTAAGGTAGAGGGTCACATTGCCACCTTGGGTAAATTTGATGGCATTGCCCATGAGATTCACCAAGACCTGCCGCAGTCGCCCCATATCACCAATGACCTCATAGGGAATCCCTGGCTCAATATGGGCAGCTAGTTCCACCTGGCGATCGCTGGCTCGACTGGCCAAAAGGTCGAGGACTTCTTCGACGCAGTTACACAGGTTAAAGGGATAGCTCTCTAACTGCAGCTTGCCCGACTCAATCTTAGAGAAATCGAGAATATCATTGATGATGGCAAGTAGGGCATCACCACTGAGGCGAATGGTGTTGACAAATTCCCGCTGTTGGGGATTGAGGGGGGTATCCAGCAGTAATCCAGTGAGGCCAATGATGGCATTCATTGGGGTGCGAATTTCATGGCTCATGGTGGCCAAAAATTCACTCTTGGCCCGGCTGGCTTCCTCGGCAGCCCTACGCGCTTGCTCTAGGAATTCCTGCTGCTGGATCATTTGGGAGATGTCTTCCCAGGTGCCAACAAAGCGATCTTTGCCACGGCTTTGCTGCAGAGGAATAATCCGCGCCCTAATCCAGCGACTACTGCCGTCTTCTTGAACCACCCGGAAGCGCTCGTTGAGGGGTACCCTCTTTCGCTGGCAGCCGGCCCATGCCTTCAAGACGCGATCGCGATCCTCAGGGTGCAGGCGTTCTATCCACTGTTGTTCGGCTTCCTCCAGACTGTTGACGCCCAACAGGTCTAGAAGTGCCTGATTCAAAAAGGTGGGTCGTCCCTCGGCATCTAGAGTAAAAATGCCCACCGGCGCCATTTTGCTGACACTACGAAAGCGCGCTTCACTTGACCTTAGGAGTTCTCGCAATTGCTCTTTGCGCTGGCGATCGCGGGCAATGATCAAGAGAGCACCAGCCGCCAAAACGGATAGGGCAGCAAAGAGGACAAGGAACTCCTGGTGGAGGCGGCGGCTGTATTGCGCCAACAGGGTGTCAGAAAGCCGCGAAACCAGCCACCAACGGGTGCTGCTCGAGTCCCTAGCCGAATTGGTTGCTCGATCAGCAGAGAGGTAGTTGGCCTTTAGGGGAAAAAAGGCTTGATAGACAAATAGCCCCTGGGGGCTCAATAGGCTGCCTCGAGGCCGTCGTTGCATTTGTTGCCACAGCAGCGGATATTGATTGCGGATCGTAAACTGCTGTCGCTCAGGATAATGGAATCCCCATTCTTGGTGATTATTTTCTGCAATGAACCAATAGCCTTGGTCATCTGCTAGGAGACAGCTGCTGTTCCCTAGATTGCAATTGTTGATCAACTGATTGAGAAGGTGGCTGGCGCGGTAACGAACCAGCAAAACCCCCCTTGGTGCTGCTTTTTGGTACAGGGGTACCCCAATATACAAAACAGGTTGAGCCAAGCTGATACCAGTGCCCTCTATTATATCCAAGGGGGAAATAAAAATCTGGTTGGGGGTCAATCGCTGTAGGATAGGCCAGTAGCGGTCAATTGTCTTGGTCGCAGCGGCATCCGTCGCTTTGGGTGTTGCATGCCACTGAAAACGCACCCTGCCCTCTGGATCAAAAAAATAAAATTGATCATAGTGTTTTTTGAGGCGTTGCCATGCTGCCAGTCCTGCCTTTGCCTTTTCGTGAGCCTCTTCCCCAGCAGAAGCCTCCATTAAATTAGACAACACCTGCAGTGCCATCAAAGCTCTCAACTCTTCAACCGCGTCATCCAAGATCATTCTTAGGAGCAGCCGGCTGCGCTCTAGTTTATACTCCTCTTGCAGTTGTAAGTCCTTAAGAAGGGCGTGGCGTTGGCTAAAATAGAGGGGTGTTAACAGAGCGGCAATGACTGCTGTTGTGGGCAAAAATAACTTAATGAAAGAGAAAAGAGGAAAGCGAAACATGGACGTTCTCGCTGGCGGTGAGGATGATTTTTCCTGATCAACAGGGAGATGCCGGTACAGCGCCCATTCATTAGTGTATCGTGGGGAATGGAGTTCATGGTTAAAAGGGGTGTAAGGCCATGATTGAACCTTTACTGTGTGGCATTGTGCTGGGGCTAATTCCAGTCACATTAGCGGGCTTGTTCTTTGCTGCCTACCAGCAGTACAAGCGCGGCAGTCAATTTGAGACCTAGGTTGAGGGGTAAACTAAAGCCTGATTCTGCAAACAACACGCCTATGGCTTTGCCCGTTGTTGCCGTTGTAGGACGCCCCAATGTGGGCAAGTCCACCTTTGTCAATCGCTTGGCCGGGGAACGGGATGCCATTGTCCACGATCAGCCCGGTGTAACCCGCGATCGCACCTACCGCCCAGCCTTTTGGCGCGATCGGGAGTTCTTGGTGGTGGATACCGGCGGACTCGTCTTTGACGATGACAGTGAGTTTCTCCCCCTGATTCGCCAACAGGCGGAACTGGCTCTGCAGGAGGCAACAGCTGCAATTTTAGTGGTAGATGGCCAAGCAGGACCCACTGCCCTGGACTATGAGATTGCGGCTTGGTTGCGACAGCATCCTGTTCCTGTTTTACTGGCGGTCAACAAATGCGAATCTCCTCAAATGGGTCAGGCGCAGGCGGCAGAATTTTGGGCGCTGGGTCTAGGGGAACCCTACCCCATTTCCAGTATTCATGGCAGCGGTACGGGGGAATTGCTGGATCAGTTGATGACCCACTTACCCGCAGCGGCAACGCTCCCCGAGGCGCCGGAAATTCAGGTGGCCATTGCTGGGCGTCCCAATGTGGGCAAATCCAGTTTGCTCAATGCCTTGATTGGGAGCGATCGCGCTATTGTCAGTCCGATTTCAGGTACCACCCGTGACGCCATTGATACCGTGATTGAACACAATGGCACCCAGTACCGCTTCATTGATACCGCCGGCATTCGTAAGCGGAGTCATGTGGCCTACGGGCCTGAGATGTTTAGTGTGCATCGCGCCTTTAAGGCGATTCACCGCTCCGATGTCGTGCTGTTGGTGTTGGATGCCCTCGAAGAAATTACGGAACAGGATCAGCGCTTGGCGGGGCATATTGCCGATCAGGGGCGTGCCTGTGTCCTAATTGTGAACAAGTGGGATGCCGTTCCCGAAAAGGATACCTATACAATTCACACCTATCGCGATCGCCTGTATCAGCGGCTGCATTTTCTGGAGTGGGCAGAGGCTCTCTTTGTGAGCGCAAAGACAGGTCAACGCCTCGAGAAAATTTTTGCCGCTGTGGATGCGGCAGTTGAACAACATCGTCGCCGGGTCAGTACAGCCGTGGTCAATGAAGTGATTCAAGAAGCCCTACGCTGGCATACGCCCCCCGCGACTCGCCAAGGCCGCCAGGGGAAAATCTACTACGCCACCCAAGTGGCCACCCAGCCGCCAACATTTGCGATTTTTGTCAACGATGCCAAACTCTTCAAGGACAACTATCGCCGCTACATTGAAGGGCAAATTCGCCAACAACTGGGATTTCGAGGCACCCCCATTCGTCTCCTTTGGCGCAGTAAGAAACCTCGTGAAGCTGCTGAGTTAGTTGCCCGTTAGGGTTGGCGTTCAACTTTTTTCACCAAACTAAACTTCCCACTCTGGCCATCCTCACTCATCTCAATCTGGCCAACGTAAAAGAAGCGTTGCAGCACTTCGCCTTCAGGGGTAAAGCGAATTTCCCCAAGGGGGGTTTCATAGACTCCCTTGAGAATCTCTTGATTCAAGGCCTGACGCAAATCAGCAAGGGGCAATTCCGACAGGTTCTTTTCTTGAGACAGTCGTGCCAAGGAGTCCGCAAAGACTTGAACTGCCGTAAAGGCTTGAGCACTGAATTGAGAGGGGGCTTGACGATATTTGGCTGCAAAGGCGTCGCGAAACTTGACATTCATGGGATCGGGGTTTTCGGGATTATAGGCCTGCGCCACCAGAACGCCATTGCAGAGGCGACGACAAACGGGGAAGAGGTTGACTGTGTTGACGCCATTCCCGCCCAAAATTAGACCTTGGTAGCCCAATTCCCGTAGTTGACGAATGAGATTACCGCCGTCTGCTGCCAAACCAGAAATGACAATTAGATCAGGTTTGAGATTTAGGGTGGCATTGATTTGGGCTTGGAAGTTGGTATCCGTGGTTTGGGTCTGCTGGACAGTCACCAATTCAAGCTTGGGGTTCTCGCGAATGGCCTTTTGAAAAATCTCAGTTTCTGAGCGACTAAAGGCATCGTCTTGGGCAAAAAAGACCGCCACTCGGCGAATGTTGGGATTAATCTCAAGGGCTGCTTGAATTGCCGTGGGCGCCACCACATCCACCCCTGCGGAGACGCGACTAATGAAGGCACCGATTTCGGGAATGCCACGGGCGGTGTTGGAAGGAGCCACCACGGGGACACCAGCCTGCTCGGCAATAGGATCGGCACTAAAAGCCTGCTGCGAGAGGGTGGGGCCAACAATGCCAATCACGCGATCGCGATTGATTAAGGTTTGAAAAACATTCACTGCCCCCGCTTCATCACTGCCGGTATCCTGAATCACCAGCCGTAGGGTCTGCCCCTTGATCTGGCCGGCTTGGTTGAAAAACTCCCCGGCGACTTGCACCCCCTGTAGAGCCTCTTGGCCGTAGAGAGCAGCATTACCGGTTTGAGCGAGGGCAACCCCAAGGGGTAATGAATTGTTGCTTACTGAGGGAGACTCCGTTGCGGTACAGCTACTGAGGGCGATCGCCCCTAGTGCAAGTAATAACCAGCGATACTTCCCCGCCAATTAGACCCGTGCCTCCAAGGACTTCAGGTATTCCGTATTCACCCCGGACTCGCGCACAAGGGCAATCTTCCCGGTGCGGGCAATTTCGCGAATCCCAAATTTATTGAGCATTTGGACAATGGCCACCATCTTGCCGGGGTCACCCGACACCTCAATAGTCAGGGAATCATCCGATACATCTACCACCTTGGCACGGAAAATTTGTACCAGCTCAAGAATTTCAGAGCGGGTGCTGGCGGTGGCATTCACCTTCAAGAGCATCAGTTCCCGTTCCACACAGGGAATCGTGGTAATATCCTGCACCTTGAGGACATTGATCAGCTTGTAGAGTTGCTTGGTCAATTGCTCAATGATGGCATCGTCGCCGGGCACGACCATCGTAATGCGGGAGATGCCAATTTGCTCCGCAGGGCCTACCGCTAAGCTCTCAATGTTAAAGCCACGCCGCGCAAATAAACCGGCAATGCGAGTGAGCACACCCGCCTCATCTTCCACTAAAACCGATAGGGTATGTTTCATAACTGGGATTGAATCTTGCTGCCATGCTGGGATGCTGATTCTCTCTAGTTTAGCGGACAAGCTGACACTCTGCGAAGAGGCGCTGGGCAATGCGAAAGAGTTCCTGCCCAGTGTGCAAATAGCGATCGTCGTAACTGTGGCTAAATTGCTCTAGCTCATCAAGACCATCCACCAGTTGATTCAAACAGTAATAGAGGTGGGCTGCCACCTTGGCCACAGCAGCGGGGTTGGGTTGGGCTTGGAACGTATAGCGGGCGCGGGTGAGGGCGCGACGACAGTCCTGCAAGTAGGTAAGGAAGTGATCCATGAGGTCATCATCAAAGGGATCAGCCGCAAGGGCATCAATCTGGCGGGGGAGCGATCGCAAGACCGCTTCAATAATCCGACTCACGGGGTTGTAGGTGAGGGTCAGCCATTGCTCTAGCTCGCGATCGGCCGCTTGGGAACGCTGCACATCAGGCTTAGCGGTTGTTTGCTGGACACGGTGCTGGGCATCATAGGCCTGCCGACACTGCTCATCCCCCAAGATTTCATAGGCGGCGTTAATGGCGGCCATCCGCTCATGGCTGGAGCGATCGCTAGGATGGTAGTCGGGGTGATACTGCTTGACTAAGCGGCGATAAGCGGCCTTAATCTCGGCTTGGGTCGCCGTTACTGCCACCTGTAGTGTCACGTAGGGATTGGGCTGGGACATCGAAATGGTGAGAAGACCTCCATATTTAGGTTAAAGTGCTGATTTGGCGGTGTCGAGAAATGGTTATCTATGGAACTGCAAGAACGCCTTGGGGGAGTCAATATCTATCTTGTGGGCATGATGGGTGCCGGTAAAACCACTACGGGTCGGATACTGGCCCAACGTTTGGGCTACGGGTTTGTGGATACAGATGCAGTGATTACGGAGTTTCGCCAACGACCGATTCGCGAGATCTTTGCCCAAGAGGGGGAGGCTGCTTTTCGGGAGTTGGAACAACAGGTCTTAGCACAAGTCTCTAGTTACCATCATTTGGTCGTGGCCACCGGTGGCGGCATTGTCCTCAACCCGATGAACTGGAGTTATTTGCGCCATGGCATTGTCGTCTGGCTTCATGTCCCCCTTGCGGTGCTCTGTCAGCGCCTGCGCCAAGATCAGGAACGTCCCCTGTTGCAGGATCAGCCCCTTGAGGAACGCTTGAGTGAACTGCTGCAAGCGCGTCAATACCTCTATGCGCAGGCGGATTTAGAACTGGCGATTACGGCTGAGGATACCCCGCAAACGGTGTGCGATCGCCTGTGGGAAACCCTCCCCAATATCTTGAAACCCATAGAGCCATCATGCTAGAAGTTCTAGCGATTCTTTCAGCAGCAGCGGCCGGCGGGCTACGACTGGCACTGCCCCTCCTGTTGATTGGTCTATTGCAGGGGGAACAACTGTGGTCACAGGTGCCTTTACTGCGCCATTTTTCCCCCTATGGCGTGGTTGGTGTGTTAGCCGCTTGGTCGTTTCTGGAGATCTTCCTGTCCCGCAATGTCTGGGGCTACCGCCTGATTATCCTTGTACAACTGTGCTTTAGCCCCCTTGTGGGTGCCCTCCTTGGCATGACCGTGGCAACAGCAACAGAGACACCGCAGTGGCTCATTGGTACCCTGAGTGGTCTTTTTGCCTTTGTGTTGCAATTGGTGCAGGTGGGTTGGTTTTATCGGCTGGGGAAGTTACCCCGCTGGGTGATTGTCGGGCAGGATATCCTGTGTATGCTGTTAATTTTATTTGCCCTCAGGGCACCCAAGCAGGGCGGGTTAATTGCCTTACTCCTGTTGTGGTTGGCCGTTCGCAGTGCTAAGGATTGGCAACAACGACATCAGCGCTCCCGCCGCCAACGGCTAAATTCCTAGGACTTGTGCTAAAGTCTCTCTAGCGTGGCAGGAGGATGTGAATGTGAACCAGCAAGCATTGATCGCAACAGCAATGATTAGTGCGGCGCTTACCAGCGGTGCTGCTTTTGCCATGCCCTCCCCCATGCAGCAACTGGTGCAAACCAATGCTTGTCCCGGCTGTGATCTGCGGAATGTCGATTTACGGGGCTATAACTTAGCAGGGGCAAATTTGCGCGGCGCCAATCTTCAGGGCGCCAACCTCCAAGATACTAACCTCATGGTGGCCAATTTGGTCGGGACGAATCTGAGTAATGCCAACCTCACCGCCGCTTATTTAGAACGAACTAACCTAGAACAGGCCAATCTCAGTGGTGCTAACCTGAGCCGTGCGATTTTGCGCCATAGTCGTGCCCGCCGTGCCAATTTCAACAACAGCAACTTAACGGGAGCCGATGTCCGCTATGGGGATTTTCGCCGCGCCAATCTCAACGGTGCCACTTTTGAGCAAGCCAATATGCAGTGGGCACGGTTAAACAATGCCACTGTCAGTCAGACCAACTTTAGCGATGCTTACCGTCCCCGTATGCCCTATCGCCTCAATCTCCACTAGGCGCTAGGGGTGGCGCTCATCAGTTCGTAGGGAACCTTTGTGCCTCCAAGGCCGCAGTAGCCATTGACATTGCGATGGAGATATTGCTGGTGGTAGGGTTCGGCAAAGTAAAATTCAGGCGCTGGTAGAATTTCAGTGGTGATCGTGCCATAACCGGCGGCTTTTAGGGCTGCTTGGTAGCGATCGCGACTGGCCTCGGCAAGGGCTTTTTGCTCAGGGGAATAGTAGTAAATACCGGAGCGATACTGCGTCCCCACATCATTGCCTTGGCGCATGCCTTGGGTGGGGTCATGGTTTTCCCAAAAGACCTTCAGCAATTCTTCATAGGTCACCTTCTGGGGGTCAAAGACCACGCGCACCACCTCGTTGTGACCTGTCATGCCCGTGCACACCTCCTCATAGGTGGGATTGGGGGTATAGCCGCCAGCATAGCCCACAGCGGTGACATAGACCCCCGGCACCTGCCAAAACTTGCGCTCAGCTCCCCAAAAACAGCCCATACCAAACATGGCTAACTCCATGCCTTCGGGATAGGGAGGGGTGAGGGGATGACCATTCACAAGATGAGCCTCTGGCACGGGCATGGGTTCTGCTCGGCCGGGTAGAGCGGCACTGGGGCTAGGCATTGTCAACTTTTTGAATCCGAAGAATCCCATGGCTGATGTCCACTCGATAGTTCACTACGCTTTTATATTCTGACGAGCTTTTGGGGAGTCGTGCCAGAAGTCACAGCGTTCTAGTTTGCTGCTTGCTGACGCTCCCATTCCTGTAGGGGGCGCTGGAGGGCATTTTTAAGATCAAGGGGCACGAGGGTCACCGTCATTTTTTCGCGCGGTTCCGCTGGCGGGTCAATTTCCGCGTAGAGCTTGAGGCCGTCAAAGGTGGTGTCCCCCAAGTGTAAACGGTGCTGCTGGCCATCTTTAAGGGTGATATCCACAGTGGCCATAGGGGGTGCTAGGCCATAATCCCCGGCACGTTCAGTAGGTACATCGAGAGAGCGATCGCGCTGACCAGTGGTTAACAGGTTTAATAGGAACACAACCGTCCCTTCCTCTGCGGGGGTTTGCTTTTCCCGATCAATCACCCAGTGACCTGTAACCAACTTTCTCAGGTTTAGGCTGTAATCAGGGGTAATAATTTTCAGTGCCACCACATCCCCTTCTTGAAAGCCAAACAGAGGTTTTTTTGCCGCTGTATCAGTGCTATTGGGAGTAGGCAGTTGTTGTTCAAAAAGATAGAGGCCACCACCCAAAATGGCTGCCGTTGCTAAAAGAACTAGCGTTTGTGTGCGGATGCCAGTTGCCATAACCTATCAATTATAGACTCATTGATAGGGAAGACCCTCAAACCCCTTGGCGCAACTTATCCAGCACTGAGCGATCTTCCAATGTTGAAGTATCCCCAGCCACCTCTTGGCCAGCCGCAAGAGAACGCAGGAGCCGCCGCATGATTTTGCCCGATCGCGTTTTGGGCAGGGCATCGGTAAAGCGAATCTCCGCCGGCCGTGCCAAGGCACCAATTTCATTGACAACGTGCTGCTTTAATTCCTGTTGGAGAGCATCGCTGGGGGTAGCCGACCCTTCAAGAATCACAAAGGCAACGATTTCTTCCCCTTTGACCTCGTCGGGTTTACCGACAACGGCTGCTTCAGCAACAGCAGGATGGGACACCAATGCCGATTCAATTTCCATGGTGCCCAAGCGGTGACCGGAGACATTGATCACATCGTCAACCCGTCCCATCACCCAAAAGTAGCCATCTTCATCCTTGCGGGCACCATCACCGGTAAAGTAAACGTACTGGCCATCGCGAGGCGGAATGTGTTCCCAATAGGTGCGGCGGAAGCGATCGGGATCGCCATACACTGTGCGCATCATCCCCGGCCAAGGGTGACGAATCACCAGATAGCCGCCCTCGTTGACGCCGACAGGGTTACCCTCGAGATCCACGACATCAGCCAGGATCCCCGGAAAAGGCTTGGTGGCAGAGCCGGGTTTCATCGGAATCGCCCCCGGCAGTGAGGTGATCATGTGCCCCCCTGTTTCTGTTTGCCACCACGTATCCACAATGGGACAGCGCTCACCGCCAATGACCCGGTAGTACCACATCCATGCTTCGGGGTTAATAGGTTCACCCACGGTTCCCAAGAGGCGCAAAGAAGAGAGGTTCCGTGCGCGGGGCAAGTGTTCGCCCATTTTAATAAAGGCACGAATAGCCGTGGGAGCTGTGTAGAAAATAGTCACCCCATACTTCTCAATCACATCCCAGAAGCAACCGGGATTGGAGGCGCGGGGTGCCCCTTCATACATGAGGGTGGTTGCCCCATTGGACAGCGGCCCATAGACAATGTAGCTGTGACCCGTAATCCAGCCAACATCAGCGGTACACCAATAGACATCGCTCTCTTGGAGGTCAAAGACCCATTGAGTGGTGATGTGGGTGTAGAGGTTGTAACCCGCTGTGGTGTGGACAACGCCTTTGGGTTTGCCGGTGGAGCCAGAGGTGTAGAGAATAAAGAGTAAATCTTCGCTGTCCATGGGTTCGGCAGGACAGTCAGCGCTGACCCCCTTTTGCAGATCATGCCACCAGTGATCGCGACCGGGCACCATGGTCACTGGCTGCTGCGTGCGCTGCACCACCAAGATATTTTCAACGCTGGGAACCGCCTGATTGGCTAGGGCTTTATCCACTTGATCCTTGAGGGGCACAATGGCATCTTTGCGCCAGCCACCATCCGCCGTAACCACCAGCTTGGCTTGGGCATCAATGAGGCGATCGCGCAAGGCTTCGGCACTAAACCCCCCAAAGACCACTGAGTGGGGGGCGCCAATCCGTGCACAGGCCAACATGGCAATGGCTGCCTCTGGAATCATCGGCATATAGATACCGACGCGATCGCCCTTTTTCACCCCCAGTTGCTTGAGGACATTGGCAAATTGGCAGACTTCGCGGTGCAGTTGGGCATAGGTGAGGGTGCGGCTATCGCCGGGTTCTCCTTCCCAGATCAAGGCTGCTTTATTCTTGCGCCAAGTCTTGAGGTGGCGATCCAAGCAGTTGTAGGTGATGTTGATTTTGCCATTGACAAACCACTTGGCATTGGGGGGCTGCCAATCCAGCACCTGATCCCAAGGTTGAAACCACTCTAATTCCTGTTGTGCCAATTCGCCCCAAAAGGCAGCGGGATCGGCTTTGGCCTTTTCGTAGAGGGTATTGTAGGCCTCAAGGGAATTGATCCGCGCCTTGGCCACAAAATCAGCGGGGGGATAAAAAAGGCGGTTTTCCTGAAGAATGGATTCAATTGTGGGATGACTCATCCGTTTTATCCGTGGCAGCAAGATCTATCATAGGGGCGATCGCTCCCCTGCTGAAGAGTATTACCGTTGAATCCAATCCAAGCCAATCCCCCGCGCCATCATCGCTGCCAAAAAGGGAATGGCACTGAGAAAGGCCAATTCAGCCCGAATCACCCAAGTCAAACGCTGCACAGTCGGTAACTCGAGGGTGGGAGCCTTCTCTTCCCGCAGCGGTTTAATCCACAGTAGAAAAGAGATTGTTGGATACAGCGACAATAGCCCCACCAAAATAAATAAGCCTACCTTGAGGTGAAAGATGGGGTTGGCCAAATAATATTCAGTGCCTTTGCCAAAATAGAGAACCCGCAAAATGCCCGTGACAAGAACAGTCACCGCAGCAATGCCATAGAGGGCATCCGTAATCACTAATCGCCAAGCCTGTTTAAGGTCTATATCCTTGCGCAGGGTGAGGTGCTCCACCACAAGGGCAGCAAAAGCCACCATAAAGCTGAGGTAGTGCAGATAGGCGATCGCGGCACTGCTCCAAAGGGTGTTCATCCGATAGCGTTCCTTGGCGAGAGGGAGACTTTGCAAAAAGGGCTGTATTGATCCTAGGGGGCAGCCTTGGGATGCGCAAGTGCCAACCCCCACAGGTTTTTAGGCTTTAGCCACGGCGTAGATCTTTGGCCATGGAGCGAAAGCGATCTAAGCTGGGATCACGGCGACGCCGTTCCTGTTCTTTTACTGGGGGCGTCACTACATCACTGACACTGGGTTCGGGTTTACCTTTGTTTTCTGCCTCTGGATTTACCTTTTCGATGGCGGAGACCAACTCCACCACTTCTACCTCTTCTTTGGCACCGCCGGTCGCAGGGAACGTTTTTTTCACGACCTTGGCGGTACGCATGTACTCAATGTTGCCGTAGGTCTTGGCTGCATCGGGATCGAGAAAAAAGTCTTTGCTGGGTTGGGCGTCAGCTTGCTTGCCCCGACGGAAAAGGCCATCAAAGAGTCCCATAGCGGAATTGTTACCTTTTGTGAAGAAACCGCTGATCAGTTTACAATAAAACCCTAAGGGGGGCTATCCAAAATTCCGCAAATGAGGGGCGATTGCCAACCCTAGTAGCAATTTTTGTCCCCTAGGTTTTCCAAGACCTGAATCCTCATGGTAGGTTAACGGTGGAAATGCCACAGGATGCAGGACCATGCACGCCAAAACCAAAGGGGAATCGCTCGTCCGCTTACTGGATGTGGGTAAGGCCTACCGTCAGCCCAACGGTCAGGTCATTAGCATTATGGAAAATATTAACCTTGAATTGCGCACGGGGGAAATTGTTGCGCTCCTAGGGCCATCGGGATCCGGTAAGTCAACCCTGATGCGCATTATTACGGGTTTGGTTGCGCCTACCTCTGGGCAGGTCTTGTACCGCGAGCAGCCAATGCAGGGCCTGAATCCGGGGGCGGCGATTGTCTTTCAAAGTTCGGCGCTCTATCCGTGGCTAACGGTTTTAGAAAATGTGGAATTGGGGCTAAAGGCTCTAGGAGAAGGCCCGCGATCGCGCCGCCGCAAGGCACTGCGGATGATTGACATTATTGGCTTGGATGGTTTTGAAAACGCCTACCCCAAGGAACTGTCGGGGGGGATGCGGCAGCGGGTGGGATTTGCCCGTGCCTTGGCGGTAGAACCCGAACTCCTGTGTATGGATGAGCCATTTTCCGCCTTGGACGTACTGACAGCAGAGAACCTGCGTTTTGAACTTCTCGATCTGTGGCTAGAGCATAAAATTCCTACCCAGAGTATTTTGATTGTCACCCACCACATTGAAGAAGCGGTCATTCTCGCCGATCGCATTATTGTTTTGGGGAGCAACCCCGGTCGCGTCCGCGCTGACTTTCCAGTGACATTGCCCCACTATCGCGATCGCAAGAACCCCGAGTTTCAAGCTACCGTGGATCGCATCTATAAAATTCTCACCAATCCCCATGTGGATGAATTGGAGCAACTGGAACCCAAGCCAGCTACCCTGCCCACGAGTCAAGAACCGCGTTATCCGCTGCTACCCCATGTGCGCATTGGCTCGATCGCCGGTCTATTGGAACTCTTAGAACACCGCAAAGAAGACCTCTACCGCATTGCTCAAGAGCTGCAACTGGAGCTAGATGATATTCTGCCCATTGTCGAAGCCGCCCAGATGATGGAACTGGTGGAACTCAAGGAGGGAGACATCAGCGTGACCCCGATTGGCAATGCCTTTATTCAGGGGGACATTGACCAGCGCAAGCTGATTATTCGCCAACAACTCCTCAAGCATATTCGCCTTGTGCAGCAAATCCACACTTTCCTAATGGCCAAGCAAAACCACCGCATTCCCGAAAGTTTGGTGCTGGATATTTTAGAGCGGCACTTTACGCCGCAGGAGGCCGATCGCCAGCTCAATACCGCCATTGACTGGGGACGCTACGCCGAACTCTTTAGCTACGACGAACCGGCCAAAGAAATTTTCCTTGAAGTCAGTGAACCCGAGGAGCCATTGCCCCTTGAAACGACAGCAGTCTGAGGGGAATTTCCTAATGGGTCTGCGCTTGGGTAAACTCCTCTAGCGCCTCCATCACATGGGTGGCATACATCAAGGCAGGGCCGCCATCCATGGCTACAGTCACCATGAGGGTTTCCATGATTTCTTCAGGGGTTGCGCCTGCATGCAAAGCAGCACGGGTGTGGAAGGCAATGCAGCCGTCACAGTGTTTGGCAACCCCAATGGCTAGGGCAATCAACTCTTTGGTTTTGGTATCAAGAGCACCGGGGGTTGACGAGGCCCGACTCAAGCTATAAAAGGCCTTCATGGCATCGGGCATCGCTGCCGTTAGCTTTGCCGTGTAGGATTTGATGTGGTTAATTTGCTCGGTGTACATCGCTGTTCTCAAACAATCGTGTTACGCCTATCATCGCCGCTGAAGGAGGCTACCCGCCCGAAACTTCAACGTTTTTTCTTCTTCATTAGTCTATTGGCAACTCCGCTTCGCTACATTACCGCGCCCTAACCCCCACCTGTGACGCGAGGATGGGGGAGTGCAGGCTAAACATGTTCGACGGTCACCGCCCTTGGTGATGAGCATCATCGGTTGCGGGTGAGAAACGCCACGGATGTTCTTAGTCAGCCCACCTAGGATAAGAGTAAGAGTATTCACCCCATAGGGGCTAGACAAAACTGTTCTCTCCATTCACACAAAGGACACCCAAATGCTGAATCAAAAAGGTTTACTCCTCGCCTGCCTCGCCGTTGCCCTCAGCCCCGCTGTGAGCCGTGCTGTACCTCTAGCTGCTACCCAGACCGTGCAATTGCAACCCCCAAGTAATGTACGGGTGCGCCCTACGATTATCGGCAAGATCAATAAATCTCCTTCTATCTCCTGCAATGAGATTGTGATTAATGCCACACTGCATCCTCCCGGCGGCTTTCCAGTGGGGGGTGCCACCGCTACTTTGTCCCCTGCTGGTAGTCATGGTTGCAGTTACAAAATTACCGTTCCGCCCGAGCTACTCGGTCAGAAGGTTCATCTCTGGGGAACGTTCAAGAGTCCCTCACCCCTGTTGTCAATTCAACCCGTGGGCTGGCAAAGTCCCATCTCTCTGCCTCAGCAATTAGGGATTTCCCAGAGCTATGACTTTGTTGCTAAGGAAACCGTGATTCATTAAGCCTAAATAAAGGAATTCTGAGAGCGCCACTAGGAGTGACTGGTTTCTAGCCAGTCAAAGATGCGGTCAAGCTGCTCAAGGCTCACCAAGCCATACTGCCAGAGAACAACGGGCAACAGATTCACCTGCTCATCGCAGTGCTTGAGGCCGAAGTCAATGGCAGCGGTGGGCAGTGCCATCTCCCGCTGTAGGAAGTCAATGAGTCGTGTCCAACGTGGCGTTTTCATGATTCCTATAACTACCACACCTTACCCTCTATCCTAGGGATTAATCTGAGAAAATGCAACATTTCGTTACAAAACCACAGAAAGTGAAATAATCAGCCTGCTATTTGGTATGATGCCTGCTATTTTCGGGGACACTCTCCCCAGAGACTTCCCCCACCAGAGGGAATTTATAGGGGGGATTGCCGAATCATTGGTCTTGGGAAAAACACCCTAAGTAAAGATACTCAACCGTAGCTCGTTATACTAAAGTCTGATGGGTGTTGTTCAAGCTCAGCCTAGAGAGAACAGCAGCCGAATCAGTTGTTTTACGGATGTGTTCATGACCCAAGCCACCGTTGCCAAACCCCCCATTGCCTGGCCTACGGCGACCTTTATTATTTTTGTGCACCTCGGTGCTCTTCTTGCGTTTTTACCCGGCATGTTTAGTTGGAAGGCAGTCCTGCTGGCGCTTGCACTTCACTGGTTGACTGCTGGCATTGGTATTACCCTTGGTTGGCACCGCCTCGTTACCCATCGCAGCTTCCAAGTGCCCAAGTGGTTAGAGTATTTCTTGGTCTTTTGCGGCACACTCTCAATGCAAGGGGGGCCGATTTGGTGGGTTGGGCTGCACCGCCATCACCATCTGTACTCCGATCAACCCAATGATCACCACGATTCCCGTAAGGGCTTTTGGTGGAGCCATATTGAATGGATGTTTCGTGAGGTGCCAGCGGAGGCAGAGATTCCCCGTTTCACCAAAGATATTGCGGATGATCCGGTGTATCAGTTTCTTGACAAGTCCTTTCTACCAATTCAGGTGGTCTTGGCCATTGTTCTTTACCTCTGGGGCGGTTGGCCGTTTGTGGTTTGGGGAATTTTTGTGCGCCTTGTAACGGTCTATCACACCACTTGGCTGGTGAATAGTGCCACCCATGCCTTTGGCTATCGCACGTTTGAAACCACAGATCACTCAACGAATTGCTGGTGGGTCGCCCTGTTAACCTTTGGCGAGGGTTGGCATAACAATCACCATGCTTATCAATACTCGGCACGCCATGGGTTGCAGTGGTGGGAACTGGATCTGACGTGGCTCACCATTCGCTTCTTGCAATTGCTGGGTTTGGCTACGAAGGTGCGTTTGGTAGAAGCACCAGCAGCCTCTTCCCAAGACTAGAGCGCAATGCGGGTTCTCATTCTCGGTTGCGGTTATACGGGAACGTGGTTGGCGCGATCGCTCCAAGCCCAAGGCATTGATGTGGTCATTACCAACCGTCGGGGAGAGCCGCCGCCAGAACTCAGCACTGTTCCCTGTTTTCCCTTTACATGGGAGCAGCAGGGGGAGCCAGTCCCCTTAGCACCAGCCGCCCTTGAGGGGGTAACCCACATCCTCAATAGTATTCCTCCTGATCGCCAAGGGGAGGATGCGGTTGCGCTGGCACTGTTGCCGCAGTTAGAGAAACTGAATCTGCACTGGTTTGGCTACCTTTCGACAACGGGGGTCTATGGCGATCGCCAAGGGGGCTGGGTAGATGAAACCACACCCGTCAATCCCCAAAATTTGCGTTCACAACACCGCGTCAGCATTGAGCAAACCTTTCTCAACTCCAATCTGCCCACCCATATCTTTCGACTCCCCGGCATCTATGGCCCCGGAGAAGGACGCAATCCCATTGCTCGTATTCTCAAGGGGGATGTGCAACTCATTGATAAACCGGGACACTACTTCTGCCGTATTCATGTGGTGGATATTGTCCAAACCCTTGAGCGATCGCTGGCACAACCCACGCCGCAGGAAATCTATAACCTCAGTGATGATCAACCCTCAGAGTCGCTCCCTGTTCTACTCGAGGCCTATCGTCTTTTGGGTCGCCCAGCCCCACCAGCCATCCCTTTAGAGGCAGCCAATCTGAGTCCAATGGCCCAGTCCTTTTGGCGCGAATCCCGCCGAGTCCGCAATGACAAAATCAAGCGGGTTTTAGGCGTTCAGCTCCGCTATCCTTCCTACCGCGAGGGGTTACTAGCGATCGCCCGCGAATTAGGTCTTTGAGACGGCCTGCCATCCCCTGTTAGAAATAGGCACCTTTAATACCTAAGGATTCGGTCGCCGTCGCTGGAGAAACTCAGGAATGTCTAACTTCGGCTTGGCTTCAACCTCTGGTTGTGGTGCGGGGGCTTCCGGGGGAGGCGATGCCGTCGTTAGGGGGCGGTTCGTTAGGGGTGTCGTTTTGGTTGTGGCACGAGTGCGGCTAATGGGTTCACCACTAAAGCCAGTGGCAATAACGGTGACTTGAACTTCCCCTTGCATTTGGGGATCAATCACCGCACCGAAAATGATATTGGCGTTAGCATCGGCCACATTGTAGATCACCTCGGCAGCGGCATTGACCTCATGGAGGGTGAGATCTGTGCCCCCCGTAATATTGAAGACAACGCCCTTGGCACCCTCAATCGACCCCTCCAGTAGGGGCGAAGAAATTGCACTGACGGCAGCTTCCGTAGCTCGTGACTTGCCAGAGGCAATACCAATACCCATCATGGCAGAACCGGCATCAGCCATCACCGAACGAATATCGGCGAAATCAACGTTAATCAGCCCCGGCAGGTTAATAATGTCGGAAATCCCCTGAACCCCTTGGCGCAGGACATCATCGGCCACTCGAAACGCATCCTGAACCGATGTTTGCTCCGAAATCACTGAGAGAATCTTGTCATTCGGGATCACGATGAGAGTGTCAACACGACTTTGTAGGGCTTCGATTCCTTCATCCGCTTGGCTAGCGCGACGGCGACCCTCAAAGGTAAAGGGGCGGGTTACCACTGCAACAGTTAGGGCGCCCTGTTCCTTGGCTACTTCAGCCACAATTGGGGCAGCGCCAGTGCCGGTACCGCCACCCATGCCGCAGGTAATGAAAATCAAATCGGCATCCTTGAGTGCCGCAGCAAGGTCTTCGCGGGATTCTTCAGCCGCTTTTTGACCAATGGCGGGGTTGCCACCGGCGCCGAGACCACGGGTGAGTTTCTGGCCAATTTGCAGGCAGCGGTGAGCCTGGGATTGGGCGATCGCCTGCGCATCAGTATTGACGCACCAAAATTCAACACCCGCCACATTACTGGCAATCATGCGGTTGACTGCGTTGCCACCGCCCCCACCGACACCAATTACTTTGATGCGCGCTGCTGAAGTTTCCACCAAGCTGTCATAACTCCTTAACACATCGGTTGGTGCGCCATGGCCATTGTCGCCAGATGCAATGCCTACCTCTCCCGAAACAAAGGAGGCGGGGACTTCAGAGGGAACAGGTTCCGTAGGCCACTGTTGATCTGACTCCATAACGCAACTGTCTTCACCCATGATAAATATGGGGCAACTATATCATGAACTCTAGCAAAGGCATCGGCAACACCCCACAAAATAATCCTTAAACCTAACTCAGGGGAGAGCGGGCTTTGGCCAACAGACCGTGCTTGGGGGCAAAAATCATCGCCAGCAAAAAAATCACTGTTTGCAGAACAACAATACAACCCCCCGTTGACGCATCGAGATAGTAACTGATGTAGGTTCCCAATAAACTGCCAAGGCCACCCACCGCCAAGGCAATGAGTACCATGATGCCAAAGCGATCGCTCAGCAAATAGGCCGTTGCCCCCGGTGTAATTAGCATCGCCACGACGAGAATAATGCCCACGGTTTGCAGGGCAGCGACAGTGGTGAGGGATAGCAACGCCAGCAGGAGATAGTACAGCAGCGTTGTATTTAGGCCAATGGTGCGGGCATGGGTCGGGTCAAAGCAAAAGAGGATCAAATCCCGATGCAATAGGGCGATCGTGATCAGTGTCATGAGGCTCACAATCACTGTTTGCCAGAGGTCGCGATCGCTAATCCCCAAGACATTTCCAAAGAGGATATGCATCAGGTCAACACTGCTGGCAGTCTTCGAGAGCAGCACCAACCCCAAGGCAAAAAAGCCCGTAAACACCAAGCCAATGACCGTATCCTCCTTCACCCGTGTCTGCCGTTGAATAAAGCCAATGAGGGTCACGGCCATCAAACCAAAAACAAAGGCACCTAAGGCAAAGGGCAGCCCCAGCCAATAGGCCAAGATCACACCGGGTAGCACTGCATGGGACACCGCATCCCCCATCAAGGCCCAGCCCTTTAGGGTTAAAAAACAGGACAATACCGCACAAACGCAGCCCACAAGGGTGCTCACCCCTAGTGCCTTGACCATAAATGTGTGTTGCAGCGGCTCTAGTAGCCAAGTGCTCATCCTCTGTCCTCTATCTTGAAAAGTATGATTATGATAAGGTGCTGCCAGTACAGTCGGAGTGCAGTTCTTGTGGATGGCAGTCTTTTACTGAACCCTTGGTGGATAGGTATTTTGCTCAACACCTTCCTTGGAGCGATCGCCCTCCTTGCGCGGCAGAAGTTACTGACCGCGGCGGGACTTTTCCATGCGTGGCTCCTCGGCGTACTGATTTGGGGCACCTTAGGCTGGCAGGGCTATCTGATTGTCATGGTTTATTTCCTTGTCGGTTCAGCCGTCACCCGCATCGGCATGGCCGAAAAAGAGGCCGCAGGCATTGCTGAAAAACGCTCCGGGGCGCGCGGGCCAGAGAATGTCTGGGGATCAGCCTTTACAGGCACCCTCTGTGCACTCCTTGCTCTCCTGCTGCCCCAATGGCGGGAGTTATTTTTGGTGGGGTTTGTGGCCAGTTTTAGCACCAAGCTCTCAGATACCTGTGCCAGTGAAGTGGGCAAAGCCTATGGCCAGCGCACCTTTCTCATCACCACATTACAACCGGTGCCCCGCGGGACAGAGGGAGCGGTGAGTTTAGAGGGAACACTGGCCGGTCTAATTGGTGCCACCGTGATTGCTGTGCTAGGCTGGAGTGTGGACTTGATGGGGGCGATCGCCATCCCCATTTGTATTCTTGCTGCTTTCCTAGCCAACCTTGTGGAGAGTCTGGTGGGAGCTACCCTTCAGGAACGCTACACTTGGCTGAGTAATGAAATCGTTAACGGCATCAACACAACGGTGGGAGCTTTCGTGGCAATGGTAGCCGTTTTTATCGCTTCGTAAGCGTTGTAAGCGGGCTGTTAGTGACCTAGGGATTTACCTCATTTGATTTATTGACATTTATCAAATTTTTCAGGTATGAACAAAGTTTTAGACTGGCTTGACTCATTGCTAATTCAAAACTCATTTCAAAGAGAGGTTCGTCGCTGGTTTCGAGATAAAGGCGATAGTACCTTGCGGCTTGATTATCCACTTGATGCAGAGAGCATTGTCCTAGATGTGGGGGGATATAAAGGAGACTTTACTGCTCTCATTCATGAGAAATTCAATTGTCGAGTATTTGTTTTTGAACCGGTTTCAGTCTTCTATCATATTTGTAAGAAACGGTTTGCTGGTAATGCAAAGATTATTGTCCTGAATTATGGACTGTCCAACGTCGATGAAATTTCCCAAATTCACATAGCTGAGGAATCGTCAAGTTTTTATAAAAGAAATTCAAAAACATCAGAGGAAATAGCTCAACTACGAAACTGTGCTACTGTTTTCAAGGAGCTTGGTATCGAAAAAGTAGATTTGATGAAAATTAACATTGAAGGAGGAGAGTATAATTTAGTGAAAAAGCTCATCGATTCTGATTTAATAGAAAAGATAAAATATCTTCAGATTCAGTTTCATAATTTTGTTGAGAACTCAGAACAAAAGCGTCAGAATTTGCGCTTTAAGTTAACAAGAACTCATATTGAAATGTGGAATTATGAATTTGTTTGGGAAAGCTGGCGCCTAAAGAGCATTTGAGTTTTAACCTAGAAAATCATGCAATGACAAAGCAAGGATTAACTGGTCTTTTTGTCTATCCTGATATTCCCACAACCGTATTTTTTGATCCGAATGGATCTCCAGACGGGCTAACACAGCCTTGGGTTGCCCTGCGGGAGGGGTTTTGTGCCCAAGGCGTTGAACTTGTCGGCCTCGATCAATGCTGTAATGACCCCGATTTTGAACTCCATCTTAATGTTCAAGCTCCCCGCTCTAAGTCTCCAAAGTTTGTAATTCTCACTGAACATCCCTTGATCTATCCAGCCAATGGGCAGCGGTTCTTATTGCGTCGCTATCAAAGTGTGTTTACTTGGAACCCTGACCTAGCTATCAAGCAGGCTCAGCAAATTCAACTGCCTCACCCCTTCAAGGTAACAGGTGGTGTAGATGGCTATGGGCAACGTCCTCAGTTGGTTGTTTTAATCAACAGTAATAAGGCTTTGGCTTGGTGGGCTCCGTATCAAGATCTCTACCGCGAGCGGGTCAGAGCTATTCGCTGGTTTGAACGTCATGCACCACAGGACTTTGCCCTTTATGGTCACGGTTGGAATCATTCAGCCCGACAGCCCGTGGTGGGAGAGATCATTCACGCCTTAGAAAAAAGGTGGATTCACAGACCATTGCCCCCGTTTCCGTCTTGGCGGGGCATTGCGCCCACAAAGAGTGAAGTGTTACGACAGTCCCGCTTCTCAATTGTCTATGAGAACGCGATTTTTCGTGGTTACATCACAGAGAAAATTTTTGATGCCTTTTGCGCCGGGAACGTGCCGATCTACTGGGGGGCACCAGACATTACCGACTACATTCCTAAGGCTTGTTTTATTGACCGTAGAGAGTTTTCTTCCTACGACTCTTTGTACGATTTTCTCAAGACGATGCCAGAAGAGATCTATAAAGGCTACCAGCAAGCGATTTGGAATTTTCTGCACTCTTCCCAAGCACAGCGGTTTTCTATTGCTCACTTTGTGCAGACCATCGTTCACGGCATTTTGGATCAAGTCAACGCTAGTCATAAACACTCGGAATAATGATCTTTGTCAATCTTATCGGTGGCCTTGGCAATCAGATGTTCCAGTATGCTTTAGGAAGGGCTTTGTCTATGACTAGGGGAGTGCCCTTGCGCTTGGATATTTCGGATTTTGAAAGCTACCAGCTTCATCAAGGGTTTGAACTACATCGTGTATTTTGCTGTGAGGCTCCGATTGCTTCTCTTGAGGATTTGAAGTCTGTTTTGGGGTGGTGGGGGGTGCCAACAATCAGAAGAGCGATCGCCAACCTGCAACTTTCAGCGCTATGTAAGGGGCGACTGATTCTTGAACCTCACTATCACTATTGGGAACAAATTCACTCTATCCCCAGCACTGCCTACCTTCAGGGTTACTGGCAATCAGAAAAATACTTTAGCGAAATTGCTGACATTCTACGGGAAGATTTCAAGTTTAGGCAACCCTTGTCAGAAATAAATGCTCAATGGGCAGATAAAATTACCCAGTGTCATTCAATTAGTCTCCATATTCGTCGTGGAGACTATGTTTCAAATCCTATGACCCATAAAGTTCATGGCGTCTGTCAGCTTGACTATTACTATCGAGCCATTGAATATATCACGTCACTTATAGATGATCCTGTATTCTTTGTTTTTTCAGACGAAGCTGAATGGGCAAAATCAAACTTGAAAACTTCTTATCCAATTTTTTATGTAGAAAATAATACTGCTCAAGAGAGCTACAATGATATGCGCCTCATGAGTCTATGTCGTCATCATATTATTGCCAACAGTACGTTTAGTTGGTGGGGAGCTTGGCTAAATAATAGCCCTGAAAAAATTGTAATTGCTCCTCAAAAATGGTTCGCCACATCTGATAAAGATGATTCGGATTTAATTCCAAAGACTTGGATTAGAATTTGAGATGATTTAGTTATTGTTAATGATGAATATACACAACAGTCCGACTATTTCAGTTATTTTACCAGTTTTTAATTCTGACCAATATATTGAATTAGCTATAAATTCTATTCTTAATCAATCCTTTAATGATTTTGAACTCATTGTTATTGATGATGGTTCTTCAGATAATTCCTTTGAAATTTTATCAAATTATGCAAAACTTGATGCTCGTATTCATTTAATTCGTCGGGATAATCAAGGTTTGATTTATACACTGAATCAAGCAATTGAACTTGCTAAGGGTCAATATATCGCTAGAATGGATGCAGATGATTTGACTTTACCTAACAGGTTAGAAAGTCAACTTGAATTTCTAGAAAAAAATAAATTACATCTTTGTGGCTCATCTGTTCAGCTCATTGGGGCAGCGATTGGTTCTTGGCACTATCCTCCTTCCCATGAAGGTTGCGAAATTGAATTGTTATTTGGTGTACCTTTTGCCCATCCATCTGTAATGGGTCACTCCAGTGTTTTCAAAGAACTGAGGTACTCCTCTGAGTGGTCACTGGTGGAAGATTATGATCTCTGGCAGCGGGCATGGGCGGCAGGGTTCAAGATGGGAAATGTCCCAGAGGTACTTCTCCAATATCGAGTACATCGCAAACAAACCTCCAGCCTTTATCGTCGGCAGCAAGCTCAAAATAGTCAACGGATTCGTTCGCGCCACTGGCAACAACTGCTGACGGCAAAGCTAGGGATTTTACCAACTGAGGCTCAAGAAGCAGAGAAAGACTTGTGGAAAACATTTCAACTCCTGCGGCAGTTAAAGCAATGTTATAAAGGAACAGAAGCAGAAAAAATTCTCCACCATGCATTCCCGCGCCTTTGTTCCCACCGTTTTCATAGTTGGGTTTTAGATAGAACAAGCTAGTTGAGTAGCTCAAGACCACATTTCTGGAGTGATCATGTTTTTTAGTGTCGTAATTCCTACCTATAATCGCTTGCCCATTCTAGAAAAGTGTATTCGCGCGATCGCCCATCAAACGTGGAATCCAGACTTAGGCATTGAGGGCTATGAGGTCATTATTGTTGACGATGGCTCAACAGACAACACCATTGAGTGGCTTGAGGCACATCGTGAAGCGTTTCCCTGTGTCCGCTGGCTTCAACAGGAACATCTTGGCCCTGCGGCTGCCCGTAACTTGGGGCTTCAGGTGGCTCAGGGGGACTGGATTATTTTTATCGATAGTGATTTGGTAGTGACGGAAACGTTTTTAGAAGCCCATGGGAAGTGCTTAACCCAAGAAAAAGAACGTCTTGGCATTGAGGATATTACTCAGGTTCCTGCTTTTTCCTATGGCCGTGTGATTAATACCTGTAACTTTGAAGACCCCACCTCAGAACCCTACAAAATCATTGATTTTTCAGCCGCCTATTTTGCAACGGGGAATGTGGCGATCGCCCGCCATTGGTTGGAAAAAGCAGGCCTCTTTGATACCCAGTTTCAGCTCTACGGCTGGGAAGATTTAGAACTAGGGGTGCGCCTCAAGAAATTGGGTTTGCGATTACTGAAGTGCCCCGAAGCCGTTGGCTACCACTGGCATCCCCCCTTTTCCCTCAGTCAAGTGCCCACCCTGATTCAGAAAGAGATTGAAAGGGGACGAATGGGGGTCTTGTTCTATAAAAAGCATCCCATTTGGGAAGTGAAGCTCATGATTCAAATGACGCCCTTTCACTATTTCCTTTGGGCCATCCTATCCCTCGGCGGCATTCTCAATGAAAAAACACTGGCGCCCCTGTTGCAATGGCTGATTAACATCGGTCGCCCTCAAGATGCCTTGGAAGTGGCTCGCATCTTTTTGAACTGGTATAATGTGCGGGCAGTCTATTCAGCCTATCAAGAGCAAACACCGCAGCAGCAGCATTGAGCTTTCGTGGGAGCTATGTCAACCCTGTCTCCAGAGCTAAAAGCCCGTTTGGCAACGCCATTGCAGATTGGCTCTGTTACGGTCAATAGTCGGGTCTTGCAGTCCCCGTTGGCCGGGGTAACTGATTTGGTGTTTCGGCGATTGGTGCGCCGTTATGCCCCCGACTCAATGATGTACACGGAGATGGTCAGTGCTTCGGGGTTGCACTATCTGAAAACATTGCCCCGGATCATGGAAGTGGATGCCAATGAGCACCCCATTAGTATTCAGCTTTTTGACTGTCGCCCTGATTTTCTAGCAGAAGCAGCGATAAAGGCAGTGGCTGAAGGGGCGGATACGGTAGATATCAATATGGGCTGCCCCGTGAATAAAATTACGAAGAATGGCGGTGGTTCTTCGCTGCTGCGGGATGTGCAAACGGCAACAACAATTGTGCGGACGGTCTCCAAGGCGGTGCCTGTGCCGGTTACGGTCAAAACCCGCATTGGTTGGAGCGATCAGGAGATTAATATCCTTGACTTTGCCAAGGCGATGGAAGATGCTGGCGCGGCAATGATTACGGTTCATGGGCGAACCCGTGCCCAAGGCTTTAATGGCCCAGCCCGCTGGGAGTGGATTGCGCGGGTGAAGGAGCGCGTCAGTATTCCCGTGATTGCCAATGGCGATATTTTCTCGGTAGAAGCGGCAGTGCGCTGCTTGGAGCAAACCGGCGCAGATGGTGTGATGTGCTCGCGGGGAACGATGGGTTATCCCTTCTTGGTGGGGGAAATTGATCACTTTTTGAAAACCGGGGAATTGCGGCCTGCGCCAACGGTGGTTGAACGTCTGCACTGTGCGCGGGATCATCTCATTGCCCTCTGGGAATACAAGGGGGAACGGGGGATTCGCCAAGCGCGTAAACATTTGACGTGGTACGCCAAGGGCTTTGCTGATGCCGCAGAACTGCGCAGTGAATTGTGTCGCATTGAAACCCTAGAGGCTGGTTTAGCCCTGCTGGATGTAGCAATTGAGCGGTTGCAAAATGCCCAAGAAATGAGGGCGATCGCGGCCTAAAGCAATGAACAGAATGCTTTACTTTTTGCAAAAATCAGCCCCTAGATTATAGGGAGTATAATGAAAGTGTAGGCGTGAGCAGGCCGAAAAAGAGTGATGAGGCTTGGCCTACAAAAAGTTCATTTGCATTTCTCGTTTGATCGCAATCGCTTAATCTCTTGCGTATTTTCTAGCATTTGCAGTTAGCAGGTTCTTGCTGGTTTGAAGGGGCGATCGCTATTGGTGAAGGGCGATCGCGAGAAATTGCTGCACACTTGATGAGGAACATTGATTATGAACTGTACACGCTACACAGAATTGCCCGAAGCGGCATGGCGAGAATTTACGGGTGGTGATTGGGTCGATCGCATTGATGTGCGCGACTTTATTCAACGCAACTATACCCCCTACGCTGGGGATGCCTCCTTCCTCACAGGCGCTAGCGATCGCACCCAACAACTATGGGCAAAAGTGCGCGACCTGATGGCACTAGAGCGCGAAAAAGGCGTCCTTGATGCCGATACCAGTGTCCCCTCTTCGATTACAGCCCACGCACCGGGCTACATTGATCGCGAGTTGGAGCAAATCGTTGGCCTGCAAACCGATAAGCCCCTGAAACGGGCGATTATGCCCTTTGGTGGCATTCGCGTTGTTGAAACCTCCCTCAAGGCCTACGGCTACGAATTGGATCCGCGCACGAAGGAAATCTTCACCAAATATCGCAAAACCCATAACGATGGCGTCTTTGATGCCTACACACCCGAAATGCGCCGCTGTCGTAAATCGGGGATCATTACGGGACTGCCGGATGCCTATGGCCGCGGTCGGATTATTGGTGACTATCGCCGCGTGGCTCTCTATGGGGTAGATCGCTTGATTGCCGACAAACAGGCACAGCAGGCTTCCCTAGAACTGGATGTCATGGACGACGAAACCATCCGCCTACGGGAAGAACTCTCAGAGCAAATCAAAGCCCTCAATGAACTCAAGGAAATGGCCGCCAGCTATGGCTTTGATATTTCGCGGCCAGCGGCCAATGGCAAAGAGGCGATTCAGTGGCTTTATTTTGGCTACCTTGCGGCTGTCAAAGAACAAAACGGCGCCGCCATGTCCCTTGGGCGGGTCTCCACCTTCCTCGACATTTACTTTGAACGGGATTTGCGCCACGGCACAGCCACAGAAGCTGAAATCCAAGAATGGATTGACCACTTTGTGATGAAACTGCGGATGGTGCGCTTCCTGCGGACGCCGGAATACAATGAACTCTTCTCTGGCGATCCCACATGGGTCACGGAATCCATTGGTGGCATGGGTCTTGATGGTCGCCCATTGGTGACGAAAACCAGCTTCCGTATTCTGAATACGCTCTATACCCTTGGGCCTGCCCCCGAACCCAACTTGACGGTGCTGTGGTCGGAAAACTTGCCAGAGGCCTTCAAACGCTTCTGCGCCCAAGTTTCCATTGACACCAGTTCGATCCAATATGAAAACGATGACTTGATGCGTCCCTACTGGGGCGATGACTACGCGATCGCCTGCTGTGTCTCGGCGATGCGGGTCGGCAAACAAATGCAATTCTTTGGGGCACGGGTGAATTTAGCCAAAGCCCTGCTCTACGCAATCAATGGCGGTCGGGATGAAGTCTCTGGCCAGCAAGTGGCACCGATGTTTGCGCCGATTACGGGCGACACCCTGAAGTGGGAAGAAGTCCTACCCCGTTTTGAGCAGATGATGGCTTGGTTGGCAAAGGTGTATGTCAATACCCTCAACGTCATCCACTACATGCACGATAAGTACTGCTACGAGCGGCTGGAGATGGCGCTCCACGATCGCGATGTCTTTCGCACCATGGCCTGTGGTGTGGCGGGTCTATCGGTGGTGGCGGATGCCCTCTCGGCCATTAAGTACGCCGAGGTGAAAGTGATCCGCAATGCCGAGGGCTTAGCGGTGGACTACGAGATTAAGGGTGATTTTCCGAAGTACGGCAACAACGACGATCGCGTGGATAGTCTCGCGGTGTGGGTCGTGGAAACCTTCATGAATGAAATCCGCAAACACAAAACCTACCGCAATGCCGTGCCTACGCAGTCAATCCTGACGATTACCTCCAACGTCGTCTATGGCAAGAAAACCGGCAATACTCCCGATGGCCGCAAAGCCGGTGAACCCTTTGCACCGGGCGCTAACCCCATGCACGGTCGCGATACGAAAGGGGCGATTGCCTCACTGGCATCCGTGGCCAAGTTGCCCTATGTCCATGCCCAAGATGGCATCTCCAACACGTTCTCCATCGTGCCCAGTGCCCTTGGCAAGACACGGGAGGATCAAATCAGCAACTTGGTGAATCTGCTGGATGGCTACATCCACGACCAAGGCTTCCACATCAACGTCAACGTGCTTAACCGCGAAATGTTGTTGGATGCCATGGATCACCCTGAACTGTACCCCCAACTCACCATCCGGGTGTCGGGCTATGCGGTGAACTTTATCAAACTCACCCGCGAACAACAGTTGGATGTGATTAACCGCACCTTCCATGAACGCTTTTAGGCTCATCTTTAGGCTCTTTAGGCAAACTGCCGCCTAGATGAACGTCGCGTCCTCTACCTCGGTTGCTCTAGCGATCGGGGTAGATTTTTTCTATGTTGGTAACGTGTGGCATGCAACTGCATTGATTCATCTCGTCAATCGTCCCTTTTTCCACAGACACCCTGAGGGCGATCGCGCCTGCTTGTTACTCCATGGCTTGGGGGGTGGGGTTTATGAACTGCAACTTTTGGGAGAGGTTCTCTACAAAGCAGGCTGGACGGTTCAGGGCATCCTCTATCCGGGGCACGATCGCCCCACTCCCCAAATGCCCGCCTCGACATGGCCGCAGTGGTATGAGGCAGTAGTGACAGCCTTTAAGACCTTACGAGACAGCCATCGCACGGTTGCCGTGGTGGGCTTTTCCACTGGGGGAACGCTAGCCCTTCATCTTGCCTATGAGTATGCCGTTGATTCTCTTGTACTCCTTGCCCCCTTTTTGCGCATCTATCGGCCTTGGTTTTGCCCCGTCGCTCCAGAGAGGCTTGTGCAGTCCCTTGGCCAGTGGATTCCCTTTGTGCCTCGGCGCAGCCTACCAATCCGCGATCGCCCCCTACGCCAAGCAGCAGAAGCCGCCTGCTTTTTCAAAAGTTTTAATCTCCAAGCGGTGCGCAGTGCCCTCGACCTGATTGCCCAAGTGGAGCGGAAACTGCCAACCATCACAGCTGAAACCCTGATTCTGCAAAGCCTTGCTGACACGGTCGTTGACCCCCAAGGGGCGCAGAGGATTTATGAACAGCTGGGCAGTGCCCACAAGGAATTGCACTGGCTCAAGGAGTCGGATCACTTGCTCCCCCTTGATGTCGAGCGAGAGCAGGTATTCGCCAAGGTGGTCGCCTTTTTGGGAAGATAGTTGCAGTTGGTTACTTGCCCTGCCATGGAAACATTGGATCTACGGGGAACGCCCTGTCCTTTGAACTTTGTGCGCACAAAACTGCGACTGCAACAGTTGCCCCCCCAGCAGCCCCTTGAGGTCTGGTTGGATGCAGGAGAACCCATTGAGCAGGTGCCCGATAGTTTGCGCATGGCGGGCTACGATGTCCTTGGGATTGAGCCACGGCAGGACTATTTTGCCCTTCAGGTGCAGCGTCCGGCATGAGTGATCTGGTGGGCTTGGTGCGGGCTGTTCAGGCCAATTACTACCGTGTCCGCCTGCAGGAAGCCACCAATGGTATTGAGGAGTTACTGTGTGTACGCCGCGCCCGCCTCAAGAAGATGGGGCAACAGGTGTGTGTGGGGGATTGGGTAGTGGTGAGCCATCCCGACTGGCAAGGACACCGCGGAGCGATCGCTGAGATTTTGCCCCGCCGCAATCAATTGTCACGCCCAGCGATCGCCAATGTCGATCAAGTGTTGCTCCTTTTTGCCTTGGCTGACCCTCCTGCTGATGTCCATCAAATTAGCCGCTTTCTCTTGACCGCCGAGGGATTGAATGTCGAGATTCAGGTGCTTTTCACCAAAGCGGATTTAGTTTCTGCGCAAGAGCAACAGCAGTGGCGCGATCGCCTGCATCAATGGGGCTATCACTGCCATGTCCTCAGTCTCACCCAAGGAAGCGACTGGCAACATCTGCATCCCCACCTCGCCGATAAGATTACAGTTGTCTGTGGCCCGTCGGGGGTAGGCAAAAGTAGCTTGATCCGCCATCTGACACCTCGGGAAGATATTCGCGTCGGTGCGGTCTCGGATCACTGGCACCGGGGGCGGCACACCACTCGCCATGTGGAACTCTTTCCCCTGCCAGCGGGGGGCTGGATTGCCGATACACCGGGCTTTAATCAACCCGAACTGCCCCAAGACCCCCAGCAATTGGCGGCGGCTTTTCCGGAGATTCGCCAACGGCTGAGCAAGGATCGGTGTCTCTTTGATAACTGTCGCCACGATCAGGAACCGGGCTGCTGTGTACGCGGTGATTGGGAGCGCTACCCCCTCTACATTGAGTATTTGCATGAGCTAGAAACAATGGCCAGTTCAGAGCCATCCTTAGGGAAGGCACCCCCAGTGAAGGCCAAGAGTGACCGCCAAGGGCAGCAGCGCCTTGAACCCCTCTTGGATCCGAAAAAATATCGCCGCCGATCGCGACGGCAGCAACATCAGCACCTCAATCCTATGGCTGAAGAAGTCCTCGATAGTGAACTGTGATGACCATATCCCCTGTGTTAACCCTCATCCTGTTGAGTGTAACGGCCCTTTCCCTTGTGATCTGGCTGGTTTTGCTGCTGTTTTGGGGACAGTTTTGGCGCCCGGATCAGCGGCTACAGGGGGGAGACCTCAGGGCTTGGCCAAGGGTGGTGGTTGTCATTCCAGCTCGCAATGAGGCGGCGGTGATTGGCACCAGTGTGCGATCGCTCCTCGAACAGGACTACGAGGGAACCCTACACCTGATCTTGGTGGACGATCAAAGTGACGATGGCACAGGGGACATTGCTCGCCAAACGGCTTTGGAACTGGGCAAGGGCGATCGCCTGACGGTCATCGAGGGCGCACCGCTTCCTTCCGGCTGGTCCGGTAAGCTCTGGGCACTGTCCCAAGGCATTGAGGCCGCCCGTGCGTTTGATCCCGATTACTTGCTGCTTACAGATGCCGATATTGCCCACGATCGCCAAAATTTGCGCCAATTGGTCGCCCACGCCCGTCAGCAAAACTGTGCCCTTGTCTCGCTGATGGTGAAACTGCGCTGCCAAAGTATTTGGGAAAAATTGCTGATTCCCGCCTTTGTCTTTTTCTTTGCTAAGCTCTATCCCTTCCCTTGGGTCAACGATCCACAGCGATCAACGGCGGCTGCAGCGGGGGGCTGTATTCTGATTGATCCTGTGGCGCTGGACAAGATTGGTGGCATTGCCTGTATTCGCCATGCCCTGATTGATGATTGTTCCTTAGCTGCCGCTGTCAAACAAGCCGGCTACCGCATTTGGTTGGGGCTGACACCGACCACCGTGAGTCTGCGTGCCTACAATACGCTCGGCAGTATTTGGCAGATGGTGGCTCGCACCGCCTATACGCAGTTGTCCTATTCACCGCTCTTGCTGGTGGGAACCGTGATTGGCATGACACTGGTGTATTTGTGGGCGCCCCTTGCCCTTGCTATCGGTCTGATCAGTCAGTCGCTGCCCTTAGCCGTCATGGCGGGACTCACTTGGGGGAGCATGGCGATCGCCTACGGGCCAACGGTGCGTTTCTATGGCCTCAATGGCGCTTGGGCGCTGACACTGCCGCTGATTGCCTTCCTCTATACGCTGATGACACTGGATTCGGCGCGGCGCCACTGGCAAGGTCGGGGTGGTGCTTGGAAAGGACGGGTTTATCCCCGCAAGTCATAGATGGGGCGATAGGCCATGACAATCAGCGTGTCAGTGGGGTCAAGACTCTGAAAGTCTGAGGGACGAGGGTTGAGCAACACCTGTTGATTTTGGCGGCGAATCCCGATCAGGAGCAGCGGGTTCTCTGGATGGCGGCTACTGTACTCACTCATCCAAGCACTGAGGGCAGCAAAGGAGAGGCCACAGAGGGTCGTGGGATAGTACCCCGGCTCAATAAAGTAGAACTCATTGGTGTGATCAGAATAGGTCAGGAGTTGGCGATAGACCTCGGACATTTGACGAAAGAGGGCACTTTGGGCCAGAATCCCAGAACTATAGTCCTGACTCAAAATCACTTCATCCACCCCCGCTTCCTTGAGGTGGCGCTGGCGATCGCTATTCACCAATTCGGCCACCACATGAATATCCTGCTCTTGGCCAGGGGTTTTCTCTAGGTGCTTTACCGCAAGGGCAATGAGGGCATTTTTTTCATCGGGAGCTTCCATGTCGGCATCCGCAAGCAGAATAATGGCTTTGGCTTGGGGGGCATTGAGGCGCTCTAGGGTGCCATGGTGGGTAGGATCCCCTTGTACTACAAAGACATCCGGGCGCCCTTGGAATTCAGGATCCAGTGCAATCGGTTCAGCACATAAAAGCACAATGTCGCGGGGATGGTAGACGTTGGCGGCAATCAATTGGCGGAGCACAAGGGGCGCCTTGGCATTCCAGTTGCAGATAATAATGTGGTTGCTAAAGGGTTTCATGGGTAGGGTTTGGCTAAGAGCTTGGGTGACAAAGTAGGCGGAAAACTTGCCAATCAGGGCACCAAAGGCAAAGGTGCCAAAGAGCAGTAGCAGCAGCTGCAGAACTTGCCCCAGCAGGGTGCGCGGGCGATCGGGATACTCCCCCACCAAGGTAATCACTGCATTACTGAGGGTCTCCCAAGTGCGGCTCGGCGACTGGAGTGCCTCTTCACTCCAGAGGAAAGCCACAATTAACAGCACCAGAATCGCGATCGCCCCTAGGGTAAGGAAGCGTTGAAGTCGCTCGTGCATTGGTTGGCGAGGGAAACATCACGTCTATTCTAAGATTCCGCCCCCTTGTAGAGTCTCCCAGATTCCAGTATCCTGACTGCTATACAACCCTTTTCCCTAAGGATGGAACCCCCTCGAAACAGCCAAAACTGCTTAATGACCCAATCACATCCCCTCAACAGGTCGATATCACTGGCAGAGGGGCGATTTATTCAGCATGATAGAAACAACATCGGCAGTAAAGGAGCAGTCTCTTGAATAAGCCTGACGACCCACAATGCCGACTCAGACTGTATATCTGGGGTTCCCCCTAGAAGAATAGCTGCAATGTCTGCCGCTGCCTTAGAAATTTTACTTGTGCTGCTGCTCATTATCGCCAATGGCATTTTTGCTGGTGCTGAAATCGCAGTGGTCTCTGCACGCAAAGTCCGCCTTGAGCAACTGGCAAAACGGGGTCAACGCAAGGCGAAGGCAGCCCTAAAACTCGCCAACTCCCCGAATAATTTTCTCTCGGCTGTACAAATTGGGATTACCCTGATTGGGATTCTCAGTGGTGCCGTGGGCGGTGTCACCCTTGCCCAGCGGTTACAGGCTGTCCTCAGTCCCGTGCCATGGTTGGGTCAATACAGCCAGCCTTTGAGTATTGCCCTTGTGGTGACGGGGATTACATACCTTTCCTTGGTGATTGGCGAACTGGTGCCCAAGCGCATTGCCATGACGTACCCCGAGGCGATCGCCTGCAACATTGCCAAACCCATGACATGGCTGACGAAATTAGCGGCTCCGATTGTGCATTTACTCAGCGTCTCCACAGATACCATTCTGCAAGTATTGGGCATTGCCACCATTGCCGACCAAACGGTTACAGAGGATGAAATCAAAGTCCTGATTGAGCAGGGGGCACAGGCGGGTCTCTTTGAGGTGGCGGAGCAGGACATGGTGGCGCGGATTTTCAACTTGGGCGATCGCCCGATTCAGTCGATCATGACCCCCCGCACCGATATTGTGTGGCTGGATATTGAATCTTCCCTTGAAGAAATGGAGGCGGAAATCCTAGCCAGTTCCCATTCGCGGTTTCCCGTGGCTGAAGAAACCATTGATCACTGCTTGGGAATTATTTCAGCCAAGGACTTTTTGGCCGCTCGTCTCACCCAGCAAGAGATTGACCTGCGCCAGCTTTTGCAACCAGCGCTCTTTGTTCCCGAAGGCCTACCGGCACTTGATGTCCTTGAACTCTTTCGCCAATCGAGTCAACACATTGCCCTGATTACTGATGAATACGGGGGCATCGAAGGGCTGGTGACGCTCAATGATCTCACGGAGGCGATTATTGGCACACTGCGCCACGACGAGGGGGAAGAACCGCAAATTATTCAGCGGGAGGATGGCTCTTGGCTGTTGGATGGGTTGCTCTCCACCTATGAACTCAAGGAATTGCTGCGGCGGGAAAGTTTACCTGAGGAGGACACGGCCAACTACCACACCCTTGGCGGGCTAATCATTACGCTATTTGGGCGTATTCCCCAGTCGGGAGATTACATTGAAACCGATGGCCTGCGCTTTGAAGTGGTGGATATGGATGGCAACCGCGTGGATAAGGTGGTGGTGACCGAACTAGTGAGCGATGATGCCCTCGCCGATGACAGCAACCCCAAGGACAAGGATTAACGACGGCGCAGATCCGCTACCGTGCGTTGCAGCGATCGCCAGCGTTGTTGTCGCAGTTGATTCAGGGCGCGTTTCAGGGGTGGCAAGGGGGGCTGATCACCACCATAGCGCCAAGCCCCATAGGCCTGCGTCAGGGTTTCAATGGCTCGCTGACTGACGGCATCAAGACGGCCAGCGGTTTGCAGCGATCGCGCGTATTCCCACGGCGTTTGATTGGGTCGCTTCGGTAATCCCTGCTGGGCGAGACCATCGAGCATTTGTACATAGAGGCGGGCGATCGGCGGCAGTTTTTGCAGGCGTTGACGATATCGCCACGTCTGGAGAGCGTACCACAAACCCCAGACCACAATGACGCCACCAAAGAGCATCAAAATCCCTTGGACAATCCCCCCCAGCCCTTGGCTAAACAGATCAAAGAATTTTTGCAAAGCAGTTTCGAGGGTAGCAAAGATAATGCCAAAAAATCCCGTCACCGGGGTCGGCAACCATCCCGTGACCCACTGCCAAAACTGCTGGAGGACGCTAAAGGTCTGATCTACCTCTAGGGTGGCTGGATAGAGATCGTGCCCCGGAATTGGATCAAAGAGAAACCAGCCCAAATTGGGAAAGTAGGCTTCCGTCAGGGCATAGGCATCGGTATTGCGAACCACATACAAGCCCGTGAAGGGGTTAAATTCCCCCGTTCCTAAACCGGTGACCAAGCGCGTGGGAATGTCAATACTGCGCAGTAGCAGTGTCAACGCCGTGGAAAAGTGATCGGGATAGCCGCCGCGCCACTCAAACAGAAAGGCTGCGACCAAGTCTTGATCTTTGCCTAGTTCGGGAATGTCGGTTTTCAGGGCATAGGATTGCTTCAGGGCTTGGGTGAGGTAGAGAGCTTGCTCGTAGGGTTCGGGAATCGAGCGATCGGCCTTGGCAAGGAGGTCTTTGGCCAGTGCTTGCAGGCGTGGTTTCAGGTCAGGGGGCACTTCAAGGTAGGACTGATAGCCTACGGTGTGATTTAATTTTGGCGCTCTGCGCAACAGAGAGCGATCGCGCACGGGCACTTGGGAAATCACAGAATAGGTCAGCCCTTCGGGCAAGGGCACTGGCGCACGCAGGCCACCATCGGGGTCACGGGCAATTTCACGGGTGGGAAAATAGAGTTCGCGGGGTTCGTAGAGATGGGGAATCAGGTTACTAAACTCAGAGACAATGGTATAGGTCTGAATCACCTCCCGCGTCGGCATTTGGGAGAGTTGTTGTGGCAGCAGATAGCGAAAACTCCAAGGGGAACGCCGCAGCACTTCTGTCTCATCGTTGCGACTAATGCGCCAACCCCGCCCCGTATATTTGTCAAAGGCAAGGACGCGCCAAAAGCCGGGGGCTTGCGATCGCACCCGCATTAACTCCCTAGGCGTCATGCTCCCGCCAAAGGTCTGATCAATCTCGGAGCCAAAGCCATAGTAAAAGTTCGGGTCAAAGGTTTGATTGGCCAGTTCCTCGCCGACACCGCCACCACCACGGCCACTGACATAGCCCGGATTGATCACCCGGGTTTGGTCAAACTCCCCTGCCACTTGAATTTCAGCACTGACAGGCAAGGTGCGAATCTGATAGCCAGGGAAGCGCGGCAGCAGCACAAAGACCACCATCCCCAAGCCAAGAATCAGGGCAAAGAGGCCGACCCATTGCCGCCAAGGCAAGGCCAAGGCTTTCAGGGTGGTGGAGAGTAAGCCAAGGCGCGAGCGGTAGTCAAGGACGAGTACAGGTAGGGCGATCGCCAGAAAGATCACAAGAAACAGCCCAAAGGTCATGGTTTGACTGAGGGTGGCCGCCACACTAATTAAAATCAGGGCAATCACCATCGAGTAGCCCAAATCTTTGCGGCGGGGCAAGTCAAAGCTATGGAGCACTTGCAGTTGAATCAAGAGTTCCGTCAGCAAAATCCGTGAATCTTGGTTCAGTGCTGCCAACCGCCCCAAAAAGACCGCTAATGCCGTCAACATCCCAACGGCGATCGCCAGCTTTGCCACCACATTTTTTTGTCGCCGTGCCCACCAACTCCAACTAAAGCCGGCAATGGAGAGGGGAACCGCCCAGAGACTATTGGCAGTATCCGCCGCCACATCGGTTGCCACCAAGCCAACAATCACCATGCCCAAGACCCCTAGGCGCAGCAGGAGGGAATCCTCAACATCTTTGGCGGGAGCCAACATTGGAGAATTGGCAATGGGTTGCAACCAAGACTGAAACATCGGACAGCAGCGGCAAACAGTGCCCTGATCCTAACAAATCTCTTCCCAAGAAGCGGTGGATACCTTGGCGGCGATCGCGTCCTCTATCAGCGGCTTGCAGCATGGCTTAAAAATCAGCCCCTGACGGCGCAAATTTACACCGAAGAGGAACTCAGATCGCTTCCTTCCCCCAGAGCTAAAATCAGCGTTCAATCATCTCAACAGGAGCAAATTCCTCTTGCTTAGCCGCCAGCGATCGCGGGAATGATGCTGACTTCGTCGCCATCCTTGAGGGGCGTTTCAATGCCATTGAGGAAGCGAATATCCTCATTGTTGACGTAGAAATTGACGAATCGCCGCAGTTGGCCACTTTCATCACAGAGGCGCCCTTTAATGCCGGGGCAGTCCTGCTCTAGCTTTTCCAGAAGCTCGGCGATCGATTGGGCTTGGCACTCCACCGTTGCTTGATCGCGGGTGAGCTTTTGCAAGGGAGTGGGAATCAAAACAGTAACAGCCATAGACCTCTACAAACCATCCATAAATTTCAACACAGCGTCGGGAAAACCGACTAGACCAATACCGGTTGCCAATCCAACCGTTCGAGGGTGCGCGATCGCTCCAAGGCGCGCTCAAAGCTAGCCAACTTGGGTTCGATCGTCAGGGGTTGACCAATGTCGTTTTGCACCGCCTCTTGGGTTTTCAGGCCATTGCCCGTGATATAGACCACCGTCACCTCCTCAGGGTCAATTTTGCCCGATTCCACCAATTTTTTGAGAACGGCAATTGTGGTACCGCCAGCGGTTTCCGTGAAAATACCTTCCGTTTCCGCCAGCAGCTTAATGCCTGCCACAATTTCTTCATCGGTGGCCGCAGCGATCGCCCCATTGGTTTTGCGGGCAATCTCTAGGGCATAGACCCCATCGGCGGGGTTACCAATGGCAATGGACTTAGCAATGGTGTTGGGCTTCACGGGTGCCACAAAATCCCGCCCCTCGGCATAGGCTTGAGCAATGGGGGAGCAGCCCATCGCTTGGGCACCACTACAGCGCACGGGTTTATCCGCCACCAGACCCACTTCCACAAATTCGCGGAAGCCCTTGTAAATTTTCGTGAACAAAGAGCCAGAAGCCAAGGGAGCCACAATGTGGTCAGGAAGCTGCCAGCCCAACTGTTCAATCACCTCATAACCGAGCGTCTTTGACCCTTCCGAATAGTAGGGGCGCAAATTGATATTGACAAACCCCCACCCGTGGGTATTCGCCACTTCCGAACACAGGCGATTCACTTGGTCGTAGTTGCCCTCAACGGCCATCACCGTTGGCCCATAGATGAGCGTCCCCAAGACCTTACCCGCTTCCAAATCCGCTGGAATAAACACACAGCAATCTAGCCCCGCATGAGCTGCGATCGCTGCCGTTGAATTCGCCAAATTGCCGGTACTGGCACAGGAGACTGTCGTAAAACCCAATTCCCGCGCCCGCGTCAACGCCACCGATACTACCCGATCCTTGAAGCTCAGGGTGGGCATATTCACAGCATCGTTTTTGATGTACAGATGCTTGAGTCCGAGCCGCCGAGCCAGCCGCTGGGCTTTGACGAGGGGAGTCATCCCTGTGCCCACATCAATGGGGTTGGCCGATGTCACAGGCAAAAAGGGACGGTAACGCCAAATGGACTTTGGCCCCGCCTCAATCGTGCTGCGCGTTACGGCTGCCGCCAATTGGCTCAGATCGTACTTCACCTCTAGGGGGCCAAAACAGTATTCGCAGACATGAATGGCTTGGGGTTCGTACTCTGCGCCACACTCTTTGCATTTGAGGTGGGTAAAGTAGGCGGTGGCGGTGGTGGAGCTAAGGGTTGCGGTCATGGGTGTCAGACTGCCTCAGACAAGTTGTTGACCATCCTAGCAGGGGGCGATCGCCCTGTCAAACATATCCGACTATTTTTATCGGGATTTGAATGACTGCAAAATTCTTTCCGCACCCCTTGGGAATGCGTTGCTAGTCATTGGTTGGCGCTAACTTGAAGCGTTTTCAGACGTCAGCGAATGGGGGTATGCCCTGTCACCAGCTTCGTGCTATCGGGAAATGTTGCTTCGACTTGTACTTCTGTGAGCATTTCTGGCACCCCCTCCATGACATCGTCACGGCTGAGCAGTGTTGTGCCATAGTTCATCAAATCAGCAACTGTGCGCCCCTCCCGCGCCCCTTCCAAAATGGCAGCAGAAATATAGGCCACTGCTTCGGGATAATTGAGCTTGAGACCCCGTGCTTTACGACGTTCGGCCACAAGAGCGGCGGTAAAAATCAGGCGCTTGTCTTTTTCTTGGGGGGACAGTTGCATCGTTCCTCAGGCTAAACACTCACTTTGGCCTCTATCTCTTAACTTGTGGCTTTGGTGCCCAGAAAATCAATGAGCGATAAAGTCAAACTGCGACAACACTATCTTGAATGGCGGCAGCACTTGAGCGATCGCGAGTGGCAAGATCGCAGTCAGCGCATTTGTCAGCACTTGCTTGATCATCCCCAGTTTCAACAGGCAACCACAGTGTTGACCTATGTGCCCCATCGCCGCGAACCCGACTTGCGCTTCCTCTGGTCACTCCCGAAACAGTGGGGCTTGCCCCGTGTCGTGGGTCAGGATTTGCGGTGGCATTGTTTTAATGGCAACCAAGACACTCTCCAGCAAGGACGCTATGGCCTTTGGCAACCGCCCCCCGAAGCGCCCCCGATTGATCCAGCGTGTGTTGATCTCTGCCTAGTGCCTGCTGTTGCCTGCGATCGCCAAGGGTACCGTCTCGGCTATGGCGCCGGTTTTTTTGATCGCCTCTTTGCCCACCCCGATTGGCAGCACGTGTGTCGCTGGGGAATTGTCTTTGAGTCAGCCCTTCTAGCAGAATTGCCCCGTGATCCGTGGGATCAGCCACTGCAAGCTATCTGCACTGAATCAGGCCTCTTGGAAATCAGCTAAAGCCCTAGTTTTGCCAACACCGGTTGCGTTGAAACCACATGTTTTCTCAAACCCAGTTCCTCAGGACGCAGGCCAAGGGCTAGACCCACCAGTTGCGGCAAATGGAGAATCGGCAAATTGAAGGCAACTCCCACCTGCTGGGCAATTTCTGGTTGGCGAGCATCCAGATTCAAATGACAGAGGGGACAGGGGGTGACAATGCAATCCGCGCCATGGGCGATCGCGCTCTGGAGTCGTTGTGCTGCCATGGCAAAACTGGCCGCCGTCGCATAGCTGGAAATGGGCCAACCACAGCACTGAGTGCGTCCCTCATACTCGATGGGGGTAGCCCCAACTGCCTCAAAGACCTGTTCCATTGAGGTGGGACGAATCGGGTGATCAAAGGGCAGCCTCTCTTGGGCGCGCAGGAGATAGCAGCCATAAAAGGCCGCACAGCGCAGTCCCTTGAGGGGGCGGCTCACGCGATCGCGCAACTCGTCAATGCCCACATCGCCGACAATCGCCCAGAGTAAATGCTTCACTTCTGTGGTGCCTTGGTAAGGAGCGCAGCCCTGTTGCGTCAACACTTGGTTAATTTCTGCCACGTACGCCGGGCGATCGCGCTGAAAAGTTTTCAAGCGTTCATCCACATGGCCAATCACCCCCTGACAGGTGCTGCAATGGGTCAACAGGGGCAAAGCCAACTGTTCGGCAAGGGCAATGTTGCGGGCATTGACGGTATCTTCTAGCAGCCACGAATTTTCCTTAAACGTGCCTGAGCCACAACAACTGGCTTCCTGCAGTTCCACCAGCTCGATATTCAACAGGGGGGCGATCGCCCGCGTTGAGAGGTCTAATTCCCGACAGGCGCCTTGAGCCACACAACCAGGATAGTAGGCATAGCGTAAAGCAGACATACAACTTGAAACGCCTAAAATCTGCTCCTAGTCTAGCCAATCATCACAATCACTCGTGTGTCCTACTGCTCAGGTATAATCCTAGGATTTAGAAACCAATCCTTGTTTTTTAGTCAAAAGTCCGTGTTACCATAAACCAATTTCTTGCAGTTCTTTCAACAACCCATGCCATAGGAGTGCTATCTTGCGTTACTTATTTAGTTCGGAGTCCGTCACCGAAGGCCACCCCGATAAGATTTGCGACCAAATTGCCGATGCCATTCTCGATGCCCTCCTCACCCAAGACCCCCAGAGTCGCGTTGCTGCTGAGGTGGTGGTTAATACCGGTTTAGTCCTGATTACGGGGGAAATTACCACCAAGGCACAGGTCAACTACGTCAACCTAGCGCGGCAGAAAATCCATGAAATTGGCTACACCGATGCTGAAAATGGCTTTGCCGCCAATAGCTGTGCCGTTATCGTTGCCCTTGATGAGCAATCCCCCGATATTGCCCGAGGGGTGGACACGGCTCAAGAAGCACGGGAACGCCTCAGTGATGCCGAATTAGATCGCGTTGGCGCCGGTGATCAGGGCATTATGTTTGGCTATGCCTGCAATGAAACCCCTGAGTATATGCCCCTGCCCATTAGCTTGGCTCACCGCATGGCGCGTCGCTTGGCCGCTGTCCGCAAAACGGGTCAACTTCCTTATCTGCGTCCCGATGGCAAAACCCAAGTCACCGTCATCTATGAAGATGGCCAGCCGGTGGGCATTGATACCATCCTGATTTCCACCCAACACACGGCCACCATTGGTGACATCAGCGACGAAGCGGCCGTTCAAGAAAAGATTAAAGCCGATCTATGGGAAGCCGTCGTCAACCCTGTCTTTGCGGATCTGGCAATTAAACCCGATGACAAGACCCGCTTTCTCGTCAACCCCACGGGCAAATTTGTCATTGGTGGTCCTCAGGGGGATTCGGGACTCACAGGACGTAAACTCGTCGTTGATACCTACGGTGGCTATGCCCGTCACGGGGGCGGTGCCTTTTCCGGGAAAGACCCCACCAAGGTCGATCGCAGTGCTGCCTACATGGCTCGTTACATTGCCAAAAACATTGTGGCCGCAGGCCTAGCCGACAAATGCGAGTTACAGATTAGCTATGCCATTGGCGTTGCTCGCCCCATGAGCCTCTTTGTGGATACCTTTGGCACGGGTCAACTTGCCCCAGAGCAACTGCTGGAGTTAATTACAACCCACTTTGATCTGCGCCCCGCTGCCATTATCCAAACCTTTGGCCTGCGCCACTTGCCCCAAGATCGCGGTGGTCGCTTCTACCAAGATGTGGCTGCCTATGGTCACTTTGGGCGTCATGACCTCGACCTACCTTGGGAAAAACTCGATAAAGTCGCCGATCTGCAAGCCGCTGCCGCTCAATTTCTAAGCGCAGTCTAGGATCATATTGGGGGGGATTTCTCTCCCCCTTTGCTTATTGGGTGACTCGTTGCAGGCAGGTTTGTGCCGTGTTGGTGAGCATCTGGCGCACTTCGGGAGTGACATTGGTCTGTACATCTTCACCGATCGCCTGAAATTCTGCCAAGGTGAGCGAGGATTGCAGTTCATTGATCACACAGGTACAGTAGGCATTGCCGTATTGCGCCATCTGTGGCACCTGTTGTTGCAGGGCAGTGGTACATTCACTGGTAAATCGGGAAACCACTTCTGGGGGGTAGGGAGCAGCGATCGCCCCCCCGCCGAGGGACACCGCACTTAAAACCGTCAAAGAGATGGATGATTTTTTGAGTAAAGACATTGTTTCTATCCCTCGTGTATCAAAGTTTCATGCCCATTCTTTAGGGACTTCTCCAGTCTAGGCAGGTTCCAGAGAATGTGCCACTTTGGGCGATCGCCACAAAACGCAGATTTACATTCCTAGGGGCAAACGTTAAAGTAGAGGATTGGACTACTACAACACCGTTCACCTTAGCCCTATGACCCTATACAACCCCTCTTTGTACGAAGAACCCATTTCCCAAAAGAACTTAACCGCTGCGGGTCGTTCCGATCGCTCCATTTTGGAATGGTTACAGCAAACGGGTCGATTAATTGCCCGTGATGCCAATGAGACAGACCCGATCGTGGATAGCACCCTCGATGATATGGGTGAAATTGAGGAATTTGTTGGTGACTCCTTGGGCGATTACGACGAAGAAGATGACCTAGGGCTTGAGGAGTAGGGCACAGATCCCCCTATTATCGGAGTGATGTGCTAGAGCTATCCCCATGCCCTCCACCAAAACCACGGCTGCCATTGAACCCCGTTGGCTGACAGGACAGCGACTTTTTGGCCTTCTCGCTATTGGCCTGCTCATGGCTAGCATTGCCTACGATACAGGGGCAAACCACTGGCAACAGCCGTTGCAAACCTTGACACTGCCTTGGTTGGTGAGCTTTGCCATCGTTGCAGTTCTAGGGAGGGCCGTGGTGCCCCTGTTGCGGCGGTTGAAAACGGGGCAGATTATTCGCGAAGATGGCCCGCAATCTCACCTGCAAAAATCGGGCACACCGACAATGGGGGGAATCTTTTTTGTGCCGACAGGGTTAGGTCTAGCCCTCCTGTGGACTGGAGTTGCGCAGGGGAAAGTATCCGCAACGGTGGGGGCGATCGCCCTCCTTGTCCTCTGCTATGCCGCCATTGGCTGGTGGGATGACTGGCAAGTTCTGCGGCGTAAATCCAACAAAGGGTTATCGGCGCGGCTGCGACTCCTTCTTGAGGGGATTGGGGCAGCTCTTTTTTGTGCTTGGCTGGTCGGAAGCGATCCAACGGCAACGGTAGTGACCGCTCCTTGGGGGTGGATTTGGCCTTTAGGGATCGCCTTTATCCCCTTGGCGATTTTTGTGCCGATGGCGGAAGGGAATGCCCTCAATCTCACCGATGGTCTCGATGGTCTTGCTGGTGGCACGGCGGCGATCGCCCTTCTCGCTTTAGGCATTATTCTGACCGCCCATCCCGATTTGCAAATTCTGGCAGTGGTCATGAGTGGTGCCTGTCTCGGCTTCCTTTGGCACAATCACCATCCGGCACGGGTGTTTATGGGGGATACGGGTTCCCTAGCCCTTGGGGCACTCCTAGCGGGCATTGGCTTGGCCAGTCATCACCTCTGGGAACTGTTGATTGTCAGTGGTCTTTTCTTTGTGGAGTCTCTCTCAGTCATTGCCCAAGTGCTCTACTACAAGGCAACCAAAGGTCCCGATGGCGTGGGCAAGCGGCTGCTGCGCATGGCCCCTCTACACCATCACTTTGAGTTGGGTGGCTGGTCAGAACTGCGGGTGGTGAGTACGTTTTATGGGTTGGTTGCCCTTTTGGGACTGCTCTGTGGCCTCCTGCAATGGTTGGCTTGATGGGGGAAGTGCAATGAAAGCAGCAGTGCTCTACGGCAAAGAAGATGTCCGCATTGAAAGCGTCGCCGATCCGATACCGGGGCCGGGGGAAGTGGTGATTCGTGTTCAGGCCGCCACTACCTGTGGTACCGATTTGAAGGTATGGCGGCGCGGCGGTCATGCACGGATGCTAACCCCACCGATTCTCTTTGGCCATGAAGCGGCCGGGGAAATTGTTGCCCTTGGGGCGGGTGTGACGGGATGGCGGGTGGGCGATCGCGTGGTAGCGAATAATTCTGCCCCCTGTGGCCAGTGTTTTTACTGCCAACGCCAAGCCTTTTCCCTGTGCCCCCATCTGGAGTTTAACAATGGCACGTTTGCCGAGTACCTAAAAATTCCCGCCAGCATTGTCCGCCAGAATCTGCTGCCTATTCCGGAGTCCCTCTCCTTTGCCTTGGCAGCGCTGACCGAACCCCTCGCCTGTGTCCTCCACGGTGTGGCTCGCTCTGGCTTTGACCCCGCAATGGTTGCGACTTGGCCGAGTCCACCGCAAATTGTGGTGCTGGGGGATGGTGCCATTGGCCTGATGTTTGTCGGTGTGCTGGCACAAGAGGGGGCACGGGTCTTCGCCTTTGGCGGTTCCGATCAGCGGCTGGCGATCGCCCGCACATTCGGGGCAGAGCAGACCATCAATCATCACCAGTGCAGCGATATTCCTGCTGTGGTTAAAGACTGGACCCAAGGACGCGGTGCCGATATTGTCATTGAAGCCACTGGGGTTCCTGAAGTCTGGGAAACAGCGATCGCCTGTGGTCGCCCCGGTGCCACCATTAACCTCTTTGGTGGCTGCCCCCGCGAAACTTCGATCCGCGTTGATACCGAACGCCTGCACTACGAAGAACTCACCCTCAAGGGGGTCTTTCACAACACACCCACCTTTGTCCGCCAAGCCCTGAAATGGATTGCCAGTGGTACACTGCCCTTCGAGAAACTGATTAGTGGCCAAGCCCCCCTCACGGAGATTGAAAACGTCCTCCAAGCAATGAAGGCGCGCCAAGTGATTAAAGTAGCGCTGCACCCCTAGCTATTCCCGCAGGAGCAAATAGTACAACTGCCCCGGTGTATTGATCAGACCCGCCCGCGCTTTGGCCACCTCCCCCGTGCCCATGAAAATATCGACACGACCCGGCCCGCGAATGGCACTCCCCGTATCCTGATCCAAAACAAAACGGCTGACGGGGGTTTGCTGCCATTGGCCTTGGGCTTTGAGGGGAATTTTCGTGTTGATTAGCGCCAAGGCACCCGGAGGCATCAGGGACTTATCGGTGGCGATCGAACGCTCTGGAATCACCGGGGTTGAAAGACTACCCGTGGGGGGACGCCCTTGGGTGTGTTCAAAAAAGACAAAGCTGGCATTGCGGGGCAAGTAGCGATCTAACTCAGCGGGGTTGGCCTCAAAGTAAGCCATCAGGCGCGGTAGCGTCAGTTCCTCACGGAGAATTTTGCCATCGCGAATGAGTTCTTGGCCAATACTCGTGTAGGGGTGATTGGTCTTACCGGCATAGCCCACCGTAAAGCGGCGACCATCGGGCAGTTGCAGCTCAGCCGACCCTTGGACGTGAACCAGAAAGGCCTCTAGGCGATCGCGCAAATAGACCAGTTCCAGACCCCGCAAAGGCCCATTGCGCCACTGCTGACCATCCGCCCCTTCCAGTTCCAAGCGGGTTGGGTGCGGCTCTCGCCACTGCTCAAAATTGGGGGGGCGACGAAATAGGGGATAGCGGTATTCTGCGGTGGGCACTAAGCTGGCACGATACGTCGGTGCATAATAGCCCGTGAAATCCACTCGCCCTTGGCCATCGGTGCCAATGGATTGATAAAAGACAAATTCTCGCTTGACAGATGCTTGCAGTTCTGCCGCAGAGCGACGGGTTTGTACCAGATGGCGAAAGCGTTCGAGGGAGCGGATCACTCGCTGATGGAGATTGGGGCCAAGGGCGGCGCCGGGTTGACCGGGAGCAGTGTAGGCAGCGTAGTCGCGGCGCGCTTTATCGGTGCGCAGGTAACGCAAACTATGATCAATCGCTTGCAGCAGTCGTGCTCGTTCCCTAGGGGATTGCCAGAGGGCCGTATCTAGGGCAACCGTTGGGGGCAGTTGGCTTTGGCGCGCTAAGGGAGCAACCGTTGGTGCTGTGGCGATCGCGCTCGTTGCGAGGATCACGACCCCCTGAACCCATCCTGCGAATAAACCCGCCATAGACGTTAGGCAAAGCGATCCACACTAGAGGCAAACACGGGTTCTACCCGAATTGCAAAGACTTTCGAGGGGCGCACCACCATGTATTCCCCTTGAATGTTTTTAATGGGAACGGAAATAAAGTCGTTGGAATCTGCTTTGGCCACTAACTCGTTGCTGTACCACTTCTGGAAGTCTTGAATGGTGGGGAAGCGCACCTCCTCACGGTGACCGCCATCCAGAAATAAATGCACCGCAAATTCAGAAGGGGTTCTGGGCATAGGCGCGATCGCTCATCCTTATCATGCACATTATCCCCCTATTATCGCCGCAATCGGTGGCTTCAGGTACTAGGGACCGCCAGTGAGGGGACGGGGGGCGCGATCGTAGTACTGGGCTGTCATCGCTGGGTTGAGAGCGCGAGCACGCTCATAGTCCCGTTGCGCCAATTCCACATTGCCACTATCGAAGTGAGCCATGCCCCGACTATAGTAGGCAGCAACAAATTGAGGATCCCGCGCTAGGGCAGCATCAAAGTCTGCAATCGCCGCTGTGTAGTTTTGCAGGGCAAGATAGGCCATGCCCCGGTTGTAGTAGGCGGCAATAAACTGTGGATCGTTGCGCAGCGCAGTGTTAAAGTCCGCGATCGCCCGCTGCATATCCCCTTGGTCATAGTAGGCTAGGCCGCGAGCAAAGTAGTAGTCAGCACTGGGGTTGAGTCTGATTGCTTGGTTAAAGGCATGAATGGCAGCGGCCAGATCACCCGTACCTTGGTGCATTAATCCCACGTTGTAGTAGTCCTCGGCACTGCGGGGCACAAGGCGTTGCAGTTCCTGAAGTTCAGGGGGGGTGAGGGTAGCGATCGCCATCGGCTGTGCCACAGCAGCACTGCTGAGACTAACAAAAGCAGCTAAAACTGTCAAAGCACTGAAGAGTTGTTGGCGCATCGTCGGCCTCCTTTCGGCATCGCTCAGCCTTACTTCGATCCTAAAAGAAAATGAAGAAATCGCCCAGCAAACGATAACAGTTGTAATAAATCGCTCGCTCCGATCCTTTTCTTAGCTGCATACACAGCATTGCGCTCTGGAGCGGTAGTGCATGCCATGCTTGGGAAAGGGCTGTATGTTGATATCTTTAAGTTTTTCTGCGCCGAGGGCAGTGCGCTGTCTCTTGGATAAGTGTGATCTGGGGCACTGACGCAGAACTGACGGTGATGTTCAAAGGGGCTTATAATTAACTATGCGCCCAAAACTCTCCGGTTGCAAACTAGCGCCACCCACCAGCACCCCATCAACTTCTGGCTGCGCCATGATGGCATCAATGTTGTTGGCATTCACCGAGCCACCGTACTGAATGGGAACATCGGGATTTTGTAACTTGCTACGAATCAGGCCAATGACACGGTTGGCTTCCGCTTCTTCACAGGTATCGCCCGTACCGATCGCCCAAATGGGTTCGTAGGCAATCACCAAATTGCTCTGATCGACATCCACCAAGTCCAGCGCCAACTGCTGAAAGATGTGGTTTTCCGTTTCGCCAGCATCCCGTTGGGCTTTCGTTTCACCGACACAGAGAATGGGGGTCAGGCCATAGTGTTGGGCAGCCTTGAGCCGTTGGTTGACCGTAGTATCCGTTTCCCCAAAATACTGCCGCCGCTCACTGTGGCCAACAATCACGTAGCGCACGCCCAACTCCACCAGCATCGGTGGCGAAATTTCCCCTGTAAACGCCCCTTGATCCGCCCAGTGGACATTTTGGGCACCCAGCTTCACCCGCGTTCCGTGCAGACTCTTGGACAATACACTTAAACAGGTGTAGGGAACACAGAGCACCACCTCGCGATCGCTGGGGGTGTCCACCAATTTCCCTAAGAACTCCTGTAGGAAGGCCACCGCCTCCTGTTGGGTTTTGTGCATTTTCCAGTTGCCAGCAAGAACTTTTGGGCGCACTCGTCCTGACTTTCCTCTGCGAAACTTAGCGTAATTAAGCGTACCACACGAGTTGCCTCATATAATTAGAGGTTTAACTGAGAAAGTAGATCAGACTTAACCCAGCTTGTCCCAAACCGCCGCAATTCGGGGAGATTGACGCTTGGGTTGCACGCGCGGGGTTCGCCGTCCGAGTTTGACTTGGTAGGTGTCGTTTTCAACTGTCACATAGCCGAGTTGGAGAACCTCTGCGAGGGTGGCACTGACCTCTTCCGCAGACCACTGCAACTGCTCAGCCAATTCTGGCACGCTGAAGGGCGTTGGCTGGCGCATCATCAGTGTCAATAGCGATCGCTGGCGATCGGGCAAAACCAACAAATCTGCTGGATTGAGACCCCCACCGCAACCACTGCTAGCGTTTTGACTGTCTATCATTGGCAATGTTCCTCAATGGCAGTGACTGGCAGTGGCACTCGAGAAGGATCAAAAGGATCAAAATTCAGTCAGTCTCCTTACTCCTAGGCTACCCTAATCCAACAGATGCTGCACAACACTCCTGACAACGAGACTGTAGGGATGCTCAGGGTAGCGTAAACAGAAAATATCGCTGCTCCCCAGTTGAAACATTTCTTCACAAACAGGTAGGATACCTGCAACTGGCACACCATAGGTCGTTTCCACCTGCTGCTTGAGGGAGTCCTTATTAAAGGCGCTGGGGACTTTGTTCACCACCATCACCATTTTTGGCACATCCAGCTGCCGCGCCACATCAACCGTGACCGCTGTTCCTTGAAAGTCTTGGCGATCGGGTCGCAGAATCAGCACCAAGGCATCGGAGACTGTAATCGAGAGCAGCGTTTCCTCGTTCAGCCCTGGGTGGGTATCAATGAGCAAAAAGTCGAGATTCAGCCCTTGGAGCAACTGCTGAAAACCGTCATTGAGCAAGCCGACATCGTAGCCTTCCCGCAGCACACGGGTAATTTCACTGGTTTTGAGGCTAGAGGGAATGAGATAGATTGCTCCTTTGGCTTGCTGGCCGTGAGCCGTAATCAGATGGCTGACATCCCGCGCCACATCAGTAATTTCACAGCGTCCCCACAGGTAGTCATTCAGGGCATGTTCCGTATCTTCCGACTCAAGGCCAAAGAGCACATGGATACCGGGGGATTGAATATCCGTGTCCACGATCGCCACCCGATAGCCCAAGGTTGCCAAGGTACAGCCCAGGTTTGCCGTTGTATTTGACTTGCCTGTGCCACCACGAAAAGAATGCACAGAAATAATGCTACCCATGGCTGTCCTCGCTAATTTAAGAATTCAACGTCTATTTTCACATCCTGCTGTTGAGGAAACAGCCCATAGCCATTCAAGTTACAGCTAGAGCCAAAGAACTCGCCCACTAGAGAAGGGGTTACTCTGTCTCTTGGAAGTACTGCTGAGCATAGAACTGGGCATAGCGGGAAGGCCGGGCAAGCAGTTCTTCGTGGCTGCCACTTTCAATGATCTGACCTTGCTCCAAGACAAGAATGCGATCGGCGCGACGAACCGTGGCTAAACGGTGGGCAATAATAAAGACGGTGCGCCCCTTCATTGCTTTCTCCAAAGCACTTTGCACCAAGGCTTCCGATTCAGAGTCCAAAGCAGAGGTGGCCTCATCCAAAATTAAGATCCGTGGATCGGCATAAACTGCACGGGCGATCGCCAGTCGTTGGCGTTGACCCCCAGAGAGATTAATCCCCCTTTCCCCGACCCATGTCTGATAGCTATCGGGACACTGAGTAATAAAGTCATGGGCATTAGCGATTTTGGCTGCCTCAATCAGTCGCTCCCAATCGGGTTCAGCATAACCAAAAGCAATGTTGTGGGCGATCGTCCCTGAAAAAAGAATTGTTTCTTGGGGAACAATACCGATTTGCCGCCGCAGGCTTTTCAGCGTCACCGTTTTAATATCAATGCCGTCAATCAACACTTTTCCCGCTTGGGGGTCATAAAACCGGGGCAAGAGGTTAACAATGGTGGATTTACCTGCTCCTGAATGTCCTACAAGAGCAATCACCTCGCCCGGCTCCGCCAAGAGATTAAAGTCCTTGAGCACGGGACGCTCTGGATCATAGCCAAAGCACACATCTAGGTATTGCACTTTGCCAGAAATGGGGGGTAGGGGCTGCGCATGGCTCATTTCCTTGATCGTGGGTTCGAGAGCCAACAGGCCAAAGCTACGCTCCACCGACGCCTGTGCCATTTTGAGTTCATTGTAATCAGCAGAAATCATATTAATGGGTTCCATCAGTAGCGCTACTGCGGCAACAAAGCTGAGGAACTGCGGCCCTGTGAGATGACCGGCATTGATTTGCCACGCCCCCAAGATAAAGAGCAGCATAATGCTCAGGGCCTCAAGAAACCCCACCACCGGGTATTGCATTGACTTAATGCGTTCGGCACGGTAGCGAGCACGACGGTTCATATCAGCCTGCTGTTCAAACTGCTCTACGGCATAGTCCTCAGCCGCAAACGCCTTAATCAGACGAATCCCCGAAAAAATCTCCGTGAGGTGGGAGGCTAAATCGGCAATGCGGGCTTGACTCAGGCGCGACTGTCGCAACAACCGATTGCCAAACCAAGCGATGAGAAACGTCATCAGCGGCGCAATGATCATCGTCCCCAATGTCAGTTGCCAGTTGAGGTAGAACATATAACCAATGACCGCAACTGTGGTTAAAGTTGAGGGGATGAGGCGATGAAAACTGCTATTGACCATGACGCCAATGCGATCCACATCCTCAGTGAGGCGGTAGGTGAGATCGCCGGTCGCTGCCTTTTCAAAATAGTCCACCCCCAAACGATGCAGATGACGGTACAGCCGCACCCGAATGTCATAGACAATCCGTAGGGAAATATCGGACATTAGGACATCTTGGCCAAATTGGCAAAAACTACGACCGACAAACAGCAGCGAGGAGGCTGCACACCATTGAATCAGGCCTATCAAATCCCCTGCCCCGATGAGCTTCGCCGCTTGGCCAATCAGGTAGGCGATCGCCGGCATGGTCGAGACGTAGCCGAGGGTACACAAAAAAGCGACCAGCAACCGTCGCCGATAGGGAAGGATATAAGCAAGTAACGGCCGGTAGCTGGTATTCCAAAGCATGGGCTATTTTCCAATGCAAAAACGGCTAAAGATTTGTTCTAGCACAGACTCAGTCACCTCTTCCCCGGTTAGGGTACCAAGGGCACGAGCGGCAGCATGCAGGTCAATTGTCCAAAAATCAAGGGGGAGTTGGGCATCAATGGCCGCAAGCACATGATTCAGGGATTGGTGAACCTGCTCCAAGAGCGCGGCTTGACGTTGGTTGATGGCAAAGTCTAGGTTGGCGGCGGTAACCCCTTGGCCTTGGACAAGGTCTAAAATGGCGTCCTCGAGAGACTCAATTCCCCTTTGACTGAGGGCCGAGAGCAGCACAGTGGGAATGGGGGCAATGGGCAATGGAATACCTTGAACCTCTACGGTTTCGCTGAGGAGATCAGCTTTATTCAAAACCACCAAGACGGACTGAGGCGCTTGCTGCCGCCGCTGCTGCAGCTCGAGTTGGTCGTAAATCTCCTGATCGGCGGCTGTCCACCCTTGACTGGCATCAATGACAAGGAGGATGAGATCAGCACTGGCTGCGGCTTGGCGCGATCTCTGGACGCCAATTTGTTCCACCAAGTTATCGGTCTCGCGAATGCCGGCCGTATCAAGGACTTGGATTGGAATGCCACCGACAACCAATTGGGACTCGACAATATCGCGGGTGGTGCCGGGTAAATCTGTAACAATGGCGCGATCGCTACGGCTCCAAGCATTGAGCAGACTCGACTTACCGACATTGGGGCGACCCACAATGGCCACTTTTAGCCCAGTGCGGATCAGTGCTCCCCGTTCTGCCGTGGCCAAAAACGCTGCTACTTGGTGTTGCAACTGACGAATGTCCTCAGCAATGGCTGCGGGGTCAAGGGGGGGTAGCTCGTCCGTAAAATCGAGTCGCGCTTCAATTTCCGCCAAGAGGGATAAACAGGTCTGACGAATCTGCTTGAGGGGGCGGGCGAATTTTCCTGTCAGACCCGCCAAAGCAATTTGAGCGGCGGTTGTGGATTGGGCAGCCACCAGTTCGGCCACACTCTCGGCTTGGGTGAGATCAAGGCGACCGTTGAGGAAGGCGCGCAGCGTAAATTCCCCCGGCTCGGCGAGGCGTGCCCCTGCGGCGACACACAGTTGCAGCACGCGCTGGACAGGGATGAGGCCACCATGACAGTGGAATTCCACCACATCTTCGCGGGTGTAGGAGCGGGGCGCCAGCATTAACAGCAGGAGGGCTTCATCGACCCGTTCTCTGGTTTGGGGGTCGCGGACATAGCCATAGAGAATGCGATGGGATTCCCAAGGCTGCTTGCCGGGGGCTTCAAATAAAGACTGGGCGATCGCGACTGCTTTGGCGCCTGAGAGACGGACAATGCCAATACTCCCTTGCTGGGGCACAATAGCCGTGGCGATCGCCACAATCGTGTCATGGAGGGATTGCACTACCGTGGGTGATAGGACTCCTTTAGAGACTCATCTCGGCGGCTTGCACTTTCTCCACTTGTTTCTTCTTCAGAACCAGCAGAATTTGCGAGAGGGTAATGGCGGCAAAGAAGACCAACAGCCACTTAATGCGGTTGGGATCCTGCAGGACAATTTCCGTATCCTTTTGCCCAAAACCACCCACATTGGGATTGTTGGTGAGGGCTTCACCCGCTGCCACCGTTTGGCCTTCACTGACAATGAGGTCAGGGCCAGCGGGAATGGTCTCTGTCACTGCTTCACCACTCTCGGGGGTGATCACCACCGCAGTACTGCCATCGGGGTTAGCGGTAATACTGGTAATCGTGCCCGCGATCGGTGCAGTAAAGACGTTATTGTTGCTCTTTTCACCATTGGGATAGACTTGGCCGCGACCGCGGTTGCCCCCGGCGTGAACGGAGTATTTACCGAAGTGGATCGATTTATCCGTGGCAGGGTTGGGGGCGAGGACGGGGAAAACAATTTCCTGATACTGCTCACCCGGTAAGGGCCCCACCAGAATAATGTTTTGCTTGTCCTCACTGTAGGGCTGGTAGTAAATGCCGCTGGTTTTGGCTTGTAACTCCTCGGGAATGCGATCGGGAGGAGCAATTTTGAAACCCTCGGGCAGCATGAGAACTGCACCGACATTCAGACCGCCCTTAGAGCCATCCCCCAGCACCTGTTGCACACGGGTGTCGTAGGGAATTTTCACCACGGCTTCAAAGACGGAATCAGGGGTGACGGCTTGGGGCACTTCCACTTGGGTGGGTTTGGCGGCGAGGTGACAGTTAGCACAGACAATTCGCCCGGTCGCTTCGCGAGGACTGTCATAGCCCTGCTGGGCATAAAATGGATAGGCCTGTGCTTGCGGTGACCAAAGAAGCACACTGGCGGCAAGGGCGATCGCCAGCGTCAACGATTTGAAAAAGCGTTTCATACCACTCCCTAATTTCTTTTTACGTCCACCAAGGTTCTTTGCCCGTGCGGAAATCGGTTTCCGTCCAAGGGGTAAACACCAGTTTGTCATCTTCGGTAACCGTGGCATTCACCAGTGCCAAGGAGAGGGGAGCAGGGCCACGCACCACTTTACCCGTGCTGTCGTATTGAGAGCCGTGGCAGGGGCAAATGAACTTGTTTTCACTGACATTCCAAGGCACCACGCAGCCAAGGTGAGTGCAGACGGCATTCAAGCCGTAATTGGCAATTTGGTGATCCTCAGTAACAATCACGTAGGTGGGATCCCCTTTAATCCCTTGGGCAAGGGAGCGATCGCCCGGCAGGTGCTTCGTCAGGTAGTCGGAAACCTTAATATCGTTGCCTAATGCATCCTTGGCAACTACACCACCACCCGTGCCGCCACTGGAGGGCGGAATGAAATACTTGACGACAGGGTACAGAGCGCCCAACGCTGTACCGGTGATGGTACCAAACGTCAGCAGGTTCATAAACTGTCGCCGCCCCATATCGGGCACATCAGACATTCCAGAAACTTGAGCCATGGTTTACGCTTATTTACTAAGGAATCGAAACGAACAGCCGTAAAATAATTACGTTTGTTAACTATTATCACACTGTCCGAGCCGTCCTAGCCGCAAGGGCTGAAATTCTTGCCAATGCTGACGCCCCTCACTGGTGATGAACTCCATGCCTTGCTCCTGCGCAAATGGGGGCGCTCCTTTGACCTTCAGTTTCGCCGCGTGGGCGATCGCATCTTTTTGCAGGTGATGTGGCGCTACCTCGAGCAGGCCTCTTACCCCGATACGCCTGAAGATTATGCCGCCCACCTTGGGGCGATCGCCCAGCACCTCAATGACTGGGGCTGTGCCCAGCAAGTTTGCACCTTTATTGAGACCACCCGTGAGAAACCCCGCCTCGGCAAAGCCGTGAATATTCCCCTCAACCTTGGCACCCGCATTATCGAATGGCTGGAATAGCTGCCCTTAGCAGATTTTTGAAAAAATGTTAAGAATGTTAAAAAGGATTGCGATGATGTGGGAGATGTCCCCCCTATGCCTGAGAATGTTTGCGGAAGGTTACGTCAGCCCGTCGGGTCCATCGCCGTACCTATCTCTCCTACAGGAGTGCGGTGAGTCGTAACATTCCAATGGCAGATGCCACATTATCAAGACCCTTGTTTTACAATTCCAACTTTGGAGGAACTCAATGAGCGTCGTCACGAAATCGATCGTGAATGCAGATGCCGAGGCCCGTTACCTCAGCCCCGGTGAACTGGATCGCATTAAAAGCTTTGTCAGCACCGGCGAGCGTCGTCTGCGCATTGCCCAAACCCTGACCGAAAACCGCGAGCGGATTGTCAAGCAAGCGGGCGATCAACTCTTCCAAAAACGGCCTGATGTGGTCTCCCCCGGTGGCAATGCCTACGGTGAAGAAATGACCGCCACCTGCCTGCGTGACCTCGACTACTACCTGCGGCTTGTGACCTACGGTATTGTTGCGGGTGATGTCACCCCCATCGAAGAAATTGGTTTGGTGGGTGTGCGTGAAATGTACAACTCCCTCGGCACCCCCATTCCTGCCGTGGCCGAAGGGATCCGCGCCATGAAGAACGTTGCTTCCTCGCTGCTGTCTGCAGAAGATGCCGCTGAAGCCGGTTCTTACTTTGACTTCGTGATTGGCGCCATGCAGTAGGTCGCCTCAGCATCCTTCATTGATCCATCATCCAAATCAGTTTTTGAGGAAAAAGAACTATGCAAGACGCGATTACCGCTGTCATCAACGCCTCTGACGTGCAAGGCAAATACCTCGACACCGCCGCCATGGAGAAGCTGAAAGCTTACTTCGCAACGGGCGAACTACGGGTGCGTGCTGCGACCGTGATCAGCGCCAATGCCGCCAATATCGTCAAGGAAGCAGTGGCCAAATCTCTGCTCTACTCTGACATCACCCGTCCCGGTGGCAACATGTACACCACCCGTCGCTATGCGGCCTGTATCCGTGACCTCGACTACTACCTGCGCTATGCCACCTATGCCATGCTGGCTGGGGATCCTTCCATCCTCGATGAGCGGGTGCTCAATGGGTTGAAAGAAACCTACAACTCCTTGGGTGTGCCCATCGCTGCCACTGTGCAAGCCATCCAAGCCATGAAAGAAGTCACCGCCAGCTTGGTGGGTGCCGATGCCGGCAAAGAAATGGGCATCTACTTTGACTACATCTGCTCTGGCTTAAGCTAAGTACAGCTCTCCAGTCGCACATCTGTCTGGGAGTTAGGGGTTAGAGTGTCAGCCTGTCATGGCAATTGTGCTTAAACAGTCTGAGTCTGGCCTTTAGCTCCCAGACGTGTAATCACCCCACATAGATTTGGAGTCCCATCCCATGCGCATGTTCAAAATTACTGCCTGTGTGCCGAGTCAAACCCGTATTCGCACCCAGCGCGAACTGCAAAACACCTATTTCACAAAACTGGTGCCCTACGAAAACTGGTTCCGCGAGCAACAACGCATCCAAAAAATGGGTGGCAAAATTGTGAAAGTGGAACTGTTTACGGGTAAGCCGGGGGTCAACACCGGTCTAGCCTAGGTATCCCTCTAAAACTGTTTCCTAGCGATTTTGCGGCTTCACTGTTGAGATAGTTGATTGGGGGGTTCTCCCTTCTGAGCCAATTATCTGGGCGGTGGAGCTTTGCGCATTAGAGAAGCTTTAGAGAACTTTTCCTAGGGCTGCTAAACGAGAAAACGCTCCCAGCCATCGCCATATTGGAACCGCATTTTCGGGAAAACGGCCTCTAAATTCTCGTGGGGGCGCGGGATCACCGTTGACGACAGATAGAGCGTTTTTTCCTTAGGACTTTGAGCTGGAATTTTCTTGGCGGCTTCCACACCCGCTGCAACCGCAATTTGCACTTCAGAAACGTCGCCGCGCACAATAATCGTCAGGCGAGCACCACTAACTACTTCATAGCCCACAAGGGTAACACGCGCCGCTTTCACCATCACATCGGCAACGGCTAAGGCAGGGGGATGACCCAGTACTTCTACCATCCCAAGGGCAATGGGCATGAAGACCGCTCCTAAACACAAAAATTTGTTAAAGTAATGCCATTTTTGCGATCGCGAAGGGATGCACTAATTTGGCAACATCAGCATATCATCTCTATTGAGAGCCTTGATAAGTTCGAGGGGCGATCGCCATAATTGATTTTTATCGCCAAAATCATCTTTTCTGATTGAGTCTTTTTTGGGGGTATTGCAAGTTTAAGCCTCAGAACGCCCCACCCCCATCAGCTTGGCCAAGCCAATCCCCGTAAAGTAGAGGGCAAGCAGAGCACCCGCCAACAGTCCTTGAGTAATTGGATCAATGGAGGGGGTCAAAACCGCTGCCACGGCTACGGCAATAATCACCACGTAGCGCCATTGGCTGAGCATTTGCGGGATGGAAACAATCCCGAGGGCAATGAGTACCAACTGGAGAATCGGGACTTGGAAGGCGAGGCCGGTGGCAAGGAGCAATAGCAAAATAAAATCCACATAGCGATCGATCGACCACAGTTGCTCAACCACATCTGCCCCATAGTTAATGAAAAAGCCAAGGGCTGCGGGTGCCAAGAGGGTATAGGCAAAGGCCAAACCGGCAATAAAGAGAATGGATGAACCAAAAACCACCGGTGCCAGCAAGCGTTGCTCACGTCGTGTCAATCCCGGCAGGATAAAACGGATGGCTTGGTAGAGAATCATCGGCGTCGCTAGGAGGATGCCACTGTAGGCCGCCGCTTTACAGGAGACAAAAAAGTACTCCCCCGGACTGAGTTGCAGGAATTTCGCACCATGGGCTGGTTTTTCAAGGAACTGAATGATCCAGCGGACTTGGGTAAAGCAGAGAACAATGGTGACAGCAACAGTGCCGAGGACAACAAAGAGCCGCTGTCGCAACTCCTCAAGGTGATCCCAGAGGGACATTTCCACTTCATTGGGCAGTTCATCCTCAGGGTCAATGGGGTCGCTTGCCTCAAGGGTGCTGTCAACAATCGCTGAGGATTCTGGAGCCGGACTATCAATATCGGGCGATCGCGTCATTCAATCTCTGCAATTCCTACTCTTTCACAATTATGAAGGAAGTGCCCACGGGGTTCCACCCTCTCTTCAGCAGTGATGTAGCTCTTTTTACAGGGATGGCACACACTGAAAACAGCCAAAGTGGCTACCAAACAGGAGCATCCCCCCTTCTTTACCCCCTAATTGTCGAAAAGCGCTTTAGCTAGAGTTTTCTGAATCCTTGTCCTGCTTTTTACAATGATAGGAGAGCGTAAGAATTATAATGCGTTAGCGCTGCCCCAAGGGGTCGCAATTCAATTCTCAAGTCTTGATCACCTGCACTGACACTCGTCTATGTCTTTAATGGCCATTCCCCGCAGTTGGGGTAAGCTGCCGCTGACAGCTGAACTGCTCAGCAAATTACAACACCAACGGGAACTGGTCCTCACGGGGATGCCCCGCCTTGTCAAGGGCTTTGTGGCCACCACATTGGCGCAGCAGAGTCAGCAATCGCTGTGTGTGATTACTTCCACTCTAGAGGAGGGGGGACGCTGGGCGGCGCAATTGGAACTCATGGGTTGGGAGGCAGTGCTCTTTTACCCGACATCGGAGGCCTCTCCCTATGACCCCTTTGACTTGGAAGCGGAGATGGTCTGGGGGCAGCTGCAAGTTCTAGTCGAGAGCGATCGCCCCAATATTGCAATTGTCACCACGGAACGGGCACTGCAACCCCATTTACCCCCACCAGAGCAGTTTCGTGCCGCCTGTCTAACTTTAGAGGTGGGTCAAGAGCACTCCCTAGGGGAAGTGGCCACCGCCTTGGCAGCCCTTGGTTATGAGCGGGTTTCTCTCGTGGAAACGGAAGGCCAGTGGAGTCGGCGCGGCGACATTGTGGATATTTTCCCCGTCTCGGCGGAGCTACCGGTGCGCTTGCAGTGGTTTGGCGATGAGATTGAGTCCATTCGCGAGTTTGATCCGGCCAGTCAACGCTCCCTACACACCGAGGGCGATCGCCTTGATGCCCTTGCGCAGGTAACCCTGACGCCCATTAGTTTTACTCCCCTGATTGCCCAAGCCCTGCGGGCAGCGGATCACGCCCATCTCATTTCAGAGGATCAAGAGGGATTGCGGCGCTATCTGGGGGTGGCTTTTCCGCAACCGGCTTCGCTCTTGGATTATTTGCCTGCCCAAACCCTCATTGCCGTGGATGAGCCGCCCCTCTGTGCTGCCCATGGCGATCGCTGGTATGAGCACAGTCAAGCCTACTGGCAAAGCCTTGAAACGCCACCCCCCCCCATCCATCGTCCGTGGTCAGCCAGTGTCCAAGCCCTCGAGCGGTTTCAACGGGTGCACCTCTACGAACTGGCCAGTGAGGGACTCGGTCTCAATTTATCAGCACGGGCGATTCCAGCCATTCCCCACCAATTTGGTCGCTTGGCGGCAACCCTGCGGGAGGAACGGGACAAGGGGTACACCGTGTGGTTAGTCTCTGCGCAGCCGAGTCGCTCTGTAGCCCTGTTGCAGGAGCATGATTGCCCCGCCCAGTTTGTGCCCAATCCCAAGGACTTTCCGGCCATTGATAAGCTGCAACAGCAGCGACTGCCCATTGCCTTGAAGGCCAGTGGTCTAGCGGAAATTAGTGGCTTTATTTTGCCTACGTTCCGCACGGTGCTGGTGAGCGATCGCGAGTTCTTTGGTCAGCACAACTTGGTCAACCTTGGCTATGTGCGCAAACGCCGCCGCGCTGCTGCCAAACAGGTGGATCTCAACAAGCTCCAGCCGGGGGACTACGTCGTCCATCGCCAACACGGCATTGGTCAGTTCCTGCGCCTAGAAACGCTAACGATTAACAACGAAACCCGCGAGTATCTCGCCCTGCAATATGCCGATGGCATTCTCCGCGTTGCCGCCGATCAACTCAACAGCCTCTCCCGCTACCGTAAGCAAAGCGATGGCGTTCCCCAACTGAATAAGTTAACGGGCAACACTTGGGAACGTACCAAAGCACGGGTGCGCAAGGCCATTAAGAAAGTGGCGGTGGATCTGCTGCAACTCTATGCCCAACGCGCCCAACAACGGGGCTTTGCCTTCCCTCCAGATACACCGTGGCAGCAGGAAATGGAGGACTCGTTTCCCTATCGGCCCACCCCGGATCAACTCAAGGCCATCCAAGAGGTCAAGGCCGATATGGAGAGCGATCGCCCCATGGATCGGCTGGTCTGCGGTGATGTGGGCTTTGGGAAAACCGAAGTGGCCATTCGCGCTATTTTCAAAGCCGTGATGGCAGGCAAACAGGTGGTGGTTCTCGCACCCACAACGATTCTGACGCAGCAGCATTACCACACCCTCAAGGAACGCTTTGCCCCCTATCCGATTCAAGTGGGGCTGCTCAACCGTTTCCGCACCGAGAGTGAGCGGCAAGAGATCCTGCAAAAGCTGAAAACGGGCGAAATGGATGTTGTCGTTGGGACGCACCAACTCCTGAGCAAGAGCGTTAAATTTCGGGACTTAGGGCTACTGGTGGTGGATGAGGAACAACGCTTTGGCGTCAACCAAAAGGAGAAAATCAAAGCCCTCAAAATCCAAGTGGATGTGCTCACCCTCAGTGCAACGCCAATTCCCCGCACCCTCTATATGGCTCTGTCGGGGGTTCGAGAAATGAGTCTAATCACCACACCACCCCCCTCGCGGCGCCCGATTCAAACCCACCTTGCTCCCTATGACCCAGAAACGGTGCGCAGTGCGATTCGCCAAGAATTGGATCGGGGGGGTCAAGTTTTCTATGTTGTGCCGCGGGTTGCGGGAATTGAGGAGGTGGCGGCAAAGCTGCAAGGGATGGTGCCCAGTGCCCGTATTCTCATTGCTCACGGCCAGATGGCAGAAGGAGAACTGGAATCCACGATGCTTGCCTTTAGCAATGGTGAAGCCAATATTCTGGTGTGTACGACCATCATTGAGTCCGGCTTAGATATTCCCCGTGTGAATACGATTTTGGTGGAGGATGCGCAGCGGTTTGGCTTGGCACAGCTTTATCAACTGCGGGGTCGGGTTGGCCGAGCGGGCATTCAAGCCCATGCGTGGTTGTTTTATCCCCGTCAAGAGGTGCTGACTGAGGCGGCACGCCAACGGCTGCGGGCTATTCAGGAGTTTACCCAACTGGGATCGGGCTACCAACTGGCAATGCGAGACATGGAAATTCGCGGTGTCGGCAATCTCCTAGGGGCGGAGCAGCACGGTCAACTGGACAGTGTTGGCTTTGATTTGTACGTGGAACTGCTCGAGGAGGCGATCGCTGAAATTCGTGGCCAAGAGATTCCCGCCGTTGACGATACCCAAGTGGATCTCAATGTCACTGCCTTTATTCCCGCTGACTATATGCCCGATTTGGAGCAAAAGATGGCCGCCTACCGCGCGGTGTCCGCTGCAACGACAAAAGAAGACTTGAGGCAATTGGCAGCAGAGTGGAGCGATCGCTATGGGGCATTGCCCAAATCAGTTCAGCAACTGCTGCGGGTTGTGGAACTCAAACAACTGGCGCGCCAGTGTGGCATTAGCCGCATTCGTCCGGAAGGCAAGCAACATGTGATCTTGGAAACTCCGATGGCTGAACCCGCATGGAAACTGCTCCTAGAGCAACTGCCCACGCATCTCCAAAGTCGGTTTGTCTACAGTCAGGGCAAAATTACCGTGCGGGGTCTAGGGACGCAACCGGTGGAGAAACAACTGGAGCAACTCATTGACTGGTTCAGCCAAATGAAAACAACCGTTGCGACACCCCCCTAAAGCACGGATTGCGGATCTAGTTGGTCTAAAAGGGGCTGAAGAACCGCTTCCCATGAGGGGAGGGAAGTCCCCAAAACCGCCTCCAACTTCTCGCAGTTCAGGGTAGAAAAGGCGGGTCGCTTGGCCGGTGTCGGATACTCACTGCTGGGAATCGCCTCTAGGGTGGCAGTTCCATAGCCTTTGGCACGCAGGTGATCAAAAATTTTTACCGCAAAGCCATACCAACTGGTACTGCCGCGGGGCGTCAGGTGATAGAGACCGCTCAGGGAGGGATCCGCCTGCCAGCGTTCCAACAGTTGATAGGTGACTTGGGCAATGAAGGGGGCAGCCGTGGGCGTGCCGATTTGATCGGCAACGACCCGAACGAGAGGACGGGTTTGGGCAAGGCGAACCATGGTGCGCAAAAAGTTCTTGCCCCGCAGGTCATACACCCAACTGGTGCGCAAGATTAGATGGGCGGGGTGATGGGTGGCGATCGCCTGCTCTCCTAGCCACTTACTATAGCCATAGGCATTGAGGGGGGCAGGGGCATCGGTTTCGCGATAGGGTCGCGATTGAGTACCAGCAAACACATAATCCGTCGAGTAGTGAATCAACAGCCCACCCAAGGCGGCCATCGTTTCTGCCAAAAGACCCACGGCAGTGCCATTCATCCGCTGTGCCCGTTCCGGTTCCTGTTCCGCCTGATCTACAGCAGTGTAGGCCGCCGCATTGATGACCACATCGGGGCAAAGGGTTTTTACCAGGTTGGGAATGGCCTCTAAATCTTCCAAGTCCAGCGTTACGGCAGTGCCTTGGCGAGCAATGGGAATGACTTCAACGCCGGGGGGTGCCTGCTGCACCAATTGCCAGCCCACCTGCCCCGTTGCCCCCAAAATGACTAGGCGCATTTTCCGCCCTCCTTGAGGATGAACTGATTGTTAAAATACTTTAAGAGTTTGCGCGACTGCCCATGAATACGGCAATTGTCCCCAGTGATTCCGCGCCCCAAGAGATTGCGATCGCGGCTGAAACCCTTCCCAATGATCCGGAGACCTTTCAACCCTACGATCCCGTGGCCATTGATGCCTACTATCGGCAGCGGCCTTTACTCGTCTTGAGTCGCTGGTTGCGGATTCTCTGGCCAGTGTTTTGGTTGCTCTTTAACCGTTGGTGGGACAGGGTCACAGGCCAAAGTAAACAAAATCAACACCAGCGAGCGATCGCCCTGCGGGAAACCCTCACCCGCCTTGGCCCTGCCTATATCAAAGTGGGACAAGCCCTCTCCACCCGCCCGGATCTGCTGCCCGCCGTCTATCTGGAGGAATTGACCAAACTCCAAGATCAGTTGCCCCCCTTTCCCAATGAAGTGGCCTTTCAGTTTATTGAGGAGGAATTGGGCGCCCCCCCCAGTGAGCTTTTTGCTGAACTGAGTGATCATCCCATTGCGGCTGCCTCCTTGGGACAGGTGTATCGCGGCAAACTCCACAGTGGCGAAGAGGTGGCCATTAAAGTGCAGCGCCCCGGCTTGGCGGAAAGTATTACCCTAGACATTTATATTCTGCGGGGGGTGGCCTATTGGGCAAAACGCCTGATCAAGGAGATTCGCAGTGATTTAGTGGCCATTCTCGATGAATTTGCTGGTCGCCTCTTTGAGGAAATGGATTATACCCAAGAGGGACGGAATGCCGAACGCTTTGCCCGTCTCTATGGCCACTTAACCGATGTCTATATTCCCAAGATTTACTGGAATTATACGCGGCGGCGGGTGCTCACCATGGAGTGGGTGACGGGGGTGAAACTCAACCAACCGCAGCAAATTCAGGCCTTGGGGATTGATCCGCGCTACATGGTGTATGTGGGGGTGCAGTGCTCCCTGCGGCAGTTGCTCGAACATGGGTTTTTCCATGCTGATCCCCATCCGGGAAATCTGCTGGCCATGCCCAGCGGCAAATTGGCCTATCTCGACTTTGGCATGATGAGTGAGATTGCCCCAGAGCAACGCTATGGCTTGCTGAATGCCATTGTCCACATTGTTAACCGTGAGTACGAAAGCCTTGCCTACGACTATGTTCATTTAGGGTTCCTAACCCCCGATACAGATCTGGAACCAATTATTCCGGCGCTGGCCTTGGTCTTTGAGGATGCCTTGGGGGCAAGTGTCTCGGAACTAAATATCCAACGCATTTTCGATCGCCTGTCAGAGGTGATGTATGAGTATCCTTTTCAGGTGCCCGCCTATTATGCCTTGATTGTGCGATCGCTCCTGACCATGGAAGGGATTGCCATGGGCGTTGACCCCAACTTTAAGGTACTCAGTGCCGCCTATCCTTACATTGCCAAACGACTGCTCACGGATCCTGCCCCAGAGCTGCGCACGAGTCTCACGAACCTGCTCCTCAAGGATGGTCAATTTCGCTGGACGCGCCTAGAAAATCTGCTGCGCAATGCCCGCGAGAGCCGTGACTATGACTTTAATGTGGTGCTGGAGCAGGCTTTAGATTTTCTCTTTTCGGAGCGGGGAGCGGAGTATCGCGATCGCCTAGCGGATGAAATTGTCAAGAGCCTTGATACTTGGGCACGGACAACAATGGGGCAATGGAACCTTGTGCAACTTTTACCCCTCGTCACCCGTCCCGTACCGGCAACGCCAAGTTCCAGCATCGTCAGTGAAGCCAATGCCCTAGAGCATTTGCGCCGCATTTTCAGCATTTTGCAGGATACCCCCGGCTTTGACTGGGGCAAGGTGATTCCGGCAATCTTGCGGATCATTGTGCGGCCAGAGGTGCAGCAAATGGGTCAGCGTATTGTCAATGGCCTCCTGCAACGGGCGATCGCCCGCTTTATTCGGGAGATGTTGCTGGCGGACTCGCAGCCGGCGCTTCAGACGACGAGTTTGTCTCGCTAGGTTCTGGGGATACGGGCGGTGGCGCTTCTTCAGTGGGTGTGGGTGCTGGTGAGGCTTCACTCGCAGGGGATGGTCTAGCCTCTGGTTTTGGTGTTGGTAGTGGTGTTGCCGGTGCTGGCGTGGCAGGCTGTGGTCTTGGGGTGGCAGCAGGTTGCTGACCTCGGCATACTTCGGGCCGATACTCAAAAGCAAAGGTGAGCGCTAGGGCTTGGTACTGCCCTGTGGCCTCAAAGGATTGCTGACGTACCCGTTCTAGAGCCGCTTGATCCAAGAGTGCCGAGCCACTGCTGCGAATAATTTGGGGATTGCGAGTGAGCAAGCCAGTTTCTGGGGCGGCATTGGCAGGCAGCAATTGCCCTTGGGGAGTGACCACCACCGCAACGGTTGTTTCCCCCTGCAGGCGATCGCCACAGGCCTCTTGGGGATAAAAGTCCGTGATCCGCTGGGCTAAATTCACTTGTAGATTCGTCGTATTGAGGGTCAACCGCGTTTGATTAAACCACCGCGATAACGCTGCCGCTGCTTCCCCCTCTGTGGTTGCTAAGGGTTCTTCAGGGGTGGGTTCAGGCGTAGGTGTCGGTGAGACGAGTTCCGGCGCAATGGCCACATCCTCATTCGGGGTTGTCGGGATAACAGGTAAGGGGCGGGCGGGCGGGGGCAATTGCCATAGCGGCGGCAAAGGTTGCAGCGGTACTGGATTGGGTAGGGGCGGCAGTTCCGTCAGCGGCGGCAAGGGGGGCAGGGGTGCCAAGGGGGCAAAGGAAAGGGGGGGTGGCTCAATGCCTGTAAACGGTAGAGGCGGTGGTGTGGTCGTGGCAAGGGGCGGCAGTTCCGTGGGCAAGAGCGGTTCAATAGAGGGTAAATCCGCTTCTAGTTCGGGAGAAAGGCTGACCAAGGGCACCAGTTGATCACTGGCCAACTCTGGCGGTATGGGTTCGGGCACACGCACAAGGGAAAGAATCACAGCGTGCAGCAGAATTGAACTGGCGATCGCCAGCCGTGTTGGTTCCCACACGGGCCACTGGGAAACCCTTTGCCAAATCGGTTGAATTGGTAGCCGCAGCACCCCAGATCCTCCACACCGATGTTCATGACAATTGTATCTCGGCTGCTTAAATTTGTAACAAGACTTGCTATAATCATCCACATTTACATTCCCTGTAAATCATGTTCGCCCAATTTCCAGAAGTTGAAGTTATACTCAATCGTTTTTTTGTGAAAAATCTGACTCAACAGGATTTCAAATTTTATGAATACCAATGCCAATTTACTCAAGTGCCAGAACAAGGGAGCGAGCAAAAAGCCCTTTCCAGCGTTTGCTACAAACTAGGCGTAACTGCTGTTCGACTAGGGAGCCTCATTATTACAAGGGAGCGTATTGATACTAGTAGGAGGCAAACTCAGGATTGGCAGTTACAAGAAATAGGATGTAGAGAGCTGAGTTGTCAAAAAGATCACGAAAGGCAAGCACTGGAATCCTTTGAACGCAAAATCCTAGAGTGCAAATTAAAAGAAAAATTTAAGAAAACCAGATTTGAAAAAGATTACGAAGTCGGATTGATTTGGTGGATTTTTGACCAAAAAGGGCTGGAAAAAAGCGGCCATGGCTGGGAAGTACATAGAGGTGGAGCAATCAACGTTAGAATTGAGCCAGATGGAAAATTATACTTGGAAATTGATATTCATCATCGCTTTTATACTCCATTTACACTTGAATGGTGGCTCAATGAATATCCCGATATTCAGATCAAGTACGTCAGGAATACCTACAAAGATAAAAACGGAAATCAACAAGTTTGGATTCTTAAAAATTTTTCGAATGAAAATCCAAATGATGTAGAAATAAAAGAACTCGGAATCAGTTTAGCGGCTTACCACCGTCAAAACGGTGCATCTGAGCAAGATATCAATGAGTCACGCGTTGTAACTGTTGAAAAAACTAGTGACTATAAACCTAAGACAGTATATCATCTATCTCAAAGACTATCACCAGTTCTCACAATGGAAATGTTGGCACAAATTGCTGAACAAGGCAGAGAAAAAAGTGAAATTCAAGGTGTGTTTGACTGCATTAGGAAAAACATTAACCTGCGTTTGTCGGAATCCCAAAAAACAGCCGAACTCATTTTCAAACACATCTATAATCTTAGTCGTCAACCAGAGCTGATCAAAGTTAACGGGTTTGTCATGCCTCGCGCAAAACTATTAGCTTGCGATAATAAAGAAATTGACAAAACAGCTAAAATTAGCTTCTTTGGCTGTGCAAAAATTGGCGAAACGAAATTTGGTTGCCTTAATCTTTTTGATGATAAACCTCAATACCCAGAAAAAGTACGCGAATGCTTACTGCAAATAGCAAAAAGTAGTGACACGCAGATACAAATAGACTCCTATTTTACAAAAAGCGAATATCCGAAAGATGATCTGGATCAACAAACATTCTGGCAGCAATGGGCTAATAAAGGAATTAAAACTGTCTTAGTAGTGATGCCTTGGTCGCCCAATGAAGAAAAACAAAAATTGCGAAATCAAGCATTAAAAGCAGGTATAGCAACTCAGTTTATGGTGCCAGTTAATGTAAATAATTATAAATCTCTCAATGTTTGCCTAGGGCTGCTGTGTAAAGCCAAGTGGCAGCCTGTCTACCTAAAACCATTAGATCATTCTGAAGCTGCTGACTTGGTTATCGGTTTTGACACAGGTACAAATGGAAGACTGTACTATGGTACTTCTGCTTTTGCAGTCTTGGCCAATGGTCAAAGCTTGGGTTGGGAGTTACCAGATGTGCAACGGGGAGAAACTATCTCTGGCCAAGTAATTTGGCAAGTTGTGTCTAGTTTAGTTTTTAAGTTTCAAGTTAAATTTAACCGCTACCCTAAAAAGATATTAATTATGCGCGACGGCCTTATTCAAAAAGGGGAATTTGAGCAAACAATCGAAGAACTAAATAAAAAAGATATTGCTGTCGATATTCTCAGTGTCCGTAAAAGCGGCTCAGGCAGAATGGGACGTGAGATTCGTTCAACTGATAGCAAAGTAACCTATCAGGATGCTGCAGTGGGTACTGTTGTCTTTTTCGAGGAAACGAAATCGTTTATTTTACAAAGTAGCGAGGAGGCAAGCAAGAAAAAATATGGAGGCAGTGCTAGACCGTTGCGCGTTGTGCACACCCATGGCAAGACCCCTTTAGAGCTACTGGCTTTACAGACCTATCATTTGACTCAATTGCATCCTGCTAGCGGATTTTGCTCTTCTCGACTGCCTTGGGTACTGCACTTAGCCGATAGAAGCAGCAAAGAGTTTCAGCGCATCGGTTCGATCAGTGTTTTACAGAATATTGATCGAGAAAAGTTAATTGCTGTTTGATGAAACAATAGATTTTAGTCTAGCAAAATACGGAGCAGCATTGAAATACTCTATGCAGTCTGCCCAAACGCAGGCGGATCCCTCTTAATCGAGTAATCGGTCTATGAGAAGATAACTGGTTTTAGATAAAATTCTATGGATTAACCAATTCGTATTGACGTGTCTTGGGTTGAAAGGGGTGTCAAGGGCTTAGAATTAGATTTGATAATATGAGAAACTAGAAAAGATTATCAATCATTATATTGTCAAAAGAAACCCCTCACCCTATGCTTGTTTTAGAGATAAAAAGACGGTGATTAACGTCACGATAACAATCGGCTATCCCGTCATTATTTTCTGTAGCGATCGCTCTGATTGCAACTCTAGCTTTTGTACTGCTTACCCTTATTCTAATTAGGAGAGCTTACTCATGCCAATTGCTGTGGGAATGATTGAAACGCGCGGATTCCCCGCCGTCGTCGAAGCAGCAGACGCAATGGTAAAAGCCGCTCGGGTCACCCTTGTGGGCTACGAAAAAATTGGGAGTGGTCGGGTCACTGTGATTGTGCGGGGTGATGTCTCCGAAGTACAAGCCTCAGTGGCTGCTGGGGTTGATTCTGCCAAACGTGTCAATGGCGGCGAGGTTCTGTCTACGCACATCATTGCTCGTCCCCACGAAAACCTTGAGTACGTATTGCCCATTCGCTATACCGAGGCAGTGGAGCAATTCCGAAACTAAAGGGTTGGGCAGTTTGGTGGAGTTTTCAGTTGCATCGCTTATCGATCCTCTGGTTCTTTTAGTTCTTTACTTGTTTGACGTTTAGGAGTTATTACAATGGCAATTGCCGTCGGTATGATTGAAACCCTTGGTTTCCCCGCAGTGGTGGAAGCCGCAGACGCAATGGTGAAAGCCGCTCGCGTTACCCTCGTGGGCTACGAGAAAATCGGCAGTGGTCGGGTGACCGTGATTGTCCGTGGTGATGTGTCTGAAGTGCAGGCTTCGGTGGCGGCGGGGGTCGAAAACGTGAAGCGTGTGAATGGGGGTCAAGTGCTCTCCACCCACATCATTGCACGTCCCCACGAAAACCTCGAATACGTCCTACCCATTCGCTACACCGAAGCGGTGGAACAATTCCGCGAAAGCGTTAGCGGTATCCGCCCGATGGGTCGCCCATAGTGAAAATCGCGCGAGTGTGCGGCACCGTTACCAGTACTCAAAAAGAAGACACCTTAACGGGAGTCAAGTTTCTCGTCTTGCAATATTTGGGTGAGGACGGCGAATTTTTACCCGACTACGAAGTGGCTGCGGATACGGTTGGTGCAGGACAGGATGAGTGGGTATTGGTAAGCCGAGGCAGTGCCGCCCGCTGTATTATCAATGGCACCGACAAACCCATTGACGCAGCCGTTGTCGCCATTATTGACACCGTAAGTCGGGATAATTATTTGCTCTACAGCAAACGTACCCAGTATTAGCATTGGAGACTTCTCCCTATGGCGGTTCAAAGCTATGCGGCACCTCCGACGCCGTGGTCTAGGGATTTAGCGGAGCCAGAGATTGCCCCCACGGCTTACGTCCACTCCTTTAGTAACCTCATCGGCGATGTCCGCATCAAAGATTATGTTCACATCGCACCCGGCACGTCCATTCGTGCCGATGAAGGAACGCCCTTCCACATTGGCTCCCGCACCAACATTCAAGATGGCGTTGTCATCCACGGCCTCCAGCAGGGACGGGTGATTGGCGATGATGGCCAAGAGTATTCTGTCTGGATTGGTGATAATGCCTCAATTACCCACATGGCCTTGATCCACGGCCCTGCCTACATTGGCGATGGCTGTTTCATTGGCTTTCGTTCGACGGTCTTTAATGCTCGGATTGGCGCAGGCTGTGTGGTGATGATGCATGTCCTCATTCAGGATGTGGAGATTCCACCGGGAAAATATGTGCCTTCAGGAATGGTGATCACGACGCAGCAGCAAGCCGATCGCCTGCCGAATGTGGAAGAGTCGGATATTCACTTTGCCCAGCACGTGGTTGGCATCAATGAAGCACTGCTATCGGGGTACCAGTGTGCTGAGAATATTGCCTGTATTGCCCCGATTCGGAATGAACTCCAGCGTCAAGAAGACCCACTCATCCTACACGTTGAAACGCTCACCGGGGAAAAGAACACCATGACCGCAGATTATGGGACTCATGTCCGCCAATTGTTGCAGCAGGGATACCAAATCAGCTTGGAATATGCCGATGCGCGGCGGTATCGCACTAGCTCTTGGCAGAGTTGCCCGACGTTGACGGGACGGCAGGAGTCTCAAGTGATGGCGGCGATCGCCCAACTCCTCAAGGAACACGAGGGCGAGTATGTGCGCCTGATCGGCGTCGATCCCAAAGCCAAGCGCCGCGTTTTTGAAGAGATCATTCAACGCCCCGGTCAAGCTCCTGTGACCAGTACCAGTCCCTATCGTCCCAGTGCAACCGTGAGTGCAGCCCCAGTGGGTTCCCTCGATGCTTCCGTTGTGGCTCAGGTGCGGCAGTTGCTCCAGCAGGGCTATCAAATTGGCACAGAGCACGCCGATGCCCGCCGCTATCGCACCAGCTCTTGGACCAGTTGTGCTCCGATTCAAGCAAAGCAGGAACGGGAAGTGCTCGCCGCCCTTGAAGCCTGCCTCCAAGAACATGCAGGGGAATATGTGCGCTTGATTGGTATTGATCAAAAGCAAAAGCGGCGCGTCCTTGAGCAAATTATTCAGCGGCCCGATAGCGCGGTGGCGATCGCCACAAAAGCAGCAACCCCAGCGGCTACTAGCCCTGTCTCCGTCAGTTCGGCCAGCAATGAAACCGTTCTCAGTGCCGATCTCCTGAACCAAATTCAAGACCTGTTGCGCCAAGGCTGCCAAGTCACCACCGAGTATGCCGACCAGCGTCGCTTCCGTACCAGTTCTTGGCAAAGCGGCATCAAAATTACCTCAGCGCAGCAGCTCAATGACCTCAGTGCCTTCCTTGCCGAGCACCAGCGGGACTATGTCCGCCTCGTAGGTGTCAATCCCCAAGCCAAACAGCGGGTACTGGAAACGATTATTCACCGCCCCAATAGTAAAGCCGCCAGCAATGGCAGTAGCACCCGTGGTCAAGGGTTCGCACCGCGCCCAACCGCCTCTAGTCAAGGGAGCACTAGCAGCCACAACCTCAGTCAAGAGGTCGTCGAACAAGTACGGCAACTGCTACAACAGGGCTATACCCTCGGCCTAGAACACGTGGATGCCCGTCGCTACCGCACCAACTCTTGGCAAAGTGGCCCCCGCATTGAGGCCAAAAATCTCAATGAAGCCCTTGCTGCGATTCAGGCTTGCCTCCAAGAATACAGTGGCGAGTACGTGCGGCTGATTGGCATTAATCCTGCCGGTAAGCAGCGGGTGGCCGAAATCCTGCTCCAACAGGCTGCTAAGTAGCCCTCCCTGTGAGGTGCCCCAATGCCCCTGCCGCCTTTAGCCCTGCCCCCTTCACCTGCGGTTCGCATTGTTGGTGATGTGGTGGTGGATCCCCAAGCCGTTTTGGCACCCGGGGTGTTGCTTTGGGCAGAAGCAGGGGCTTCAATTCGCATTGCCGCAGGTGTCTGTATTGGTATGGGCAGCGTCATTCATGCCCACGGCGGCACCATTGAAATTGGCGAAGGGGTCAACATTGGCGCGGGCGTGCTGCTGATTGGGGCAGTGACCGTTGAACCCCATGCCTGTATTGGCGCCAGTACCACCGTGATGCAAACAACGATTCCAGCTGGTGCTGTGGTGGCTGCTGGTTCGCTTCTTGGTGATAGTAGTCGCCGTTGGCAGCCCCCCGCAGAAACGAGTCCCCCCCAAGAGAGTGCCGTTTCCTCTGAGGATCCTTGGCAAGAGCCATCAACAACTGCCGATACTGCAGAGAATGCCCCGCCAGAGCAGCAGGAGTCTACAGCCTCTCCCTCTAGCCATCAGGAAAGTCCAGCCGCCGCGCCACCAGAGACAAGCATTTCGCCAACACCTAAGACCAGCGTAGTCTATGGCCAAGCCTACGTTAGCAAGATGTTTGCCAAAATATTTCGCGTAGAGCCCATCCAACCCACTGGGGAAAATCCTGCCCTAGGAAGTAGTCAGTAAAGCAACCGTTTCTACATGGGCTGTTTGCGGAAACATATCGAGGGGCTGAATTTTGGTTAGTTGATAGGCACCGGTAGCGCAGAGGTGAGCCAAATCCCGTGCCAAGGTGGCAGGGTGACAACTGACATAGAGAATGCGCGGCGGACGGTGGCGGAGAATCGCCTCAAGAAGGGGGCGATCGCACCCTTTGCGCGGTGGATCAAGAATTAGCACATCCACGGCCTGATCGGACTGGGGTAGCCACTCTTCTGCTCTGGCGCAGAGAAAGTGAGCATTGTGAATACCATTGTGCTGGGCGTTGGCGATCGCCTGTTGTACCGAGGCAGGATGCACTTCCACACCAATCACTTCAGCGACAGCGCCGGCAAGGGGTAGGCTCAGTGTCCCGACTCCACAGTAGAGATCCAGCAGTCGTTCGTGACCCGTTGGGGCAATCCACTCTCGCAGGGTGCTAACCAGTTGCTCCGCTTGCGCCGTGTTGACTTGAAAAAAGGTGGTCGAGGCAATCTGAAACCTCACCCCTGCCATCTCTTCCCAAAGGTACGATCGCCCCGCCAATACCTGCGTCTCGTCACCAAAGATGCGATTGCCCACTTGATGATTGAAGTTGACACAGACCCCCACCACCCCTTGAAACTGCTGTAACCAACCTTCTGTCTCTGCCTGCAAGCCAGCGGGTAATGCCCCCGCAAGCACGAGGGTAATGAGCTGCTCCCCGGTACGCTGACCAATGCGCAAGCCCAAGTGGCGCAACCCCGGTTCATGGGTCTGCTCGTTGTATATCGGCCAAGGTTGTAACGCTTGCTTCAGGGCAGCCAAGAGCGGATTGAGGCGCGGATCTTGCACGGGACATTGATTCAGGTTCACTAGGTGATGGGAGCCTTTTTGGTAATAGCCCGCAACCACGGTACCATGGCGGCGACCGAGGGGATAGGTTACTTTATTGCGGTAGCCAAAGGGGTTAGGGGCAGCCATAATGGGCAGAAAGGTTTGCGGCTCTAGATGAGCAATGCGGGCGATCGCGTCCTTCACCAGTTGTTCTTTGGCCGCCAATTGCGCCCCATAGGCCACACACTGCCACTGACAGCCGCCACACTTATCAGCGACAATACAGCTTGGCCGCACCCGCTGTTCTGAGGGCTGCACCACCTCCAAGACCTTGCCGTGGGCATATTGCCGCTTGACATGGGTCAGTCGCACCCGCAGGCGATCGCCCGGAACTGTATCCGCCACAAAGACCACCCGATCCTGCCAGCGTCCTACCCCCTCCCCCGTGTGGCTCAAGGAGTCAATTGTTAGCTCAATGGTGGCACCCTGCTGCCAAACGCTCATCAATTTACGTCTAAGCCTACTAAACGTTAGGGATAAGTTAAGGAGAGCCAGCAAGCTCTATTTTCGCTGCTATACTGCTAGCGGTGCAATCCGACGTTTGTACTGAAGTGATTTTGGAGTCGATCCCCTATGCTGAAGCGTCTTTCGCCTTGGTTACTGGCTCTGGCACTACCCGTGGGTGCCCTTTTCACCACCCCTGCCAAAGCAGCTAACTTTGTCTCCCTCACCTATGGTCCTTTTCAGCGCTCCTTCCCAATGTCGGAGCTAGAGGAATTTGTGTCCACCCAAGAAGCCACGGGAGAATTGCGAGCATTGATGCGGTTCGTTCCCAAAGAAGACCAAGCCAAGCTCCTTGAATTCTTGGGTATGCGGCTGCCCTTCAATGTTGTGCAAACCGATAAAATTTTGGGTAGCCCCATTGGCAAAGATTTACTCAAACAATTTTCTCAGGTCACGATTCGCCGCGATAAAGCCGGTGAAGTGGCTCTCCGTGGTGCCATGCTCACTGCCGCTGCTTCTCCGGAAGGGTTGAGCATGATGTCGTTTTTGAAAAACTATCCTGCTGAAACCATCAACCTTGATTTGCGCAAGCTCAACCAAATGCTCAAGAAACAAGATGGCATTATGAGCATGCTCGGGAAACTGCGCCCATAGTGCTAGACGATTGACGAAGAGTTAAAATTAACGATTCCAGTGCAGGGGCACAGAGGCTCCTGCATTTTTTGGCAATCTACTCCTGCTGTCGCAACCACGTCCACCAGCGATTCAAGGGGGCATAGAGCAAGGGTGCCCAAAGACTACTCATAATGGCTGAACTAAGCGCGACTTGCCGATGGTGCTGCCAAATCTCCTCGAGGGGAAAGCCACTGCCAAGGCTCATTTGGATTGCGATGACCGTTTGTTGCAGGATGGCCATTGCAAAAGTAATCAGGGCAACCGAAATAAAATCCTCAGAAACAAAGCGCTGCTTTTGCATCAGGGCGGTCAACCCCCCCACCAAAGCTAAGCTGACTGCGTGGCTAGGATGAGCACTGACCAAGCCATCTTGAATCCAACCGAGGGCAATACCCGCCAGTATCCCTTGCCCCCACGATCGCTTGACACTCCACACCACCACCCAGATTAAAAACCAGTCTGGCACCAATAGATGCAGGTTGGGTAAGTGAATAAAGCTCAGCAGGGCACAAAGTCCCACAGAGCCAATGGTAATCAGCCCGTTGAGGCTAGTTCGGTGTAAACGTGTCTGTCGGTTCAGCATAGGGAATGACGGTGACCCACTCAAGGCGATCAATCGGTGCGCCCAGAATAACAGTGGCATGGGGGCGGGTGGGATCGCTCAGTTCCACCGATTGCACCTCACCAATGGGAATGCCTGCCGGATAGAGACTACTCAGGGCTGAGGTATAGAGGACATCCCTGGGCTGCACCTTCGGGTCTTTCTCTAAAAACTCGACAATCACCTGCTGGTTGAGTTGTCCCCGCAGAATCCCCATCTGCCGCGTCCGACCCACCACAACCCCCACTCGACTGGCGGGATCCGTGAGCAACATTACCCGACTGGTATTGGGAGTAATGCTGGTAATGCGCCCCACAAGGCCCCCGTTGCCCACCACGACTGAACCAATGGTGAGACCCTGACGACTGCCTTCCCCCAAGAGGAGCGATCGCCACCACTGATCGGAACTGCGACCAATCACCGGAACAATGCGGCCATTCAAATTAGGCAGCATCGGTGCATTCAGCATTTGCCGCAACCGCCGGTTTTCCGCTTGGACGGCGGCCAGTTGCTGCTCCAGTTGCCATGTGCGGGCTTGAATCAGAGCTTGCTGATCCTCCACTGCGCCTTGAAAGGGCAAACTAAGAAGGCGGTACAGCTCGCGAATCGCTGCCCCATTGGTCTCGCGCAAAATCCAAGCACTTGTGAGTACCAAAGCAACAAGGACTAGGCCGCCGGCATATCGTCCCCACCAGCGCAGCAGAAAAGCCATAGCTGCTCATCCTTAACCAATCACTGCTGGTTGTGTGGAAAAGACACGGGCGAGGTCTTTGAAGTTTTCCAGTACCCGACCGGTACCCATGACCACACACCGCAGGGGATCCGCTGCCACGTGAACAACAATGCCCGTTTCATGGCTAATCAGGGTATCGAGACCCCGTAGCAGGGCACCGCCGCCAGCCAGCATAATCCCGCGATCGACAATGTCTGCGGCCAGTTCCGGAGGCGTCCGCTCAAGGGTGCGTTTAATGGCTTCAATAATCGCCGAGAGGGGTTCAGCCATGCTTTCGCGAATCTCTTCTGCTTTGACCACGACTGTGCGTGGTAGGCCAGAGAGTTGGTGCAGCCCCCGCACTTCCATGGATTCGGAGTCATAGCTGTCGTTGGGGTAGGCAGAGCCAATGCGAATCTTGATCTCCTCAGCCGTGCGTTCACCAATGATCAGGTTGTGTACTTTTTTCAAATACTGGACGATCGCCTCGGAAATTTCATCGCCAGCAACGCGGACGGATTCACTCAAAACGGTGCCCTGCAAACTGAGAACCGCCACTTCGGTCGTGCCACCGCCAATGTCCACAATCATGTTGCCCGTCGGTTCTTCCACGGGTAAACCCGCACCAAAGGCGGCGGCGACGGGTTCATCAATCAAATACACTTCCCGTGCCCCAGCACCCCGCGCAGCATCCTCAATGGCACGGCGTTCGACACCGGTCACGCCACTAGGAATCCCAATCACCACACGGGGGGCAAACAAATTCTTACCGCCGTGCACTTGGCGCATAAAGTGCTTGAGCATCAGTTCGGCACGTTCAAAATCAGCAATCACACCATCCCGCAGGGGACGCACGGCCACCACATTGCCCGGTGTCCGCCCCAGCATTCGCTTTGCTTCAACACCAACGGCAAGGGGTTGTTTGGTATTTTGGTCAATAGCAACAACGGAGGGTTCCTCTAAAACCACACCCCGCCCAGACACGTAAACTAGGGTGTTGGCTGTGCCCAAGTCAATGCCGATGTCTCGTGATAGGCGACTAAATACTCCCACGATGGTGTACCCCTTCTTTGAATCCTGTTGGTTGTAACAGTGCTGTTACCAAAAAACGTGATGGCAAGATTGTATTACGTTTTGTTTGGAAAATCTCGGTGGGTTCTCCCTCGGTCGAGATTGTTTGATAAAGGGATAACTCCTCATTATCTTGGCTCATAATTTCTTGGCTCATGACCCACCGCAGGCTATTGATTGACAGCATCCTCTTCATCAGGGTCACTCAAGGCCATGCCATTGGCTTCGCGCCGAAAGGTTTGCCGCTGCTGCTGGGTGACTTCGATACCGACGGCGATCGCTTCCTTGAGCCGTTCTAAGGTGGCTTGCCAGCGTTCTTGGGTGGTTTCTGAGAGGCGATCGCGATGTTGCTCAAAACTCGCAGTAATGTCTTCGAGCAGTTCGGGCAGGGCATCAGCGGATTTGCGCAGGAGTTGTCGGGTTTCCTTGCCAGAGCGGGGAGCCATCAGCAGCCCCACGACTGTCCCGATCGCGCTCCCTAGGAGCAGCCCCCCCCAAAAAGCACCACCGCCACCCTGTTGCTGACTCATCGCTTTCTCCTTTGCAGGCGGACACCATATCGCCCTATCCAGCTTATCAAGGTTAAAAACAGACGGAGATTGCGCTGTTGTCGCCGCCATTTAGGCAATTGCGATCGCAAGCCGGCCACCCCCCGCTGGCCAATGATAATCACCTCAGGGGCACCGCCTAAAACCCCGTGGGTACTCCGCTCCGCATCTAGGAGCGCACGGGACACCCCCCGCAGAATCTGGCGCAGCTTGACCAACTGCCACGCCGACCATAATGCAATCAGCGCAATCAGGCAATTGCAGCTAATCACAATCCAGACCATTCGTGGCATAGGGGGCATTGGTGTTCACAATTATTGGTTCATCTTTTCATAGATTGCCATAGCGGAGGGCGATGTGGGGGTGAGGTCGTTAATGCGATTTCCTGAAGTGCGATCGCCCCTCGGTAGCACCCAGTTGCCACCGCTGAATCCGAGACTGTCACATACTTACTTAAATAAGAACGGGGTTGTACTCCCTAGTTTACTGTGGAGATTGGAGAGCGGGATTGCTGGCTGGAATTCCCAATTATGGTTAAATCACTCCCAAAACGAAAGCATCGGCGAGGCATACGGCCTTGGCTGGTGTCGCTGTTGTTGGCGGCACTGATTGTTGGCGGTGGGCTGTTCAGTTGGTACCACTGGCGATCGCCTTCGCCCCTTTACACGCTGACTGTTGAAGCGCCGCCCCAAAGTCCGCAAGAGTTAAAGCAATGGGCAGAGTCTGCGGATCCCCTCAAGCGCGATCGCGCCCGCTATCTTTTGGCCGTAGAAAGCCTGAGTCAACAGCAACCCCAAGCTGCACTTCAGTGGCTCCAAGATCTTGAGCAGACTTACCGTCCCATGGCCGCACCCATTCTCCTACTGCGGGCGGAGGCCTATCGCCAACAGGGGGACAACCGCAGTGCCAAGGAAACGTGGGAACAGTTGCTGCGGGACTATGGCAACGAACCTGAAGCGGCAGTGGCACTCCTGAGCCTCAATCAACCGCAACCAGCGATCGCCCGCTTTCCACAGCATCCTGCCGTCGTCAACTATGTGGCGCAACAGTTAGAGAAAAATCCCGATCAAGTGCCCTACCTGAAGTTGGTGGCACGCCACGGCCTCTTTCTTAAGGAATACGGCACCTACCTTGAAATTTTGCGGCAGCGCTACGCCGATCAACTGACGCCCGCCGATTGGGAAGCGATCGCCTTTGGCTATTGGGAGAAAATGCAGTATGCTCGGGCAGCAGCAGCCTATGCCAAGGCACCACCAACCCCCTTGAATCTCTATCGGGTGGGCCGGGGACGTCAATTGAGTGAGGACACCTCTGGGGCGATCGCCGCCTATCAAGCCCTGATCAACCGCTTTCCCCAAAGTTCCGAAGCAGCCCTTGCCCAACTGCGCCTTGCCCGTTTAGCCAAAATGCCGGCGGAGCGTCTCCCTTTGCTGGCCAAGTGTCTTCAGTTAGCGAGGCAAAATCAAGCACCCGCGATCGCTGCCGATGCCCTTCTGGCACAGTACCAAGCTTATCAGGAACTAGGCAATACCAAGGGGGCACAACAGAGCCAACAACAACTCTTCAAGACCTATCCCCAAAGCAGCGCCGCAGCGGAACTGCGCTGGCAACTGGCCCAAGGGGCTGCCCAAAAACGGCAGTGGTCTCAGGCACAACAGTGGGTTAGCGAAATTCTCAAATTGAACCCTGAGAGTGAGCTGGCACCGCGAGCCGCCTTTTGGCAAGGAAAATGGCAAGGGGAAGCAGGACAACCCCAAGGGCAACGCCAAACTTGGCAACTGGTCATCGAGCGCTATCCCCACACCTACTATGCTTGGCGAGCCGCCAGTCTGCTCAAGAAACCCGTGGGCACCTTTACAACGCTGCGACAACAGCGACCCTCGGTAGCGAGCGATCGCAAGCCCCTCCTCCCCTTGGCCACAGGGAGTGCCACCCTACGTGAACTGTACCTGCTGCGGCAGTCTCAAGAGGCTTGGCAGCGCTGGCAGTGGGAATTCCACAATCGGGTGACACCGACAGCGGCAGAACAACTCACTGATGGCCTGATTCGCCTTGGCGTCGGAGAATACCTCGATGGCATCTTTATGCTGCAAAACTTGTTTACGCGGGCCGCCAGTGAACCCGAGGTGGCAACGTTCTTTGCGCCTATTCGCCGCGATGTCCGCTTCTGGTATGCCCTTTACCCCCTGCCCTACTGGGAATTAGTGGAAAAGTGGTCTTTGGCACGCAACTTAAATCCTCTATTGGTGATGGCCTTGATTCGCCAAGAATCTCGCTTTGAAAAGGAGATCCGCTCAGTGGTGGGGGCAACGGGGTTGATGCAGTTGATGCCAGAGACGGCTGCTTGGATTGCCGAAAAGTTGAACCTAGAGAGCTATTCCCTTGTGGATCCAGAGGACAATATCCGCTTGGGCACATGGTACGTTGACTACACCCACAATCAGTACAATCAAAACACGCTCTTAGCCTTGGCCAGTTACAATGCCGGGCCGGGAAATGTCAATCAGTGGTTGCAGCGTTTTGATATGACCGATAGCGATCGCTTTGTGGAATCGATTCCCTTTCCTGAGACCTATGGCTATGTCAAGAGTGTCTTGGAGAACTACTGGAACTACTGGCAACTCTATGCCCAGCCCTAGGAAAAATCGTCTATTCTCATAAAAAGGCACGGGACTGCGTCATGGATCAAGATATTCCTGTTGCGGAGCGGCTACAACCAATCACTCAGGGCAAAGTAGAACCTCGGCGAGGGGGGTGGGCGATCGCCAGCACCCTTGTCCTTGTGGGGCTAATGGGCGTGGGAGCTGTGTGGTTCCTCAATCGTGCCACGGAATCACCAACGGCTACGGAAACGGAGCCAACGGTAACGCCAACGGAAAATCTGCTGGGACATCTGCCCTATGAAGAGGCTCCCCTATCAGAGCTTGAACCAGTGAGTGCCGATGGCCAAATTAAGTTACGGCGAGCCGCAGCAGAGCGGTTTCGTGCCATGGTGGCAGCAGCGCAGCAGGAAGGAGTGGTATTGGTGCCCCTATCGGGTTTTCGCTCCAAGCAGGATCAGGATTATCTCTTTTTTGAGGTCAAGGAGCAGCGGGCACAACGGGCAAGTGAGCGGGCATTGGTGAGTGCGCCCCCCGGCTATAGCGAACACCATACGGGCTATGCCATTGACATTGGCGATGGCGCCCGGCCAGACACCCATCTCAGTGAGGCTTTTGAGGACACCCCCGCCTTTCGCTGGCTGGAAAAAAATGCAGCGCGTTTTAGTTTTGAACTGTCCTTTCCCCGTCATAACCCGCAGGGGGTGAGCTATGAGCCTTGGCACTGGCGATTCGTTGGCGATCGCCACAGTTTGCAAACCTTCTATAGAGCACGACAACTGACACCGAGGAACGAACCATGAGGGGATTTGCCCATCGCGCGGTTTTAGTGACAGGGGGCACAGGCGGACTCGGTCAAGGGGTAGTGCCAGTTCTTCTCAGTCAAGGCTATACGCTGACAATTCCCTATATTGATGCAGCGGCTCGTGAAGCCCTAGAGAAACAACTGGCTGCGGCTGAATTGGCCAATGTGCGGTTTGTACCCGCCGACTTGAACAATGAAAGTGAGGTGGCCGCTCTCGTGGAGCGCATGCCGCAATTGGATGCCGTGGTTCACCTCGTGGGGGGCTTTAGTAGGGGGGCAACGGCACAATTTGCCCTCAGCGATTGGCAGCAGAGTTTTCGCCTCAATGTCGAGACCACCTTCTTGGTTTGTAAGCACGCCCTCAAACGTATGCAGGCCCAGCAATATGGGCGCATTGTCACCATTGGCTCACGGGGTGCAGTTGAACCAGCGGCTGAACTGGCTGCCTATTGTGCTGCTAAAGCCGCAGTCATGGCCTTCACGCGGGCGATCGCCGCTGAAACCAAAGGCAAAAATATCACTGCCAATGTGATTCTCCCCAGCATTATCGATACTCCTGCCAATCGGGCAGCGATGGGTGAAGCGCAAGCGGTCAATTGGGTGAGTCCTCGGGCGATCGGTGACCTGATTGCCTATCTCATTTCTGAGGGAGCGGCTGCCATCAGTGGTGCCGTGATTCCTATCTATGGCAATGTCTAGAGCGAGTTGCCATGTTCTTTATCATTTTGCTCATTCTTCTTTGTACGGTCACCCATCTCTTTACGGAGGTGCTAGTTTTAACTCCCCTAGAGGTGTTGCGCTCCATTCATATTCCTGCAATTGTCCTTTGGGGCGGCCTGATCCTACTCTTGGCATGGATCATGGGCGATTAGCGCCCGACACCTGAACGACCGTTTGGCTAAATTCGGCAATTTGGGCAGCCGCCACTTCTAAACAGGGGCGATCGCGCACGAGGGCAAAGCGCACATAACCCTCTCCCCCTTCCCCAAAACCCGATCCGGGAGCTGCGGCAATCCCAGTTGCCTTGACAAGAGCTTGACAAAAGCCAAGGGAATCCCCGTGCCAAGGTTCCGGCAGTTGCGCCCACACATACATCGTCGCTGGCGGGAGGGGCACCGGCCAGCCATGATCGCCGAGGGCTTGGACAAAGGTATCACGGCGCTGGCGAAAGATCTGCCGCGTTTGCTGGACACAGGTTTGATCTCCCGTGAGGGCGGCAATGGCACCCCGCAGGATGCCAGCGTATTGGTTGAAATCAATCACCGATTTAATTTGGCGCAGGGCAGCAATGATGTCGGCACGGCCAATGGCAAAGCCAATGCGAAACCCACCCATGTTGTAGGACTTAGACAGGCTATAGAATTCAATGCCCACTTGGCGATCGCGATCCACTTCAAAGATCGAGGGTGCCCGCTCCGCATCAAAGACGAGATCAATGTAGGGAAAATCATGCACCAGTAAAATCCCGTGGCGATCGCAAAACTCAACGGCTGCCTTGAAAAAGTCCAAGGGCGCAACCGCCGTGGTGGGATTGTGGGGATAGCTGAGAATCAGTAGTTTTGCCTGCTCTCGCACTGGCAGCGGAATGGCCGCTAAATCCGGCAAAAAGTGATTTGCTGCCCGCAAGCGCAAGGGATACAGTTGTCCCCCTGCAAGATACACCCCCCCCGCATGGGAGGGATACCCCGGATCAAGCACTAGCGCATACTCTTGGGGATTCATCACCGCAAGGGGCAAGTGCGCTGTCCCCTCCTGTGAACCAATCAGCGTCAGCACTTCCCGCTCGGGATCCACCCTGAGGCCAAAGCGGCGTTCAAACCAAGTGGCCACTGCCTGTCGAAAGGCCGCCGTACTGGCAAAGAGTTGATAGCCATAGGTACTTGCATCGCGCACCGACGCTTCAATAGCCGCAAGAATGTGATCGGCGACGGGCAAATCCGCAGAGCCGAGGGAGAGATCCACAATCGGCTGCCCAGTGGCCGCCACCGCCGCCTTCGCCCGATCCATGGCGTCAAAGACATTGCCTTGGAAATACCGCAGGCGATCGGCCAGCTTCATGCTGCCACCTCCACCTCACTGGAGAGCAAGGCCTCGACAAATTCAAAACTGGAAAAGGGGCGCAGATCCTTAATGCCCTCGCCCGCACCAATGAAGCGAATCGGTAGTCCCAATTCCTGCACTACCGCCAAGGCCACTCCCCCTTTGGCTGTCCCGTCCAGCTTGGTTAAAATCACCCCAGTGAGTTGCGCCGCTTCTGCAAACACCTGTGCTTGGCGCAAGCCATTTTGGCCGAGGGTGGCATCGAGAACCAGTAGCGATTCAATTTGAGCATCACCCGCTTTTTTATCAATGATGCGACGGATTTTCTTGAGTTCCTCCATCAGGTTGGCCTTGTTTTGCAAGCGGCCAGCGGTATCCACTAGCAGCAATTCTGTGCCTCGGGCTTGGGCAGCGCCAATGGCATCAAAGACCACAGCAGCAGGATCGGTATTTTTGCCGGGGTTGGCAATCACCTCGACATCGGAGCGCTGTCCCCAAATTTTCACCTGCTCCGTGGCGGCTGCCCGAAAGGTATCTGCCGCTGCAATCAGACAGCGATAGCCTGACTGGGTGGCAATGTGGGCCAGTTTACCAATGGTGGTGGTTTTGCCAACGCCGTTGACACCGGCAATCAACCAGATATTCAGCGTGCCTTTTTTCGGAGCAAAGTCGCGGCGGTAGCCGGCTTCAAAGGGGCGATCGAGAATGTCCCGCAGAATTTCCTTCAGGTAGGCGATCGCCTGATCGGCAGGGAGTGTTTCTTGGCGAATTTTTGTTTGCAGCGCCGCAATAATCTGATCCGTGGCCTTGACCCCCACATCCGACTGCAACAGCAGCATCTCAATTTCTTCGACGGCATCCCGACTTAAGGGGCCTTGGCCGACGATCGCCCGCAGTTGATGCACTAGGCCACGACGGGTTTTGCCCAGACCTTGGCGCAGACGTTGCAACCAAGTAATTTCCTCAATATCCACCTCCTCTGGGCGCCGGCCTTGGGCGGCAAGCACCTCCGCCGACCACAAAAAGCCTTCATCAAGGACAAGGGAGGAGTCTACGGGCTCAGCTTCCACAACGGGCTGGACAGGGGCAGGTTCAGCAACAGGGGGCTTTTCAGACTCGATAGAAACGGGAACGGGGGCATCATCGGCAGGCGGTGTTTCTTGAGTTTCTTCAGCGGTTTCAATGGTTTCAATCGTCGCGGCACTCTCCGATTGCTGTCGCGCTTGAATCGACTGGAGTGCCGTTTTTGCCCAGTTGAGGATGCCGGGGGAAGCAGTGGATTCAGTTGTAGATTGCGGGGATTCTGCGGATGGCGCTGCCGTTGGGGTTTCTGCAGGGGGCGATGGCTCCTCACCACTGCCACCAAACTTGCGTCGAAACCAATTAAAAACCATGGCCTATCCTCTGTGCGACTGAACTTGCCTATTTTCCAGAATAGCCTTGATTTTCCTGTAAAAAGGCTTGCAGGCGATCGCCCACCGTGCGACTCAAAGCTGGATGACACACCACCAAGGGCGGCCAATGCTGCACATCGGCGCGATTGTAGCGGGGCAACTCACCATTGGCATAGGTAAAGGCTCCCCCCGCCTCCTGCATGATCAAATCCGGTGCCGCTAAATCCCAGTCCTTCGGGGCACTGCGCCCTGTGAGATTGACGTACAGATCTGCATCCCCTTGGCAAATACTCGCCGTTTTACAGCCCATACTCCCCATGGGAATTAGCTGTACGCATCCTAGGGTTCTTAAAAAGGCCTGTAGGCGCTCTCCGCCGTGGCTCCGACTCATCACCACCCGCAACGACTGCCCCGCCCTAGGGGGTTGTACCCGCAGTCGCGTCGCACCTTGGCGCGTCTCTCGATAGGTACCGGCGCCGGCAATGGCAGTGTAGATCACCTCCTGCTCTGGCCAGACGACAGCGGCTAAACAAGGGCGATGTTCATGGACAAGGGCAACGTGAATCGCATACTCCCCCGTTTGCTGCAAAAAGTCGTAGGTGCCATCGAGGGGGTCAATGATCCACTGGTAGGGCTGGGGCAAGGGCTGCCCTAGGGTGTAGGTCTCTTCGGTTAAATAACCAAACTGCGTCGGCGGAAAATGAGCTTGGAGGGCGTGGCGCAAAAAGCAATCAACCGTTTCATCGGCAAGGGTGACAGGATCACCGCCTTTGTCCTGCACCGCTAGATCCTGCACCTGACGGTAAAACTGGCGCAGTTGCTCAAGGGCTTGCCAAAGAAGCGGGCGCAGGGTGGCAAGGGTATTCTCAAGATCAAGGGCGGGGGACATCTAGGCTGCCTCAAGGGAAAGACCACGGGGAACCGCGGCAATTAGCGTGCGAGTATAGTCGTGCTGTGGCTGTTGGTAAACGGTTTCCGCGTCACCCATTTCCACAATTTCGCCATTGTACATAACCATGAGGCGATCGCTCATGAATTTCACCACACTGAGATCGTGGGAAATAAAGAGGTAGGTCAGTTGAAACTCCCGCTGGAGTTCTTTGAGCAAATTCAGTACTTGCGCCTGCACCGACACATCCAAGGCCGACACTGACTCATCACAAACGACAAACTCAGGATTCAAGGCCAAGGCACGGGCAATACAAATTCGCTGCCGCTGCCCCCCGGAAAATTCATGGGGATAGCGATTCTGGGCTTGGGGGTCAATGCCCACCCGTTCAAGGAGATAGGCCACCCGCTCTTGGTGTTGCCGTTGCGACTGATGACGGCGGTGAATCCGCAGGGGTTCTGCCACCAACTCGCCAATGGTCATGCGGGGATCTAGGGAACTATAGGGGTCTTGGAAAATGAGTTGCATCCGTTGCCGCAGGGGATGCAATTGGCGAGGCGATAAATGGCTGATGTCGCGATCGCCAAAGATAATTTTTCCCTGTGCGGGTTCTAGGAGGCGCAAGAGGGTCCGTCCCAGTGTTGTTTTGCCACAGCCCGATTCCCCCACTAAGCCAAGGGTCTCCCCGGCGCGAATCGTAAACGAGACATCCCTGACGGCAGTGACAAAGCGCTGCTTGCCCGCCACGGGATACTTGACCCAGAGATGTTCAACCCGCACCAAGGGGGGTTGGCTCGCCAAATGCGCCAAGCGTTCCTGCTGCTGCGCTGCGGAAATCACTTCTAATCGCGGGGGAGTGGCCGCTAGAAAATCCGCCACTGTTGGCAGAATCGCCAGACGCTGATCCAAGCGAGGACGACAGGCCAGTAGCCCCTTGGTATAGGGATGTTGGGGGTGACGAAAGACCTGCTGAACTGTCCCCGATTCAACAATTTGCCCTTGGTACATGACAACGACCTGATCCGCCAATTCCGCAATCAGATTCAAATCATGGCTGACAAAAATCAATGAGAGAGGGTACTGCTGCTGCAACTCCCGCAACAGCCGTAGGATCGCCGCCTGGACAGTGACATCGAGGGCAGTGGTGGGTTCATCGGCAATTAAAAGCGCTGGCGAAGCGGCCATGGCTATGGCAATCATGACCCGCTGAATTTGTCCCCCGGAAAGTTGGTGCGGATAGCGACGGAGAAACCGCTTTTTCTCCTCAAGGGGGTCTGCCGGTTTGAGAAGATGCACCTGTTCAAGGAGAGCGATCGCCCGCTGTTGACATTGCCCTTGGGGCAGTCGTTGCTGTGGATCAATGGCCTCTGCCAGTTGAAAGCCAATGGAATAGACCGGATTGAGAGAACTCATCGGCTCTTGGAAGACCATACTGATTTGGCGACCCCGAATCTGTTGCATTTGGCGGGGGGTGCAGCGCAGCAAGTCAATGGCCTCCCCCTCTGGCTCTGGCTGAAACCACGCTTCGCCGTGGCTGATCTGTCCCGGCGGCAACAGCAACTGCAACAGAGCCAAGCAGGTGACTGACTTTCCCGATCCCGACTCGCCAACAATGCCAAGGGTCTGACCCCGCTCCAAGCGAAAGGAAATGCCATCCACTGCCCGTAGGGTTTGATCGGTTTGGCGAAAGTCAACGGTAAGTGCTTCCACACGCAAAAGGGGTGATGACATCACAGGGCAAACCAACTCGGAATAATCCTAGAATAGAGGCGATTCTGGCACTTAGGCATGGAGTTGATCTTTTTTGGGGTTGGCCTGCTGTTGGGGCTAATGGTCTGGTTCTGGCAGTGGCAGCAAGTGCGACACGCTTTGGAGACGCTCCTTGAGCAGTACGCGGCTCGCCCCTTCAAATCCTCACCGTGGCAACGCTTGCGAACCCTACTCAGCCACCAGCTTCAGGAACAGGAACGCTGCCGTCAGAAAATGTTGCGCTGTCAAACGCTCCTTGAATATGCCCCCATTGCCTATTTGGAGGTGGATGAGACCAATTGCGTGGTCTGCTGTAACGAGGCAGCGCGATTGCTCCTTGGTTTAGGGCATGCCGAAGGCCGCCTTTTTTTGGAATTGGTGCGCTCCTATGAATTGGACTGTCTCATCGAAGAGGTGCGCCAAGAGGAAACGATGCGGGAGCAAGAATGGCTCTATGCCTACCTCACACCGACGGGGCAAACCAAGCGCAAACCCCTGCGGGCACGGGGACTCTGCCTTGGCGAGGGGCATGTGGGTGTATTTATTGAGGACTGCGAAGAGGTGGTGCGGCTGCGGGATGAGCGCGATCGCTGGGCAGCGGATGTCGCCCATGAACTGAAAACCCCCTTGACCTCCCTGCGCTTGGTGACTGAAACCCTACAACAACGGGTACCGGAGTCCTTACGGGATTGGGTCGATCGCCTCCTTGAGGAAATTATTCGCCTCAGCCTCCTTGTTCAAGAACTCCTAGAGTTAAACCGCCTGAGTCACACTCCCGCCGATAGCCTTGAGCGGCATCCCGTTGACCTTGTCCAACTCATTGATACTGCGTGGCAATCCCTCGCCCCCCTCGCTGCGGCTAAAAACATTCACCACGAGTACACAGGCCCAGAGCAATTTTCCTACTGCGGCAATGAATCGCAACTGTTTCGGCTCCTGGTCAATCTTTACGACAACGCCATTAAATACGGCCCTGTGGGTGGTCAAGTGCTGACGCGGCTGCTGAGCGATCGCGAGGGGGGCTATCTGTGTCTCGAAGTCATTGATAGCGGCAGTGGCTTTCCCCCCAAGGACTTGCCCTATGTGTTTGAGCGGTTTTATCGGGCCCAAGCCCGGCGGCATCGCTTTGTCATTCCCACCGATTCTGAAGGGCGGATGCCCCCCGTCGGTAGCGGTAGCGGTTTGGGATTGGCCATTGCCCGCCAAATTGTTGAACGCCATGGCGGCTACATGCAGGCTGCCAATCATCCTGACTATGGGGGAGCGTGGCTGCGAATTTACCTGCCCTTAACTGCGCTATAGCTCCTTGGCCACCCAGCGATCGCGCCCAAGGGTCTTCGCCTCGTAGAGACACTGATCCGCCAGATGCAACAACATGGCTGTCTCATGCTCTGGAGTGGGCAGCGTCGTTGCAATCCCAAAGCTGGCCGTTAGCCTTGGCCCAACGGTACTTTTAGCATGGGTGATATTAGCCTCCGCCAGCGCTGCCTGAATTTTCTCAACAATATGGATAGCTCCCCCTTGGTCGGTACTGGGCAGCAGCAAGGCAAACTCTTCCCCACCAAAGCGCGTGGCCAAATCCCCTGCCCGCTGCAGATGGCTTTCTAAAATTTCCGCTACCCGCTTGAGAATTTGATCGCCCTGCAAATGGCCGTAGTGATCGTTGTAGGCTTTGAAGCAATCAATATCCAGCATCACTAAACTTAACGGTTGTTGCTCCCGCTGACAGCGCCGCCACTCCTTCGCAAACAGTTCATCAAAACAGCGCCGATTGCCAATATCCGTCAGACTGTCGATATACACCATCTGCTGCAGATTGGCATTGGCAGCTTCCAATGCGGCATACATCTCCGCCTGCTGCAGTGCCACTGTTAGGGGTTCAGCAATCCGTTGCAGTAGGAACAACTCCTCCCGCTGCCAGAGGCGAGGGCCACGACACTGGTGGGCAATTAGGAGTCCCCACAGGTCATGCCCTTGCAGCAGGGGCACTACTAGATTGGCCTGAACTTGCAAGCTACTTAGGAGCTCACGATAGCAATCCTGTAATTGCGCTTGATTGACATCGCTAATGGTCACAGTGCGTCCTTCCAGAAACCGCTGCGCTGTCTCTTTACTAAAACAGGGATCGTGAATCACTTGACCCAAAATGGAGTACTGGGGCAACGTGGTGGCTTCCACTTCCACAACGCCACTGCCATCGGCTAAAAAGCGGTAAATCAGCACGCGATCGCTCAAAAGCAGTTGTTGAATACTGGTTACCGCCCGCTGCAAAATCTCCTCTAAGCGAATCGACTGGCGAATATCCTGAATGATCGTGCTGACAATCATTTCCCGCTCTAGGGCAGTTTTTAGCCGCTCTTCTGTGCGCTGTTGCTCCGAGACATCCAAAAGAACGCCATGGAGCATGTGACTGTGGGGGTCAAGCTGGCCGCGATCGCTCAACCAGCGGAAACAACCATCGCGGTGTTGAATGCGATAGGTGGTACTGTAGGCACGCTGCTGCCGAATCGCCTGTTCAATATCCCGTTCTGCCAAGGCCAAATCCGGCGCTGGGATAATCTGGCGCAGATCCGGTAAATCTTGGGGAAAGTAACCCGTGAGGTGATAAATCTGATCGCTAACATAGCTAAACCGCCACAGGCGATCGCGATCGCGCCGATAGATCGCAACGGGCAAATGACTAATCAGAGTGTTATAGCGCTGTTCGCTCTCCGTAATCGCCACCGTAATCGCCTGTTGCCGTGACAGTTGCCAGCGCAGTTCCGCCGTGGCCTTATTGAGCTCTTGGGTTAGCACCTGAATCACCCCTTGAGCTTCCGTAATGTCAATGGCCGCCAAAAGATTACTTTGGGTCACAATCCCCACCAGTTGACCTGTCTCATCCACGACCACCACCCGCCGCACTTGGTGCTCCTTGAGGAAATGATTCACCTGCCACAAACTTTGATCGGGCTTCACGGTCAGCACGGGTTGGGACATAATACTGCCAACGGTTCCTGTGAGCACTCCCCCTTGGCCCTGCAGTGCCTCAAAAATATCCTTTTCCGTAATAATGCCGCGCGGCAGCACACCCGAGGCGGATGCCTCAGGAACCACTAAACTGGTGACCCCCCGTTCGGTCATCAGGACAGCGGCCTCCTGTAGCGAAGCTTCCGCCGCAATGGTAGCCACATCGGGTACCATCACCTCCGCCACCCGTTTAATTCGCAGGAGATCCACAGGGCGCAGGCTCTCCCGAAAGGCTTGGCGAGTCAGCAGTCCTTCCACCCGTCCCGATTCATTGACCACGGCAAGGGCATCCACGCCCAAGTAGCGAAAACGCCCTAACACAGCTAGGGGATCATCGAGATCACTGAGGCGCAGGCAATAATCCGATGGCAGCATGATCTGGGCAGCCGTGATCGCCTGTGGCGAGTAACCCTTACCAAGGGCACGGATCACTTCCCGTTGGGTGATCAAGCCCCGAAACTGTCCCTGCTCTTCGACGACTAAACCCAATCCTTGGTTGCTTTGTAATCCTTGGAGAATCTCATTGAAGGAACCCCTTGGAGCGATCGTCACTAACTGAGCCTGTACCAAGGCTTGCAAATTTAAGCCTGAATTCAATTGCTCCATAGTGCCCCTCTTTCGCCAAGATATACTGTTAAAATGATGTCTAAAGTTGCGTCTATCGTTTTTAATCGTTCTGGCAAATAAAAATAAGACTTACAAAAGTTTGTATCACTAATTGTGATCCTTTTTACCCCGAATTAGTTATTCTAATTCTATCTTGATAGTTCGTGGCAACATCAGGGATGTTGACAGGGTTGAATAAGCCCTTGTCTAAAATATGGGATAGGGGATGTGAGTCTCTTCTGTAGGGGCTTTCACAGTTTTGAGTGTGTTCGATCCATCGCCAAAGGGCTGTCACTGGGATATTCCGCTGTTACAGGAGAAAAGCTAGGATAGGGAATTGAATGTATTCTATTCGCTGCTGCTATGGACTAGCGAATTACTGGATCAGAGACGTTGTGCGTACCTGCTGCGGGTGATTGTGACTGCGGCAGCCATCTCAGGATTGAAGCGATGAATCCACCTGCGCCTAATCTCATTTGCCCGGAGTGTGGCACTGCAAATTCTATTCACCAAGTTGAGTGTTGCCACTGTCAGGTGCCACTCCTGAAGCGCTATCTGTGGGCGATCGGTTCTGGTTTGGATCCCTACAGGGTGGGTGAGCTAGTGGGCGATCGCTATCTAGTGCAAGGCAAACACTTGCTCTTAGACCTATTGCCGGGGGAGCCAGCGCCCAGTGTGGACAACACCTCCCAGCTCTACCGTCCCTATCTGCGCCTCTTTCCCAAGCGTCCCCATGTCCCGGAATTATTTGGCGCCCTTTCCCTCCCTGAAGGAGAACTGTTGCTCCTTGAGCATGCCCCCGTCAGTTGCATTGACATTGCCGATGCCAAAGTTGCCCCCGGTCTCACCCATGCCGCTCCCCTCACCACCATCTGGGAGAAAGCCAATTTAGTACGCCGCCTCAACTGGTTATGGCAAATCATCTCCCTTTGGCCAGCCTTGGTGGCAGAAAATGTGGCTCTCACACTGCTCAATCCCCAGCTTTTGCGAGCCGAGGGATCCCTTGTGCGGCTGCTGCAACTGCAAGCAGGCCATAATCCCACCTTGACTGACCTTGGCAAATTCTGGCAAACCCATTTCAGTTTTAGCGACCAAGGGGAAAACTTTCAGCAGGCCTTCACGATTCTGTGTCAACACATGCAGGATCCTCAGGAAACCACCCCTGAATTTATTCGTGACACCCTAGAGACCCTCTTTCAACAGGCCCTCGATCACCTTGGTTATGAGTACCACTACGATATTGCCAGCCGCTCCGACCAAGGGCCTAGTCGGACTCGCAATGAGGACAAATGCTTTCCAGAGCGCGATCTCACGAGCCAATCACAGGTGCTCGCCCTCGTGTGTGATGGCGTCGGGGGGCATGAAGGGGGCGATGTCGCTTCGGGTTTGGCCATTGACATTCTGGAGGAGACGCTAACCCCCCTCAAGCTGCTGGAGATGTCCCCTGCTACAGTTGAACAGGCGATTCAAACCGCTATTCGCCGCACCAATGATGCAATCAATCAACGCAATGATACGGAGCAGCGCCACGAACGCCAGCGCATGGGAACCACAGTTGTCGGTGCCCTGATGGAACACGCCCATCTTTACCTTGCCCACATTGGTGATAGCCGCGCCTACTGGATCAACCGCTGGGGCTGCTACCAGCTCACCCTCGATGACGATGTGGCCAGCCGTGATGTGCGCTTGGGGATGAGTACCTACCATCAAGCCCTTGAGCTGCCCTACGGTGGTTCCTTGGTGCAAGCGTTGGGTATGGCACCCTCCCAGCATCTGCACCCCACAGTAGAACGCTTTTTGCTGGATGAAGAGGGAATTCTTTTGCTGTGTTCCGACGGCCTCAGTGATTTTAATCGTGTCGAAACCTACTGGCCACAGTACCTCCTGCCTGTGCTCCAAGGTCAGCTTGCCCTCACTGCTGCGGCTGAACAACTCATTGATCTTGCCAATCGCCTCAATGGCCATGACAATGTGACGGTGGTGCTCATTCACTGTCGGGTGAAGAATGCAGCGGGTGTCATTGACTTGGACTACAGCGATATTGTTTGTCAAGGGGAGTTGCCAGAGGTGACAGACATTACAATGGGCTACGTCCCCCCACCCGATCCAGCGGATCTCGACCTGACGGTTTCCCAGATTGTGGAACCCCCTCAACCCCAACCTAAACCGCCGCCAGCCCAAAGGTCTCGTTCCCAAGCGTGGCTGCTACTGCTGGTGGCTGTGGGCGTTGCCACCGCTGCCCTTGGCTTTCTGGCTGTGATGACTTCTATGAATCGCTCTGTGGTAGAGCCATCCCCCTCACCGTTGACCCCACCCCAATAATGCCGAGTTCTGACGATTTTTCCCTCGACGGCTACGATTATCACCTGCCTCCGGAACGGATTGCCCAACAGCCCGTTTCTCCCCGCGATCATTCCCGCCTGATGGTGGTGGCACAGGAGACTGCTACCGATCACCACTTCTATGAGCTACCGCAACTGTTGCAACCGGGGGATTTGCTAGTACTCAATGATACACGGGTGATTCCGGCACGGCTGAGGGGTCAAAAAGTGGGCGGCTCTGGCCGTACCGTTGAGGTGTTTCTTCTCGAAGAATTGAGCGATCGCCAGTGGTTGGCCTTGGTCAAGCCCGGTCGAAAATTGCGCCTTGGGGCGGTGATTCAAATCGGCACACTGCAAGCAACGGTACAGGCCATTGATGAGGAGACCCGAGGCCGGGTGATTGAATTCGACCTGCCGCCGGGCGATCGCCTGTGGTCCTATCTTGATCACCTAGGGGAAGTGCCCTTACCTCCCTACATTGACAACCCCATTGAAGATACTGAACAATACCAAACCGTCTATGCTCGCCGTCCCGGTGCTGTGGCTGCGCCAACCGCTGGCTTGCACTTTACCCCCGAACTCTTGAGTAAGTTGGCCTATCACGGCATTGATCATTGTTTTTTGACGCTCCACGTGGGCATTGGCACCTTTCGTCCTGTGGAGGCCAGCGATATTCGCCATCACCATCTCCACGAAGAATGGATTGAGGTACCGGCTGCTACCGTCGAGCGGATTCAGGCCGCCAAAGCTGCCGGAGGACGGATTATTGCCGTCGGCACCACCGTTATTCGCTCCCTAGAAACGGCAGCCCAATCCGGCACCCTTCAGCCCTTTTGTGGCAAGAGTGATCTCTATATCTATCCGGGGTATCAGCCCAAGATAGTCGAGGGCTTCATTACCAACTTTCATCTGCCCCGCTCTAGCTTGATGATGCTCGTCAGTGCTTTTATTGGTCGCGAACGGTTGCTTCAGTTGTACCAACAGGCCATCGATCGCCAGTACCGCTTCTATTCCTTTGGCGATGCCATGCTCATTTTGCCCAGCGCTTGCCACAATACCGTTTGAGTGTGCTATCTTAAAGCCAGCTGTTTTGCAAATTACCGTTCAGGGAGATGGAGGTGATGCCCATGGCAGATAGTAGTAAACGCTTGGGTCGTCGTTTTGGAGTAGCTCAGCTCTAGGGAAGAGTTGTTCTCCATCTGTTGATTTGAAATCACACCTAGGAGGCCACTTCTCCTAGCAGTTGATGCCCACGATAACCACCAGACCGCTCCTAAGGCCTTCCTTGGGGGCGGATGGCTTTTTAGGGGTATGTTGGGGGCGTCTGAGCGATAGTGTAGTTTTGTGACTAGGCATTAAAAAACATTTCAGATGCTGGGTGGCGAATGGGGCAGCGATCTATAGTAGGGGCAACCGGAACGTCGCCATTATTGGCCAGAGAAGACAAATTGAGAGTGAACAACGACTAATGATGGTGGACTCTGGAACTGTTGCGTTCTGAGAGCAGCCATGGCCGTTCAATTCCTACCCCAAAAAACACGGCAAAAAACGCCGCGCTTGCATCCCATTAGTGGTACCAAGCTACTGCTAGTCGTGCTGTTGAACCTCTTTATTGCCGGCTATGTCTTTTGGGCATACCGCACTGCCCATGAGCATCAGCTCCCGACCCAACGCAATCCGATCTTCCGGAACCTGCGTTCTCGCTAGACTTGCCCTAGGCAGATTGCGACGATAGAATGAGGGATTGCTGTCTTTTTTTCAATGGGCATGAAATCCTATCTCGCTGCCGCAGTACAAATGACGAGCCAGCCGAATCTTGAGGCAAATCTGGCACAGGCAGAGGAATTGATTGAACTGGCGGTGAGACGGGGTGCAGAACTTGTAGGGTTGCCAGAAAATTTTTCCTTTCTTGGCGATGACCGGGAGAAAGTCGCCCAAGCGGCAACAATCGCTGAGCGGACTGAGGCTTTTTTGAAACGCATGGCGCAGCGATTTCAGATTACCTTGGTGGGGGGTGGCTACCCAGTACCAGCAACCGCAGGCAAAGTCTATAACACAGCCGTCCTCATTGGTCCTAGCGGAGAAGAATTGAGCCGTTACCAAAAGGTGCATTTATTTGATGTCGATTTGCCCGATGGCAATATCTACCACGAATCGGGCACAGTGCTAGCGGGACGGCAGTTACCCTCTGTCTATCCCAGTAAGGATTTGGGGAATATCGGCTTGTCGGTGTGCTACGATGTTCGCTTTCCAGAACTCTACCGCGCGCTCTCCCAAGCAGGGGCAACGGTGCTTTTTGTGCCGGCTGCCTTTACAGCCTTTACCGGTAAAGATCATTGGCAAGTCCTTCTCCAAGCACGGGCCATTGAAAATACCTGCTACGTGATTGCACCGGCTCAGACGGGAATTCACTATGCGCGGCGGCAAACCCATGGCCATGCCATGATTGTGGACCCTTGGGGAACCATTTTGGCGGATGCCGGCGATCGCCCCGGCCTCGCCATTGCAGCCATTGAACCTAGCCGCCTTGAGCAAGTGCGTCAACAAATGCCCTGCTTGCAACACCGTGTCTTTTTCTGATTTGTGAGCCAATTGTGAAATAAATCGTAACATGGCATACAGACGGGGGGAGTTTCCTACGCTATCGTAGAACTATAGGTGAATCCTTGCCCTCACTCCAAACCGACTAGGAGAGTATCTATGGAAAGCGTTACGGTTCCCAATCCGCAAGCCTCCGCCGAGGTTTGGAACTCCCTGAAGCGGGCGATCGCCCACAGTTCAGGTTTTCAGCGTTGGCTGAGCGAAAAGCAGGCCAGTGTTGTCGTCGAGCAGCCTACGGATCTGGATGCTTGCGTTACCGCTTACCTGCGTCAGGCTCTCGAAACCCTTGCCTATTAAAAATTGGTAAGAATTGTAAGCTTTGCCCCTATACTAGGAGCATTCTGACTCCTTAGGTCACATATTACCCCCACGGCGCATTCCATCTGGGGGTTTTATTTGCGAGGCAGGGGCAACACTATCCTGCAGAGTTCCCTTGGTTATAGTGGAAAGTGCCAGCCCCCAAGGTGCATATGATTGAAGGCCCGTGGATCCATAAGTTTATTGTCTCCAATGGTATCCGTCTCCACTATGTCACCCAAGGAGAAGGGGAGTTGGTGCTGCTGCTCCACGGCTTTCCCGAGTTTTGGTACTCTTGGCGACACCAAATTCCTGTCTTGGCGGAAAAGCATAAAGTCGTTGCCCTAGATTTGCGCGGCTATAATCTCAGCGATAAACCCCAAGATACCGCTAGCTATGTTCTTGACGAGTTAATTCTCGACATTGTCGGTGTCATTGACGGCCTTGGCTATCCTCGCTGTCATTTGGTGGGACATGATTGGGGAGGGATGGTGGCTTGGGGCGTGGCCTATGCGGTGCCGCAGCGGATTCAAACCCTGAGTGTGGTAGCCTGTCCCCATCCTGCTAAGTTTCAACAGTTGAGTTTCGAGCAATGGTTGCGCAGTAGCTATATGCTGCTGTTTCAACTGCCGTGGCTACCAGAGATCCTCTTGGAGTGGGGGGGCTATGGAGCGATCGCCCAAATTTTTCGCTGGGCCGCAGTGAACCAGCAGGCCATTCGACCCGCAGACTTGGCACTTTATCAAGATGCCGCCGCCCACCGCGGTGCCCTCTCGGGAATGCTTAACTACTACCGTGCGGGGTTGCAAAGTCTGTGGAGTCGGGAGTGGGGCATGCTAGACGTACCAACCTTGATGCTCTGGGGGCGCCAAGACCCCACCTTGGGTATGGAACTCACCTACGGCACCGAAGCCTACGTTAAGGAACTGAAAATTCAATACTTGGACTACTGTGGTCACTTTGTGCAGCAGGAGCAACCCGACTTAGTGAATGAGTATCTACTGGAGTGGTTAGAAACCGTTTCTGCTGCCCTAAATTAGACCTAAAACCTAAATTAAACGCCGCAACTGCGTAATTTGGTCAGCGATCGCCAGCAGCGATTCTGGCATTTCAGGTCCTGTCAGCATGACATCGAGAGTACGTGGGCGATTCTGGAGAAAATCCAGTACCTCTGCTTCAGTTAGCACCTCCAGTTGAATGGCCACACTCACCTCATCTAAGACCACCAAGCGATGCTGTCCCCCTTGCACCGTGGTTTGCAGATGCTGCCATAGCTCACGCACTGCGGCTTTTTCTTCGGCAGTGATCGAATCTCCTTGGCCTAAACAGCGTTGCAGCGCCGGTCGCCACCACGTGAGATGCTGACCCAACTGAATCGGATGCGCGATTCCCGTTTGAATCCCCCCCTTGAGGAATTGCACAATCAGGACACCACTGCCCTGGGCAGCAACCCGCAACGCCTGCGCCATGACCGTGGTGAAAAAGTGTCGCTGCGGACAGGTAAACACCTGCACCACTCCCTCAATACCATAGGTTAGGGGCAAGCCTGCCTCAGAAACGGAAACCGCGAGTTGTGCCACCATCGTGTTCCTGTCCAGTTAAAAAGGAGAACGACCCCCTAGGGGTTATACATCTAGTGTAGTGCGCAATGATTTAACCCTAGTGAACACTAGATATACGTGGTCGTCAAGGGGTCAGAAAATTGAGTTATCTTAAAACAATGTGACTGTTACTGAGGATGCCCCCATGCCAGCGACACAGGCTCTTGATGCTGAGGCGCTCTTTCGCGCTGCCTACGAAAATCGTTACACATGGGATGAGAATTTTCCCGGCTTTACGGCCAAGGTCACGCTCATTGAGGGCGATCGCACCTACCAAGGGCAGGTAAAAGTTAGCCGCGACTACGCCGTTGAAGTGAGTGGCATAGAAGACGAACAAGTCCGCGAATCCCTCTACAACCAATTGCGGGATGTGATTGTCCATCGCAAGCGCAACCGTTTTGAAGAGGCCCACGGCAAAAACACCTTCCAAGCTGGGGAAACCGACGCCAGTGGGGCAGTGGAAATCCTCGTTAGCGGTGACGCCATGGGGTCGAACTACAAGGTGCGGGACAATCAAATTGTCTATGTCAGCCGTGTCATGGGGCGAGTTGCCTTTGCCATTACCCACCGTGAAGCCCTTGATACCGGTGCAGGCTACATTTCCACCAACTATGTGGCTATCTTCCGCAATCCGCAAACCAACGAAGTGCTGCGGCAAATGGAGTTTGAGGATACCTATGTGCCCGTCGGCAATTACTACCTGATGAGCCGGCAGGTGGTGCGCACCCATGAAAATGGTCAGACCAGCACCTTTGAAATTCGTTTTGATGACCTGCAACTCCTAGACGACTAAGCGTGGAAATTACATTTCTAGGCACCAGTTCTGGGGTGCCCACCCGCACACGCAATGTTTCCAGTGTGGCTCTGCGGCTGCCCCAGCGCAAGGAAATTTGGCTCTTTGACTGCGGTGAAGCCACCCAGCACCAATTGCTGCGCAGTGACCTGCGAACCAGTCAGATCCGCCGCATTTTCATTACCCACATGCACGGCGATCACATCTTTGGCCTGATGGGCTTGCTTGCCAGTTGCGGCCTTGCGGGAACCGTGAGTCAAATTGATGTCTATGGCCCGCCGACATTGGATCGCTACATTGCCAGTTGTTTGCGCTGGTCTGTGATGCGGCTTCCCTACAAGTTGCAGGTGCATACGGTGGAGCCGGGGGAAGTCTTTAGTGATGGCGAGTTTACCGTGACCTGTCGGCTGCTGCATCATCGTGTTCCCGCCTTTGGCTACCGCGTCACCGAGAGCGATCGCCCCGGTCGCTTTCATGTGGAAAAAGCCCAAGCCTTGGGAATTCCCTTTGGACCACTGTATGGTCAACTCAAGCAGGGAAAAACAATCGCCCTCGCAGATGGCCGCACCTTTGATGGCCGCGACTTCTGTGATCCACCGCAGCGGGGGCGCAGTATGGTTTATTGCACCGATACAGTCTTTTGTGAAAGCGCGGTTGAATTAGCCCAACAGGCGGATGTCCTCATCCACGAGGCGACATTTTCCCATCAGGAGGCGGATCTGGCTTTTGCACGGCTGCATTCTACATCCACGATGGCGGCTCAGGTGGCGGCCTTTGCCCAAGTGAAATTGCTCTTCCTCACCCACTTTAGTGCCCGCTACGCCCCCGGCAATCCCGTGCAGGTGGAGGATCTGCTTGCGGAAGCACAAGCCATTTTCCCCAATACTCGCTTGGCGCGGGATTTTCTCCATTACGAAATTTCCCGGGACGCGCCCCAAGACAATCCAGCTGTAGCTACTGCGCCAGAGAAAGGGGATATCCTGATCAATCGGGGTGAGGAGAAAACGGTTGCTGTTGCTCAGAAAATTGCGCCAGCGATCGCCATCAACCGTGCCACCCGCCAACAAATGCAGCAGAAACTGGGAATTGACGCTGCTACAGCCAATGCGATTTTGGAGCGGCGGCGGCAGCAAAAGTTTACCTGCCTAGAGGAACTCGAATGCCTGTATCCGCAGGTGGCATGGGACACCCTCAACGTGGAGTTCTAAAGAGCAACTATTTTCAGTCTCAAATAGGAACTTGTGATTGAGATCAACGTCTTTGTGTGCTGTTGATCACCGTTCATCTGTGTGAATCATTGACATAGTTGAGACCATACACGCAAATTGCAAGGGGATTGATGTATGACGCTGCTGGAGCTAATCCGCCGTATTCAGGCGACTCGGATCGTAACCCCTGCTCAAGAGCGGCAGATCAATGAATTGTTGTGGCAGCGTTCCCTGAGCGCCACAGAATATCAAGCAATGCAGGAGCTGGTTACAGGGATTATTGCGGGGGAAATTCAAGTCATCTCTCAGATTCAGCGGTTTGGCAGCAAAAAGGAGCTAGGGAATAATCGGTTACAATTGGCTTAAGGGACTGGGTTTTATGACAGTTCCGCCATTGGTTTTTGGGAGCTGCTCCTGCCCATGCAACTGTATTTCGACTATGGTGCAACGACCCCCTGTCGAGCAGAGGCTATTGCAGCGATGGTGGCGGCCTATGAACAGCAGTGGGGCAATCCATCGAGTATTCACGAGTGGGGGCAACGTGCAGCGATCGCCCTTGAACAGGCACGGCTGCAGGTGGCAGGGCTGATTCATGCCCAAGCGGATGAAATCATTTTTACCTCTGGGGGCACAGAAGCGGATAATCTTGCCCTGTGGGGAATTTGCCAACGCTATCGCCAACCTCAGCATCTGATTATTTCGGCGGTCGAGCATTCGGCGGTGGCTCAACCCGCGGCGGCCCTTGAAGCTCAAGGCTGGCAAGTGACCCGCTTAGCGGTGAATCACTGGGGACAGGTGGAACCCGCCCAACTACGGCAGGCTTTGCAGCCGAACACGGTCTTGGTCTCGATCATCTACGGCCAAAGTGAGGTGGGCACGCTGCAACCCATTGCTGAACTCGCAGCCATTTGCCAAGAGGCGGGGGTGCTTTTCCATACGGATGCGGTTCAAGTGGCCGGACGAGTTCCCTTGGATGTGCAACGGCTAGGGGTGGATTTACTCTCGCTGTCCAGTCATAAAATTTATGGCCCTCAGGGAGCGGGGGCGCTCTATGTGCGATCGGGGGTACCCCTAGAGCCGCTCTTGCGTGGCGGGGAACAAGAACTGGGCCTCAGGGCGGGAACCCAAGCAGTGCCGACCTTGGTGGGCTTTGGGGTGGCAGCGGAATGGGTCGCCACTGAACTAGCGACAGAACCGATGCGCCTTGCTCAACTGCGCGATCGCCTGTGGCAGCAGTTGCAGGATCATCCCCAAGTGGAACGAACAGGGCATCCATGGCAGCGATTGCCCCATCACTTGAGTTTGATTGTGCGCGATCGCCACGGCCAACCCTTGAATGGCAAAACCTTTGTACGGCAACTCAACCTTGCGGGCATTGGCATTAGTGCGGGATCCGCCTGTCAAAGTGGTCAAACCCAACCCAGTCCCACCCTCTTGGCCATGGGCTACGATCCTGAAACCGCCAAAGCAGGGATACGCATTACCTTGGGGCGAGAGACCACCGCTGCCGATGTCGATTGGTTGGCCATGGTGCTGCGGCAATATCTTGCCGAGGCGATCGCTCCCCCCTTAGCAGTATCTCTTTCCTAGGGTGTATCCATGGTGTGGGCGGCATTATCTGCACAGGGGACTTGGGCACTGGCCAGCTATGGCGTGGTTGCCACCCTGATTCTGCTGTGGACAATTCTGCGATCGCTACAACACCCCTCGCAAAAAGCCGCCCTCGAAGCCGAAGTCGTGCGACTGCAAGATCACTGCAATCAACTCCAGCACCAACTGCAGGCAATAGCCGCCGAAAATCAACAATTACGAGCAGACAGCGATTACTGGCAACAGCAACACCAAGCCCTCAATGCTCAACTCACCACCCTAGAAACCACCTATCACCAACTGGAGATGAACCTTCAACGTCTCGAACAGGAGCGCGATCGCCTGCAACAGGCACTGCAACAGCCCGCCGACTGGTGGCAGGAAATGACGAAAAACTATCAAAGTTGGTGGGAAAGCCTGCCCTTTCTTCCCCATGAGGATACCAGCAGCAAATCCTAGGGCAAGCAATCAATCGGCAATGGCGGATAAAAGAGGTAGCCTTGGCCGTAGCGACAACCGAGATCAATCAATTGGGCGGCTTGGGTCGCTGTTTCCACCCCCTCTGCCACCACATCTAAGCGCAGGCTTTTACCGAGGGCAATCACGGCACCAATAATTTCCTGAGCCGCTTGGCTCTGCTCTAAGCTCTGGACAAAGGAGCGATCGATTTTCAGGGCGTGGATCGGCAACTGATGCAACCGACTCAGGGAGGAATAGCCCGTGCCAAAGTCATCAATGTTGAGGGCAACCCCCAGTTGTTGCAGTTCCTCGGCCACCTGCAATGTGGCTTCAAGGTTGCGGATCATGGTCGTTTCCGTGATCTCCAGATGCAACAGATGAGGGGGCAATTGGGCACTGCGCAGCGCCGCCAAAATATCACTAACAAAGTTGGCATCCACCAGTTGTTGAGGCGAGATATTAATGCCCAAGGTCATGGTCTGGCGACGGCTGTCCTGTTGCCGCCACTGGCTGAATTCCTGGATCGCCCGTTCAAAGACCTGTCGGCCAAGGCTGACAATGAGACCTGCTTGCTCCGCAAGGGCAATAAATTCAGCGGCAGGAATTTCACCCTTTTCAGGATCAAACCAACGGCTCAGGGCCTCAAGACCCACGAGCGCCCCGCTCTCCAGCTCAATAATGGGCTGAAAATAGACCTGTAGCTCACTGTTGGCGATCGCCTGATGCAGTTGACTCTCCAGCGTAAAGCAACTCTGGGCTTGGGTGTGCATTTGGGGGTCAAAAATCCGATACTGCCCTAATCCCTGTTTTTTTGCTTGGTACATGGCAATGTCAGCATCCCGCAGGAGGGTAGCGGCAGAGGCAGCGTCGCGATCGCTAAAGGTGACGCCAATGCTGGCACTGAGACTTAACAGATGGCCATCAATGACCAAGGGCTCCTGAATCACCCGCTCTAGATCGGCAACCCGTGCTTCTACCTGAGCCACCATTTGCTCAGGATCCAGATCTTCACACAGCACCACAAACTCATCGCCACTCAGGTGAGCCAAGGTATCCCCCTCTGGCACCACACTTTGCATCCGCTGGGCAAGGGTAATCAGCACCTGATCTCCTGCTTGGTGTCCCAAGCTATCGTTAACCCGCTTAAAGCGATCAATATCAATAAAAACAACGGCAAAGGGGCGATCGCGATGGCGTTGATACTGGCGCCAGCAGTGTTTTAAGCGATCTTGGAGCAGCGTACGGTTGGGGAGTCCTGTCAGGGCATCGTGGAGGGCATCGTGAATTAAGCGATCCTCCATTTCCTTGCGGCGGGTAATGTCGCGTCCCACACATTGATACTCCACACAGCGACCTTGGTGATCAAAAAAAGCGCGGGTTGTCCATTCAAACCAAGCAAAACGTCCTTCACCAAAAGTCACGCCACATTCAATCGTGCTGATGGACTGCGTGGGGGTGAGGGCTTGCAGGTGTTGTTGGAAGCGTTGCTGCGTCAGCGGATCAAAGGGATGCTGGATCACATCGCCAAAATCGCAACTCATCCCTGCTTCAGCCAGATAGCGAAAGAAGGCGGGATTGCCAAAGGTGAGATGTCCCTCAGGGGTACAGCGATAGAGCAATTCTGTCTGTGCCTCAAGAACCCGCCGATAGCGTTCCTTTTCCTGATGGAGGGCACTGACCAATTCGGCACGGTTGATGCCAAAGCCCAGTTGTTCCCCCAGTTGGCGGATCAGCTCCACCTCGTCAATCGCCCAAGGTCGAGGAGAAGAGCAGTGGTGGCACAGGAGTAATCCCCAGAGACGTTCCTCTTCAATAATCGGGACAACTAAGGAGGCCCGCACCTGCAATTGGTTGAGAAAGTCGCGATGACACTGGGTCATTTCAGCGGTGTTAATATCAGCAACCGCCAGTACCCGCCCCTGAAGATAGGCTTCGGCAGACTCACGGTGGAAACAGGGGTCATAGAAGGTGCGGTGCATGAGAGAAAACTGCGGTGCCGCTACCGATTCAGCCACCACCTCACCCCGGCCATCGGCATAGAACTGGAAAATCAGCGTGCGATCGACCCCCAGCAGTTGACGCACTTCCTCAAGGGCGGTTTTAAGAACCGTTTCCAGATCAAGGGAACGGCGAATTTTCAAGGTTAGCCGATGCAGGAGTTCCGCTTGGGTTTGCCGTCGCTGTAACGAAGTAGTGGAGTCCACCTGAAGCGTAATATTCTGGAAGAAAACCGCAAGGCCTCGGCCAGTGGGAAAAGCCCGTACCGCAAACCATTGGTTCAGCCCCTCATAGAAGGTTTCAAATTGGACAGGGGTTTCCTCCGCCATTGCCTGCCGACTTTGGCTTTCAAAAATTGAGTTGCGCTCATCGGGAAAGAGATCCCAGAGGTTTTTCCCCAGCATCTCTGAGGCAGATTTCCCCACTAGACGGCAAAAATTCCCGTTGACATAGATAACTGTGAAGTCGCGATCCACTTCAAAAAAGTGATCCGACATGCTCTCCAAAATATCAGTCACTTGGTTGTAGGCCGCTTGCAGGCGATCGCTAAATTGGCGCTGTTCCGTGACATCCCGTGCAACACCATAGATGCGCCCTTGACTGAGCAGGCCTTGCCATTCGTACCAGCGATAGTCTCCCCCTTGGGTGCGCAGGCGAATTGTGTGGTTACTGATTTGCTCCCCAGCAAGGAGACGTTGCTGCATCTCCCGATGGCGGGGGCGATCGCCGGGGTGGAGAAATTCCTCAAACTTTGCCCCTGCCAACCGATTCAGGTCATAGCCCAGGCAGGTATGCCAGTGTTGATTCACCCGCCGCAGCCGTCCCTCACTATCGGCAATCATAAATAGCTCTAGGGAAGAGCCAAAGAAATACTCTAATTCAGCGGTTTTTTGGGCAATTTCTGCTTGCAGACGCATGCGATCGCTAATGTCCCGCTGCACACCAAAGTGGCCAATGATTTCCTTATTTTGGTTGTAGAGGCACACATAGTTCCCCTCCACCCAAAAGGAGCTACCATCGCGGCGGTGGAGTTCAATTTCAATGTGAAAATAGCCCAGATCAAAGAGTGCTCGCCACAGCCGTTTGGCGAGTTCCAGATCATCCTTAAAGCAAATGCGCGGCGTCAGGCCAATCAGCTCCTGCGGCGGTAATTGATACTGCTGGGCAAAGGCACTGTTGACACGCGTAATCCGCTGATGATCAAGGACATACTCCAAGATTTCCTCTTTGTTGACTGTGTCATCCCAGCGGATGGGCTGATCCAACATCATGAAGAAGCAGGCCTCAAGGGATTGTTGAAAAAAGGCTTCCAGTAGTTCTTGCTTGGCTTGTAGCTCTAGCTCGAGTTGACGGCGACGGGTAATATCCCGCGATGTGGAGACTAAAAATAAAACATTTCCCCCTGCATCACAAATGGGGTGCGTGAGGGTTTCCAACCAAACATATCCGCCATGCTTTTTGCGGATGCGATAGGTTTCTATCACATTCACACTGCCTTGCAGGGTGAGGGCATGGGCACCACTGCGAATGCGCTCTGCATCTTCAGGATGAAATAATGTGTAGGGACTCTTACCAATCAGTTCTTCAGGAGAATAGCCTAAAAGGGTTTTGCTGGAGGGAGTCACATATAGATAGTTGCCATCCGGTTCGTGCAGGCAAATGAGATCATCGGTGTAGTTGACCAATAATTCAGTAAAATGCTCAAATTCATCTATAATCATTCGCTAGAATCCACAATTTTTATCACGCATTAAGATACTTCTGGACGTTTTACACTATGAAACTTTAAGTAATGATTAACAATTTTAGCGAATGACAGCCCTTTCCTGAAATATCAGCGACATAACGGGAGTGCGGTGCTCTGCCATCGGGGCTTTTAGCGGGTTGAGGGTGTTCGATCGCTGTGAAAAGGGCGATACGACCAGAAATGCCCCACTGCAACGCCCTAGCTGTTCATATGATCCTTGACAAAGACTTGCTCACCCCCTAAAATGCCAAGTGGCAGTTGAAAGATTTCCTAGGCTGCTGGCATTTGTCTATTTTTGGAGATTTTCTTAATGGAGTCTAGTAGGAGTCACTGTAATGTTGCTTCTGCTGACCCCATCTCCGCTAATGAAGATCCCTGCCATAGGTGGAGCCTCTCTCCCCTAAGGATCGCCGAGGTGAATTCAGACTTGTCTGCTGCCTAATGGCTTGAACTTCTGGTTCATCTCCGCGCGTTCCAAGGCAGTTGATCTGCAAATGGAGATGGATCACGAAGCAAATTGTTCAATAGGTCTCAGTCTGGTATCTACCTGAGTCTGCCTAAAGTTGGCTGGTTCAAACCTGTTTGTTGTTGAGAGCGATCGCCCGTAGTCAAGCGTTTTTATTGAACGACTACTTTTCATCGCTCAAGTTGTTGCGTGGCAAAACCATTAGCAACGGAGAGTTTCTATGTTTGAAGTTTGTTTGTTCAGCATGCTGGCCGAAATGCTGGGAATTACCCTTTCGGAAGTGCTGGGTGTTGCCCTTGGCCACCTGATGATTACGGTCATGAGCCAAGCGATCGCCCACTTGAGAGAGTTCTCACCCTTTGAGTTGTCTCGTTAAACCCTAAAACATCCTATTGTCGTTTCTCAATGGAGCTTAGAACCATGATGACCCACGATGCAAAGCAGGCATTAAAGCAGGCATTTCTGTGCCCCTATACCCTTTACCGTGGGCACGTCACCCTAGACGCGCTGACCTTTGATGCCTACCTACAGAAATTTGCTCAACGGGCAGGGTTTATCGCTGCTCTCCATACGAGTGGGCAACTTTCTACATCCGAAGCCTACAACCAGTTGGCTGATCTCTGGCATCAATTGAGCGAAGCCTATGCCCCTGTCTCACCCACCCTAAATTGTCAACCATAGAAGGAGCAATGCGATGGTAATCAATCCCCTCGATGATCTGCTGACCTATCCGCAGGGTCTTGGTGCTGCCAAGCGGACAGCCAACCAACTGACGATTCCTGAGCTAGTGCGTGCCCTGCGCCAAATTGACCCCCACAAGCGGGTATTGGCCTTTCGCCTCCTCGAAAAAGACAAGGCGATCGCAGTCTTTGAAGCCCTGACTCCCGATGAGCAGGCAACCCTCATTGAAGGGATGACGGATCCTGAGATTCTGCATTTTCTAGAAGCCCTTGAGGCCGATCAACGGGTGCGGCTCTTTGAGGAATTACCTGCCAAGGTCACCAAACGGTTGCTCAGCCAGTTAAGCTCAGAATCCCGCGACGCCGTGAACCTGCTGTTGGGCTATCCTGAGGGCACAATTGGTCGGCGCATGAATCTGCGCTACTTGGCGCTGCGGCAAGACTTGACCGTGGAGCAGGCGATCGCCGCTATCCGTGAGAGTTCCTTGGATATTAATGACCTGAGCATTATTTTTGTCATTGATGAACAGCGCTTTTATCGTGGCTTTGTGCAGCCGATCCAGTTGATGAAAGCAAATCCCCACCAGCCGCTTCAAGATTTGGTGCAAGGACAGGAACTGGCGATCGCTGTGACCGCGCCGGAACTATCCGCAGCCAAACTCCTCAAGGAATACGATGTCCCTGCTATTCCTGTGGTGGATCAAGAGGGGCGACTGGTGGGCGATATCACCTTTGATGATGTGATTGACCTGATTGAGGAGGAGGCAACGAGCACCATTTTGGCGCAAGCAGGTGTGGGCAACTTGCTCAACCGCGATCAAGCTTGGAGTGAACGACTGGTGCGCGGTCCCATTCGCTATGCAGTGCAACTGCGGATTATCTGCCTGATCATTACCCTCATTGGCGGTATGATTGTTGGCGGCGTGATTCAGTACTTTGAGGAAGTTCTGGAAGCCGTCGTTGCCGTAGCCATTTTTATTCCTGTGGTCATGGACATGGGAGGCAATGTCGGTACCCAATCCACCACTGTCTTTGCCCGTGGTCTTGCTTGGCAGCACATTGATATTCGTCGCTATGGCGGTTATCTCTTTCGCGAGTTTCGCATTGGTGCGATCATGGGTCTTATCTTGGCAACTGCTGGCGGCTTGATTGCCTTCCTCTGGCAAGGGTTACCCAACGGAATTCCCCAACTGGGACTGGCTGTCGGGCTTTCACTTTTTATTGTGATTACCTTCGCGGCGGTCTTAGGGGCATTAATTCCTTGGGTGTTGCTGAAGTTGGGCTTTGACCACGGGCCAGCGGCGGATCCCTTTATCACAACCATTAAAGACTTCACAGGGCTGTTGCTCTACTTCTATCTGGTGAGTGCCTTCCTAGGGCTGTCGTTTTAACCGATGTCAACGAGTGATTTTATTGTCCGTTTGGTAGCAGCCTTTTGTCTTGGGGCAGCCCTCGGCTTGGAGCGACAATGGCGGCAACGCATGGCCGGTCTGCGCACAAATACCCTCGTGGCAACGGGGGCAGCCCTGTTTGTCATGCTTTCGGCTCTCACCCCGGGGGAAGCGAGTCCAACGCGGATTGCCGCCCAAATTGTCTCTGGTATTGGGTTTCTCGGCGGGGGCGTGATCCTGCGGGAAGGCCTCTCAGTACGGGGTTTGAATACGGCCGCTACTCTCTGGTGTGCAGCGGCGGTGGGGGCACTGTGTGGTTCGGGATTACTCTATCAGGCAACCTTAGGAGCAGTGGCAGTGCTCATGGCCAATCTGCTCTTGCGTCCCCTCGGCTATCGCATCAATCAGCAGCCCCTCAAGGGCACCGAAGTGGAGTTGTGCTATCGCTGTGATATTGTCTGCCGTGCTGAGGCAGAGGCTCATTTGCGGGCACTGCTGTTGCAGTCATTAGCGGGCAGTCGGCTGAAGTTGCGATCGCTCCTCAGTGAGGATATTGAAGACACCCCCGATCGCGTCCATATTGAAGCAGAACTCCTCAGTCAAGAGCGCAATGATGATTTTGTTGAAGGCTTGGTCAGCCGCTTGAGTTTAGAGCCAAGTGTTCTTTCGGCGCGCTGGCGCATTACAGAGCAGGAGTATGGTTGATTTCTCTAGGGATAGAGGCGCATATTCAGCCGAGCGGTGCTGCCTGCTTGGGGACATTGCAGACGCGGCGTATAAGTACCGCCAACTCGCCACACGGAAATATAGCGATTATCCCGTACCCATTGAATCGTTACTTCGCCACTACAGCCAAAATTACCCCCCAGATCGCGATCGCTAAAAAAGCCGCGCACGAAGCCATTGCCGCTTGCCGTGACGTTAATGGTGCCCTCATAAACTCGTCCATTGACTTTGGTCGTGTAGGGCAAGATATCTCCCGGCAAGGGGCTAAGCTGGTAGCCGTAAATTTCAGTCAGCCCGCTATCAGAAACTAGCGTCTCAGCAGCAGCAGGCAAAATAGAGGCCATACCCAGAACCACTGCGCCTAGCAAGCCCTGTAACATTTTCATAGACAGCCTCCTTTTGGAAAGATTGGAAACATAAACCGCTCCTCCCCTTGTCTCTATTGTCATTGTCTAGGAGGATAATTTCATACTTTAGGGAATGTGACAGGGCTGATAAAGAACTTGATATCTATTAAGCAGGACATCAAAGAAATGCCCGCACATCTGTAACTTCACCCGTAATCGCTGCGGCGGCCACCATCGCTGGACTCATGAGGAGTGTCCGTCCCGCTGCTGATCCTTGGCGTCCTTTGAAGTTGCGATTGGAAGAGGAGGCACTGATCTGACGCCCTTGCAGCTTGTCGGGATTCATGGCGAGGCACATCGAACAGCCGGGATTGCGCCATTCAAACCCTGCGGCTTGGAAAATGACATCGAGACCCTCCGCTTCGGCTTGCGCTTTCACCCGTTCTGAACCGGGGACAACGAAGGCTTTGACACCGGGTTTGACTTTGCGCCCTTCGACAACTTTGGCAGCCTGCCGCAGATCACTGATGCGACCATTGGTGCAACTGCCAATAAAGCAGACATCAATCTTGGTGCCTTGAATGGGCTGCCCCGGTTGCAGATCCATGTAGGCATAGGCTTCAGCGGCGATCGCCCGTTCTGCCTCGGGCAAACTCTCTAGGGTGGGCAAGGTCTCATCCACCGCAACGCTTTGGCCGGGGGTAATACCCCAAGTGACCGTCGGTGCAATATCTGCAGCCGCAAATGTGACAACATCATCGTATTCAGCATCGGCATCACTGACGAGCGATCGCCACCACACCAGCGCCTCATCCCAAGCCTTGCCCTGGGGAGCAAAGGGGCGGCCTCGTAAATAGGCAAAGGTGGTTTCATCGGGGTTGACATAACCGCAGCGGGCTCCCCCTTCAATGGCCATATTGCAGACGGTCATCCGCTCTTCCATTGAGAGCTGGGCAAAGGTACTGCCAGCAAACTCATAGGCATAGCCAACACCGCCTTTAACACCAAGGTGGCGAATAATGTGGAGGATGAGATCCTTAGCATAGACCCCAGAGCCAAGGGAGCCATTCACTTCTACTTTGCGAACCTTGAGCTTATTGAGGGCGAGGGTCTGCGTGGCCAACACATCCCGCACTTGACTGGTGCCAATCCCAAAGGCGATCGCCCCAAAGGCACCGTGGGTAGAGGTGTGGCTATCCCCGCAGGCGATCGTCATCCCCGGTTGCGTTAACCCCTGCTCAGGGGCAATCACATGGACAATGCCCTGACGACCGGAGCCAATCCCAAAGAAAGGAATATGGTGAGCACGGCAATTCGCCTCAAGGGCTTGCAGCATCTCTTCAGCGAGGGCATCTTGGAGAGGACGCGCCACCGTATCTGTCGGCACAATATGATCCACCGTCGCCACAGTTCGCTGCGGATACAACACCGGCAATCCTCGCTCCCGCAGCATGGCGAAGGCTTGGGGACTCGTGACTTCGTGAATCAGGTGCAGGCCAATAAAGAGCTGCGTTTGCCCTGAGGGCAGTGTAGCCACCGTGTGCTGTTCCCAAACCTTATCGAAGAGTGTGCCGCGACTCATAGACTCGTGAAAAAATCCAGTTTATCAATTATAGGCAAAAGGAAGAGATTCAGTACAGTGATTATACAAGGCAAATATCCGTTTTCAGTCGCATCACAGCCATGTTGCAGCTTGGTTTATGATGTTTAACTTTATGAAAAAGCTTTAATTGCTATGATTAAGCCAAAACTCGCGAACCTTTGTAAAGTATTTCAACCGCTCTTCAATTTTGCTAATTTCACGGGGATAGAATTCAGCTAATGCATCACACAACTCAAGCATCCACTGCTTACGGGAGTAGCCACGGTTAATCGTTAAAACATTAGAGTTCGCAATCTGAATTTGCCCCCAACCCAAAGCGCCAATTGTTAAGCAGTCCCACCCCAAAAACTCGATTGGCAAAAATTGAACATTTTCAATACCGATACGAGTTTTTTGAGCCTCATAGGCAATCAGCAAAATTGCAAAAACATTTTCATCTGATTGATAGAAACGAGTGAGGCGTTCTACAGAAATTAAATTGGGCATATTAAACTGTGTACTCAATCTGTGGGTTTTCACGTCAATGACATAGTAAAATCCTTGATCATCCTTGAAAGCGAGATCAGCCATGGCTCTACGGGCAAAATGTGCTGAATAGTTTTTACAAATCTCTTCACCAAGAACCGCCTGTAGATGATTGGCAAGATTTGCTGAACAGCATCGCCAACAGCTCTTGGACTATTGATTGTCACAGCAGACAAGAAATCTTCCTGTGAGTTTAAAAGTTCTTTGATGTTTTCTTCGATCTGACCAATCTGATCACCATAGAAAATATGTCTTTTTTCCATTGATTCTTATGTTTCTCCTAGGGAAAAAAGCTCTGGTTGGTGAAATAGTTTTTCGCACTGATACTGCTTTTGCGTAAAACGTCCTTGCTCACTTAATGTGTTTCTTTCCCAAAACACGCCATCAGCATAGCCCTGAATCGAAGCATCTACTTCAGCCATTTCAAGGCGTTTCTCCGCTAGGCAAGCATAAGTCTCATCCAGTTCAACCCCCAAAAAACGTCTACCGAGCTTCTTGGCAACGACAGAGGTTGTTCCCGAGCCGAGGAACGGATCAAAAATAATGTCATCTGGATTGGAGCTAGCTAAAATGACCTTAGCCAGTAGTTTCTCGGGCTTTTGGGTGGGATGATCTGTATTTTCTGGCATTGACCAAAAGGGCACAGTTAAGTCTGTCCACAGGTTAGAAGGATGCGTTAGGCGGTAATTACCTTCTTCGGTAGGTTCCCAATCTTTGGGATGTCCATTGACTCTATAGGGAGCGATGACTTTACGCTTGAGCTTAACAGCCTCAACATTAAAGGTGTACTCATTAGAAACAGTGCAGAACCATATATCCTCAGAGGCATTTTTCCAATTCTTGCTTGCTCCTCGTCCTTTCTCGCGCTCCCATGTAATTCGGTTGCGGATTTGAAAACGGTCTTTAATGACTTCAAATACAGCAGTTGAGGATTCCCAATCAGAGCAAATGTAAATAGATGCAGTTGGTTTTAGAATTTTTTCAAGACTCGACAAGCAAGACTCTAGCCAGTTGATGTAATCCTCTAAACTTTTTTTCTTGAAGCTAATTGAGTTAAATACTTTATTCAGGTTGTAAGGTGGATCAATAAACAGCAAATCAACAAATTGACTTGGGAGAAACTTGATGACCTCAAAGATATCTTGATGGATGGTGCGGTTAATGATTTCTGATAGGCTCACAGGATGACTCAACCGTAGGAGTCGCTGCCGATACTTCGCTTGTTCTTGCTCGGTCAACGTAATTGTTCTATTTCTGGGGGCGCGTTCTTTGCTGTGAACCATATCGCTTTATCAAAACTTGATTACTGGTTTGAATCACATCCCCTGAGTGGCTAAGCATGACTCAATGTTAACCTAATAGCCAAGCCATCACCTGTTGACCAAGGCAAGTCCCATTGAGGCGATCGATCTCGCGAACACCGGTGGGGCTAGTGACATTCACTTCTGTCAAATAGCCACCAATGACATCAATCCCCACAAAATAGAGGCCATCGCGCTGGAGGGCAGGAGCCAAGGTTTGACAAATCTGGCGATCGCGCTCGGTAATTTCCACTGCTGCCACCCGTCCGCCGGTGGCCATATTGCCCCGAAATTCATCCCCTGTGGGAATCCGATTCACAGCACCAATGGGTTCCCCATTGAGGAGAATGATTCGTTTATCGCCTTCCTTGGCCGCGGGTAGATACTCTTGCACCATCACGGGCAGTTGTCCGCGTTGGGTACTGATTTCAATCATGGAATTGAGGTTGCGATCGCCCGCCTGTAAAAAGAGAATGCCTTCTCCGGCTTTGCCCCCCAAGGGCTTGAGAACGGCCATGCCCTGCTGCTGCACAAATTCCCGAATACGCTGCTTGTCTCCAGTCACAATGGTCTTGGGAATCACACTGGGAAATTGCAGGGCATACATCTTTTCATTGGCATGGCGCAACCCTGCGGGCGAGTTGAGAACAAGGGTGGTTTGAGGATCCACTAAATCCAGACAGTAGGTGGCATAGAGGTAGGCGGTATTGACTGGGGGATCTTTGCGCATCCACACCGCTCGAAAGGTGTTGAGGGGTCGCCATTCCACTGCCCCCGTCTGAAACCAAGGTTGGGGAATCTGCCACTGGCTGGCCACTAGTTGCACGGGCGATAACTGGATCGGGGTGAGCGCCGCCCATACCTGACCTTCGCGGATCAGCAGTTGGGAAATTTCCGTGATCCACACCTGAACCCCTGCGGCTTGAGCCGCTTCCATCAAGGCCACACTGGTATCGTGGCCGGGGTCAAGGCTGGCGATCGGGTCAATAATAAAGGCAATATCCACGGCCATTCCGCTAGGCTGCCGCTTGCAGGAGCCTATCCAAGATGCCTTGCGCCTCTAGGGCATAGAGATCATCGCAGCCGCCAATGTGCTCGTTGTTAATGAAAATTTGCGGGAGCGATCGCCGACCATGGGCACGTTGGGCCATTGCAGCACGAGCCGCTTCATCGCCATCAATGACGTACTCGGTAAATTTCACCCCTTTGCGTGTCAGCAATTGCTTTGCTCGAATACAAAAAGGACAACGAGACCACGTATAGATTTCGACGTTGGCCACGGCTTTACCTCGTTACAAAAATTCACTTTGATTCCAGCCTAGCAAAAAGGGAGAAGAGACACACCCCCTCTCCCTAATGTCCTGTCCTACAACTCCCTACAAATAATTGGGATCTTGGACATTGCGGATTTTGCAGGCTTCAGCAATGCCGTACTGCGGTCGCAAAAAGCGATCCATCTGAGCCACAAAGAAACGCCGGTTGGCCATGAGATGCTCCGGCTTGGGATCATCCAAGGGGTAGTAGAAGGCGGCACGGGTTGCTTGCAAAACAGCGGAGGTCACCGTGTACATGGCGTGCTGGAAGGCAATTCCCAACTGCACCAAAATATCATCCTCACCGCGACAGTGCTGGTGGAAGTAATCCTTCAGGTATTGGGGGAGGAAGTGATACATGTCTTGGTGGAGCAACGTAGGTGGAATCCCCGCCGTCCCCACAGGGAATTTATCGGCAAAGAGAATGCCATAGTGGAAGTCCACCTGATCAGTGGGTACCTGATTGGCTTGGGCATTGTAGGACTTGGTTCCCCGGAAGGGCGCCGTGCGGTAAAAGACCGCTTCCACATAGGGGAAGGCCGCTTCATAGAGCCACATAAAGCCCTTTTCCTTGGGCACAAGGACATGCACCTCGCCATCAATATAGACATGGTGGTAAATCGGGCGACCGGCCATGGCAAAAATTCCATTGACCAAGAAGTTCATGGCATCCTTGACGCTGGTAATGCTGCCCTCGTCATAGCGATCGCTCATCTCGAAGAAGACGGGTGCCATCACTTCCCAAAATAGCCCCAGCACGTTCATGTAGGTGGCTTGGCGAGCCTGCTCCAAGAAGAGGTCGGGAAAGAGCTTGTACAGCCCGAGCATCAGCGGGTTGCCTTTGAAGTAGGCGCGGATTGCCCTATCGGCGGCAGCTTTGTACTCTTCAGAGTCAAGGTAGATATCCAGCTGCCCCCCCATGCGATGCCACATCATTGAGCGCGCCAAGCTTTCGGAAAACTCCATGTTGATGCGGTCGTGCCAAAGGTGGTGGAGCAGACGCGGCATTTTCCCTGTTTCCCCCTTTGCAATAAATTCCATCAGTTCGGGGTGGGCATGGGCAGGGCCACGCCAAATCCGCAGATCAGCAGTCTCCCCTGCATAGTGATTGGCCAACTCAAAGTAGTCCTTGGTTGGAAAATACTTGAAGAAGGGAAAGGGATGGATAAACACCCGCTCGCCGAGGTAGAGCAAATTCCGCCAGTAAAAGTCCATCGGAATGGCGTAGGCCTTGTACATACCGATGATCTTCATCAGGTTCACTGGCGTGTCGGGAATGAGGGCACCCCCCGCCTCGAGGCGGTAAATAATGTCGGCTAGGGGATGATCCAAGGGGGGAAGTTTGGCAGAACTGGGACGCTCAATTGTTTCAACCATGGTTTCCTCTCTGAGCTATTGGGGTAAACTGGCAATGGTTTCGGTGGCAGTAGGGATAGCGGCAACCAGCTGCGCACTGGTGGTCTCACTCCAACGCACCAGCCATGTTGGTTGGATGCCCAAAACCAGAATCAGCAGTGTCAGTACCATAGCGGGGAACTTCTCTGACCAAACCACCTGTGGGTAGTAGGCAGTGGCATTGTCAAGACGGCCAAAGCAGGTGCGGTTAATCAAAATCACAAAATAAACAGCCGTGAGGCCGGTGCCCACCACCGCAATTAGAGTTGGCATCGGGAAGGTACCATAGCTGCCTTGGAAGATGAGAAATTCCGCCACAAACCCCACTAATCCTGGAATACCGGCACTGGCCATCCCCCCCAAAATGAGGAGAGCACTGGTGGTCGGTAACCCCCGCAGAGGATTGAGCAAGCCATTGAGCACATTGAGTTCGCGGGTGCCAACTTTCGTTTCAATGACGCCGACCAAATAGAACAGCAATGCCAAAATCAGGCCATGGCTAATCATTTGGGCAATGGCGCCGACGATGCTGAGGTGGGTATGGGCTGCTGCCGCCAACAATACGTAGCTCATGTGACCAATGGAGCTATAGGCCACCATGCGTTTAATGTCCTTTTGGGCGATCGCAGCCAGTGCCCCATAGCTAATGCCAAGAGCCGCCACAAGGGCCAGCAGGCCAGAAAACTGCCCCCAAGTCTCTGGAAAACAGCCTAAGGCAAACCGCACTAGGCCATAGGCACCCAGCTTAGCTAGGATTCCCCCAAGGAGAATGGCGGTTGGCATTGAGGCTTCCACATAGGCATCGGGCAACCAACTGTGGAGGGGCACCAAGGGCATTTTGATGCCAAAACCTAGGATCAACAGCAGCAGCAGAATCCCTTGGGTCGTGGGTGCTAAGCCGGCAACGCGAATATCTTGATAGTCAAAGCTAGGAGCATGGGTGAGCCAGCCCATCCCCAAAAAGGCAGCTAGCACGAGAATTCCTGAGACTGCCGTATAGATAAGAAACTTGATCGCTGCCTGCTCGCGACGCTGCCCGCCCCAGATCAAAATCAACAGGTAAAAGGGCACCAACTCAACTTCGTAAAAGAGAATAAACAGCAGCAGATTTTGTGCTGCTAACGCCCCGGTAATTCCCGCATTGGCCAAAAGAACAAGGGCATAGAAGAGCCGATGGGCACTTTTTTCACCCGTGAACACGACCACAAGGGTCAAGAAGGTTCCCAAAACAATCAGGGGCAGCGATAGACCATCCACGCCAAGGGAATAGTTTAATCCCAAGGGCGACAGCCACGGCACAAATTCCGTAAATTGTAGTGCAGTCTGCTGGACATCAAACTGCGTCAGCATCCAGAGAGACAGGGCAAAGGTGACACCGGCGCTCACCAAAGCAACCGAACGCAGGGATCGCTCTGGCAGCAGCGGCATCAGCAGCGCACCGATGACAGGCAAAACAATTAACAGCGTCAGCATAGGCCAAGAACCTCAATAGTCGAGCATTAAGCCAGTAGTGGCCAACAAATGGCAATCACCAGAAGGGCCACCCCCATCAAGATGGTGAGGATATAGGCTTGGGATTGACCGGTTGTACTGTACTTCAGGCGATCGCCCCCCAACAGGGTTGCCCCGCCAAAGGCATTGCCAGTGCCATCCACCAACGTGCGATCAAACCAAGCAGTCATGCGGGAAATCATATCCACTGCTCCCACCACGGTGGCTTTGTAGAGCTTGGGCGTATAGAAATCGTAGGCCAGCAGATCCTGTACCGACGGTAGGGGAAACTGCACCGGCTTGGGAATGGCTTTGCCGAGATAGACCCATGCGGCTGCACCCCAGCCCAAGATAGCGGTTACCGTCAGGGCAGCTGCTGTGGTTAAGGAAGGATCTGTCCAAATCACCCAATCGAAGCGCCCCATGAGAATCGGTAGGTGCAGCACCAGTCCTAGGTCAACGGTCATCGGCAAAATCATCGGCCAAAAGACCTCGGGCGATCGCGCCGTCATTGGTTTGACCTCACCGCCCCAAATCAGGCAGAACGTGCGACCAAGACTAAAGGCAGCAAACGCATTCATCAATAGAAGCACCACCCCCACCCAAGGCAGTTGGGCAAAGGCCGTATCCAGCAATTCTGCCTGTGGGAAAAAGCTGGCCAAGGGGGGAACCGCCAGCAACCCTGCAGAACCAACGAGAAACGAAATACCGGAAATGGGGCGCCGCGACCACAGCCCACCCAGCAGGCGCAGATCTTGGGTAATGCTATTCCAAATAATGCTGCCAATGCTCATCATCAGCAGTGCCATGGCCACGCCGTAGGTGAGGATAAAGACAAAGGCTAAGCCCGGCTCCTTGAGACCAACGGCAATAAACACCCAGCCCATGTAGGCACTCACCAAATAGGAGAGGGCGCGTTTAATGTCCACTTGGGCAATGGCAATCAGGGTTCCTCCCAAGGCAGTGACGCTACCAATGACCAGCAAACCTGTTAGAGCGACAGAGGAAAGGCTCAGCACCGGCGTCAGCTTCACCAGCACCCATGCCCCCGTGCCCACAACAATGGCATTCCGCAGAATAGAGGCAGGCACAGGGCCTTCCATGGCCTCATCCAACCACAGATGCAATGGGAATTGGGCACATTTCCCCATTGGCCCAGCAATCAGCGCCAAACAAATTAGGGTAATGAGGGTGGGATCCACCTGAGCCGTAGCTGCCCAAGCCGCTAAATCGTCGTAGTTCCAAGAGCCAGCAAGGGGATAAATCGCCAACACCCCCATCAGCAGCACCAAGTCTCCCACCCGCTTGGTGAGGAAGGCATCGCGGGCACCGGTCACCACCAGCGGTTGGTTAAACCAGAAGCCAATGAGCAAATAGGTCGCTAGGGTCAGAATTTCGAGCATGACATAGTTAAAAAACAGAGAATCCAGCAGCACCAGCGCCCCCATCCCCCCTTCAAACAGAGCCAATAGGGCAAAAAAGCGCGCCCAGCCCCAATCCATCTCCATGTAGCCGATCGCAAAGACCTGAGCCATGAGGTTCAAGCCCGTGATCAGCATCAGGGCAGTGGTCGTCAAAATCGAAATTTCAACGGGAACGTCAAAGTGCAGACCTGCGACATCAAGCCACGTCCAGTGCAAAGACTGCGGCGGCTGGTTGGCGATCGCCACCGTGGCCAACAGTGCATGAACAAAGGAGAAAAACGTGAGCAAGAGATTCAAATAGCCCGCTGGCCGAGGTCCCGTTTTCCGAGTCATCCCCGGTGACCAAATCAAGGACAGCACCATTCCCGCCAGCGAGTAAAAGGGAATGAGCCACACCGTGTCTGCAAACGATTGCAACATAAACCCTGCTTGTGCCTATGGACAAAACTAATTAGATTTAATCTTATCTATGAATGGCACCAGACCTCCTAGGGCTAAGTGCAAAGTTGCATCAATATCTCTTATCGCCCAGATAAAAGGCAACTATGAAGGATTGAGCATTGTTTAGGATAGCTATAAAAGCTTAGGGGGAAATTTGAAAGGTCACCCGTGCGGTGTAGCCCACATAACAGAAATTGCCTTCGCCCCAGTCTTGATCAGCGTCTAATTCAACGCGCACTTGGCTTTGACGCGGATAGTTTTCGGGAATGGGAATGACCTGATCGTCGCCGGGGTTGAGGCGACCCAAGCCAGAGCGAATGTTGGTGACTGTGCCCCAAAGCACCTTGCCTTTGCTGCCATAGAGTTCAATTTTGGCCTTGGTACCGGGGTGGATTAGCCGCAGGGACTGTTCCTCTACAAACACATCAATCCAGCGCCGTTGACAATCCAATAACTGCAAAATTCGATCCCCTTTGCCAAGAAACATCCCCGGACGGGCATCCACCCGCCAGACATAGGCGGCAATGGGAGCCGCTACCTTCACTATTTTGCGCTGAGCAACCTCCCGCCGGGCTTGGGCAACCTGTCGCTGTTGAGCCGCAATTTCCCGTTTCAGCCCTTGGACGATCGCCTGCTGTTCGCCAATCTGAATTTTTAGCTCCTGAAGCCGCAGACGGGGGTCATAGTTGCTGCGGGTATTGCGCAGGGTCAGTCCCAATTCAGCGGCACGGGCATCGGCCTTGAGCGCCTCTACCCTATCAGCGGCAGCCTCCACTTCCCGTTGGCGAGCAGCCACTTGCGCTTGGCTTTGCTGCAATTCCGTTAGAGCCGCATCTGCTTGGGCTTGGGGTACCGCTCCCTGCTGCGCCAACTGGCTAAAGCGCTGGTAGTTAATTTTTGCGAGTTGATAGCGTGCCTTGGCATCGGCCAGATTCGCTCTAGCAGCCCCTAGTTCCGCTTGGGCAGCCGCCACTTGGCGATTGGTTTGTTTCACCTCAAGCAGCTGTTGATGGCGTTCATCCCCTTGGGCAGAGGTGAGGAGTCCCTGCAATTGAGCCAGTTTTGCCTGAGCGGCTTCTAGTTCACCCTGCCGCCGTTCGAGCCATTTTTCAACTTCCTTGAGGTCGCCTTGGCTAAGGTAGTCATTTTCTAGCACGGCTAGGGGCGTCTCCTCCGCTGGCTTGATAAATTGCCCCACCTTTGCCCTCAGTTGCTGGAGGGTTCCTTCCTCCGGAGCCCGCACATTCACAATGACGCCATTAATGACCGCATCACGACTGCGCACGGTTGTTAAATGGCGGTAGAGAAACAAGCCTGCAAAGGCAAGGATGCCACACCCGGCTGCAAACACTAACAGATTGGCAAGGAGCGATCGCCGCAGCTTGAGTTGCTGGGTAAAAGTGGGTATTGGGTTACTGGTGTGCTCATGAATTACTATGATATTTTGGGGATGCTGCAGATTGCTTTTCACGGCCAGTCCTAGAACACAAATAACTAACAGTATCAAATATTAGTGATCATCAGTGGTAAATCAATTTTTGAAAACAGGGAACTCAAACAAAACACTAGGGATTTGCTACCCTGACGACAGGGTTTTGATTCGTTGCTTATCCTGATCAATACAGGCAAGGTTTGATTGAAAACTATCTATAGCCTAATCAAACCATAAACAGTGGGGGAAGTTATCCGTAGATACCCTGAAATTTTGGATTGCGTTGGCTCATCACCATGAAAAGTTTTTTAACTTCATTAAGATAGAGATGGACAGGATTGTAATTTCCTGACCCGATGAATCAATTATCTAAATCATTGGCCATATCTTTCTAATGACGCGGTTCTCAGACACGAGCAAGCAAGCATGGCTCATTGTCCGTTCTCAAGGCACGGTGGTCGGTAAATATCACCTCGCAGGCAAAGCCTTTTGGAAGATTGGCCGTGCCAGTGACTGTGACATTATTATCCATGACCCGTTTATTTCACGGCACCAAGCAACCATTGAACTACGCCCGCGGGGCAATGCTCTAGTGTACCTGATCCGTGACAACAATAGTCGCAATGGCACATTAATTAACGGTACACCCCTGTCGGAGGAGCGAGTCTTATACCATGGAGACCTTATTATGATGGGGGATACGGATCTCACGTTTCGCTATACAAGTCCGACCCCGTCTGTCCCGCCTAATGTGTTGCAGTGCTCTTGAGAACCAACCTGTCACCCCTCGATGAATTTTTGTGGGCCATTTTAGGCCTCCTGCTGACAGTGGCTGGAACCTTCATGGAGGCGGCGATCGCCCTCCCCAACCTCCTCAATGAGGAAGGGCAATTTGTTTTGCCCAGTTCATGGGCCGCCGTTCCCGTGTATGGGTTACCCGTATCCTACCAAGTAGCGGCGGTTCTCTTGGTCGGGTGTATGGGGGGACGGCAAGCCGCCGCCCTCTCCCAGGTGGCCTATTTGATTCTGGGGCTGAGTGGCTTTCAGGTTTTTTCCCAAGGGGGCGGTCTGGACTATTGGCGTGAACCGACATTTGGTTACCTGTTGGGTTTTGTGCCGGGGGCTTGGGTCTGTGGTTGGCTGGCTTTTCGCCCCCAAAAGCGAGTGAGTTTAGAATGGCTTGCTTTGAGTGGCCTAGCGGGACTGGTGCTCATTCATGTCTGCGGTGCGCTCTACCTCAGTGGTCTGGCTCTTGCAGGGCAGTTGAGTCAACCCTTGGTGGAGCTACTAGAGCAGTATTCGCTTTTTGCCTTGCCAGGGCAGTTGGTGATTGTCTGCTTGGTGGCAGCGGTAGCGCGGGTGTTGCGCTTGATTTTGCTGTATTAAAGCTAAACCATTAAAATTTGCCCTCAATTAAACCTTCGGCCTCTAGGGCGATCGCTCGCAGGCGGTCTAGGATCTGCGGATCCGGTGCTTGCCACAGTTGACGCTGGGCAGCTTCGAGGAGTCGCTCCGCCATGTCCCGCAGTGCCCAAGGATTATGCTGCGCCACAAAGGCTTGCATTTCGCTATCAAGCACATAGGTCTGAGTAATGCCTGTAAACACATAATCGGGCACACAGCGAGCCGTAGCGGCATAGCCAAAGAGATAATCCACTGTGGCTGCCATTTCAAAGGCACCTTTGTAGCCATGACGCTTGATGCCGGCGAGCCATTTGGGATTAATGACGCGGGAGCGATAGACCCGCAGCAGTTCCTCTTGGAGGGTGCGAATTTTCGGCTGCTCTGGCCGGGAGTGATCGCCAAAGTAAACCGTGGGCTGCTGCCCCGATCGCGATCGCACGGCAACGGTCAAGCCCCCCTGAAACTGGTAATAATCATCGGAGTCCAATAGATCATGCTCGCGGTTGTCTTGGTTTTGCAGCACCACTTGCAATTGACTCAGCCGCTGCTCTAGGGCTTCCGCTGCATTGTGGCTGTGGGCTTCCCCCGTGTAGGCGTAGCTACTCCAGTGAATATAGGCGCGGGCGAGATCTTCATCCCCTTGCCAGTTTTGGGCTTCGATCAGTCCTTGCAGCCCTGCACCATAGGCACCGGGTTTGGAACCAAAGATGCGAAAGCGTGCCCGTTCTTGAGCTTGTTCCAAAGAGAGACCCTGCTGTTGCCAATAGGCCGTTTCTTTGGCCACTTGCGCTGCCAAGGGATTTTGATCCGGGGGTTCATCCAACTGGCTGACCCGCTGCACGGCCTCATCAAAGAGGGCAATTAGGTTAGGAAAAGCATCGCGGAAAAAGCCAGAAATGCGCAGCATGACATCCACACGCGGTCGTCCCAACAGCGATAGGGGAATCACCTCCAAATCCACCACCCGTCGCGAGGCACCCTCCCAGACAGGACGAACCCCCAAGAGGGCAAGGGCTTGGGCAATATCATCGCCTCCAGTGCGCATCGTTGCGGTTCCCCATACCGAAAGACCTAGGGTACGGGGAAATTCTCCCTGCTCTTGACAATAGCGTTCGATGAGTGCCGCCGCCGATCGCTCCGCCAATGCCCAAGCGGCCTCTGTTGGGACTGCCCGCAGATCCACCGCATAAAAATTCCGTCCGGTGGGTAGGACATCCGGACGACCACGACTGGGGGCACCGGCAGCGCCACTGGGAACATAGCCGCCATTGAGGCCATGGAGAAAGTGGTCAATTTCTTGGCGGGTCTGTTGCAGGGCAGGGTAGAGCACCGTACGAATCCAATCCAGTACCTGCTGAGTTGCACGGCCACAGGGGAGATCAGGGGTGCCCTTCAGTAAGTCCTCCACCAGTTTTGCCGCGGTTTCCTCGAGGGCATGCTGCCACTCACCAACGGAACGGTATCCAAGTACAGGACTTGGATCGGTTGGGTTAGCGGTCAGGGGATCTAAATCAACCCCTTGATCCTTTGCTAAGGCACGAGTGAGACCCATGTGCTGGCCACTGGGACTGCGGGCGATCGCCACCATCAGATCTCGCAACTGCTGTCCCTGGGGGCATTGGCCAAGAATATGCAGGCCATCGCGAATCTGGGCATCCCGCAGATCACAGAGGTAGCCATCGGTGCGCGCTAGCCACGCCGTCCAGGTTTCCTCAGGATTGGGGGCACCAATTTCTTGATCGAGATCGAGTTCTTTGACGAGGGCTTCAATCTGCTGCCGCAGCACACTCAAACGGGGGCGATCGAACTGCTCAGCGGCGTAGTATTCCTCAATGTAGTGGCTGAGGGTCTCTAGACCACCGTACAACTCGGCACGGGTCAGGGGCGGCGTCAGGTGATCCAAGATCACCGCTTGGGCACGGCGTTTGGCTTGGGCACCTTCGCCCGGATCATTGACAATAAAGGGGTAAAAGTGGGGCACAGGGCCAAGGGCAATTTCGGGAAAACAGGTGTCACTGAGGGCAATGCCTTTACCAGGAAGCCATTCTAGATTGCCATGTTTGCCCACATGGACAATCGCATCCGCCCCAAAAACATGGCGCAGCCAAAAGTAAAAGCCGAGATATGCTGGGGTGGGTTCTAAATCGGGGGCATGGTAATTCAAACTGGGGTCGCGATCGTAGCCCCGACTGGGTTGGACACCGACAAAAATGTTGCCCCAACAGTCACCAGCAATGGGGAGGTCTGTGGTGGGCGACGGCCAGCGTTCGTTAATGGCCGCCTGTACTGCTCTTGGTAGGTTCTGAAAATAGTGCTGGTAGGCCTCAAGGGGAAGGGTGTAGCGGGGCTGCCGCCAGTGATTGCCTTCGGGATCGTTGGTGCGGTAGCGGCTGAGGTGTTGGATCAGGGCATCGCCATCCTTGGGCAAAGGGTCAGTCCCCAGATCATAGCCAGCCGCCTGAAGTGCCTTGAGCAGTTCCACCGTACTATTGGGGGTGTCGAGACCAACGCCATTGGCAAGACGACCATCGCGGCAGGGGTAGTTGGCTAAAATCAGGGCAATGCGGCGTTCAGCAGGGGCTTTGCGGCGGAGCTTGAGCCAGTTGGCTGCCAGATCACTGACCCAGTGCAGGCGATCGCCCGCTGGGGCATAGGTGGTCACGGTGGTTTCCACATCTGCTTGAATTTGCGACACCGCCTTAAAGGACACCGCACGGGTAATGATGCGGCCATCCACCTCCGGCAGGACGACGTGCATAGCAAGGTCGCGGGGCGTCAGTCCTTGGGGATGGTGTTGCCAAGTCTCGTGGGTGCTGCTGCTGAGAATCACCTGTAGCACGGGGATATCCAATTGCTGCCAAAAGTTGACCTCGTTGGGCTTGGCGATCGCGAACCCCGTCGTATTGAGAACCAGTTCCACCTTGCCCTGCCATGCCGCCAGCAGTTCCCGTTGAATTTCTGGATCTTGCAGCGAGGAGACAAACAGGGGGACAGGTGCCAATTGCCGCTGCAGCAAGGCCTGAGCGAGGGCATCAATCACCGCCGTATTGCCCGCTAAGTAATGGGCACGGTAAAAGAGAATCCCCACCTGCGGCCAGTCGCTGGCTATCTGCCCCGCAATCGGATAGCTGCCCCAGCGGGGAATCCTTTGGGGGGGTGGGGGGGGCTGACCCCAACCGCAACCGTAGTGGCCAATGAACTCTAGGGCACGCTGAATATTTTCCTGTCCGCCCTCGCGGAAGTATTGCCAGAGGCGATCAACTTGGTCCAGCGGCCAACTGGAGAGGCTCATGAGTTCTAAGTCGGGGTGATCGTCCCCCGGCAGTAAGATCAACTGTCCACCGCGATCGCTGACCATTTGCTGCGCCACCTCTAGGCCATAGCTCCAATAGCCCCGTCCCCCCAAAAGGCGAATCACGACCACGTCGGCCTCGGCCAAGACGCGATCGCCATAGTCATCAATGGCCGCTGCCGCTTGTAAATGAAGTAAGTTCGCGAGGCGCAGAGGGGGAAAGTCCTTGGGTAGTTGGTTGTACGCTTGAGCCAGCAGGGCAATATCCGTATCCGCTGCCGTTAGAATAACAATGGGAGCACTGCTTTGCTGTAGAAATGCAACATCGCTGTTATCTGTGGCAACAGTCAGATCATTTAATGTAAGAATTCGATGCATACGTTGACAACAATCATTAAAGAAACTAGTGGGCTTTCCCCCCTGTCCCCCTTGAGCCGCTACAACAGAAATTAATGGGAAACGCCTTTAGCGATCGCAACCCGCATGGCAATGCCACTGCCTGCGATGGATCGATCAAGGATTAAACTTCAAAAACTATGCGCCAGCCCGTCTTTAATCGAATTTTACCAGCATTTTTCTACGAGCGAATCGCCACAGTCCTGCTCGCAGAAGCTAGCCATCGCGGCGCAACTGTTCTTACCCGTGAAGATGTTATAGTGTCTGCCGATGCCCCTTTTCTCGTTGTTGTGGCAGAGACCTTTGCGCTGCTGTTGCAGACAGAACCCGTACCGCAGATGAGTGCCTATCGGGTGAAAATCCTCACTGAGCCGGTGGCGATCGCTCGCTTTCTGCGCAAAATTCGCAGCCAGACACCCCTAGGCCAGCGTTCCCTGATCCGCTCAGTTTTGCAGCAGTTGACTCCCTTGACCTCCAAAGACCAAACGTTGCCCGCCGACTTGGCCCTTTCGCTGATGAATGTGCTCAGCGAAGACATGGCTCAGCAGTGTCAAAATTGTGCCCCCCTTGTCACTGCTGCCTTGAGCGAACGACAGGCCAAAGAGCGCCTGCTACATCAGGTCACCACCCAAATTCGCCAAAGTCTGGAGCTGCCTGAACTCTTGAAAACAGCCGTGGATCGGATTCGCGAATTTTTAGGTGCCGATCGGCTACTGGTGGGACAGTTTTACAATTCTACTGGTCAATTGCAGGGGCAAATTGCCTACGAATCTTGCCGCTATGGGGGAATTCCGTCGGTTCTTGGGCTCTGGGATGACTGCTGGCAGTGGTCTGCCCTACCCAGCAGTAGCTATCAGCGTCTCAGTCGTGGCCAAACCATCGCAGTCAGTGACATTGAGGAATTTTATCAAGAGGTTCCCTGCCTACAGGCCTTTGCCGCCCGCTGGCAGATCAAGGCTTGGCTAATTGTGCCAATCATTGTTCAAGAAAAACTTTGGGGAGTGCTCATTGCCCACCAGTGCGATCGCCCCCGCCAGTGGCAACCCCAAGAAATTGAGTTTCTTACCCACCTCAGTCAACACCTGAGTATTGCCATTTACCAAGCGCAACTCTACAGCGAGCTGCAACAGCAAAAGGCCACCCTTGAACAGCGGGTGAATGAACGCACCCAAGCGCTGCGGGAAGCCCTGAGTGCCATGGAAGCCGCCCATCGGATTAAGAATGACTTTTTGGCCACCATGAGTCATGAACTACGCACGCCTCTGACCTGTGTGATTGGGGTTTCGGCCACCCTCTTGCGCTGGCCCCTCGGTCCGCTAACGGAAAAACAGCGGGAGTATTTGGAAATTATCCATGAGAGTGGCACGCACCTGCTGGAGTTAATTAACAGCATTCTTGATCTTTCGCAGGCGGAATTGGGGCGATCGCACCTGCATCGTAGTGCCTTTTCGATTCGGCAACTGTGTACCGACTGCATTGAAGTCGTCAAACCCCAAGCCCATCGCCATCAGGTCAACCTGCACCACCAACTGATGATTCCCCCTAGTCGCGATCGCTTTTGGGGAGACTATCGCCGCCTCCAGCAAATTCTCATTAACCTGCTCAGCAATGCAATTAAGTTTACCCCTGCCATGGGGGAAGTGATCCTACGGGCATGGTGGAAAGAGGATGAACTCATTTTCCAAGTTCAGGACACGGGTATCGGTATCCCAGCGCACCTGCAACCCTTACTCTTTCAAAAGTTTCAGCAGTTGGATAGCTCCTTTGGTCGTGCTTATACTGGAGCAGGGTTGGGGTTAGCCCTCACTAAGCAGTGGGTGGATCTGCACCATGGCTGGATTGATGTGGACTCCACTGAAGGCAAAGGCAGTACGTTCACGGTGGGGCTGCCGGCAATCCCTTCAGACTCCCTACCAGAACCCCCGAAACTCAAGCTAGATGTCCCGCCTCTGGCCACAACGGATGTACTGGTCGAACCGGAGGGGCGAATTGTGCTTGTGAGTGAGGATGAGGCCACTGCCACACTGATCTGTTCTATTTTGACGACCGCAGGCTATCAAGTGATTTGGCTGGTGGATGGTGAAGTGGAACGGTTGCTGGCACTGACTCCCATTGCCGTTCTTTTGGCGGAACCCTTTAGCTCTGGGGATGTGCAGGAGCTAGTGGATCAGTTGCGACAACGCTGCACCCCTGAGCAACTCAAGATTTTCATTTTGGGGTCAAAGGGTAATTACCAAGGGGTCGATCGCTACATTCCTTTGCCGATCAATCCAGAAAGTTTCCTGCAACAGGTGACAATGGGGCTAACCTCCCTTGCCATTTCTGCCCAGTAGGGAAAAGGCCTGATCCACCTGACGGTAAAGTTCCTCAAGAGAACCAGTATTCCAGAGCACTGTATCTGCCCGCCGAATTTTTTCCTCTAGGGGCAATTGACTAGCGAGGCGTTGGGCGGCTGCCTTTCCAGAGAGGCGATCGCGCTGCTGAAGGCGAGCTAACTGCTGTGCAGGTGTGGTGGCAACGACCCAAATCTGATCCACTAACCCTTCGAGGTGGGCTTCGAACAATAGGGGAATCACGAGGGTAATCAGGGGCTGATCACATGCTTGAATGGCTTGCTGCATCTGGGCAATCACCCAAGGGTGAATTTGCGCTTCTAGCCAGTGGCGTTCCTGGGGCTGAGCAAAGACAATCTCGCCCAACCGCGGGCGATCGAGGGTGCCATCGCTCCGACAGATGCCATGGCCATAGCGATCAACAATGGCTTGATAAATGGGTGTGCCCACGGCAACCGCCTGCCGCGCTAAGACATCAGCATCGACAATAGGCACACCATACTGCTGCTGCAAATAGACAGCCACCACCGATTTACCGCAGGCAATTCCCCCCGTGATACCGAGGCGAAGCGGTCTAGACACCCCCTTGGAGCTGCACCGCTGGCTGCATTAAGCGCACCCGTGCCCCAATATCCGCTGGCACAGTGGGGAGCATTTGTTGATAGGTCACTGTCTGACCGGGACCAACAGTTGCCGGTTCTGGCGTCGCTGCACCCGTTTGTAGAATTTGGCCATTAGGCCCCACGACTTCATAGTTAACGGATTGAATCGTTACCGGTTGGCGGTTATTGTTCGTCACGGTACCGGTCACCACTGAAGAGCCTGGTAACTTCAGTACAGGTTGAAGCTGCGGCTGCCCCACGCGGATATTGCGTAGGAGCTGTTGTTCCAGCACTTTGGGATCGACTTCTTGGGGCGTCTCTGATGGTGTTGGCGTAGAAGCGGCTGCCGTTGCTCCAGAAAGGTTGAGCAAATGATTCCAATAGCGTTGATGGCGCCCCCAGTCATAGGGAGAGTTGCCAATAATCACAATGTCGCCCGCAGCCCGTTGTGCCAAGGCAGGGAGGGGGGCGATCGCTCCAAGAAGCACAATACTGGTTAGCCAAAGGGGAAATGGCGATCGAGTTATCTTTAGCATGGCGCACGCTCCTGTCAATGCAGCCTACTCTCCATCCTACTGCAACTTGATGTGGGGTTTGGGGTCAGCCAACCGCCCTCAATATCGGCACAGGGGCAGCTATCGCAACAGCGGCATATTAACAATTTGGGGATCAATACCGGCACTCTTGAGCACATCTTGCCACTGCTGTTTGATGGCAGCATCATTGGGATTGCTTTGCTGCAACTCCACAAGGGTTGCCAAGGTATCATTCCAGAGTTGACTGGTGGCCAAAAGGGGCAGGCGATCGGCTGGCGGCATGGTGGTAATCACCTGGGCAAGGTTGCTGTCTAGCTCAGCCCGCTCAATCCAGCCCGTCACAAAGGGATTGGCATCGGGTTCATTGGGCTTACAGGTGAGGGAGAAGATCCACTGGTATTTTTGCCCCGGTTGTAGCTTCGCCTTACTGGCATCCACTGTCACAGGTAAAATGCCGGCCTTACCATTCAGGGGCACTTGTTGGGTGAGGAGCAGATCGCCAGCTTCTGAGAGCAGCATCAGTTCCGCCGATTTGGCCGTGCTTTGGGGAACAAAGAAAAAGAGACTGGGATTGGCCGCAGCGGTCATCCCCAAGTTGTTATCGGGCACAAGAGCGACAATTTTTGTCAGAGAGCCTTGGGTACATTCACCAAAGCGGGTGGCGCCTGCGATCCGTTGCCCTGGCATGCCGCGATTTGGGGGTACAAAGGTGAGACGGTTACTCGATTGGGCAGCGTAGCGATCGCGAGCAATATAGGCCTCGACATTACTCATCGCTGTGAGGGCATAGCGGTTACCGGGGCGCAGACTGAGGGCACGGCGGAAATTCACCAAGGCGGATTGATAGTCGCGTTTGGCGGTGAGTTGATACCCCCGCTGCATGTAGCGATCGAACTCACTGGCTTCCCTAGGGGAAGTTTGGCCAACAGCAGGTAACGATGGCAAAATAACTGGCAGGGCACCCATCCCCATTGCCAAGGTACCGACAAGCAGCCACGAAAGGCCAAAACGGTGGGCAGACATAGCACTTACCTACTGAACACGCTAACTATCTTTAAGGTACTATCGGAAAGAACGCCCGATTGTGATCAGGCTTGCACATCCCCTGTGATTTCTGTAAAAGAGCAGCAAACTAACGATCAGTTCTCCCTTGCACCGATCACGCTTCCCTTGGTGGAGATGTTCTCAGCGATTCAAGGGGAAGGCGCTAATGTGGGGTGTCGGCAAATTTTTATTCGCTTGGCGGGTTGTGATCTCCGCTGCACCTATTGTGACAGTGCCCACACATGGTTTGTTCCCGCCCATGCCCTAATTGAAGCACAAGCGGGCGATCGCCACTTTCAAACCGTACCCAATCCCGTCACTGCCGCCCATATTCTCGAAGCCGTACAGCAGCTCAATACTCCCCCCATCCACGACAGTATTAGCCTCACCGGCGGCGAACCGCTGCTCCATGCTGCAACACTGGCACCATTTTTGCCCCTCCTCAAAGCCCATAGCTCCCTGCCCCTCTACCTTGAAACTGGCGGACACCATCCAGAAGCACTGGAGCAAATTCTTCCCTATCTCGATAGTGTCGGCATGGACATTAAGCTCCCCAGCGTCAGTGGTGAGTGCCATTGGTCAGCCCATGAAGCCTTTTTGCGCCTGTGCGATCGCGCCCCTGTCGAGGTCTTTTGCAAAGTAATTATTTCCCAAACCACCGACCCTGCCGATCTCGATTGTCTCAGTGCCCTTGTGGCCAGCGTCAATCCCCATATCCCGGTCTTTCTCCAACCTGTAACGCCCGTAGGTACCGGTCGCTGTACCCCCCCACCCACCCCGGAACAACTCCTCAGGTGGCAAGCGCAATTGAAGGCACAGCTGACCCAAGTGCGCGTCGTCCCCCAAACCCATAAATATCTCGGCCAGCGCTAGGGGTATTTTTTAATCACTTTTTGATCAAAATGTAGGCACGGACATAATTGGGGATGCGACGGGCAGCCGCTTGGTAGGTAGCACGGTCTGGAAAAATTCCCGCTAGAAAGTCCAACTGATAGAGATTGGGCATAAAGGCTCCTCCTGTATCGGCAATCACACCGAGGCGCAGTTTAGGCTGACCGCCTTGGGTATCTTCAACCACAATGACTCGCCCAAGACCGATATTCCAGACATCCCCCGCAAAGGTGACTTCAGGTTCAATGTTAATTTTGTTCTCAATGGTGCTGCCGTAGCCCTTGATGGCGGCCACTTGGCGAAAGTACCAATAGCGTTGCTGCTCGTAGGGGGAAAGCCCCTTGACGAAGGGAATATCATTATTGCGATCCACATTGAAAAAGGCTTCAGTGCCATCGGTAAATTGCACCAGAATCGTCCCCTGCATCAGGGCATCCTCAAGCCCTCTCCTCGTCAAGTAGGCCAAAGGCTTCACCCGTCCATAGAGGGAGCCACCCGGTTCAAAAATCCCTTTCAGTACCTGTTGCTTTGTCAGTTGCTTATAAAATAAGTCCTCGCGTTGATCGGGAACATGGGGCGGCAGAGCATAAAGCGCCGTATTGTACGTCTCTGTGCGGGTGCGTGATCCGCGATGGGTAAATACCGCGTAGTTGGTGAGGCGCAATTCCTCAGTTTGATTTGGATTGCGGGGATTGTGGGGCAGCCATTGAATGACGCGAAAGTGCTGATTAATAAATGCGGGATCTTGCAAACGAATTGGGCGCTTGCGGCTAATATCCTCCGTGAGCGTTGCAATCATGAAATCTAGGGTGTCGAGGACTTGGGGCAACGTCACCCCCTGAATCGCCAGAATGCCCTCCCGCTGGGTAATGGGGTCTGTGTCACTAAAGTCTTGAAAATACTGGCGAGTGCTACGCAACACTTGCAGCAGCTTCATCGGGGCGGTGCTAATGCGGTGGGCGGGCAGGGGGCGATCGCGAAACAGGTTCCGCCCATCCACTTGAAACTGGGGCTGGCCAAACTCATCCAGCGCGGTGTACAGAGGAGATACAGCCACAGGGGACGTTGTAACTGTTGCAGATGCTTCTACTGGTGCTGAGGGAACCGTTACCGCTTGACAGCCCACTGCCAAAAACATCAGACTCAGACGACTTGCCGCACTCAGCCAATAGAAACGCATAAGTAGACCTTGAACATGCTTAGCCTGCACTCCCTAATCCTCGCATCGCAGATGGGGGTTAAGGCGCGGCAATGTAGGGAAGCGGAGTGGCCAATCGATTCATCATCCTAACCTTATGTGGAAAACTACACAAGGGATGCTGCTCTCACACCTATGGGAAGTGTCGTCATCTCAACCGCATTTGAGGAATTGACCAGTGGATCACTTGGGAATAGGGAAGTGGCTCTGTGAGCAGGTAGCCTTGAGTGGCCTTACAGCCAAGGTGGTGGAGGAGTTGCCCTTGCCCCCAAGTTTCTACACCTTCGGCGACAGTGGGAATCTCTAAACCGTTGGCTAAGTCAATAATGGCTTTGACAATTGCTTGGTCTTGGCGATTGCCTGCAATCTCAGTAATAAACGAGCGATCAATTTTTAGCCCAGTGATCGGGAATTGTTTCAGATAGTTCAGTGAGGCGTAACCAGTGCCAAAATCATCCAGCGTGATCCCCACCCCAAGGGCACGCAACTCTTGAAGGATTAACTGCGTTCGTTGGACGTGATGGATGGCCGTGGTTTCTGTAATTTCCAAGGTGAGTAATTCGGGAGGAAGGTGGGCGTTCCGCAGGCACTGGCTGACTTCTTCGACAAGATTCATGTGCAAAAACTGCCGTGCCGACAGGTTTACCGCTACTCCTACGCCAGCTAATCCCTGTTGTTGCCATGCTTGGTAGTCGCGACAGGCCTGTTGGAGAACCCAGCGGCCAATAGCAAGGATCAGACCATTTTCTTCAGCAATATCAATAAAGTGTTTGGGATAGAGCAAGCCCTGCCGAGGATGGTGCCAGCGCAGTAATGCTTCAATGGCGTGAATTTTGCCTCTTGTGAGATCCAGTTGGGGCTGATAGTAAATTGAGAGTTCGCCGCGTTCAAGGGCCCCATGGAGATCGTTTTCAAGGCGCAGGAGTTCCGGGGCAAGGGCATTGAGACTATTGGTGTAGAACTGATACGTGTTGCAGCCTGTTTCCTTCGCCACGGTGGTGTACTCTCACAGGAAAAGAGAAACCCCAAGAGTTGATCCATCAATTGGGTGAGGCGCTGCGGATTTTCGGCGAGGGGACTATGGCTTGGCTCATGCTGCAGAAAGACAACAATGAATCCGGATGCCGATGCTGTCTCCCTGAGGGGAACCATGGTGAAGCAGAGTTCGCGGTGGCAACCTTGCAGGGGCATTTGCTGGTGCCAACACTGGTCCAAAAAGGTTAGCAGTGCTCCATCCTGAAGCAGTGAAGCTACGGAGAGGTGATTCCCCAAAAGCTGCTGGCCAATGCTGTTGGCGCTAATGACTTGATATTGGGGTGGGCGGGTGGCAGAAACACCAATCAGTAGTAGCCCTTGGGCACTATAACTAAAAAGAATCTCCAACAGGCGATCGGTCATGGAGAGGGAGGAAGCGGCCAGTGTCTGGCCTTGCAGAGGAGAGGGCTGAACCACGGCCACTGTTTCTAAATTTTATTTCTTAATCCATCTACTCTAAACGACTCTGGCCAAGATGAATTGCTAAATGGAAAACACTTTATGCCACACCAAAACGATGCCGCCTGTGGCTGTAAGGGTGATCAGGTAGAGGGAACGGCTGAGCCGCAGAGCCGCAATAATCGTGCCTTGATCAATGGGGTGCAGCGGTTCTCCTAAAAAGGGTTTCACTTTCACCGTGCCGCGATAGGTATTCGTACCCCCCAGCCGTACGCCAAAAGCAGCTGCATAGGCACACTCACTCCAACCGGAATTGGGACTGGGATCCTTGGGCGCATCCCGGCAACACCACTGCCACACTCGCTGCCACTGCCCGGAGCAAAGGGCAACCAGAAAGACGAACCACCGACAGGGCAACCACGTGAGCACATCATCGGTTTTGGCAGCAAACCATCCCCAGTGGGTGTAGGGTGGCTCGCGATAGCCAATCATTGAGTCCAAGGTACTGGCAGCTTTGTAGGCCATCACGAAGGGCAGGGGCGTCAGTTGAGGCACCCACAGGGTGGCGATCGCCCCATAAAAGAGTGGCGCCATCATGCCATCGGTGGTATTTTCACTGACGGTTTCCAGAACCGCCCGCAGAATCTCAGGTGCCTCTAGATGGGCAGTCTCGCGACCCACATACTTGGCCAAGGACTGGCGTGCCCCCTCAAGATTGCTAGCCGCCAAAGGTACCAATACCTCTGCCGCTGCATCCCGCAGACTACGACCCGCAAAGCCACTGGCCGTGCCCACGACTGCAATCCCCCAACCGAGGAGGGGCGAAATCCTCATCCCCAGTGCCACCACCCCCCAACTGATGAGGGCAGAACCTAGGATTAAGCTCAGTGTCAGCAGCGCCCCCCCCAACCGCTGTCCCCAAACTGGCCAGCCTTGGCCATAGTTGAACCTGTTGCTAAGGGATTGAATATACGCTCCCATCCAGCGCACGGGATGCGGCCAGCCCCAAGGATCCCCAAGGCCAAAGTCAAGGAGGGCAGCAGCCAGAAGAATCGTGTAGGCAATGAAGGGGCAAGACACAGGAACGATCAACGGGGGCGATCGCTCATTTTAGAACCTTAGCGCCACCCCGCCCGATCCATGAGCCGCAGAGCCTCGGCATTGTTGCGGCCAAACACTGCAGCATTGACATTTTGGCCACGGAAGTTGCCAAACTGGCGCACAACCGGATGCAGGGGTACCCCGGCGCGCACGGGATATTCAAAGTTGGCCATGGCAAACATTTCCTGCGCCCTAGGACTCACTAAGTATTCGAGAAAACGAATGGCCGCTTGCCGGTTGGGGGCACCCGCCACCACGCCGCCACCACAGATATTGACATGGGCACCGCGATCGCGCTGATTTGGGAAGAACAAACCGACCTTCTCAGCAACTGCGCGGTCTTCTGCTTTATCTGAGGCCATTAATCGAGCGAGGTAGTAATGATTTGTAATTGCAATACTTCCAACACCCGCTGCACAAGCGCGAATTTGTGCGGTGTCATTTCCCTCTGGGGGTCGGGCAAAGTTGGCAACCAATCCCCGCACCCACTCTTCTGTTCTTTGAGGACCATGAATCGCCAGCAGTGAGCCTACCAAGGATTGGTTATAGACATGGCTGGAGCTGCGTGTGAGGATCTGCCGCCGCCACCTAGGATTGGCCAAGTCTTCGTAGGTGGAGAGTTGGTTGGGATTCACTTTGGATTTATCGTAAATCAGGACACGCACCCGCCGCGAGAGACCAAACCAGTGTCCTTGAGGCTCCCGTAGGTTGGCTGGCACAACGCTATTGAGTACCCTTGACTGAATCGGCTGCAAAAGACCGGCCTGCTGGGCTCGCCACAAGCGACCGGCATCCACCGTAATCAACACATCGGCAGGACTCCGACTGCCCTCACTGCGAATCCGTTCAATTAGGGCATCAGCCTCAGCTTCAATGAGATTGACCCGAATGCCAGTTTGCTCGGTGAAACCGTTGTAGAGGGCTTTGTCGGTATCGTAGTGCCGTGCTGAATAGACATTGATCACACCCCCTGCCTGCCGCTGTTGAGCATTGCTCGATTCTGCTTTTTGGTTCCAGAGGTGGTGGGCGACATAGGCCGTTGCCCCAGCGCCCATGCCTAGGAGTACACGGCGACCGACTTTCTGCATAATTGAGAATTTCTCCTAAATCCAATCTGAAAAATATTCTAGGACGATGGCTTCGTTTTTGCAATTTAGTTGCAATAAGTTAAGTCTTTGCTGTACCACCACTGGCGATCGCTAGGGGATAGCTCCACCCAATAGAGCGTAATCACCATCATTGCCCCCGTTTCGAGGTGGCGCACCCAATAGCTGGGATGCCGTTTTGTGGCACTGTCGAGGACAAGCCGCCGACCAATGCGCCGCCAACTGGGTTCTTTGCTGCGCCAAGCGATGCGGCAACAGGGCCACGGTAACTGCTCGCGGTCAAAAAGGCGACAACAGGCACCGACCACTTCATAGCTAAAGGAATAGCCGGGACTGTAGAACTGAGTCCCACTCCCTAAGACCGGTGGTTGTTCTATGGTTGAATCTAAGCCAATCAAGGGGATGCGCTAGCGTGCAGGCCAGCTTCTCAGTGTATCAGGAATCCCCCCTAAGGTTCTTGGGCGGCAATCAAAAGGGCACAGCAGCTAAATCCGACCACAAGGGGGAACAAGGACTGCAGCCAGCCACTCAAGCCCGTGGTGACTAGGGCGATCGCCAGTGCCAACATCTGGAGGCGGCGTTGCTGCGGCGATGGAGCCGTTGGCAGTTCAACGAGTTGCAGTCCCTCAGTGGGCAAGGGCAGGGGCATCACGCCGCCAGGGGGAAATGCCCAATACTGGTACTGCTCAATAAAGAGATCTGTCCAGCCATGTTCTTGGCACCAGGCCACTGCGGACTGATAAGAGTATTTGAGTAATTGCAACGAAGGATGACGATCCATAGGGGCACTGGTCAGGGCAAGACAATGAACATCTCTATTGAGAACATAACAGAACTGGGAAATCGGTTTGGAACCCTTGTAGTAACTCTTAATCCTTTTGCTTAGGAGAAAATTAAGATTCCCGAAAGAGGTCAGCAGATATACTGAAAGATAGATAGAGTTGTGCCAGAAAGCACAACGGTTCCTACACAACTGTTCGTTGCAGCCGAGTGATGTAAAGAAGTGTTTATTTATGTTTTGCAGTCAGGGGTATTGTTAAGCCATCAATAAATGGTTTTCAACAATCATTAAAATTTCCTCAAACCCTTATTAAGTCTTGCTTTGCCATGAATCCAAACCAATCATGAAATCCCTTAAAACCATCTAGGAGGCGGTCATGTTGCTGGAGGCACCGACTGTACCAGTTTCCCCCATTGCCTTGCTCCATAGCCTGTTAGAACTGCGGCAGGAAATTACCAAAGAAGGGGAAGCCCGTTTTCAACAGTGGCAATCAAAAATTAAGCGATCCGAATTTATACCTAGTGCCCGCAATCTTGCCTACTATTTGGCCTTGCGCTGGCGGGATCTACGGGCAATTCAAATGGCCTTGATGCCTTGGGGGTTATCGTCCTTAGGGCGGATTGAGTCGCGGGTGCTCCCCAATTTGGATGCGGTGATCAATACTTTGGGCGCCCTGTGCCATACCCATGAGTCACTGCCCCCCCGCCCACCCTTAGATGCCTTTTTTGCGGGCGATCGCCAACTGCGCCGCCAGACGGAAGAACTCTTTGGTCCGATTCGGGGCAAACGCCATGGGCGCATCATGGTGACCCTGCCCCCTGAGGCGGCGACTGACCCCCAATGGAGTATTACGCTCCTGCGCAAGGGGATGAACTGTGCTCGGATCAACTGTGCCCACGATGACCCCGCCACTTGGGAAGCGATGATTGAGCACCTGCAAGCGGCAAGCCACATTACGGGTCAACCCTGCAAAATTCTCATGGACTTGGGGGGGCCAAAACCCCGCATTGCCGACATTTTTCCTGAGGTGGTGCGCCTCCACGGCGGCGATCGCCTGCGCTTGACTACAGCAATTTGCCCTGATGGCGGAGAAATACCGCAATTCACCTGCTCCTTGCCAGAAATTTTGCCGCAATTGGAGGTGGGGCAGCGGATTTGGATTGACGATGGTCACATTGGCGGTCGCATTGTCAGCAAAGATGAGCAAGGGGTGGAACTGACTATCACCCACTGCAAAGAAGGACAGCGGTTGAAAGTGGCCAAAGGCTTAAACTTCCCCGATAGTGATTTGCGCCTGTGTCCTCTGACCGCAAGCGATCGCGAGCATCTGGCCTTTGCTTGCCGCCATGCCGACATCATTGGCTACTCCTACGTCCAGTCCGCCGAGGATATTGCCCTACTGCAACGGGAACTGGAGCATTGTTGTGGCGATCGCGCCGACCAGATGGGCATCATTGCCAAAATTGAGACCCCGAAAGCAATTCGAGCACTGCCAGAACTGATCATCCAAGCGGCGGGTCGGCAACCCTTTGGCGTCATGATTGCCCGGGGTGATCTCGCAGTTGAAATTGGCTACCAACGCTTGGCAGAAATGCAGGAGGAAATCCTCTGGCTCTGTGAAGCCGCCCATGTGCCCGTGGTTTGGGCGACCCAAGTCCTTGAAAACTTGGTGAAAAAAGGCGTGCCCTCCCGTGCAGAAATCACGGATGCAGCGATGGCGGAGCGAGCGGAGTGTGTCATGCTCAACAAAGGCCCCTATGTGGGACTGGCAGTAGATATCCTCGATGATGTCCTTGCCCGCATGGAAGCCCACCAGCAGAAGAAAACACCGCAACTGCGGGCACTGCACTCGTGGCACCCCTACGAGACAATTGTGCGCCAATAAACCTCTAGTTAGCCCTCAGAGAGAATGCTGGGGCGAATTTTATCCCCGTCCCGCAGGGGTCGACCCGAACGGACGACATAGCGATCGCCGGCATTCAAACCACTGAGGATTTCTACTTTGCCCTCCCGCCGTTGGCCTAGGGTGACCTGCCGCTCCTGCACGCGATCGCCAACCACCACAAAAACGCTGCCTTGCCGTGAGGATAGTTGCCCCGCCTCAAAACCACTGAGGGCGGATTGCGGAATCATCAAGCGCGGCGCATTCGCTCCTTGGAAGGCCACCCGTGCCAGTAAACCACTGCCCAGGCGTTCATCGGCATTGTCAATCACGACTTCCACAGGAATCAGACGGGCAGCGGCGGCGGCAGGTGAAATTCGCGTAATCCGTCCTTCATAGGTGCGGTTGGGCACGGCATCAAACGTCACTGTTGCCCCTTGGCCGGGAGCTAATCTCGCTAATTCCCGTTCCGAGACTTCCACAACAACTTTGAGTTGACGAATATCGCCAAGGCGAAGAACTTCTCCCCCCGGTTGCAGTAGGTTGCCCACTTCTGTCAGTCGCTCTAGCACCACGCCATTGAGGGGCGATCGCAGGAGGGCTTGATTCAACCGTGCCCGTGCCTGTTGGACAAAGGCGGTTTGGGCTTGGACTCGTCCTTGGGCAACGGCCACCCCCTGTTGGGCGGTCACCACCTCTGCTTCACGAGACCGCAGTACCTGCCGTGCTGTTTGCGCCGTTGTGCGTGCCTGTTCCGCTGCTTGCGCTGAGACGGCACCATCCCGCAGCAGGGTTTCAAGGCGGCGGGCGTCACTTTCCGCCTGTTGGAGGGTAAGACGGGCTTCTTCGACGGCTGTACGGGCGCGATTGACGGCGGCTTGGGCTTGGATCACCTCGTTGCGACGGGCAGCCAGTTCTGCCTCTGCTGCAAAGACGGCATTTTTCAGCACAATGGGATCCACCTCTGCAAGGAGTTGCCCCGCTTGAACGCGATCGCCCACATCCACGCCAAGGCGAATCACTTGACCTTCCACCTGCGATCGCACCATCACTTCACGGTAGGGGCGAGTGGTACCTGTCAGGGTTGAGCCTGTTTCCAGCCGTTCCAAGCGTGCCACCGCCACATCAGCAGCGACCCCTTCCCTTTCTGGTCGCGCGACTGCCGGTGATTCTAAGCGATTTATTGCCGACTGGCACCCCCCCAAGAGCACCGCGATCGCGATCGCCCCCAGCCATTGTTGTTTCGCCATCATCTGTCTATTTATCTTCCCAACTGCTGCCGATAGCCTATCACACCGTCCCCAACTGCATCAGTAACACCTCCCAGACAAGGCGAGGCTGAACGTACTGCTGCAAATACTGACGGGCACGCTCCAATTGCTGAAGCATAGACACCTTCTGCGGGAACGATCCCCCTTGCCAAATTTGCTGCTGCATTAGACCGAGGAGCCAGAGCTGTCGTTCCACATCAAGGGATTGGCTAATATCTCGTGCCAATTCCAAAGCAGTTTGTAAAGGGAGGGGTGTGGTCAATTGTTTGCCGAGGTGGCGGAACGGCTCAGGAATCTCTCGCCATGTTTGCCACGCTTGCAGAACTGCTCCTGGGGAGCCAGCTCCTAGGTCAAAGAGGGCGGGGCTAACCTCCTGCCAAAATTCAGGGGGGGCGACCTGTCGCAGAACCTGCTCCAGATCCGAACGATTCAGGGGATAGAAGGGAATTTTCTGACAACGGGAAACTATCGTATTCAAGAGCGCTGACGGACTGGGAGCAATGAGAATCAACGTGGCATGCCCCGGTTCTTCGAGGGTTTTTAGCAGGGCATTGGCGGCGGCTTCGTTCATGGTTTCAGCTTGGGTCAAGACCACTAGCGATCGCGACGCACGCATCGGCGGTTGGCTGAGGTGACGGCTGAGTTGGCGAATTTGCTCTAGACGAATCTGGGGGGCACTGCGGGGAATCTCCTTCTCAGCGGCGACGAGTTGGCGACGGGTGTAGAGCGTCCCTTGGATACTGTAGGTGGGTTCAATCCAGAGGACATCCGGGTGGTTGCTGAGATCCTTGGCCTCGTTGAGAATCGCTTGCAGAAAACAGCGGGCAGTGAGGGCACGGCCTACCCCTTCAGGTCCAACAAAGAGATAGGCGGGGGCGAGTCGCTGGCGATCGAGGGCATGGGTCAAGAGTTGAACAGCGGTTGGCTGACCAATGACGGAGCGAAACCAATTCATGGTTTGGGGAAATGGGCTTTAACATAGGCAATGGCACTGGGGCGATCGCTGACAAGGCCATCAAGCATTGCCGATCGCAGGGCAAGGAGAATTTGCCGTAACTGCGGTCCGCGAGGATAGCCCAACTGTTGCAGATCATGGCCATTTAGGGGCGGCTTTTGCAATCGCCAATGCCAGAGATACTCCCGCAATAGGGCGACATCCCCTAAATCAGCTTCGCTACCTTTTGCCTGCTGTACTGCGGCCAAAAGCACAATGATGGGTAGGGGCTGACGCTCTAAAAATTCACAGTAGCGACTGCGCTGTTGCTGGCTCTGCCGCAATCTCTGCCACTCCTGTTGGCATTGAGGAAAAGTGTCCAGCCACTCACAGATATGCTCCCCCAGTTGCAGTTGACGGGCGATCGCCTCCGCCGTGGGGACAGTCACAATCAAGGCCAAGAGTTCTAGCTCCCACAGGGGGAAGGTTTGCCACTCTCGCCGCTCAGGAATCTCTGGCCACCACTCCCACACTAGTCTGAGGCGCACCTTGGCCGCCTGATCAAACTTCACTTGGCGATCTAAACACTCAAGGGCACCCAATTCCGCGAGTAACGTCAAGGCACGCTCACCGCCAAAGTATTCCGTTGGCGCAAGGGGGAGTTCAAGGATGTGGCGCAGTTCATTGCGCAGCCGACTTTGCAGGGAAGGCCGTTTTGAGGTGGGGCGATCGCGGGTGGCAAAGACACCGCTGGTGAGGGCATATTCAATATATTGGCGGGTTTGCAGCTCCAGTTCAAATCCCAGACGCACAGCAAAACGCACGGCTCGAAAAATCCGCGTCGGGTCTTCAATAAAGCTATTGGGGTGGAGCACCCGAATCAGTCGCCGCTGCAAATCCTCCCGTCCGCCAAAGAAGTCCAGAACCTCCCCGTGGCGCGGTGGCGTCAGGCGCATAGCAAGGGCATTGATGGTAAAGTCGCGGCGGTAGAGATCTTGGCGAATCGAACTGGCGGCCACTTCCGGATGCGCCGCCGGATAGGGATAAAACTCACTGCGGGCGGTGGCAATATCCACAGCAAACCCGGCTAAGGGCAAGGCCTTCGGCCAGTGGAGCGCCGCGGTTTGAAACTGGCCATAGATTTGTAAATCCGTCTCTGGGTAAAGGTCATGGAGCGCTTGTGCCAAATGCACGCCAGCAGCTTCCTCCTGTTGCACCCCATCCACCACCAAATCAAACTCCCGTGTCGGTAAATGGTGATTCCCTTGGGCAATGGCCAACAGCAGATCCCGCACGGCGCCACCCACAAGGTATAGTTGCCAGCCGCGTTCCTTGGCGATCGCTGCCGCCCGTTGCAGTAGCGCCCACAGTTGCTCCGGCAGCCGTTGTTGCAGTGCCTCGTAAAGATTTAGGGTTGGCAAGGGGCAGACCGTTTCCGTTTCGCGGCTGAGGGCATAGAGGTGGCGCAGCACATCGGTACGGGTGACAATTCCCACAAGATCACCTTGCTCATTCACCACCGGTAGCCGCCCAATATCGTACTGCACCATTAGGGCTTGAATCTCTGGCAGTGGCGTTGTCGGGGAAACCGTGCGCACCGGTGCTTTCATGTATCCTTTGACCGGGGCATGGGCAAAGCCGTGGTGCAGCGCTACATCCAAATCTCGCCGTGAAATAATCCCCAGCAGTTCCCCTGCGGCACTCACCACCGACAGACCAGAGTGGCCATAGCGCAGCAAGACGCGGTGGGCATCGGCAATGGGGGTTTCTGGACGTACTGTTCGTACGGGTGAGGACATGAGTTCTGCCGCTGTTGGCGGATGGGGAATCTGTGCTTGAAGCGCTGTAAATATCTCTTTGAGCACCGCCTCTGGCTGGTCTGTGGTCATCGTCACTGCGGCGGCTTGGGCATGGCCACCCCCGCCAAGGGGAGCCAGCAAATGGGCAACATTGACATTGGGAATTTGGCTGCGGGCAATAATGGCGAGATGATGTTGGCGATAGCAGTGGCCAAGGAGAATGGCATCGCATTCACTGAGATCCGCCAATTGGGTGATTAACCGCGAGAGGCCGGGGAGATACTCCGCTGTGTGCAGCAGTACCCAGCCCAGCCGATAGCCCTGATAAACCACTTGCTGGAGATTTGCCCACGCCTGCTGCAAATAGGGTTGCAGATCTGCACTCAAGCCAGCCTCGGAATAGGTGGCGATCGCCCGCTGATTGGCCCCTTGGCTCAACAGCCACGCCAAGGCCTGCACATCCCGCACCGTGGTTTGCTCAAAGGTCAAGGAACCCGTATCCGCATGAATCCCTAGGGCGAGAACCGTTGCTTCTGTGGGTGTCAGGCGAATCTCTGCGGTCTGCAACTGTTCGCAAATAATGGTGCTGGTTGCCCCCACGGGTTCTAACCATTGCTGCTGGGGGACAATATCCCCCGTCATCTCTAAATGGTGATCGTACAGGCCAATTTGGACTTGGGGTTGATCCAGCCATCCTGCGGCTTGCCCCAATTGGCGGCGCCACTGTGTATCCACCACCCAAATCTGGCGCAATTGACGGGGGTCAACGGCTCTTGCTTCAATGAGGGGATATTCATCGCGATGGTAGGCCAAAAATTCCCCCACCTTGGGATGGGTTCCCCCAGTCAAGACAATTTTGGTTCCCGGATAAAGGCGTGTGACACCGACGGCTGCCCCAAGGGTGTCAAAATCAGCAATTTGATGACAAAGGACAACATTCATCAGAACTTCCGCAAGGGGGCGGTGGCGAGAGTTTTCAACTCCCCTGTATCCAGTCTGCGGCAAGTTGTGTTCCAGCAAAAGGACAAAAATTAGTAGAGAAGAGGAATCAGTTTCTTCACCGTTTGCCGATAGGTTGGGTAGTCCTTAAACTTGGCCGATAGCCACTGTTCTTCTTGAGCGGCCTTGCGGTCAAAGAAAATGAAGAGGGCGATCGCCCCCAGCCCGTGGGAAAGACTCATTTGCCATACACCATAGGCCAAGGCCAAAAAGATCACACTGCTATAGATCGGATGGCGCACCCAAGCATAAACCCCCGTGGTTACTAACTGACTGTCCTCCTTGGGATGGGGTAGGGGTGTCAAGTTGTTCCCTAGGTGAAACAAGCCAGCAATGCCTAGACCAAGGCCAATCAGCCCCAAGCCAAGGGTCAATCCTAGGCGCACCACCAAGGGTAGGCTAACCACTCGTACCACTGGCAAGAGAATAAAGCCGATACTGAGTACCGTTTGGCCAATGACCCAAAATTCTCCCCGTTGATTGCGCCACCAGTCTTTGCTGAAGCCCCACTCTTGCAGTTTATTCACCTTGGTTGCCGCTGTTGCTGCATATCTTCAATTCTAGCGATCGCGCGCTCATTCCACAGGGGGCAACAATTTTGTGGCTTTCGCACTGGCTTTTTTCGCCTTCGTCTGGCCACTTCCCAGTTTACCCAAGGATTCTTGGAGTGTGCCCATCGGGCAAATCGCACACCATGCCCGCTGATTAAAGATCACCCCTAAAAGAATCGCAACAATGGACGTGACGACGCACATATTGACAAAGAGGCCACCTACCGCGACCCAGTTGCCCCATGCCAATGTCATGCGAAGGGCAAAAACCGTCATGATGAAGCTAAACACCGCCCAGCGAAAACTTTGTTTTTTGAAGAGTTTGGGATAGGGACGGTGGGGACTAAAGTGATAAAGCACAATGTCTAGGAACGCGCCACGCGGGCAGAGGTTGCCACACCAGTAGCGGCTGCGAAAATAGGCCAGCACAGGAATACCCAGCATCATGGCCAGCATCAGGTACCCCAGCCAAGGATACCAGAGGCCACCGATCGCAATTAGAAAAAATAGCCAAATCATTGCCCACTGACTGGGCTTGCCCCTCAACGATCGCTTCATAACCTGCCTAGTCTTATAGTCTTATATGACTATAAAGTTATTTAGTAGAAAAAGTCAAGGCTTAGCTCCAGTGCCTTCACGACTCTTTACGTGGTCAAGGCAATAGCTAGCCGTGCCGCTCTAGAGCCAATTGCACCAAGCGATGGACTAATTCCGGAAAGGGCACACCACTCGCCGCCCACAGTTGGGGGTACATACTCAGGGCGGTAAACCCCGGTAGGGTATTCACTTCATTGATCAGGATTTCGCCAGTGCTGGGTACATAGAAAAAATCAAAGCGGGCAAGGCCAGCGGCATCAAGGGCTTGAAAGGCCTGTAGGGACATCCTGCGGATCTGCTCACTCACCGCTGGGGAAATCTCCGCAGGAATATGGAGTTGAGCGCGGCCATCGGTGTATTTGGTTTCGTAGTCGTAGAACTCACTGCTGTAGGTAATCTCCCCCACCACCGAAGCTTGGGGTTTATCATTGCCGAGCACCGCGCACTCTAGCTCACGGGCAACCACACCCGCTTCCACAATGATGCGGCGATCCAGTTCGGCAGCGGCCTCAAGGGCAGTTGTCAGTTGTTGGCGATTTTTGGCCTTGGAGATGCCCACGGAGGAGCCAAGGTTGGCAGGTTTGACAAAGCAGGGATAGCCCAATTCGGTTTCAATGCGATCGCACAAATGGTTGTAACGACAGGGATCCGACCACAGGTCACTGCGCTGCAGGGCTACGTAGCGCACTTGGGGTAAGCCCACAGCTCCAAAGACCGTTTTCATCAAGATTTTGTCCATACCAATGGCCGAGGCAGCCACCCCCGAACCCACGTAGGGGCGTTGCATCAATTGCAGCAGGCCTTGCATCGTACCATCTTCACCATTGGGGCCGTGGAGAATCGGGAACCAAACATCAATGGTTTCGGCAACCGCAGGAAACTGCCACAGGGAGTCCTCTGGTGCTGCGCCCTCGGGGATGCCAACATGGTCTGTGGAGCGCCAGCGGCCATCTTTTTGGATGTAGATCGGAATCACTTGATAGCGATCGCGATTGTCGCCCTCGGTAAAGGCTTGGGCGATCGCTGCCGCCGAGACCACCGAAACTTCATGCTCCCGTGAGCGACCTCCAAACAATAGCCCGACCCGCAGACGACCCATAGGACAAACCCGTGTGAATGTGACGGTTTCTTGGTACGATTTTCAAGGATTATACAAAGTTTGGGAGTTGCTATGGACGTGGGGCAAAAAGTGCGCGTCTGTCGAATTCGCGATCGCGTCGCCCAAGACATCATTCAAAAACTCGGCCAAGTGGGTCAAATTACTGGTTTTAAGATGACCGATGGCAGTGGGGTTGGCGTCATTGTCACCTTTGACGATCGCTCCAGCACTTGGTTTTTTGAGGACGAAATTGAAGTCGTCGGCTAATTCCTGCCCTGCCGCCTTTTTCACAGCAACTGAGCGGGGTCAATAAGATCTCAGATTTGCATCCCACTGAATCCGATAGAAAAAGGCTGCATTAGTGGTACGTTGTATTGTGGTGCGCTTGCACCAAAAGCTGCATTCCACTTTCAGTCTCGATCGTTGTGCCCCTTAGGGAGCGATCGCCCTCTGAAAAAACGCAAATGAATTTACCTAGACAGTAGGCAAACGTCCATGGTCATATCAGCAGAACGAACCAATGTAGGCTTTATTACTCAGGTCATTGGCCCTGTCGTTGACATTGAATTTCCCAGCGGCAAAATGCCCGCCATTTACAACGCCCTGCGGATTCAAGGCAAAAACGAGGCCGGCTTAGACGTGGCTGTAACCTGTGAAGTGCAACAACTCCTTGGCGATAACCGCGTCCGTGCCGTTGCCATGAGTAGCACCGATGGCTTAGTGCGGGGGATGGAAGCCGTAGATACCGGTGCCCCCATCAGCGTGCCCGTAGGGACAGCCACCCTTGGTCGCATCTTCAACGTGCTGGGTGAACCCGTGGACGAAAAAGGCGCTGTCAGTGCCACTGAAACCCTGCCCATTCACCGTCCTGCTCCCAGCTTTACGCAACTGGAAACCAAGCCCTCGGTCTTTGAAACCGGCATCAAGGTGATTGACCTGCTCACCCCCTATCGCCGTGGCGGTAAAATTGGCCTCTTTGGCGGTGCGGGCGTCGGCAAGACCGTGATCATGATGGAACTCATCAACAACATTGCGACCCAACACGGTGGGGTGTCGGTGTTTGCTGGCGTGGGCGAACGTACCCGCGAAGGCAATGACCTCTACAACGAAATGATTGAATCGGGCGTGATCGACAAAAACGATCCCAGCAAATCTAAAATCGCCCTTGTGTACGGTCAAATGAACGAACCCCCCGGCGCACGGATGCGTGTGGGTCTGTCGGGGCTGACGATGGCCGAATACTTCCGCGATGTCAACAAGCAGGATGTGCTGCTGTTTATTGATAACATCTTCCGCTTTGTGCAAGCCGGTTCTGAGGTGTCGGCGCTACTCGGTCGGATGCCCTCTGCGGTGGGATACCAGCCCACCCTCGGTACCGATGTGGGTGCCCTGCAAGAGCGGATTACCTCGACCACGGAAGGTTCGATTACTTCGATTCAAGCGGTCTATGTGCCTGCGGACGACCTGACTGACCCTGCTCCGGCCACGACCTTTGCCCACTTGGATGGGACAACGGTGCTCTCCCGTGGTCTAGCCGCAAAAGGGATTTACCCCGCTGTGGATCCCCTTGGCTCCACCTCCAACATGTTGCAGCCGGACATTGTGGGTCAGGAGCACTATCAAACGGCACGGGCGGTGCAAGCCACCCTGCAGCGCTACAAAGAGTTGCAGGACATTATTGCCATTTTGGGTCTCGATGAACTCTCTGAGGAAGACCGCCTAACCGTGGCGCGGGCACGCAAAATTGAGCGCTTCCTGTCTCAGCCCTTCTTTGTGGCGGAAGTGTTCACCGGTGCCCCCGGCAAATACGTCACCCTCGAAGAAACCATCAAAGGCTTCCAGATGATCCTCAGCGGTGAGCTGGATGATCTGCCCGAACAAGCCTTCTACATGGTGGGCAATATCGAAGAAGCCAAAGCTAAGGCTGAAAAACTCAAAGCCTAGGTTTCACAGGTGTCGATACAGGGTGGGGCAACCCGCCCTTTGATCATTGAGTGGCAAGGGAAGCGTTATGGTGATGACCGTCCGGGTAATTGCACCCGATAAAACCGTTTGGGATGCCCCCGCTGAGGAAGTGATTTTGCCCAGCACAACGGGGCAATTGGGTATTCTCTCAAATCATGCCCCCCTCTTAACCGCCTTGGAAACGGGCGTGATGCGGGTGCGCCAAGACCGCGAGTGGGTGGCGATCGCCCTCATGGGGGGCTTTGCCGAAGTTGAAAACAACGAAGTGACCATTCTTGTCAACGGTGCTGAGCGCGGGGACACAATTGACCTCGAAAAAGCCAAGGCCGAATTTGCTGAAGCACAGGCTGCCCTCGCTAAAGCCGAACAGGGGGAATCTAAACAGGCCAAAATTCAAGCCACCCAAGCCTTTCGTCGTGCCCGTGCTCGCTTGCAGGCCGCAGGGGGTGTGGTCGAGATTTAGGTTCTTTCCCTGATTTGCTGAACTGCAATTGCTCCCCCTAGGGGGAGTTTTGTGTTTAACTGGCTTCCTCCGTTTGCTGCCGCAGGTAGGCTTGGATAAAGGGATCGAGGTCACCATCCATTACCTCTTGAATGGCTGTTGTTTCCACCGCCGTGCGCAGGTCTTTGACCAGTTGATAGGGATGGAAGACATAGTTGCGAATTTGGTTGCCCCAAGCCGCTTCAACGGCATCACCGCGAATATCCGCAATTTCTTTGGCCTTTTGTTCTTGGGCAATGACTAATAGCTTGGCCTTGAGAATGGCAAGGGCTTTTTCCTTGTTTTGCAGTTGCGATCGCTCCTGCGTACAGCGGACGGCCAAGCCCGTTGGTTTATGGACAATACGCACTGCCGTTTCCACCTTGTTCACGTTTTGCCCCCCCTTGCCACCACTGCGGGAAGTGGTAATCTCCAAATCGCTTTCCGGGATTTCAACCGTAACGGATTGATCCAGTTCGGGCATCACATCCACGCCGGCAAAGCTGGTTTGCCGTTTACCATTGGCATTAAAGGGAGAAATGCGCACAAGGCGATGGGTGCCCTTTTCAGAGCGCAGATAACCGTAGGCATAGCGCCCCCGAATTTCTAGGGTGGCTGACTTAATGCCCGCCTCCTCCCCCTCCGATAGCTCGGCCAGATGGGTTTGGTAACCGTGGCGCTCCGCCCAGTGGGTGTACATTCGCAGCAACATTTCTGCCCAATCCTGAGCATCAGTCCCGCCAGCACCAGCATTGATCGTGAGAATGGCGTTGTTTTTGTCGTAGGGGCCACTGAGGAGTTGTTCCAGTTCCCAGCGACTCAACTGGGCGTCTAAATCCTTGAGCAGCGTAGTCGCCTCTGTCACCAACCCTTCATCCGGCTCTAGCTCCAGCAGTTCCAGTGCCGTTTCCACGTGTTCAATTGTTTTTTGCCACTGCTGAAGTTGGTTGAGGGCGTCTTTGGCTTCGGTCAACTGTTGGAGCGTGACTTGGGCGATCGCTTGATCATTCCAGAAGTCGGGCTGAGCGGCAGTGTGCTCAAGGTCGTGAATCTTAGCGCTTAATGCTGCTGGGTCAAAGATAGTCCTGGGTATGACCCAGGCGATCGCGCAACAGGGAAAAATCGCGTTTGAGCGTACTTAAATCGATCATTCTACAATGCAAAGGAAATGAATTCTGTTGATATTCTATCAAAGGCAGACCGCCGCCCAACGCTACTGTGGGCTATTTCTGAGGCAGCTGAGGGGTCAAGGCAAGAAATGTTAAGTTTTTCACCCTTGCCCTTAGTCCCTCCCAAGTGTCACCATGATCCCTAGGTGAACTCTGGGGAATGGAACCCATGGCCATCAAAAACTCGCCCGAAGTACCCCGCAATCGCTGGATTGGCAATGCCTTACTCTTTCTGGGTTTGGGATTTCTGCTGCTGAACCTCTTCTTTCCGCAGCTCTTTGCACCGCGCCCGCCTCAGGTTCCCTACAGTATGTTTATCCATCAGGTGCAAGAGGGAGAAGTGGCTCGCGCCTATGTGGGTCAAAATGAGATTCTTTATCAACTCAAACCCCAGGGGGATAAGCCTGCCCAAGTGTTGGCGACCACGCCCATCTTTGATTTAGAGTTACCTAAACGCTTGGAGGAACAGGGGGTTGAATTTGCTGCCGCGCCACCCCCCCGCAACAGTTGGCTATTGAATGTCTTGGGCTGGGTGATTCCGCCGATTGTTTTTGTGCTCGTTTTCCAATTCTTTGCCAGTCGCCAAGCAGGGGGAGGTCCCCAAGGGGTTCTCTCCATCAGCAAAAGTCGAGCCAAGGTCTATGTCGAAGGTGCGAACACGGGGATTCGCTTTGATGATGTGGCCGGGGTGGAAGAAGCCAAGGCGGAACTGGTGGAGATTGTGGATTTCCTAAAAAATCCCCAGCGCTACATTCAAATTGGAGCCCGCATTCCCAAGGGGGTGCTGCTGGTGGGGCCGCCGGGGACAGGGAAAACCCTGCTGGCCAAAGCCGTTGCCGGCGAAGCCAATGTCCCCTTCTTCTCCATTTCAGGTTCTGAATTTGTGGAGCTATTTGTGGGCGTCGGGTCGGCCCGCGTGCGGGATCTCTTTGAGCAGGCGAAAAAGCAAGCCCCCTGTATTGTCTTTATTGATGAGTTGGATGCCATTGGCAAATCCCGCTCCAGTGCGGGTTTCTATGGTGGCAATGATGAGCGGGAGCAAACCCTAAACCAACTGCTCACAGAAATGGATGGCTTTGATGCTACGGGGGCAACGGTGATTGTCCTTGCGGCAACGAACCGCCCAGAAACCCTTGATCCGGCATTGCTACGCCCTGGACGCTTTGACCGCCAAGTCTTAGTCGATCGCCCCGATTTGAGTGGTCGGGAGGCAATTTTGAAAATTCATGCCAAAAAGGTAAAACTGGCTCCTGAAGTAGATCTGCACGCGATCGCTGCCCGTACACCGGGGTTTGCTGGCGCAGACTTGGCCAACCTAGTCAATGAAGCAGCCCTACTGGCGGCGCGCAATCAACGGGAAGTGGTGACGCAGCAGGACTTTGCCGAAGCAATTGAACGCATCGTGGCTGGCCTTGAGAAAAAAAGCCGTGTCCTCAACGACAAGGAGAAGAAAATTGTCGCCTACCACGAAGTCGGTCATGCCCTTGTCGGCTGTGCGCTGCCGGGCAGTGGTCGGGTAGAGAAAATCTCGATTGTGCCCCGTGGCATGGCGGCTCTTGGTTACACATTGCAATTGCCGACGGAGGATCGCTTCCTCCTTGATGAGCAAGAATTGCGCGCCCAAATTGCCACCTTGCTAGGGGGGCGATCGGCAGAGGAGATTGTCTTTGGCACGATCACAACTGGAGCTGCGAACGATCTACAACGGGCCACAGATTTGGCAGAGCGGATGGTGCGCAGCTACGGCATGAGCAAAGTCCTTGGTCCTCTTGCCTTTGAGCAACAGCAGGCGAGCTTTTTGACGAACAATGGCATGATGCTACGGGCAGTCAGTGAGGAAACCGCTCAAGCCATTGATCGCGAAGTCAAAGAAATTGTCGAGTCAGCTCACCAGCAGGCGCTCAGTATTCTTAAGGAGAACCGTGACCTTCTCGAAGCGATCGCCCAAAAACTCTTAGAAAAAGAAGTGATTGAGGGCGAAGAACTCCACGAACTACTGAGCCAAGTAAAAACCCCAACCGCTGCCTAACCAACGGAGCCGCAAAACCGCCAAAAAAAAAGACCAGCGGATTACTGGTCATTCAGTCCAATGTTTTTGTCTCAGAAGAGAAGTCAAGGCGCACACAAAGCGGTGAGGGCGATCAAAAAGCTGCACTGCCTGAGCTCCCCTTCTTCTTCCATGATAATGTAGCCAGAGTCACAAAAGTTCACATATAAAATCTTTAGGTATTTCTACTCAAATCCATAACCGCAGGTAATCAGTTTAGCGGCCACCGACGGTAATGGCATCGACTTTAATGTGGGGTTGACCAACGGTGACGTAGATGCTGCCACTGATGGAACCACAAAAACCGGGGGCAAGGGCGAGATCGTTGGCAGACATTGAAATTCGCTGCATGATTTCCTTGGCTTCGCCAATCAGTGTGGCTCCCTTGAGGGGCTGTTTGATTTGGCCATGTTCAATCCAGTAGGCTTCCTCAACGGCAAAGTTAAATTGCCCCGTGGCACCAACACTACCGCCCCCCATGCGTTTGCAGTAAATGCCGCGATCAATGGAGGTAATTAAGTCCTCAACACGGTATTCACCGGGGGCAATGTAGGTATTGCGCATCCGCGAAGCGGCGGCATAGGTATAACTTTGGCGGCGGCCACTGCCCGTGCGAGGGTGCCCTGTGCGCATCGAACCCGCGCGATCGCTCAGGAAATTCTTAAGGATGCCATTTTCAATCAGCAACGTGCGCTGCGTCGGCATCCCCTCATCGTCCATATCAATACTGCCAAAGGCACCGCTGGTGATTCCCTCATCCCAAGCGGTCAAGTTTTCATGGGCAATTTTTTCGCCTTTTTTATCAGCAAAGGGGGTCGTACCGCGTTCAATTTGAGTGGTTTCCAAGAGGTGACCACAGGCTTCATGGAAGATCACCCCCCCAAATTGGTTGGCCATGATCACCGGGTAAGTACCCGATTCCACATAGTCAGCATAGAGCATTTTGCCCGCCGCTTCGGCAACGGTATCGGCCAAGGTGGTGTAGTCCCACTGACGCAAAAAGTCTGGATTACTGGTATCGCCATTGCGCTCACCAATGGAGGCGCGGTGCTCGCCATCCGCACAGAGAACAGAGGCCACTGCTGACTGGGTGAGGCGAATATCGCGACCAAAGGTGCCATCACTAGCGGCCACCATTACCTCTTGCCAATCGCGAAAATAACTGAGGCGGCGGGATTGCAGATGCTGGGTTTTCTGGCATAGGCGATCGCTCCCCGCCAGCAGAATATCGGCCACTTCAGCAATAGAACTACAGCTAGCCAGCCAGCCTTCCTTGCGGCCTTGGGCATAGTCCCGCAGCAATTCAAGGTGGATTTCAGGCACGTAAGCTTGCGGACTGGGTAAGAGCAACCCCATTAAGCCCAAAGCCTTCTCTAGAGCCGCCCGCAACCCCTTGAAGCTGAGGTCATTGGTGCTCACGTAGCAATCACTGGTACCGCGAAAAACGCGAATACCCGCCCCTAAACTCAAGCGAGGGGAGACACTCGTCAGGCGATCGTCCTCGACAAGGGTACTGAGGTAATGGTTGCGCTCAAGGAAAATCTCGACAAAATCAGCGCCAGCCGCCCGCCCAAGGCCAAGGAGCGTAGCGAGGGGAGATTCCCAAGAGCCGTCAAAGCGATCGCCTTCGGGGGAATAGCTAAGGTGGGCAAGATCCGCAGAACGAAGTAGCGTGGCTGGCATTGTTAACAATCACTTAACATATCCCCACTATAGCAAATTCCCCCTCGCAGCCTAGTTTTCAGCTTTGGCTAAAAAGGAGAGGTGATAGAGGGTATCCTTGGCGGGGTGGGCTTGCACCTCTTGGAGCACCACCGTTCCCTGCCACGGCAAATCGGGGATCGAAAGCTGGATCGGGGTTTTCTGGGGACGGGCATCCCGCACCAAAAATTCGGCGGCATGGGTATCCACCACCAAGGAAATCGAAGACTCAATCGTCGGGCCGTAGAGGACGGCAGGGGTTTTGCCCTCACGGCGTAGGGCATTGGGTTTAGCATCGGCAGGGCGTAGGTGCCCCTCAATAGCTAAGGAACGAGACATTGCTGCAACTCCAATTAAGATAAAACGGGATGGACTTGGGTGCCATCATCCTTGAGGAGTGCCCGTTTCGGACCATGGATCGGATCCTCAACAATGATGGTTTGGCTGCGCTCTGCCCCCAACGAGACAATGGCGATGGGCACAGACATAATTTCAGCCAAAAACTTGAGATAGTTCAATGCCGCCTTGGGCAGATCGTCAAGGGAGCGGCAATGACGGGTGGATTGCTGCCACCCCGGCAGGGTTTCATAGATGGGACGACAGCGGGCAAATTTGAGGGCATTGCTGGGGAAGTGTTCGCAGCGCTCACCGTCAATATCGTAGGCAACACAGACTTTGATCTCTGGCAGCTCATCGAGAACATCGAGCTTCGTAATTGCCAAGCAGTCGAGACCATTGATGCGCACCGCATAACGGCCAATCACGGCATCAAACCAGCCACAGCGGCGGCGCCGTCCAGTTGTGGTACCAAATTCAGCACCGCGATCGCCCAAGAGTTCTCCCACCTCATCCAGCAGTTCCGTCGGAAAAGGCCCTTCGCCGACCCGCGTGGTATAGGCTTTGGCCACACCAATGACGCGGTCAATCATCGTTGGACCAATCCCCGCCCCAACACAAGCACCCCCGGCCACAGGGTTTGAGGAGGTGACGTAGGGATAGGTGCCATGGTCAAGGTCTAAAAGAGTACCTTGGGCACCTTCAAAGAGAATGTTGCGCCGCCGGCGGATGGCATCATCCAGCACGAGGGAACCATCGACAATGTGCGATCGCAGGCGCTCACCGTAGGCACAGTACTCTTCAATGATCGGCTGCGGTTCGAGGGGAGCCAGTCCGTAGAGCTTTTCGAGGATCAAATTCTTTTGGGCGATCGCCCACTCCAGCTTGGCGGCCAACTGATCAGCATCCAGCAGATCCAGCATGCGAATCCCCGTGCGCTCCGATTTATCGGCATAGGTGGGGCCAATGCCGCGTCCTGTGGTACCAATGCGCCGCGAGCCACGCCGTTCCTCAGCAGCAATATCCAACTGGCGATGGTAGGGCATCGTCACATGGGCTGTTTCTGCAATCAGCAGATTCTCAGTGCTCACCCCCAACTGTTCCAGTTGTTCGAGTTCCTCAAGGAGCACCTTCGGATCCACCACTGTTCCCGCGCCAATGATGCACTGGGTATCAGGGTAGAGAATCCCTGACGGAATCAGGTGCAATTTTAGGGTCTGGTCTTTGACGACAATCGTGTGACCTGCATTGACACCGCCCTGATAGCGGACTACCACATCGGCAGACTTGCTCAGGAGATCGGTGATTTTACCCTTGCCTTCATCGCCCCACTGGGCACCAACAACGACGACGTTTGCCAAGTGATTTTCTTAACTCGTTAATTAACACAATCGTCTATTGTAACCCTTGGGGCAAATGCACACAAGCGCGCGATCGCAAAAATTTTGCCATTGCCCTGCCCGTCCTAGGGGCGATCGTGCTACCATAAGAAATGCTTTGAATGCCGATGTAGCTCAGTGGTAGAGCACTCGATTCGTAATCGAGCGGTCGTGAGTTCGAATCTCATCATCGGCTTGGCTCACCCATTTCAACCGTCTGCGAGCAGGAACAGACTGTGTTTGCCTACCTCAGAGGAACCGTTGTTGCCCATCAATCGGAGGGTGGCCATCGCTCTGCCCTCATCCTAGAGGTGAATGGGGTCGGCTATCGCTTACTCGTCACATCCCATCTGTTGCGGCAATACCCGCCGAGTGCTGAGGTGGTGCAGATTTTTACCCATCTCAGTGTCCGTGAGGATCAGATGCTCCTCTATGGCTTTGCCTCGGCAGCGGAGCGGGATCTCTTTTTGCGTTTGATCCGTGTCAATGGGGTTGGGCCACAGATGGCGCTATCGTTGCTGGATACCCTACCTTTGCCAGAACTCGTACAGGCAATTGTGAGTGGCAATACCCGTCGTCTCAGCCGCGCGCCCGGAGTAGGCAATAAAACCGCTGAGCGCATTGCCTTGGAACTGAAAGCCGCCCTGAGTGCTTGGCGACAGGAAACGGGGTTAACAACGGCTCCCGCTGGCCTGCCCACGGAAGCGATCCGTGAAGAACTGGAGTTGACTCTTTTAGCCTTGGGTTATAGCGATCGCGAGATTGAAGCCGCCCTCACTGCCATCGGCCAAACGAGCACCCTCGCCAAGAATAGCGATCCAGAGGCATGGCTACGGGAAGCCATCACATGGTTAAGTGCCAATACCTAGGCCTTAGGATAAATAAAGACGACACCTAACTCTAGACTGCTATGGGGCAGCCAACCTTCATTGATCTATTTGCTGGCATCGGTGGCATGCGGCTCGGTTTTAGCCAAGCAGGTGGTTGCTGTGTTTTTAGCTCAGAGTGGAATAAGTTTGCCCAAATAACCTACGAAGCAAACTTTGGCGAAGTGCCAGCAGGAGACATTACTCAAATCCCCTCGGAGAGGATTCCTGACCATGACATATTATTAGCGGGTTTTCCCTGTCAGCCCTTTAGCATTGCGGGTGTCAGCAAGCACAATGCCCTAGGAATTAATCATGGTTTTCAGCACCCAACTCAAGGCAATCTATTTTTTGAAATTGCGCAGAAGTGTTGAAAGATAGTTTCAGAGGCTAGAAAAAAGGGAAGAAATGTCATATTCTTCCCTTAAAAGAAGAAAAAACAATCAATTGGCTTTACTATGGCATCTTTTGCAACTCTTGTCAAGTCCATTCTCAATCGGCTCAGCCCCTGTGACTACCCCGTGCTGAACTCTCAATTGTTCTTCAAAATCTGGTTGACCTACGTTCTCGACCAAGGGTTAACCAGTATGAGAGCCTTATTTTATCGCTTGAATCATGCAGGGATTACAGTGGATATGTCCACGTTTTCCAAAGCCAACAAAACTCGGACAACCAGCTTATTTGAGGGGATTTACACTCAACTGATGTCTCAAGCTCAAAAGAGACATCGTACTTCAAGCATGACGCTGTTTCCTATCGATTCAACCATCATTACCCTGACCAGTAAACTCTTTTGGTTCTATAAATATCATCAAGTGAATTTACTTATGGGATTTGATTTAACAGAGAACATCATGGGTAAAGCGGTGATTTCTTTTGGGGAGAGACATGACTTGAGCTTTCAAGAGGAGATTCTAGAAATGATCCCTGAGAATGCTGTTGTAATCATGGATAGAGGGTTTGCGAGCTGGCAATTTTTAGAGCGACTAAGTGAGAGGAAGTGCCCATTTGTTGTACGTATCAGGAATAACATGAGAATGAAGCTCAATCATGAGAGATATCGCGTGGTTCAATTTTTTGACGAGAATCAAAGGGAGTTTCGTATAGCGACAAATCTAAAGGAGCTAAGTGATGAGGAAGTGAGTGAGTTATATCGGCATCGGTGGGCGATTGAGAACCTATGGAAATTTCTGAAGATGCATTTATCATTAGACAAGTTGATTACGAAGAGTTTGAACGGGGTGATAAACCAGATTTATATGGTTTTAATTGCCTATTTAATTTTAGAGCTGGTGGAGATACCTGAATACTTTGGGAAGAAGCTATTAGACAAATTGCGATATTTGCAACTGGAACTCAGTCGTCGCTGCTCGATAGTGCATTGGAGCTTTGATTGGCAGCCAGAGCTACTGGTCACTTAAAATGTTAAGTTTTGTTGCAGGATTCAACACTTCTGACCTGAAAGCTATATCATTTTGTCTCTTAAAACATCCTTAAGAGAAAGAGCGGCTCAAACTTATAAGTGGAAACTTTTAATGGAAGTTGCTCTACACAGCCCTGAATTACGTGAAAAATATAATATCTCCTATCGATCGTCAGTAGTTCCGATTATTTGCTTTGCAACAACAAACTTTTATAACGAAATTAATAACCCTCAGCAACGCGGAATGTTGAAATTCTTTGATCGGTCTTTTATCGCTAAGGAAATAGATTTTACAGAAGACGCGTTTATTTATCCTCTTTTTAACTTAATTCCATTTGCCATAGAAAAGCTGTCAAATCCCTATGTTCAGCTTAGTTTGTTTTAACCCGCAAAGAAAAAAGGGGCAGTTTTATGCCCCCTAGTATTAGCAAACTATAGCGAATAATTTGAATCTCTAGGAAAACATGGGCAGGTGAGAATAGATGGCTGTCCACAGGGGACTCCAAGGCCCAAGGTTGAGTACTAGAGTTGCGATCGCCACGGTGCTGCTGAGCCATGTCAGCCACTGAGCGTAGATATTTGCTCCTTGTTTTTGCGTTTGCAGGTGGTCAATGGTTTGCTGAAGCTGCTCGACTTCTTGGTTGAGATCTGCAATTTCATGGTGTAGCTCGTCAATTTCACGATCGCGATCGCTGACTGTGGCATGACAGGCCGCCAGTTCTGCCTCTTTTTCGCGACAGGTGGCTTCAATTGTGGTCAGAGAAGCAGTCAATGTGGCTGTTTGACTGGCGTATTCTTCTTCGAGGCTGCTACTGCGCTGGTAGGCGGTTTCTAGCTCTTGGCGATAGCGATCGCAATTGTCTCGTAGGGCTTCGTTTTCCGCTTGGCTAGTGTTGAGGGCATGCGTCAATTCCACCACCTGTTGGCGATAGTCACTAACTTGAGTGTGTAGTTGCTGTTGTTGGTCTTCTAGCTCTTGACAGCGGTTTTGCAACCGTTCCACCTCTGAGCGCAATTGCTCAATTTCTTGGCGCTGGCGATCGCGCTCCTGTTCACTACGGCTGACCAGTTCCTTTAGCCCTTCAATGCGCTGGGCTTGTTCGCTGACAATCCTATGCAGGCGATCGCACTCTTCCTTCAAACGTTGCACAGAACCCTTGTACTGCCGCTGTACCCAAGCCCGCAAAAACGATAGGCCAGAGATGGTAAATCCAATCAGGGCATAGGTGCCCACCAGTGTATGACCCGTGGCCGACATCTGTAACATATTGAACCCCTGAACTTCAGTTGAATGTCAATGAAAACGCCGCCATCCAGAATACAGCCCTTTTCCCAAGGATGGAACCCGCCCAAAACAGTCAAAGCCGCTGTCGGACAGGCCTCTATCTCTTTATCCTTTGGCGATCGCTCCCCTATGCAGGGGCACAGCGATAACTTTATGGGAATGCATGCAGAAACTTCTATTTCCTAGTCTAGCGAGGGAGAATAACCGCTGGGGCTAGCTTCTTGCCAGCATTGGTACAATAAGGGATGCACTTGAATTTGCAAGGGGAAGACCAATGACCGAGGCACCTGTATTGCCCATTCTATTGATGGGGATTGCGAACTTTTTGCAGATCTACTTAATTGTGCTGCTGATTCGGGTTCTGCTGTCGTGGTTTCCCAATATCAACTGGTACAATCCGCCCTTTTCGATTCTCAGTCAGTTAACGGATCCCTACCTGAATATCTTTCGTGGTCTGATTCCCCCCATCGGCGGCCTTGACTTTTCGCCGATTATTGCCTTCTTCCTCTTGCAATTTATTGTCCAACTCTTATCGGGGTTCTCCAGTAGCGCCACATTCTTCTAAACCATCGCTAGCCTAGGGTGCAATCGCTATGTCAACGCTGCCTGCGTTTCAGGATGAATTTGATGTCATTGTTGTTGGTGCCGGTCACGCCGGCTGTGAAGCGGCCTTGGCAACGGCACGGTTGGGTTGTCGTACCCTCTTGCTGACCCTCAACCTCGATAAAATTGCTTGGCAGCCCTGTAATCCTGCCGTGGGTGGGCCGGCCAAATCGCAACTGGTGCACGAGGTGGATGCCCTCGGAGGCGAAATTGGGCGTGTGACCGATCGCACTTATCTGCAAAAGCGGCTCCTGAATGCCTCACGGGGGCCAGCGGTCTGGGCATTGCGGGCGCAAACCGATAAGCGCGAATACAGCGCCGTCATGAAGCAGGTGGTGGAAAATCAGCCCAACTTGCTGGTGCGCGAAGGCATGGTCACGGATTTAGTCCTTGATGCCAATGACACGGTGATTGGGGTTGAAACCTACTTTGGCGTCGCCTTTCGCTGTCAAGCAGTGATCCTGACAACGGGAACCTTCCTCGGTGGCCGCATTTGGGTGGGAAATAAATCCATGGCCGCTGGTCGGGCTGGCGAATTTGCTGCTGAGGGACTCTCCCAAACTTTAGCACGGCTCGGTTTTGAGGTGGATCGCCTGAAAACAGGAACGCCCGCACGGGTAGATCGGCGATCGGTGGACTACAGCAAGATGGAACCGCAACCCCCAGATGAGCAGGTACGCTGGTTTAGCTTTGACCCCACCGCATGGGTGGAAAGACCCCAAATGAACTGCTACTTGACTCGCACCACCGCTGCTACCCACCAACTCATTCGCGAGAATTTGCACCTGACGCCCGTCTATGGCGGTTGGGTGGATGCCAAAGGCCCCCGCTACTGCCCCAGCATTGAGGATAAAATTGTCCGCTTTGCTGACAAAGAAAGCCATCAAATTTTCATTGAACCCGAAGGCCGCGATACACCAGAACTCTATATCCAAGGCTTTTCCACGGGGCTACCGGAACCGCTGCAATTGCAACTGTTGCGCACCCTGCCGGGGCTAGAAAACTGCATCATGCTGCGTCCGGCCTATGCAGTGGAATACGACTACTTGCCGGCAACCCAGTGCTTTCCCACCCTGATGACGAAAAAGATTCAGGGGCTGTTTTGTGCCGGGCAAATCAACGGTACCACCGGCTATGAGGAGGCCGCCGCCCAAGGGATTGTGGCCGGGATCAATGCGGCTCGCTTTGTTCAGAGGAAACCGATGATCACCTTCCCACGCCAAGAGAGCTACATCGGCACCCTGATTGATGATCTGTGCACGAAGGAACTGCGGGAACCCTACCGCATGCTCACCAGCCGCTCGGAATATCGCTTGGTGTTGCGATCGGACAATGCTGACCAGCGGCTCACCCCCTTGGGGTATGAGATTGGCTTGGTGAGTGAAGCCCAGTGGCAAGTGTTTCAAGCAAAGCAACAGCGCCTTGCGGCGGAGACCCAACGCCTGCAAATGACGCGCATTAAAGCCCATGAACCCGTGGGCGAAGCGATTGTGGCTGCGACAGGTCAAGCGATTAAGAGTGCCATTGCCCTTGATGAGTTGCTGCGGCGATCGGGGGTACATTACGACCTATTAGATCGCCATGGCCTTGGCAATCCTGATCTGACCCCCCAAGAGAAAGAGGCGGTTGAAATTGCCATTAAGTACGCAGGCTACATTGAACGGCAGCAACGGGAAATTGAGCAGATTGCCCGTCAAGACCAGCGTCCGCTCCCTGCGGATTTGGATTACTTTGCCATCCCCACCCTTTCGATGGAAGCACGGGAAAAGCTCAGTGCCATCCGCCCCCTTACCATTGGTCAAGCCAGCCGTATTGGTGGGGTCAACCCGGCAGATATTAATGCCCTTTTGGTCTATCTCCAGGTGCAACAGCAGCGGCAATCCTTAGCGGCGGTGGAGGGCTAGAACCGTGTGGCCGTCTGAACTAGAGTTGTCCTATGTCAGACATCAAGCTCCCCTGTATACTTCTGGCAACCCAGTTGGGGAAGCGAGCAAGCATCTCCCTTGTCCAAAAGCTCCCTTTTTTGCAAAACAAACCCATGATTGCTCTGAACCTGCGTCCCACGATTGAATTAACTGATGAAGCCTTCGAGCAACTTTGCCGTAGTAACCCTGAGCTACGGCTAGAGCGTAGCGCCCAAGGAGAATTGATTGCCATGGCGCCTGCCGGCAGTGAAAGTAGCCGTCAAAACCTCAGTCTCAGTTCCCAGTTATGGCACTGGAACCAACAAACAAAGCTGGGTGTAGCCTTTGACTCCTCCGCTGGCTTCCGTTTGCCCAATGGCGCCATTCGCTCCCCTGATGCCGCTTGGATTGAAAAAAGTCGCTGGCAACGCCTCACGCCTGAGCAACGGCGCCGCTTTGCCCCCATCTGTCCTGATTTTGTGTTGGAACTCAAGTCACCAACGGATGATTTGGCTGCCCTCCAAGCCAAGATGCAGGAGTATGTGGACAATGGTGCCCAACTGGGTTGGTTAGTTGATCCCGAAATGCGACAGGTTTACTGTTATCGATCTGGGCAAGCTGTGCAGGTTTTGGAGCATCCCCCTTGTCTTTCAGGAGAGCCCCTGTTGCCTAACTTTGTAATGGATTTCACCTTGATTTGGGATTAGGGATTCCCTATTATAGGGTGCCTCTGCCGTTCGTACTGCCCTTCCGCAGCATGAATGCCGAGGCTTGGCGCGCCCTAGGTCAGTGCCCTGATTCGTGGAGTGGTTTGTCGCTATCGCGGTCACTCCATGGCGGGATTACGGCACTGGTTTGTGGCGGCTTGGCAGTTGCTGCGGCAGGAGCAAGGTTCTCATCTTACGGTTTGTTATCCCCGAGTGTGGCCACGATGACCCGCAAGCTTGCTCTTACGGATTATGAGCGGCAACAAATTCAAAAAATCAGTGCTTGGCTGCGGGAAGAAACGAACCCTCTGCAACAGGTGGTGCAATCGGTCAATGCCACAGTCGAGTGTCATGTCAGTCGGATGTTGTCCCCTGAACATCTAGCGATTCTGCGTAAGGCGGGCGATCGCCTACTGGCCAATAGTGATCAGGCTTGGCAACACCTGAAACAGCGATTGGGGAACACTCGGATGCCAGTCGATCACTGGCAGGATCTCAAGGATCAACCCCTAGAGGTGTGCGATCGCCTGCAAGCTAGGGTTGCCGGTGCGGCCTTGACCAACGCTGCCTTGGAAGCCCTGATCACTGCTCCCTTTGACTTTCTGGGCGAACTGGTGGATGTGGGGTTAACTCTGCTGTTGGGTCTCAAAACGATTCAAGCGGTGGGCTTGTGCTATGGCTTTGGCAGTGAGACCACAGTTGAACAGCACATCATCTGGGGCACATTGGGGATCAGTTTTGCCGGCACTGCCAAGGAACGTCAGCATCTATTGTTGAGTTTGCTGCATCCTTCTGAGGACAGTGAACGGGGGGCGATCGCCAGCCTCTTGGAAGACAGTGCCTTTGAAGTTTTTACCGACAACACGGTGGAGGCGGTGTTGAGTCGCGCATTAGTGATGTTGAGCGAAGAATTGAGTGGCGAGTTGATCCCCGTGATTGGCACTGCTTTGGGGGTTCTGGAAAGCGAACAATTTGCCCGAGAAGTGGCAACGACCGCGCGATATGTTTATCAGTTGCGTTGGCTACTGCGTGCTCACGGTGGCAGTGGAGTGGATGGTTGACAACGGCTACCGCCGCCAAAGTCCATGGTCGTGCCAAAATCTCTGTAGAAGAAACAATCCACTACTATCTTGCCGATGACGCTGTTTTGGAATGGCTACCTCAAGAAAAGAAACAGTCGTTTGTCACTATCGGGGTTACTCAATTTTATTCAATTAATGGAGTCAATTCTCTTTTCATTTCTTCTGCTGTCTTGATACAGTTAAATCCCCAAAAATAGTTACAGGCTTCATACTGATCATGTGTAACACTCAGTGAGATATCGCGAAATAAATTCGTTAAATGTGATGAAATTGATTGATATGTTTTTCTTTCTTGATAAGATTTTATACCATTCTCTACCCTGATTTTCAAGGGAATGTTGATCAGAACATCTGCTGTACAGATTATCTGTTGTTCAAATAGCCAATGGGGTTTATTCATGTAAATACAGTACCCAATGTGAGTACCAATAGCGTTAGAAGCAGTGACATCTGACAGCCAAATGATTGATTTAAGACGATTCAGAAAATTCCAATCATAAATGTGACCTGCTGTTGTGCAGTGAAACCCTGCATTCAGGTAGAGTTCTACAATTTCAGGACGGCAATCTTTCCAGTAAAAACAAATAAGTACTGATTCAAACTGATGATCCTTTGATACTCTTCTAAGCCATTCGATAGCCTGTAAATGATTGAATGAAGTTTTAATTAGATGAGTTGAGTGTGCAGGGAAAAATAGTAGCGTTTTTCCAAGTTTTTTCTTGTAATCCTTTAGTGTTTCAATATCGATTAACTCTGCGTAATGTATACATGGCCCTATAGGTAATACTTTCCTCTCTGTATACTTTGAAATAACTTCTTTTCTAAACTCGCTGAATGTAATAATTGCCCTTGCAAAGGGATCATCGTCAGGTGCTCCGGAATCATCTAGATAACAACCATGTTCGATAGGCGCCAGAAGCTTTTTTTTAGGCTGAATGCCAGCGTACTGCTTGATTGTTTTGGATATACCGTAGAGTGAATTTTGTGAAAATTCTTCTGGAACTAAGTGATAGCAAGCTCTCATAGGGATATCTACTATATTATTAATATCCCGATCAAACTGAAGTATGTTTGCATTCTTTTCTATGTAGGGCAAGTATAGGTAAGACTCAAGTTTTGTAATTGGGTTTCTTGCCGGTGCAATCAGAAACAGTCTAATAGCCCTGATCGTTTTCCTAATTCCTCTTAAAAAAATTGATTTAGTAACATGACTTCTTGTATCTGCTTTTTTGGAGAAGGAATGATTTTTCTTATAAGATTATACTAGGGGTTGACTCTTGTTAACAGAAGCCAAAGCTAATTTGGCTAGTAATAATAATAGAGTTTCTTAAGTCTGGCTAAATGAGATTGGCGGTGCTGTTGGGCTTGAATAGAAGATCATTTGGGGCACGTTGGGGTGAGTTTTCTAGCTATAGTCAAGGAACATCAGTATCCCCACGGTGCTCGCTATTGCGTGCTCACGGTGGCAGCGGAGTGGATCGCGCTTGCAGTTGATCACCAATGCGCTGTAGGGCATTCATAGAGCCAGTGAGAAGGAGGCGATCGCCCGCCATTAAGGGACAGTCCTCCTTGGGTTCCAAGAGCAGCGTTCCCTCTCGCCGCAGGGCACGGATGGTGACGGTCTCAGGCAGATGGAGATCGGTAATGGTGCGATGTTGTTCGCCAATCTCTTTGGGCAACATGATCCAAAGAAACAAGGTTTCCCCTTGGGGCACACTGACACGGCCATTGATCAGGGCTTCACAAGCTGCAAACTCCCCTAGCTGACCAACAATCAGGAGGCGATCGCCCCCCTGCAGACAGGTTTCACCACTGGGATAATCCACCTCAGTACCATCGGCACGGACAATGGCCAACAGAGTCACCCCCGTCAACTGGCGCAGTTGAATTTCCGCAAGACTCATGCCCCGAATGGGGGAATCCTCAGGGACGGTCAGCCAGCGACTATTCATATCCTGAGCCGCTTGCCGCAGGAGACGGGCGGTTCCCTCAGGGGGAGTATCGCCGCGCAAATTGGCGTAGTGGCTGTCGCGCACCTGTTGTACCTGCTGCTGAATGTGGCGTTCACCCATGCCTAGCGTAAAGAATAGATGAGCGGCCAACTCCAGACTGGCTTCAAACTCGGGCTGCACCACCTCCCGTGCCCCCAGTTGATAAAGCAACTCAATGTCGCGATCGCTATTGGCGCGCACAATAACATCCAGTTCCGGGGCAAACTCTAGGGCACGCTTGAGACAGAGGCGGGTACTCATACTATCCGAGAGGGCGATCGCCATACCAAGGGCTTGATCGACGCCTGCTTTGGCCAGAATGGTGGTACTAGCAGCATTGCCGTAAATGTAGGGCAGTTGGGCATCGCGCACTTCGTTAATCACCGTTTCACTTTGCTCAATGACCAACACGGGATAATTTTGTTTTTGGAGGAGTTTCACCACACTCTTGCCGACGCGACCATAGCCACAGACAATCACATGATTCCGCTGCGGCAACCCCGTTAAATCCATGTCGAGGATTTCATCTTCCTTGAGAATACGGCGCAGTAGGGGCAGTTCCAACAGCACAGGCACCAGCTTTAACAAAAAGGGCGTCACCAGCAACGTCACTGCTGTCGTGCCGAGGGTGAGCAGATAAACTTGTTGGGACACCAACCCCAAGCCCCGCCCTGCTGTCAGCAGTACAAAGGAAAATTCCCCAATCTGAGCCAGCCCAATCCCCGCCAGTAACGACGTTTTCCACGAATAGCCAAAGAGCTTGACAATGGGGGTGGTGATCAGGAATTTACCCAGAATCACTAGGCTCACCAGTTCAATAATGCGATCCAAGTGCTGCCAGAGAAACACTGGATCAATGAGCATACCAATGGAAGCAAAAAAGAGCGTGGTAAAGACATCGCGGATCGATTCCACGTAATCGAGGGTTTGATCGGCATACTCCACCTCGGAGATCATCAGACCGGCAATAAAGGCACCAATCTCAATCGAAAGCCCCAAATACTGGGTCAGCAGGGCAATTCCCAAACAGAGGGCAACGACGCCTAAAAGGAAAAGCTCACGACTTTCTGTTTTGGCCAGTAGCCGTAGCAGAGGCGGCAGCAACCACATCCCAGCGGCGATCGCCCCCACGGCAATCAAAGCAATGGTCAAGACTGCTTGGCCGAGGGCAAGTCCCAACTCCTCTGGGGGTTTGTTCAGGGCGGGTAAGACGGCAATCATCAAGCCCACCGCCAGATCCTGCACCACCAAGATGCCCAGCATAATTTGCCCTTGGATCGACTCCAGCTCATTGCGATCCATGAGGCTGCGCAGCACCACTGCTGTTGACGAGAGGGAGAGGACAGCACCGAGGAAAATCCCCTGATTGGGGGAACTTACCCAGCCAACCCCAACGGAAATGAGCGTTGTAACTGCAATGGTCAGGAGAATTTGCAGGGCACTGCCCCCCAAGCTAACCCCTTGAACTTTGCGAATTTCACCGAGGGAGAAGCTCACCCCTAGGGCAAAGAGCAAAAAGGCCACCCCCAGTTGTGCCAGACCTTCCACCTGGGGTACTTCCTTGAGGAGTCCCAAGCCCGTTGGCCCGACCAACATACCGGCCAAAAGGTAGCCCAGCAGGATCGGTTGTCGCAGCAAAGCCGCCAACACACCCCCCACTGCCGCTGCCCCCAGTACCACACTGAGGTCAATGACAAGGCGAAAATCTTCAGTCATGGGATCTCATGCTAGGGCATCAAGGCTAGCATCTGAGCCACAACGGCAAAACTCTCACTGTAGAGGAAGTCTTGTCCCCAGCGCTGAAGTTCCTGACTCAAGAGCACCTCAGCCGTGAGATCACTCAGGGGAGACACATGATAAGTACGGCACATTTGAGCACTGCCCCCGGCCTCCATGCGCATACAGCCACGGGTTTCTGAGCAAATGATTGTACAGCAATCGGCTTGGAGATTGGAGGAGGTGAGTTTGAGGTCAATTAAATCCCCCAGCACGAGGCCAGCATCACCCGTGGGAATACCTGCTAATTCTGCCTTAATCAACCGTTGATCGGAGGCCACCAATTCCACGTGATAGACATCATAGTCACCGCACTCGTGGCGGATCTGGCGCGGCTGCCACTGAAGCCGGGAAGCTAACCAGCCAAGGTACATTAAAGCTTGGGCAGGATTGCCCTTTTCGTAGTCAATGACCACCTGATCAATTTCCTGAATGGCCAAACGGCGTTCGGGGGGATCAAAGGCTTCAGCGGCCAGTTCTTGCCATGCCCCCAGACGGCGCCAGTTCAAATCTGCGAGGGGAAGGTTCTGCTCCAGCAAAGGCGCGATCGCCCGCAAGCCCCGCAGCGGATCGAGAAATTCACTGGAATCCACAATCACGCGGCTAAATTGGGGCGCAAGGGTTTGAAACAACTCAAAGTTATTGAACAAGTCCCCCTTCCACCACAAAAAGCGGGGGAGTTCGCGAATGATTAAAGACTGCAACAGGGGTTCCACCCGCTGGAAGGCGCTATGGGTGCCCTTGAGGGTAATGTATTCACAGCAAACGAGGGAACTGCGCATCTTTTTGTTAATCGGGCAGTAGGCCGCCACCTGAGCAGTAATTCCCGTATCTTCGCCAAGGGTAGGACACAGGGCAATCACCCGACAGGGATTTTGGCTGGCGATCGCGTCAGCAATGCCACTACCGCGCATATCTACCGCATAGCGATCGCCCCGAGGGGTTCCCTGAGCATATTCTGCCTGCAAGGCCTGCCGCAGTTGGGGCGTGACTCGACCCGTCAAGGGCAAGTTGTGATTCTTTTCAGCAGCACGAATCGCCGACTGCATGCGGGGGCCAAGGATACCATCAATGGGGCCTGTGTAGTAGCCCAAGGCCGCTAGCAATTGTTGGGTATCATCCGCCTCATAGACAACTAGGGTAAAGGTGGTTGCCCGCACTGCTGCTGGCGCCGTACCATCTCCGCCATGGCTGAGCCAAATTTGCCGCAAACTTTGCTCAATATCATCTAACGAGACATCCACGGGATCTTGGAGCGCTACGAGGGGAGTTGATTCAGTTGCCATACCTAGGTACCTATCTGTGAATGAAGTTCGGCCTTGATTCCCATCTCTTCCCATGATGGATAAAGATCACAGTCGCCGCCACCGCCGACCATCGGCATTAATCATCGCTTCTGCGGCATCGGGATCCCATGTCCCCGCTTCATAAGTGGGAATCGTGTCTGGATCTGTAGGGGCATCCCAAGCACTGAGCACTGGCATCACCACCCGCCAAGCCGCTTCCACCTCATCTGCCCGGGTAAACAGGGTTTGATCCCCGAGCATGCAGTCCAGTAAGAGCCGCGCATAGGCATCTGCCGTTGCCATTCCAAAGGAGGAGCCGTAGCTAAAGTCCATTTCCACCGTGCGCGTGCGCAGATCTGCACCGGGCATCTTTGCCTCAAAGCGCAGGGCAATCCCCTCATTCGGCTGGATACGCATTGTTAGAATATTGGGGTTAGTTTGGCGGGCGGCCGACTGGAAAATCAGCAGGGGCACATCGCGAAACTGAATCGAGATTTCCGTCACTTTTTTTGCCAAGCGTTTACCCGTGCGCAAATAAAAGGGCACCCCCTGCCAGCGCCAGTTATCAATCACCAGTTTGAGTGCCACATAGGTGGGGGTGGTGGAGGTGGGACTCACCCCCGGTTCTTCGCGGTAACCCACCACAGGTTTGCCCTTCATCCAGCCGGCTCGGTATTGGCCGCGGACAGCACAGGCATCGAGATTATCCAAATCTGCTAAACGGGTGGCTTGGAGCACCTTCACCTTTTCGTTGCGCAGACTATCGGCATCGAGGGCATTGGGGGGTTCCATGGCGGTCAAGGCCAATAACTGAAGGATGTGGTTTTGCACCATGTCCCGCAGAGCACCCGAAGTTTCATAGTAGCCCGCGCGGTCTTCAACCCCCACGGTTTCGGCAACGGTAATCTGCACATGATCTACGTACTGGCGGTTCCAGAGGGGTTCAAAAATAGCATTAGCAAAGCGAAACACCATCAGGTTTTGAACGGTTTCTTTGCCGAGGTAGTGGTCAATACGGTAAACCTGCTCCTCTTTGCACACCGACTGCACCACTTCATTGAGGGCTTGGGCAGAGGTGAGATCGCGGCCAAAGGGCTTTTCAATGACGAGGCGATGCTTTTGGGGATCACTCAATAGACCGGCTGCCCCTAGTTGTTGAATCGCTTCAACGAAAAAGCTCGGTGAGACCGCAAGGTAAAAGACGCGATTGCCGCGAGTTTGGCGTTTTTCATCCAGCTCGGCCAAGAGGGTTTTCAGTTTGGTGTAGGCGGCGGGATCATCCATATTGCCAGAGCAGTAAAACAGGCCTTGGGCAAATTCCTGCCACAGGGGTTCCGCCTGAATGCCGCCGCCAAATTCCTCGACCCCTTGGCGCAGATGCTCGCGAAAATAGTCATCACTCCAGTCGCGACGCGCCACACCAACAATCGTGAGTTCTGGGGGCAGACGGCGTTCCAGTTTCAGTTGATAAATGGAGGGAATGAGCTTGCGCTGGGTGAGATCTCCACTGGCACCAAAGATCACTAGAATCAGTGGTTCTGGGGTGCGCTCTTGGCGTAATCCGACCCGCAGGGGATTTTCAAATAGGGTTACCATGGGTTACACCTGTGTCACAGTTGCGTTGGCAGGGGTAGGCTGAATAAAGGATTCCACAAGGGCAACGTTCTCAGGGCTGCCAATAATGAGTGGTGTGCGCATGTGCAGATGATCAGGCACGACATCGAGGAGGGGTTGGGTGCCGGTACTGGCTTTGCCACCGGCCTGTTCCACGAGGAAGGCGATCGGTGCCGCTTCGTAGAGTAGACGCAACTTCCCCGCCGGATTTTTTTGGGTGCCCGGATAGAGAAAGACCCCCCCCTGCATGAGGATGCGGTGAATATCGCCGACAAGGGCACCACTGTAGCGGGCACTGTAGCCGGGCTGGCGATGGACATGGCGGACATAGTTACGAATGGATTCTTCCCATGCCCAGAAGTTGCCTTCGTTGACACTGTAGATCGGGCCACTAGCGGGAATTTGCAGGTTCTCGATCGCCAGAATAAATTCTCCGAGGCTAGGGTCAAGGACAAAAACATGGGTGCCCCTGCCCAGGGAATAGACCAGCATCGTACTAGGGCCATAGAGAATGTAGCCAGCGGCAATTTGCTTGTGGCCATCTTGTAGAAGATCAGCAGCGGTGCCGTCTAGGTCAGTGCCCTCCTGCTGGCGAATCGCAAAAATTGATCCCACGTTCAGGTTAATGTCCACATTGGAGGAACCATCGAGGGGGTCGTAGAGGAGGGTATAGCGACCAATGGGGCAATTTTCTGGAATGTAGTAGGGCTTCTCCATTTCCTCGGAGGCGAGGCGACACACTAGGCCACTTTGCTTGAAGGCCGCAATAAAGACTTCATTGGCATAGACATCCATTTTTTTGACGTCTTCCCCTTGGATGTTCACTGCCCCCGTAAAGCCCAACACCCCCTCCATGAGACCCGCTCGACTCAAACGGCGGGCAATGAGCTTGCCAGCAAGGGCAATGCGATTCATTAGGGCACTGAGGTCTTGGGCAGCGGCGTCAAAGCTTTGGAGTTGCTGGAGAACGTGCCGAGATAGGGTCAAACAATCGCGATCGAGAGCCTGTTCATGGGCTGCGTGGTCAGTCATTGCCCCTCCCTAGTGAGGATGCATCTAGCCCCGATCCTAAACTGTCTCTTTTCAGAAGTGGTAAGTCTTTAGATCAACTAAAGATTCCAAGGAGCACTGCTAGTGGTGATCCGGTGCATGCCGGCAGCAGCAAACTCGGCAAAGGTTGCATTGGCAGTTTCACTAAAGTCCACGACCCCCGGCACCACCACAGGGGACATACAATCCTCAAGGAGATAGACCCGCTGGGCGAGTTGGGGATCTCGCTGCTGAATTTCACCGAGCAGGTCAGCCACCGTCCAAGCAACACAGTGACTTTTGGCTTGACCGGCAATGATCAGGCGATCGCCCGCCAGTAGATGCTCAATCAAAGCCCGATTCACCGCCACTAAGGGACGCCCTTGGGGGTCATGGCTCACCTCTGGCCGCAGCACCGAATAATTTTCGGTCAGGGGATGGCTCCCCTTGAGTTCGATGCGGGTTTGCTGCTGTCGCGCCACGGTGTGAAAGAAACAGGCCTCCTCCACAGCAGACACCAGTGCATGACCAATTCCCCCCAGCATCGAGTGGTAAGGCCAAATCGTCAACGGAAATTTGCCTTTGGCGGCTAACTGGGCAACATAGTGCCGGGCATAGGCCTGCAAACTTTCTTGATCAGTCATGCCGAGGGAGGTCAGCAAATGGGGATTGGGTTGCCAGCGCCCGCGCTCAACATCGTCAACGGTAATCGTGGTTAGGGGTGGCGGCGGTTCCCCGGTAGCATCTCTCCAAAAGAGGGGATGAAAAATTTGACTGGCGGTATGGGTATCGAGGGTAACGATAATCTCGCTAATGTGAGTAAGGTGGGTATAGATAAAGCGGCAGAGGCGTTGATTATCCGCAACGGCACCGTGGACAAATAGCTCAAAGTCGGGTAAGCAAAACGTGTTTTGGACATCAATGAGCAAAAGGATCGTACGCTGCTGATCCTCAGCGGCAGGGGGAATTTGATACCGCTGTGCCCATTGCCGCGCCTGCGCTGCCCGCTCTTGGTAGGGAACGCGCCACACTTGAGCAACCTTAGTGGCATCAAAAAATTCAGGGATGGGCAGTTCTGTGATCGGCGCCATAGGCAAGGGCTCCGCTGCAGACCCGCTGCAAAATAGTGTAATAAAGTATTTGCGGATACAATTGTTAATTTTTAATAAAAATCTAGAATATCAGAAATTCTACGGATGCGCAACAATTGATTCCCTCTATAAAGTAGAGTTAGTCAAAGCTTAATCTTGATTAGGAAACTCGCAATGCTGGTGCGTACACTCAAGAGTGTTTTAGAACAACACATTGCTGGGGTGCCGGGCGTTTTGGCCGTGTTGATTGGCCGCATGACGGATGGAGCAACCATTGCCGAAATTAACTACAGTGGCAACAGCCTTGAAAATGAGTCCTTGAGTTCTTTGGGTGCCTATGCCAGCGATCTGCTGCGAGCCAACAATCGCGTGTGCCAAGTGGTGGATCCGGCCTCGGAGGCAGACTATCTGCTAGCGGGTTCGGCAGAGGTACGACTGGTCATCAAAGCCTTCAGCAAAACTCCCTACTTTGTCCTGTTTCTGACCAAGGGTAGCACGAACCTGAAGCTGGTCTTTGAGCGCATTAAGGCGATCTTGGCGGATGGCAAGCCACTGCTGCCCCCCGTGCAGGATAACACGACCTCCGTCGCTCAACTGCTGCTTAGTTATGCCCGTCGCTATGCCCCGGATCCCAACTTTGTGACGCTGCGGCTCTCGTTGAAAACGGGCTTGCACCGCGAGCGGCTGGAACAAGGCCAATTGGATGAGCGGGAAGTGCGGATTCTCTATAAGGGTGTGGCCGATATTTTGGGCGTGGAACGTCTCCCCGTTGCGCTTCCCTAGTGTTGTTGAACTGCCCCTAATTAGAAACTTAAGAAAAGATTTGTACCCATGTTTGAGCATCTCCGCATCGATCGCCCCCGCAAGCTGGTGGCTTTTTTTGACGAACCAGTGATTTTCCACTGCCACCACTACAACCTATTTCTCCAGCAAACCATTGAAGACCCCGACTGGATTGATGGCGTCAGTATCCTACAGACCTCAGCCCAAGAGATTTTCTATAGCTTGCTCGCCAATGCCTTTAATACGTTGGGAGTGCAAACGCCAGCGGAACGCCTTGCCACCGCCGCCCAGATTTTTAGCTTTTTGGGCTTTGGCCGCCTCAACTTTGAGGTGACAGAAGAGGGGGGTGAGGTGGAATTAACCCACTCCCACTATGCAGAGGGCTGGCTTGGAAAATACGGTGAGCAGGTGAGCCGCACGAAACCCATTGATCACTTGGCGGTGGGTTATGTGGCGGCAGCCCTAGATGCCACCTTTGCGGCGTTGGGTACCTATGTGGCTGAAGAAACCAGTTGTATGGCGGTGACGCGGCAGGATCACTGCATGATCCATGTGACCAAAGCACCGGTGCGCCGCTCCCTAACACCGAGTCCGCAAATGGGCAAGCTCATTGATCAACCCGTCCCGTTGCCAAAAGCAGAAACCAGTGTGGACTACGATGCGGTGAACGAAGCTCTGTGGGGACTGCCCCTGGAAGGGGATGCGAATGGTCAAATTCGTGCCTTTAATGTGCTGCTGACGCGGATGCCTGCCAACTACTACAACCGCATTCAGTACCGTTTCCTTGATGAGCTGCAAAAGGTGGATCCACAGCTTTTAGAGGTGGGACAGGCGTTGATTCGTGAATCGGGCCATGTTTGTGTCTTTTATACCTTTGGCAATATCATGGAATCCTTGGAGTGGGAAACGGTCGTTGGCCCGATGTTGAAAACCGATACCGATTGGATTCACGGGGGGTATGCCGTTGCCAGTAGTTTGGGGTGGGGGCGTTGGCAAGCCCTAGAGGTGGTCAGGAATGAATCCTGTCGGGTGGCCATTGATGGCAACTACGAAACCAACTACTTCTTAGCCTCTTATCCCCATGCTGCCCAACCGGCCTGCTATTTTGCCCAAGGGGCGGTACCGGCAATGATGAACATTGTCTATAACGGGCGCATTCAACAGAAGCCTGTCTTAGATGAGGCGTTTTACAATCGTCTCTTTCAACGGGGCGGTGTGTTTCAAGGGGCAGAGGTGAAGGCGCGGGAAAAGGGCGATCCTTGGTGTGAATTTTATGCTCAACGCCTATAAGTTAAGTTCTGAGAATGCCAATTCAACTCTCTAAACGGCGGGAATGTGGGGGCACATGGGTGGTTGATGTGGATCTGGGGCGATCGCCCACCAACGAGGAACTCACTACCCTTGCCCAACGCTATGGCGGTCGCTGTCGCCAGTTTCAACAGTTGGTGTGGTTAGATCTTCCTAGCGGTCGGATTACGGCTTCACTGCGGCTGTCGCGTCTGACGATTCGCTTGGGGGATAAGACCCTCGAAGCGGCGATGATTACCGAGTTGCAGCAGCTTGTGGAGGGAAGCGTGCCGGCCTGTACAGTGGATCTCTAGCGCTAGCTATGGCGGGTTGGCTTGGCACCTACGATTTCTTGATTGTTTCAATGACCTTAGGGGCAATGTTGGCCTTGTCGCTCTATTTGCCTCTGATGAGTGGTCAACTCTCCCTTGCCAGTCCAGCCTTTTATGCCATGGGTGGCTATATTGCTGCACTGCTCTCCACCCGTGTTTTTGCAGGACTGAACCCCTATCCGGTGCCTTTGGTGCTGGGGGAAATGGTGTTGGCGGCTATTGTCTGTGGTCTGGTGGGCTGGGGCTTGGGGGTGCCGGTGCTGCGGTTGCGGGGCATTTATTTTGCCATTGCGACGATTGCTTTCTCTGAGGTGCTGCGGGTGTTGGCACTCAATCTGGAGGTGACTGGGGGGGCGATCGGCATCTTTGGCATTCCCCAACCCTTTAGTACACCCTTGGGCTATTTGTGGCTGACGCTGCCCTTGCTGATCATGGTGGCGATCGCCATCGGTCGCTTGGAACAGACCCGTGCGGGCAAGGCGATGCAGGCCATTCGTGCCGATGAACTGGTGGCACAGACCCTCGGTATTGATACCACTCGCTACAAGGTTTTGGGGTTTGTCTTGGGGGCGATTCTAGCGGGGGTGGCGGGAGTTTTGGCGGCCCATCTTTTGAATACTTGGAATCCGCGTCAGGGCACGTTTGATATGGGGGTGCTGGCACTGACAGCAGTGCTGGTGGGGGGCAATCGGACGTTTGTGGGGGCGATCGCTGGCGGTATGCTCTTTACGGCTCTGCCCGAACTCCTGCGGGGACTCGCCGATCAATCCTATTTGCCAGTGGCAGTGGCCACTTTTTTCCGCGATGGGCGTCTGATGCTCTATGGGTTGCTGATTATCCTCGGCACACGGTTCTTTCCCCAGGGGTTGTGCCAGTCTCCCAACTGGCGATCGCTCTGGTGCACCCTATTGGGCAACAAAACGAGGAAAATGTAATCAGTCCTCCTGCATTTGGCTGCTTCATGTCCCATCTGCGTTGCGCCATTGAACTCTCTTTCTCCTGCAGCCCATCTCAGCAGCCCTCCAGCGGCGAAACGTCTATTCGTCATGGCTCCATTTGCATCCTTTACATTCAGTGGGCAGGGCGAGCTGCGGAGCTGTTTTTGACCTCTTGGTATCCGATCCTAAGGCTCTGCAACTGATTCCACCCCAGCAAGGACAACTCAGCCTATGACGCCTCCCTTCACCACGGTTTCCCTAACCCTGACCAGTGACCTGACCCAACTGGAGGCTCTCTTGGCATGGTTCAATCAATATCGCCCCACGACGCTGCCCATCGAAGAGTGGTTGAAATTGGAACTCGCCCTTGCCGAGGGGTTTACCAATGCTGTGCGCCATGCCCATCGCGATCGCGCCAGCGATACCCCCATTCGCATTGATCTCTCCCTTGCAGACACTGTGATTGAATTGCGCATTTGGGATCAAGGGGATCCCTTTGATTTGATGGCCAAACTGGCAACACTCCCCAGCCAAATTGCCCTCGATGCCGAAGGGGGACGCGGCCTACGCCTCTTGGCAACCATCATGGATGAATTGGACTATCAGCGCGTGGGCAATACGGGTAACTGTTTGATTCTGCGCAAAACCGTGAAGCCCACTCCCCAATAACCCTATTCCTTGTGGGGGAAAAGGCGGGCTGCCAATTCCTCGTAGGTGGCATCAAAGGGACAGCGATCGCCCATCGCACACTGGCGACAGTATTTGCCATCGCTATAGCGCTCGAGGTTTTGGCGGTTAAAAAAGTAGGGCTTGTGGCTAAAGGTACTGGCCACCCACTGCCACGAGAGGTTATTACTTGCCGGATCGCCATCGAGGAGATGCTGCAAAAACCAAGTGGCTCCCGCCTGCCAGCGCACCCGACACCAATGCACCACATAGGCCGCCAACCATAACCGCGCATGGTTATGCAAGTAGCCCATTCGCTGTAGGTCGTCACTAAAGGCATCCATACAGGCCAGTCCCGTTTCCGCTGCGATGAGTGCAGGAGGTAAGTCGGTTTGATAATCGGCTGCTTGCCAACCCGTTTTATAGGGTTCGATGTCCTGCCACAGACGATCGCCCCAGCGGGCATAGAGGCGCTGCCAATAGTCTCGCCACGCCAGTTGTTGGAGTAAGGCTTCCGCTTGATGGGGATGAGCTACCACTTCCCGCAGGCGATCGCGCACAGTTGCCAAACTAATCACCCCATGGCGCAAATAGGCCGAAAGCCCCGTTACTGCCCCCGCCAAAAAGTTGCGACTCTTGCCATACCGTAGAGGCTGTATCTTGGCCAAACGCTCTTGGGCTGCTCCTAAGCCACCACGGGTTTCACTGACCGCGTCATCCGCCCCCACCACATCGGCAAAGACTTGGCGCAGATAGGGCACATAGGCATCACGAGTTCCCGCCATTCGCTCCACAGCAGCAGCCGCGAGCAGATCTTTAGCAGAATTTGTCATCGGTCTAAGGGCTTAATAAACGTTGCAGGCGATCGCGATTATCCAAGTGTCCCACAAGGCGGCGCACCGGCTGGGGATAGACCCGCACCAATGTTGGCGTGGCCTGCACTTGATCCTCCTCCGCCAGATCGGGTTGCTTGGTGACATCCACCACTTTGAGCGTATAGGGCACCTTGAGGGAGCGACTCAGCAAGTCATGGAGGTTTTTGAGGGCAACTTCCGTGGCATGGGTTTCTCCACGCACATAGAGGCGAAAGACATAGCGATCGGGTTCCGAAGGACGCGGTGCAAAACTGCTCAGGGGGGTGGCTTCCTGCAAATCATAGATCAGTTGGTGAGGCTCCCACAGTTGGGGAAAGCTGCTGCGGTAGGCCTCTAGGGCTTGGACATCGCAGGGATGCTGCGGATCCTGTACCAACTGCCACGGCAATGTGGGCTGATGAGCAGGGGCAAAGAGGGCATTCAATAGGGGACGATGGGGCCATGCCAAGGGATAGACCTCCGCCGCCACTCGCAGGCATTGCTGCTCCTCATCAAACCAGTAATCTACCGCCGCTGTGTAGCAGGGGGATAGGAAAAGGGGCGGCTCCTCCAAATCCAACAGTTGTTGCAGGGCTTGACAAAGCGACTGATGCCAATGCCCCTGTTTTGATGGGTCACGGCAAAAGACCACATCCTCCCCCGGTGTAAAGAGGGCCAACCCCTTGTATAAGACAGGCTTGAGGCCAACCATTGCCCTAGACACGACCCCGTAGAATTTGCGCCATTTCGTTGGGTTTGGGGGAGTTTTCGATGGCGGTTTCCTCGTCAATGCGCCCCGCCTCATAGAGTTCGTAGAGGCACTGGTTCATCGTGCACATACCGTCGTAGGTACACTGCGGAATAATTGCCTCAATTTCCTCCACTTCACCCCGCAAAATGTAGTCCTTGATGGCATCGGTGTTGATCATGATCTCGTGAATTGCCGCCCGCTTACCATCCGTCGTGCGCACAAGGGCTTGGGCAATGACCGCCACCAGCGACTCCGCCACCTGCATCCGCATCGGTCCCTGTTCATCGGGGTTGTAAAGGTTGAGGATCCGCTCAATCGTTTTCACGGCACTGTTGGTGTGCAATGTACCAAAGACCAAGTGACCCGTTTGCGCTGCTTTTAGGGCTGTATTCACTGTCTCGCGATCGCGCATCTCCCCAATCAGAATAATATCGGGGTCTTCCCGCAATGACGCCTTCAGAGCATTGTCAAACTTCAGTGTATGGATACCCACCTCCCGCTGGCGGATCAGGGCACGGCGACTTTGGTGCACAAACTCAATCGGGTCTTCAATGGAGATAATGTGCTTCGGCATTTCGGTATTGATATAGTCCACCATTGCCGCAAGGGTGGTGGATTTCCCGGAACCCGTTGGCCCTGTCACCAGAATCAGACCCTTGTGGTAGTGGCAGAGATCCTTGAAGACCGGCGGCAAATTCAACTGCTCTAGGGTCAGAATCTTCACCGGAATCAAGCGCAGCACCATGGCGGGGCCTTTGAGGGCGACAAAGATGTTGATCCGCACACGGCACAGACCCTCGTACTGATAGGCACCATCGTATTCAAGGTGGGTGCGAAACTGCTCAATTTGTTGGGGGGTCAGCAGTTCATTCAGCCAGTAGTTAAAGGTTTCCTCATCAGTAACGGGATAGTTGGTAATTTCTAAACGTCCGCGATCGCGAAAACGGGGCGCTTCGCCAACCCCAACATGAATATCAGAATAGCCGTGCTCAAAAGCCTCCCGCACCAGTTGTTCCATTGTCGGGCCAGAGATCCGCGCGGCTGGTGTCGGCATCGGTTGGGTCGGTACCCCCTGTTGGGGCATTCCCGGCTGCGGCGGCATTGGTCGTGGCGGCATCCCCGGTTGTGGTGGCATGGGTCGAGGCGGCATGCCGGGCTGTGGGGGCATCCCTTGGGGAGGCGGTGGGGGGGCAGCAGGACGGGGAGGCGCCATTCCCGGTTGGGGAGGCAGCGGCGGAACACCCGCCCCCATTGGCGGCCGAGGCGGCGGCATCGGGGGTGAATTGGGAACACGCGGCGGTGGCGGCGGAGGACTTTGGGGATTCGTCATAGGGAGACTCGTGAAAGGGCTAGCAATGGATCAGGTATTTTCAGTGTGCCACTGTTCTTGGAAAAGGAGAGCAGTCGTTAGCGTTATGTTAAAACTTGGCGGCACAGGAACACCCACAGCGGTAACACCACCACAAAGCTCAGGGTACTCAGGGCAATCACCGCCGGTGGCAGTTCGGTATTGAGTTCGTATTCCTCTGCCAAAATTAGCGCGGCAAAGGCGGTGGGCGTACCAGTCATAATCGCGATCGCCAGCAACGTATCGCCCCGCAAGCCCAAACCATAGGCGATCGCCATCATCGTCAATGGCAGCAACAACGTCTTCACTAACATAGGCAGCAACCCCATACGAAAACTTTGCCAGCCGGGGAGCCGACTCAAACGAATTCCAGTGAGAACAAAGGCAAAGGGAATCACCAAGTGAATATCTATCTCACACAACCTTTCGATTGCATCTGGCAAGGAAAGATCATGGGTAGCAAAGCCGGCCATGGAGGCCCAAAGCGTCGGTACCGTTGGAATCACCCCGAGGGCGCGCCACCAAGGTTGATCATTGCCCTTACCGTAGTACTGACCGAGAAATGAACCCAATCCATAGGTGCCGAGGGCATTTTGGGTAATGGCATAGAAGGCCGCCCAGGGCAATGCCGTGGCACTCAGGAGAGGAATCGTGACCCCCAAACCGACAAAGCCCGTATTGCCGAGAATGCTGGCAATCAGATAGCTCCCCTGAAAGCGGCGACTTTCTCCTTCGGGAACTGTACTTGTCAGGAAGGGGGGGGTGTATTGCAGCCACTGGGGTTGAAAGTAGCGTTGCTGCCAATAGTAAAGTCCTTGGGCAAGGGTATAGCCGACAATGAGCGCCACAAAGGCCAGCAGCGGTGCCAACCAAATTAACCCCGCGAAGTTGGTTTGCCGCACCAAAGCAAAAATTTGAATGGGCACTCCGACCCAATAGAGGCTGCGCCCCAACCATTGGGGAATCACTGCTGGCAACCAACGGCCACAGATGAACCCCAGACTTGTCCAAATGACTAAGGGACTAGCTGCGCTGAGTGCACCCACCATCGCGATCGCCCTTAACGATTCTCCACTCAATATACTGTGGACATTCCTAAATACAGGAGTTGAGTCATGGTTTGCCAAAAAGGCTCCGCCCTCAGGTTTGTCGTGCTCCTAGGGGTGGTTTCCCTCTGTGCCGATGCCACCTATGAAGGCGCCCGCAGCCTTACGGGGGTCTATTTAGGAGTATTGGGTGCCAGTGGTACCGTTGTCGGCCTCGTAGCGGGTTTGGGGGAATTCATCGGCTATGGTCTACGCCTTGGGATTGGCTATCTCAGCGATCGCACCCGTGCCTATTGGCGCATTACCACCCTTGGTTATGCCATCAATACCTTGGCTGTGCCCCTCATGGCCTTGGCCCATCGTTGGGAAGTCCTAGCGGGATTGATGATTGCTGAGCGCACCGGTAAAGCGATTCGTACACCCCCCCGCGATGTGTTGCTTTCCTACGGTGCTCGTCAAGTGGGTCGCGGCTTTGGCTTTGGTCTCCATGAGGCGATGGATCAAATTGGTGCCGTTGTTGGGCCGCTGATGGTGGCCGGCGTCTTTGCCCTCACCCAGCACTATCAATGGAGTTTTGCCGTCCTCGCCATCCCTGCCCTGATGGGGCTGGTCGTTTTATTGGTGACGCAGTGGCGGTACCCAGAGCCACGGGACTTTGAAACGGTGGTGCAGGATCTGGATACCAAAAGACTACCAACACTGTTTTGGATTTATCTATTGGCCGTGGCCTTTCTGGGCGCCGGTTATGTGGATTTTCCCTTGATTGCCTTTCATTTACAGCAGGGGGATAGTCTGCAAACGAGTCAAATTCCGCTGCTCTACGCCTTGGCGATGGGGGTTGATGCCGTGGCTGCCCTGCTCTTTGGGTACTTACTGGATCGCATTGGCATCATGGCCTTGATCCTTGCGGTTGTGCTGTCGGTAGGCTTTGCTCCCTTGGTCTTCCTCAGTTCTGCGGTGATTTGGGGCATGGTGCTGTGGGGCATTGGCATGGGTGCCCAAGAATCCATTGTGCGGGCGATCGTCGCCAACCTCGTCCCCCCAGAGCGGCGGGGGTCAGCCTATGGCATCTTCAGCACTGGTTATGGCTTAGCGTGGTTTCTCGGCAGTTTGCTCATGGGAGTGCTCTACGATCGCTCCTTGGGGTTGTTGGTACTGGTGTCAGTGGTGCTGCAACTACTGGGGCTGCCGCTGTTATTGTGGATTAGGCAAGGGGCGAGGCATCCTGCTTAGGGGCTGCTTCTTCGGCGAGTGCTTGCAATCGGTAGAGATGGGCATACACCCCATTGCGAGCCAAGAGTTCACTGTGGGTGCCCTGCTCCACTAGTTGTCCCCGTTTGAGCACAAAAATGCGATCCACATGGCGAATCGTGGCGAGGCGGTGGGCAATAATAATGGCGGTTCGATTCACCAACAGGCGGTTCAAGGCCTCCTGAATCATTGCCTCCGTGCCCACATCCAAATTGGCGGTTGCCTCATCAAGGATAAGGATTTCTGGATTGCGAATCGCCACCCGCGCAAAGGCCAAAAGTTGTCGCTGTCCCGCTGATAGATTCGTGCCCCGCTGCCGCAGGGGAGTGTCATAGCCTTGGGGCAACTGCTCAATGAAGTCGGCAATGTTCATTTCGGCGGCCACCCGCTGAATTTCGGCAAGGGTGTAGTTGTCGCCAAGGGCAATGTTGCTTTTGACATCGCCGGAAAAGAGAAAGCTATCCTGCAAAATCACGCCAATGTGCTGCCGCAGTTCTGCTTGGGTAAAGTCGCGAACATTGCGACCACTAACAAGGACTTCACCGCGCGTTGGATCATAGAGGCGACAGAGCAAGCGAATAATTGAACTTTTGCCTGCACCCGTAGGGCCAACAATCGCCACCTTTTCGCCAGCATGGATCTGAAAGGAAAGTTGCTTGAGGACATAGTCATCGTCTTTGTAGGCCAGCCAGACATCGCGAAACTCAACGGCAGCGGCTGTATTTTCTGGCTTGGGCAAACGCAAAAAGGTGCGATCGGGATCCTGAATTTCAATCGGTTCTAAGAGCAGATCATGGATGCGCTCAATGGCCGTTAAGCCCGCTTGCACCGTGGTAAATTTCTCCGCCAACTGCCGCAACGGATCAAAAACGCGCTGGGAAAAGAGAATAAACGTGGCCAAAGTGCCAAAGTCAATCGTGCGCTGCTCCACCAAGGCACCGCCCAGCCAGAGAACCCCCGCGATCGCCACAAAGGCAATCCACTCCAACGTTGCTGATACTGCCGAATCGTAGAAAATCGTCCGATCCACCTCTTTGATGTAGCGTTGATTGCGCCGCCGAAACAGTTGGCTATTAAAGGCCTCACGGCGAAACAGTTGCACCACGGTAATGCCAACGATGTTTTCCTGAAGATCGGCATTCAGTAGCGACAGCTCCTCGCGGGATTTGTAGTTGGCCACGCGGTAGCGATGTTGAAAATAGATAATCAGGGCGGTGATGGGCAGTACCAAGGCCAGCAGCAGCGTTGCTAGGAGGCGGTCAATGAAAAACATCGTCAGGATGACCACCAGCATTGAGAAGACATCGCTGAGAACCCCGACGGCGCCAGTGGCAAACACATCCCCCAGAGCATCCACATCACTGGTCAAGCGGGTAATGAGCTTACCGACGGGGGTGCGCTCAAAAAAGCGCGACGATAACCGGAGCACGTGGTCAAATAAGTCATGGCGAATATCGGCAGTAATGTTTTGGCCAATTTTTTGAATCCAGTACCCCTGCACCGCCTGCACCCCAAAACGCAGCACCACGGTAATCAGCAGTGCAATGCTCAGTAGATCAATCCCTTGGGTCAGGGTCAAAGGTTTCAAAAAGCTATAGGTACTCTCTTCCCCCTTGAGGAAGGCGATCGCCTGACCAATGATGATTGGTTGTAATGCTGCTGCTGCCGCCAAGGGAATCAAGAGCAAGCCACTTCCCACCAGTCCCCAGCGATAGGGCTTGAGGTAAGGAATCAGTCGTTGCAAAAGTTGCCAATCCGTGGAACGTGTTGCCGCTGTCATGCCCTGCTGAAACTTGTGAACATCCTTTTTCCCAGTCTAGTGGGTGCTTGTAATTGTTTGTAACAATTTACACGCTTTAGGCAGTTGTCATCTGGCCATCCCTTAGCTAAACTAAAGGTAGTTCGGGCTATTAATCCCCCGCATAGCCCCACTGAAATCCCCGAAAGGGTAAGTTACGCCGAAAGGGTAACGCACAAATCAAGGATCCTATAGCCGCCGCTTCAGAAAATGGTATGGATGTCCTTGATGCCGAAGGGATTTTTTCCAAGCTTCTCAACCGCTCTAAATTTAGGGTGTAGATTAGCTCGGTCGTTGATACGTAGGATAGTCAAGCGATCGCCCCCAGTCCCTCACCCCTCTCTGGAAATTGCAGTAGGCTAGAACTAGCGGCACCCCGTTCCATTCATCGGTTTATGAGTGATTCCCGTTTGCTCGATATTGCGCGGCAGGGCGACCCCCGTGCCATTGGTACGCTGCTGAATGCTGTCCTCCTGCCAAAGCGGGTAAAGGCCACTGTGGTACGTCAGGCCGAGGAGTTAATGATCACGCTGCATTCAGAAAAAATGCTCAATCAAGGGGCAGCCGTAACCCTGATCCGCACTGCCTTAGAAAAATTGCACTTGCCAGCGATTCAACGGGTTTTCATTGAGTCACGGGTGTTGGGCGTCCCCCTCTGGGAAAGTCATTTTCAGCTCCAAGTCCTGCCACCCACCCAACCCCATCGAGACGTGGTCGAGGATCCATGGGGCACCGAAACGGCAGCGACTGAGCCATCCCCCCCTGAACCCACGCTGCTGGATTTAATGTCTGCTTTTATGACCTCCGAGGCACCTGCCATATCTGAAAGTCAGGATGTTGTGGCGCGATCGCCCGAAGAGAAGGAACACCCGATTCCAGTAGAGAGCACACCTGAATATGGGGATGTAGCTCCTCCCCTAGAGCAAGTCACTGAGAATGGAACAGGGGCAGAACCCATCAGTGAGCCGCAAGAGAGTTTCCTAGATGAAATTCCAGAAATCGATCCTGATGAGGACATTAGTTTGGCAGATTTAGCTGCCGCCTTTGACCCCAACCCACCCTCACCAGAACCCAATACTGACCGTGGAGAATCTCCATTTGAGTCGCCCCCCCTTCAAGAAGAGCGTATTGAATCCGACACCCTTGCTGGGTTCTCAGGAGAATTGCCAGTCTTCGAGGTCGCTGCTGAACCACCTCCAGAAGCTTCTGAGTCCATAGAAGAGAGCATTGCAACACCAGAAGCCCAAGACAGTATTGCTGAGATCCCTGAACCAGCAGCCGAATTCTCTGAAGCTGCCCTAGACCAACCGACCCTTGAGGCATACGACTTCCCTGAACCGACGACTGAGGACATTGCCGCCCTAGAAGCTGAGGTTAGCCCACCCACCGCGATAACCCCTGAGATGACTGCTGAAGCTGAATCCTCGCCTGAGGGGGCGATCGCCCCAGACGCTGCCCCTGTTGTTGAGGATCCTTGGGCAGTCTCAGACACGTTGCCCACTGCACCCCCAGTCCCTTCAGAATCTTCTGCCCTTCCCCAAGACCAAGAAGCCGCCAACTATCCTCCCCTACGGGATCCTTGGTTAGAGGCCGAGCCTGTGCCGCAAGTGAAGGCAGATGAGACGCCTCCCCCTGAAACCGCCACAGAACCCCCACTACCCCCCTCTGAATCCGAGATTTACACCATTCCAACGATTGAAAAAGTCCCCCGCGATCATCAATCAAAGGTGGCAGGTCTTGCCGGCATAGTCATGGGTCTGGGCTTTTGTGCCACGGGGCTAGGCACCATCATCGGTCTGCCGATGGTCGTGGGCAGTATGTGGATGCTTGGGGATGAGGAGGTATGGAGTGGCGAGTGTCCCCATTGTCATCACCCACTGAAAGTTCCGGTCGGTAAGCTGTGGCGCTTTAGTTGTGAAAAGTGTCAAGGGTTGATTGAAATGAAGAATGGCCGCTTCTACGCGCGGCAAACGCCCCCTGCACCCCCCTCGTCTTGAATCTGAATCTAAACAGAACTCTAGATGTCTAAACTTAGGTGTCTAAATTCTCTAAATTCAAACTGACCCGACCCCGTTGGCGGCGGGCTTCAAGAGCTTGGGCAATGAGATCCAATAGCCCCGGTGCTTCTTCCTGAATCGTCAGCAGGAGACGTTCCCCCATGGCCAAATCTGTATCTGGAGCGGGCGGTTCTTTTTGAACCAACTGCCGCAGCCGAGGCACTGTATTGTCAACGATTTCCACGAGTGCCCCCAAGCAGCGAAAAAATTGCCGCTCGGTGAGGGTGCTATCCTCAATGGGGAATTCAATCATGGCACGCACTTCACCGGTGTTGGGGTCGTACTCCCACTGCAACATTTTTGTCTGCCACGAAATGCACAGTAGCGTTTGCAAAATGGCATCACGAAACTGGTGGGTTTTAATCCCCGGCAAAAGATTGGGGGCATAGAGCTTAAAAAACTCACCTCCCTCATCTAGCTCAATGACGACGATAAATCGCTCAAGGTGATCACCGTTGACGCCCGTAATAATTTGGTGGTTGGCCGCATTCAACCGATAGTTCAGTTGGTGCCGTTGGAGATATTGGGCAATTTGGCTGAGGGCGATCGCCATGCCACGGTGATCCTACACTGCTGCCAAGGGTCGGTGGCTAATCGTTGTTCCCAAAATCTCTAAAAATGCCGCCAACCACTGGGGATGGGCAGGCCAAGCGGGCGCCGTGACCAGATTGCCATCCACTACGACTGCATCCACTGCCACACTGGTAAAGTTACCCCCAGCACTCACGACCTCAGGACCACAGGCCGGATAGGCCGTACAGGTTTTGCCCGCAAGAACGCCTGCTGCCGCCAACAGTTGGAGGCCGTGACAAATGGCTGCAATCGGTTTTTGGCTCTCGCCGAAGTGCTTGGTGATTTCCAGTACCCGTGGATTGAGGCGCAAATACTCTGGGGCGCGCCCCCCCGGCACCACTAGTGCATCGTAGGTAACGGGGTCAATCTCTGCAAAGGTGGCATTGAGGGTAAAGTTATGTCCCCGCTTTTCACTATAGGTTTGATCCCCCTCAAAATCGTGAACTGCCGTGCGAACAATGTCCCCAGCGACTTTATCAGGGCAGACAGCATGCACGGTATGACCCACCATTTGGAGGGCTTGGAAGGGCACCATCACTTCGTAATCTTCCACATAGTCACCCACAAGCATGAGAATCCGTTTGCCGCTCATGATCCGCTGCCTCTTAAACTGACCTGTCTTGATCCTGACATAACTGTGTTACCGGCAAAAGTTAATCTTAGTAAGGGGAATAATCAGGTGCAGTGTAGTGCTAAAAAGACAGACCTCGGCTGGGGTTTATTTTGTCGGTGCTGGCCCCGGTGATCCAGAATTACTCACCCTCAAGGGACAACGGCTGATCCAAGAGGCCGATGTGATTTTCTATGCCGATTCTCTTGTGCCGACGGGGATTTTGCAGTTTGCACCGCCGAGTGCCACCTGTATTCCCACAGCCGCAATGACTCTTGAAGAAATGATTCCGCTGATGGTTGAAGCAGTCCAAGCGGGTAAAAAAGTGGTACGGTTGCAATCGGGAGACCCTAGCCTCTACAGTGCCATTCACGAGCAGATTGCCCGCCTCGCCGAAGCAGGCATTACCGTTGAAGTTGTCCCCGGCATCAGTGCCTATCAATTGGCTGCCGCCCGCCTTAATGCCGAACTCACCCTACCCGAATTGGTACAGACAATTATCCTCACCCGTGCCAGTGGCCGTACACGCGTCCCACCAACAGAAGAATTGGCCAGTCTAGCCGCCCACAAAGCCAGCCTTTGCCTCTACCTGAGTGCGAATTGTGTCCACCGTGCTCAGCGAGATTTGCTTCAGCACTATCCGCCCGAAACCCCAGTTGCTGTGGGCTACCGCTTGGGATGGCCCGATGAGCAGTTGTGGCTCGTTCCCTTGGCTGAAATGGCATCATTCAGTCAGCAGCAGCGCTTGACGCGCACCACCCTTTACCTGATCAGTCCAGCACTGGCAGTACAACATCAAGGCCATGGCTCATTGCGCTCCTGCCTCTATAGTCCAGAACATCACCATCTATTTCGCCCCCATTAACCTGGGTATAATTGGGATACCTTGTAGGCAAAGGCTGTGGACAACTGGCTAAGCAAAGCACTGATCTTTTTGATTCGCGCTTATCAGCATTGGATTTCGCCGTTATTTTTGCCCACCTGTCGCTATACGCCCACTTGTTCTGTCTATGCGGTTGAGGCGATCGCCCGATTTGGAGCAGTCAAGGGAACCTATTTAGCCATTCGTCGTATTTTGCGCTGCCACCCCTTTGCTGCCGGCGGCTATGACCCTGTACCCGATCCCCACGATGACTCTGTGCCCCCCTCTTCCCCTTGTTAGTGTCCGGGAGAGCCTATAGACCCTCTACAGCATCGGCATAGCGATAAATTTCTATTCCCAATGCTGCGGCAACCGGTCGTGCTCGATCATCTACCATTGGCAAAATCACGATTTTACGGTCAATTTGGCGTTGGTGGTGCCGTGCATAAAAATTCACCTTGCGATCAAAGATATACATCCCTGCCTTGTCAATTGAAGATTTAATTTCACAGGCGATCGTGAGACCATTCTTGATGATCAAGTCTAGTTCCACCTGATCCGGACGACCAAAGACCTCGCGCTCATGGTCCCAGAGGCTTCAACCCCAAAGGATTCCGTCAAGATCCCAGCAAGTGCCTTCCGAAAACTTGTTTTAGAGGCAATGCCCCAGCGAGCACCTAGGGCACCTATCGTACTCTCAAACCGTTTATCCAGACGCCGAATTTCTGCAAGTTGCTCATGCCAGCGGCGATCCTGTTCCTCCCATCTGCGGACTTGTGCTTCCCATTTACGATTTTCTTCCTCCCAACGACGGGCTTGTTCCTCGCGATCGCGCCGCAGTTCCTCTAGGATGCGATCGAACTTAATATCTGCCTCACGACGGGGAAGGGATAATTCTGAGACTGTGCGCAGGACAAAGTCCCTCAGGCTGGGATCTTGAGCCACGAGCCGAGGTAGCTCCTGTTGAATGAGGGCAATAATCTCTGCCTGCTCCATGACATGCTTTTACCTGAGCTATTTTCAATTCTAGGGGAGGGACTGTTGGCGTCACGGCCTTAAGCCAAGACTTGCTTGAGTGCCTGAATCACTTGATCCTGTTGAGCAAGGGTCAGTCCATAATACAGTGGCAAGCTAATCGCTTCTTGGTAGTAGGCTTCGGCGTTGGGAAAGTCTCCCCATTGAAAGCCCAATTGCTGATAGTAGGGTTGGGTATGTACAGGAATATAGTGCAGATTCACCCCAATCCCAAGGGCGCGCAGGGCTTCAAAGACTTCGCGATGGGAAGTTTGAATCTGGTCTCGCTTCAGGCGAATGATGTACAGATGCCAACTGGAGCGGGTGTCAGGATGCTGAAAGGGGAGCGTGAGGGGCAAATCAGCAAGGTATTGATGGTAGCGTTGGGCTAAAAAACGCCGCCGCTCGACAAATAGATCGAGGCGTTGCAGTTGCCGTAGGCCGAGGGCGGCTTGGAGGTCGGTCATGCGGTAGTTAAAGCCCAGTTCCAGTTGTTGGTAGTACCAAGGGCCGTGGGAGTCGCTCACCATTTGTTGGGGATCGCGGGTAATGCCGTGGCTGCGCAGACGGATAAGGCACTGGTAGAGGTCTGGATCATTGGTGAGAACGGCACCGCCTTCACCCGTGGTGATAATCTTGACGGGATGAAAGCTAAAAACCGCCATCGTCGAGAATTCACAGCAGCCAATGGGTCGGCCACGGTACTGACCCCCAAGGGCATGGGAGGCATCTTCAATAAGCATAAAGCCATAGGTCTGCGCCAATTCAGCAAGGGCAGCCATCTCACAGGATTGCCCTGCCAAATGAACAGGAATGACGACCTTGGGAAGCGTCCCTTGCTTTTTGGCCATTGCTAGCTTGTCGGCAAGGGCAGAAACACTCAGGTTATAGGTGTGGGGGTCAATATCAACAAAATCCACCGTGGCACCACAGTAAAGGCCACAATTGGCGGAGGCCACAAAAGTAATCGGCGATGTCCACAGGCGATCGCCCCCCTGTAGCCCCGCTGCAATACAGGCGAGGTGAAGTGCCGCTGTAGCACTACTAACCACAACGGCATACCGTGCACCACAATAACTGGCCAGTGCTGCTTCAAACTCGGGAACCTTTGGGCCTTGGGTCAACCAGTCTGATTGCAGGACGTCAACGACAGCCGCAATATCCTCTGGCGTAATGTCTTGGCGACCGTAGGGAATTGTGCCCATTTAGCCCCTGCCTGGAACAAAGTTCGGGTCAACGTGTTGGCGAATCAGGGCGCGTAGCTCCTCGACACTAAGGAAGCGATCGTTGGTGCCAGAATTATAGCTGAAGCCCGGTTTAACCCGTGTTGCCCCTGTTTGGGCACAGTACTCTTCTAGCGTGAAGCGTCCCTGAGTTGGCAAAATGGCATAGTATTGACCCAAATCAACCGTGGTATAAGAATCGGAAGTGGTAATCATCTCTTCGTGGATCTTTTCCCCTGGACGGATACCCACAAACTGTTGCTCACATTCCGGGCAAATCGCCTCTGCAACATCGAGAATGCGGTAGGAGGGAATTTTCGGCACAAAGATTTCGCCCCCCCAACTGTGCTGCAGTGCCCACAGTACCATTTCTACCCCCTCTTGGAGGGAGATATTGAAGCGAGTCATGGCTGGATCCGTAATTGGTAGGCAGCCCTCACAGCGCTTTTTCAAGAAAAAAGGAATCACGGAGCCTCGCGACCCCATGACGTTGCCGTAGCGAACCACACTGAACCGCAGATCACGACCCGCAAAGTTATTGGCAGCAATGAAGAGTTTGTCACTACAGAGCTTTGTTGCTCCGTAGAGGTTGATGGGGGCAGCCGCCTTGTCGGTGGAGAGGGCAATGACTTGCTTCACACCGGTGTCGAGGCAGGCTTGAATGACGTTTTCGGCCCCCATGACATTGGTGCGAATAAACTCAATGGGGTTGTATTCCGCCGCAGGCACTTGCTTCAGGGCAGCCGCATGAACCACAATATCGACCTTGTTCAGAGCCCGGCGTAGGCGATCGCGATCCCTAACATCGCCAATGAAGTAGCGGATACCTGGATACTTTTGGTAGGGGAACTCCTGAGCCATCTCGAACTGCTTTAGCTCGTCACGGCTAAAAATGACGAGACGTCGAATATCAGGGAACTGCCGCAACACCTCCTTGACAAAGGCACGGCCAAACGACCCTGTACCCCCCGTCACAAGTACGCCGCTCTCTTTCGTTAATCCTTGAGGCATTCTTGTAGATCCTCTCCACTACTTCTATGCTTCAATCCATCAATCGCAAAAAATCCCATCGAGCGACCACGGCGAGCTTGCTCTTGACAACTGCCTTGAAAATCGGTTAAATCGAGGTATCTTAATTATCATAACGTAAATAAAGCATGAAGAAGCCTATCAAACCTCAAAAAATTTGGCCAAACTATGAGGATATAAATCCTTTCGAGGGTTTTGATGATGCATATCTCGAATATATCTGTTCGGAAAAAGTAGATACTGGAATTAAGAGTAATTTTGCAAGACTTCCTGCTTTATTTTGGCCTACAGAGCTTTATAGTTTTGGTCGTTGCTATCGTTTATGGTTAAAGTGGCCTGATATATTACCAATACCGGTCTACGGAGATCATGGTGTAGCACTTTCAGGGGAGCTTCAGGAACATGAGATAAATAATAAAGCTGCTTACTACCTATCTTGGTATAAACAGAGAGTTATTAGTATTGAAAGATACCAAATTAAGAAGGTGGTTCATATAACACATCCATGGGTGATCTATAGAAAAATAGCTGGTTATAATCTAAAGGAAAAAGCAAAAGGCACTTTGATTTTTTATCCACATTCCAATGATGGAATTGAGATCATAGATTATGATTGGGATGAGTACTTCCACAATCTGGAATCATTAGAAGATCGCTATAAACCATTTGTTATATGTATGCATATGCATGATGTGAAAAAGGGTTACCATAAGAAGCTTAGAAAGTACAATATACCAATAGTCAGCGCAGGCGAAACACTAAGTCCGCTGTTTGTAGATAGGTTTTATGACTTAGTCTGCAATTTTCTTTATGCAACATCACCAACAGGTGGTAGTGAGTTGTTTTATTGTGAAGAAATAGGAATTAAATACTTTATACTTGGTAAAGAGCCAGTCTACTACAATTTTTCTCATCATCAAAATCCATTTGGTGTGCTTAAGCCAAGAGATGAAGTGGCAATGATATCGCATCAAATCAAGAAAGAATTATTCTCTAGCTTACCTCCAGAAAACAGTTACGAGAAAAAGCAATTTGTAAGTGATGTATTAGGGTTAGAATTGGACTTGCCAGCAATCGCTAAAACACTAAGGACAATATTTGTTGTTGAGATGATCAGGCTTTTACCGATAGCATATCTAAATATCCTACTCAGGCTGAAATCTAAGTTATTTTTTAGGATAAAATCCCTATTTTGATTCTTAAATGTTAACTGTAAGTTTATCTATAGTAGCCATGTATCCAATGAAAAAACTTGAGTTTCTTATTCCATCATATAAAAGACCACAAACACTAGTAAGAGCGATACAGTCTATAACAACTCAAGTCAAACAATTTGAATTAGCTGACAAAGTAAGTATTGTAGTTGTTGATGACTGTACTCCAAACTTTAGCTGTGATGACATAAGAAAGCAAATCAATATATTACCAGAAATAGTTGATATAAGGACTAATACTTATAACAAAGGTATGAGCCTAAATATTCGTGATATGGTTTTTGAATCTTCTGCTGACTTCGCCTGCATCTTAACTGATGATGACTACTTACAGCCGAACATCTTAATTGATATAATTAATTTCATAGATAACTTAACTAGCTACGAAAATAACACAAATGTACAAATAGGTTCATTTTTTGTGCCAAGATATTCATACTTAGAAGATGGTTCTCTTCATTGTGTAGTGTGTAAGCCATTTGAGCAAGATACCTTAATACCGCGTGGAACCATAAACTCAATTCGCTATTTACATAACGGATTTATATTAACTGGGCTTTTCTTCAAGCCCAAACTGATAAACTTTAGTTTGTGGAATGAAAATATTGAAAATGCTTTTTTCCCACTTATTTATTTTTTTGATTTACTATTAAAATATGATTGCTTCTTCATTAATAGAAACTGGTTTGTTCATACAGTTCTTAATAGGTGTCACTGGGAAGCGTGGGGAACAACAGATTACCAAAGGAAAATCCGGCTGTACACTGACTACATGAAGGCTATTACTATTTGCACTAATATATCTATTGATTATGACAAAAGAACTACAAGTACTTATATTCATTACCTTAAGAAAATCTTTATCCTTATAGAAGAAACTAAGAATTACCGAAACCAAATTAAGAGTGTTATCCGTTCTGGTCTATCTCTAGTAGATATAAAGGGTGTCAATGACCTTACAAAGCAAAGGCTGACATTTCGTTTAGCAGTCGTGATAAGCTACATTGATTTGATTTTATTTCGATTTATCTTAAAATTTATTTGGAATTTACGAATCTTGACCTATGGTAAGTAGCCCGGTATTATTTCTAGTGTTTAATCGCCCCAAAACTACTGCAAAAGTGCTTGAAGCGATTTGTCAAGTCAAACCCAGAAGGTTCTATATAGCTGCAGATGGTCCTAGACCTGACTATGAGGGCGAAGCAGAGAAAGTTAGACAAGTCAGGGAGATTGTTACGCAAGTAGATTGGCCTTGTGAAGTTAAAACTCTTTTTAGAGAGAAGAACCTAGGATGTAAGGTAGCCGTCAGTAGTGCCATTACTTGGTTTTTTGAGCACGAAGAAAAGGGGATTATTCTAGAAGATGACTGTTTGCCCCATCCTGACTTTTTTAGGTTTTGTGATGAATTGCTTGAATACTACGAACAAGACGAACGGGTTTGGGTTATCACGGGAAACAACTTTCAGGATGGGCAGTGGCGTGGAAAAGCTAGCTATTATTTCTCTAAATATAATCACTGCTGGGGTTGGGCTACGTGGAGGCGCGCATGGTCTAAATATGACGTAGACATCTCATTTTGGCCGGAGTGGAGCAAATCATCAACTTGGCAAAATCTTCACTTTAACTCTGTTGAGGAGGGATACTGGCGTAAGATTTTTAATCGAGTGTATTCAAGTGAGATTAATACATGGGACTATCAATGGACGGCCTGTGTCTGGTATCATGGAGCCTTGACGGCGACACCCAACGTTAATCTTGTAAGCAATATTGGTTTTGGTTCTGATGCAACTCATACAAAGACTGCAGGTCATATTCATGCAAACTTGCCCGTTTTTCCAATAGGAGAAATTCAACATCCAAGTGAAGTGGCTGTTGATGTAGAAGCAGATAAGTATACCTTCAATGAGCACTTTGGTGGCAAGCGTATGCGTTTTCCTTCTTCACTAATTAGAAGCATAGTATCGAAACTAGTTCCTCAGTAAAGCCAATTGATTGTTTTTTTCTTCTTTTAAGGGAAGAATATGACATTTCTTCCTTTTTTCTAGCCTCTCAAACTATCTTTCAACACTTCTGAATCCAAGTGACTAGCAAAGGTTTTTTTGTTAACAAGGAGACACTAAAATGAGCTTAGTACACCCTAAGTCACCTTTGACAAATCAAGAAAATACAGTATGTCTCAGGTCAATTTCTACGGAGAAAATTTACCAGAGATGGTACGATATTTTTGGTATCAAGTTGTTTGATAAATTTCTTTCTATAAAAGAGATTATGCATTGGAAATGTTTGGATACTGGTTTTGAATGGTACACTCCTGCTGAAGGCGCTGGTGATGGTTCTCTTTATCAGCAACTACAAAAATTTCCATGGTACTATATGTCTGATAAGTGGGAGTTTCATGCTGCTCTAGACTATATTCAACCATCATCAAAAGTTCTTGAAGTAGGTATTGGTGGTGCAGGCTTTTTACAACTAGCACGCCGAAAGGGTGTTGATATTGAAGGAATGGAAATTAATCCTGAAGCAATTCAAAATGCCCAGAAACTAGGTTTTATAATTTACCCAGTCTCAATCGATGAATTTCTAAACCAATATCCAGATCAAAAGTATGACGCTATTTGTGCTTTTCAGGTAGTTGAACATATCCCCGACCCTATCTCATTTCTAACTAAATTAATCAATATTTTGCGGCCAAACGGCAAATTAATTCTCTCTGTACCTAATTCTGAAGTCTTACGTAAAATTGATCCAAGCTATGAAAACCTCCTTGATCAGCCTCCTCATCATATGTCTCACTGGTGTAAAAGTGTTTTTAATTACTTACCTAACATTCTGCCCCTAGAGGTTACTAACCTATTAGAAGAGCCTCTACAAAGTTATCATGTGGAAGGATTTGTTGTTGGCTATTGTCGAAATTTTCTTAAAACTAAACTGAGACTACCCAATCTAGGATGCCGATTACTTGCAAACTATGTTACTCTAAGTCCAATTAGTCTTCTCTTGAAGTTAGGAATAAGTAAAATGCTTCCAGGGCATACTTTACTAGCTGTCTTAACTAAAAAGGCATGATGAAAGCGCTTCACTTAAATACGTACGCGGATACAGGTGGCGCTGCAAAAGCTGCTTTAAGAATTTGTCAATCTCTGCGAGGTATTGATTGTAATGCCTCGGTGGTTGTTGCTTCCTCTCAAATGAAAGAGACTTACATTTTCTCTGATAAGAATCCACTTGGCTCGATTAAATATAGTTTCCTTAATGATTTGTCCAAAATTTTTATTAAGCTATCTGGTTTTAGAACAGAGAATAAAATTCTTCATAGCCCTAATCTATTTTCCTGCTATTCCACGGCATTTCTCGAATCACTGCTACCTGATATTATCCATTTTCACTGGATCGCAGCAAATCTGTTAAGTATTGAGGAAGTTGCCAAGTTAACGCAGCCACTTGTTTGGACACTGCATGATATGTGGGCATTCTGCGGTGCAGAACACTACACGGAAGATTTACGCTGGAAAGAGGGCTACTATTCCCACAATCGACCTGCCTATGAAAGGGGGTTTGATCTTAATCGCTGGACTTGGGAGCGTAAGCGAAAATATTGGCAAAAGCCCATACATATCGTTGCACCAAGTCACTGGTTAGCAGACTGTGTTCGACAAAGTGCACTGATGCATAATTGGCCTGTTAGCGTGATTCCTAATCCAATTAATACTGAGAAGTGGTACCCCTATCATAAAAAACAAACACGCCAAAACCTAGGCCTACCAACAGAAGTGCCAATTGTTCTGTTTGGTGCAATGGGGGGTGGCCGAAATGTGCGCAAAGGGTTTGACTTACTCAAAGAAGCCTTGGATTATCTCAAAAATAGAGGTCAACAGTTTCAAATAGTTGTTTTTGGTGAATCTGAGCCTCGTAAGAAACTAGATTTGAAATTTCCAGTTCAATACGCGGGTCATATTGATAACGAAGAGTATCTTTGTAGGCTGTACAGCGCAGCGGATGTGATGATTGTGCCCTCTCGGCAGGATAATCTTCCCAATACTGCTATTGAAGCGCAGGCCTGTGGAACACCAGTAGTTGCCTTTCGTATTGGCGGACTACCCGATATTATTACTCATCAACAAACAGGGTACTTGGCTCAGCCCTTTGATGCAACTGATCTTGCTGATGGTATTCAATGGGTGTTAGCGGATTCTCAGCGTCATGCTGAATTATGTGACCAAGCTCGTGCGGACGCAGTGAGGAAATTTGCCTATCCTGTGGTGGCTAAGCAATACCTTGCGGTTTATGAGGAAGTTCTCGAGCGGCATCGTCAACAACCGTCGCCTGTACAGTAGCAACCAGCGATCGCCCCAAGGCATTAAGGTTGTACCCTCCCTCCAAGCCAATGACAATACAGTGAGTGATCTGCAAGCACTGATGCATCATCCAGCCATAATCGGTCTCTTCTAGTTCAATGCTGGAAAGGGGATCCTCGCGGTGGGCATCGTAGCCCGCACTGATGATAAGCACATCTGGGCCAAATTGCTGCAAAAAGGGCATGACTTGATCTTGAAAAGCAGTGCGATAGGCCGCTCCAGTGGAGCCTGTGGGCATGGGTAAGTTGAGGACGTTATTGTAGGGGCCGCGATCGCCCCCATCCCCCGTATAGGGATAGGCAGGAAACTCATGGAGCGAACAATAGGCAATCTGAGGATGGTCTTGAACCAGTGCTTGGGTACCATTGCCGTGGTGGACATCCCAATCGAGAATTGCGACTCGTCTTATCCTTGGCAGACTGAGGGCATAGTGGGCAGCAATGGCTGCATTCGCTAGTAGGCAAAAGCCCATTCCCCGCTCCCGCAACGCATGGTGGCCGGGGGGGCGTGCCAAAACAAAAATCGGTTGCTGCCGCTGCACCGCCAAATCTACACTATCGAGCCACGCCTGTACTGCTAATCGTGCCACGCGATCGCTCTGGTCATTGAGGTAGGTATCGGGATCTAGCCAGCCGCCCCCTGCTGCTGCAATCCGCGTTAATTGGTCTAAATACACCCGACTATGTACCTTTTCCAACCAAGGAGTTAATCCTTCTCCGACAGGTGTAGGTTCACGCCATTCTGCTGCTGGAAATGCTGCCTGTAAGTGCTGACGGATGGCCACTAACCGTTCGGGTCGCTCAAAGTGAAACTGGCGGCAGCGGTGTTCGAGGAAGCGATCGCTATAGATAAAGACAGGGGAAAACATAGGCGCTTGGTCAGGCTAGGTTGTTGCAATCGCCACTTGTATCACAAAGAAACGTTGGATTGAGTACCTGCTCCAACGTGTAGGGATAGACGTCGGGAAAGACTCGCAGAGACAGCAACGTTTCTCGCAAAGTTAAATCTACCACCACCCTTTCGAGGCCATCACTTAAGGCTTCAGCTCCCAAGCTCTGCAGACTAGGGCTCCAGCGCAAATGCCGCTGAATATTGGTAGTGTCTCCAGAAGCCACTAACACCCTAGCTGTCGAAGAGGACTAAACTCAAGAGCAATCTAGAAAATTTAGAAACTCTAAAAAAGAATCCAAGAATTTCTTTTCAGTCTCATCGTTTGCTCTTCCTAGCTCATACCAATTATCTAGCTCATGCCAATTATTTTCGCTTATATTCATTATGCAGTTTTTCTCTAAAGCTTTTAAGTAAAGAAGAAACTTTTCTCTTGTTAGATCGAATTCTTGGTTGCATATTTTTTTCAAAGCGTTAGAGCAATCACTCAAATCACGTATTGGAAAGACTCCAGGAGCATACTGATAAACATGATAGCCAAAAAATAAAACTGGTTTCTCTTGATATAACGACTCCAAAGTAACGGTTCCAGTAATAGTCGCAACACAAAGACTATTCTTGATTAAATCAAAAGAAGAACAGCGACGAGAAACTAACCTTACTCTAGGGATTCTCAAGATATCGCTGTAGAAACTTGGCTCCCTATATCTACTGGTGTTTAGGTCGTATGTCTGAGCTGGGTGCTCCCTCACATATAACCATACATCCTCTGGTCTTGAGTGAGACAGCCATTCTATCATGATTTTTTGGTTCTCAAAAAACTCGCCCATTGGAAGTGTGGAACATTCGGGTTGATAATGTAGAGGAACATAAATATACGGCTCGTTATCTAAGCAGCTGTTATTTGTGATTGTACACAAACTTTCGTAATAAAGATCAAAGTATAGGTTGCCAAATCTATGTACTGGTTTATGAAGCAATTTTAAAGCTCTAGCTATTTTTAAAATCTTAGCTATTTTTCTTAAAATTCTAATCAATTTAATACTAATAGTCATCAAGTATTTTAACATTTTACTTCTAATTGAATTAGGATTGATAGACTTGGTATTAATAGCCATTAAGTATGCCAATATTTTATTTTTACCTAGCTGATCAAAAGTCTGCTTTATGTAAGGAGGATGCACTTGTAATTTCTGGTTACTTATAAACTCAGCAAACTGTGGCGACCAGTGACTTATGTCCACAGAATCAGGATCATTGATGTACTTTTGGCACAAGGTATCTACCCTAGGATCTGGAATTCTCCAGTCACTCATTAGGGTGTACGACCCCGAGATTCCTAGGGGGTGAATAAGGATAGTTTTTATAGACATTAGCTTGCAAAGGTAATAAATAAATGAGTCGTAAACCATATGGGGTACAGCTCCAAAAAAGAGATTAATTTTTCTATCCCTTAAGTACCATAACCAAAATTTTAAGTGTTGATAGTATTGGTCTCTAGCTTGTGTATATGGCAAGTGAGTAGCTCTATGAATAATAGATACTATCTCTGACGTGTACATTTCCATTGAATTTAAAATGTATCTATCTACTGGAGGTATACTAGCAAGCAATTTTTGATTGTAAATACAGTCCCGAAGATCATCATGATCCATGATTTCTATAGTAAAGTTTACATTTGAAAATTCTTTATTCTTTCTGTGATACTTAAATGAACTAAATTGGTAAATACACAAGCAAAATTCTAGGTCAATAGCAGTTGATAGCATCTTGGCAAAGTAGGGTTGCTGTAAAACGATCGCCCTGTATGGAGTTGCCATTTCAGTTTCCCAATATTTACTAAATTTCTTAATTCTATAATGAAAAGACTAAGGAGTCAAGACCAGTTTGCCATAGGAAAACGCGAAGACTCAACTAGGGAGGATGGTTAGGAAATACCCGGAAATACTCATTGTTGTCCGCTTGGAAAGCTCTTCGGTAGGTTGCCCCGGTTGAGCCACTGGGCAGAGGCAGATTAAGGACGTTGTTGTGGTGCCCCCGATCGCTCCCCTCTCCTGTATAGGGATAGGCAGGAAACTCATGGAGCGAACAGTAGGCAATCTGGGGATTGTTCTGAACTAATGCTTGGGTGCGATTCCCCGCTCCCGCAACGCATGGTGGCCGGGGGGGCGTGCCAAAACAAAAATCGGTTGCTGCCGCTGCACCGCCAAATCTACACTATCGAGCCACGCCTGTACTGCTAATCGTGCCACGCGATCGCTCTGGTCATTGAGGTAGGTATCGGGATCTAGCCAGCCGCCCCCTGCTGCTGCAATCCGCGTTAATTGGTCTAAATACACCCGACTATGTACCTTTTCCAACCAAGGAGTTAATCCTTCTCCGACAGGTGTAGGTTCACGCCATTCTGCTGCTGGAAATGCTGCCTGTAAGTGCTGACGGATGGCCACTAACCGTTCGGGTCGCTCAAAGTGAAACTGGCGGCAGCGGTGTTCGAGGAAGCGATCGCTATAGATAAAGACAGGAGTTGGCACTGCTGTTGTGTCCATGCATAAAAATCAGTATCCTAAAGCGTAGGGTTATTCATCATCCTTAATCTCATATGACCTCTCTCAATCAACAAGATACGATTTTTGTCAATCAAGAAGCCGACGCATGGTATGAGCGCAATGCAGCAGGTGCCACTGAACCTGCCCCTCCCAACGACAGGATTTTAAGGGCTCTATCACACCTGACATTGCCAGCGCAGGGAATACTCATTGATGTTGGTGGCAGTTCAGGCAGGGTTGCTGAAGGATTTAGAAGACAATACCCACAGTGGCACTGCCGAGTTGTGGAACCTTCAGGCAAAGCCATTGCCGCAGGCAAAAAAGCTTTTCCCCACTTAGAGTTTACTCAGGGCAGTATCACCCAAGCCCAAGGATTACCTTGGCAAGAAGCAACGATTGTAGTTATTGGAGGGGTATTCTGCTTGGTCGATCGCTCCCTTCTCAGCCGTGCGGTTGCTAATGTGGATTTAGCCCTCAAGGATGGTGGCTACTTAGTGATCTCAGATTTTGATTCTCCCTTTTTACGAGCAAATGCCTACAAACATCGGTCTGGCTTATACACCTACAAGCAGGACTATGCTGAAATTTTTCGCCAACTTGGCATTTATCACTTGATTTATCGCTTTTCGGAAACACTTGTTGACCACAGCAGTAGTGATCTAGCCGACCCCTATGATCGTCAGTGGGTAACAAGTATTCTAAGAAAAGATCTGCAGGGTCGCTATTTTCGCAAATCTGAATGAATACTCAACGACTTGCCCTTGGGACCGTTCAATTTGGTCTTGCCTATGGAATTGCCAACCAGCAAGGTCAAGTCACCCTTGAAGAAGCAAAAGCCATTTTGCAACAGGCTCAAAGGGTGGGCATAGATACCCTTGATACGGCCATAGCCTACGGTGACAGTGAAGCAAGGCTAGGGGACATTGGTGTCCAGAGCTGGAATGTTGTCACTAAACTTCCCAGATTACCCTCTCACTTACTTAATGTTCAGCAATGGGTTCAGGACAACTGCAGGAAATCATTGCAGCGTCTTAAGCTAGACAAGCTCTACGGGCTATTATTGCATCACCCCTTGGATCTCCTTAGGCCAGAGGGAAAGGAGTTGTACAATGCACTCCTAGAATTGAAAACAGCTGGCTGGGTTGACAAGATTGGTTTTTCCATTTATTCACCGCAAGAATTAGAGCAACTGTATCCCAACTTTAGACCTGATCTTGTTCAAGCTCCCTTTAATGGTCTAGACCAGCGGCTGGTGAAATCGGGTTGGCTGGCTCGTCTAAAAAGCAATGGTGTTGAAGTGCATGCGCGCTCTGTTTTTCTACAGGGATTGCTCCTCATGCCCGCTGAAAAGCGTCCCCAGAAGTTCTCCCGTTGGTCTGAGCTATGGCAGAACTTAGCAACATGGCTGGCTACCGTAAAGGTCACACCCTTGCAAGCCTGCCTAGGTGCTGCCTTCCATCACGAGGGACTAGACCGGATCCTCGTCGGTGTTGAAAATTGCAGCCAACTGCAAGCTATCTTAGAAGCAATGACCACCGATCTTCCCCCTTGGCCTAGTTATCTATGTAGTGATGATCTAGACTTGATCCATCCTAGTCGCTGGGAGCAGCTATGAAAATTGCAATTGTGCAGGCACGCATGGGGTCAACCCGCTTACCCAACAAGGTGGTGCTCAAAGCAGACGGTAAGCCCCTGATTTATTTTTTGCTTCAGCGACTGCGAAATGCTAGGTTAGTAGACCAAATTGTTGTGGCCACTGGTTCTCAACCAGAAAATCAGAAAATTGTAGATTATGTGCAGGGGCTAGGGTTCTGTTGTGAACAGGGCAGTGAAAAGGATGTTTTAGATAGATATTATCAAGTCGCTAAAAAGTATGGTGCTAAAACTGTTATCCGCATAACAGCTGACTGCCCATTGATTGATCCCGAAATTGTTGACCAAGTTATCGAATTATTTCAAAGCTCTGGTGCCGACTATTGTGCAACTAGCACTCGCTTTGCCGATGGTCTAGATGTAGAAGTATTTACGTTTCAGGCCTTAGAAACAGCGTGGCAAGAAGCTTGCTCACCCTTCGATCGTGAGCATGTCTCTCCTTACATTAGGAACAGTGGTAAATTTCAGCTCAGGTTTTTAGAACCACCCATTGACTTGTCCACTTGTCGCTGGACGGTTGATGAACCGGAAGACTACCAAGTTGTTCGGCAGGCGATTGAACACTTTGCCCCTCGAATTGACTTCTCTTGGCGGGAAATTTGGCAAATGCAGCAGGAGCACCCCGCAGTTTTTAGTCTGAATCAGGATATTGGCAGAAACGAGGGAGCCATCTTAGGAACCGGCCAAAAGTTGTGGAAACGAGCCAAACGCGTCATCCCTGGGGGCAGTATGCTCCTTTCCAAGCGCGCTGAAATGTTTCTGCCAGAGTATTGGCCCAGCTATTTTAGTAAAGCTAAGGGGTGCCGCATCTGGGATTTAGATGGCCATGAATATATTGATATGTCAATGATGGGAATTGGCACCAATACCCTAGGCTACGGTCACCCAGAAGTGGATGAAGCGGTTCAGCAAGTTATTGCCAACGGCAATCTATCGACCCTCAACTGTCCAGAAGAAGTCTATCTTGCTGAAAAACTCATTGAGCTACATCCCTGGGCTGATATGGTGCGGTTTGCCCGAACGGGGGGTGAAGCGAACGCGATCGCCATTCGTATTGCTAGGGCAGCCACAGGCAAGGATTCGGTGGCCATCTGTGGGTACCATGGCTGGCACGACTGGTACTTAGCCGCCAATCTTGGCGATAAGGAAACCTTAGCCATGCATTTACTCCCAGGGCTAGAGCCAAAGGGCATTCCCTCAGGATTAAAGGGAACTGTCTTTCCTTTTCACTATAACCAGTTTGATGAACTGGAAGCCTTGGTGAATCAGTATGACATTGGCGTTATCAAAATGGAGGTGCAGCGCAACGAGCCCCCCAAAGATGGTTTTTTGGCAAAAGTCAGAAAACTAGCAACTGATAGAGGAATCGTTTTAATTTTTGACGAGTGTACCTCCGGTTTTCGGCAGGCATTTGGCGGCTTGCACAAAATTTATGGTGTTGAGCCAGATATGGCCATTTTTGGCAAAGCCCTGGGCAACGGTTACGCGATTACCGCAGTCATTGGCCGTAGGGAAGTCATGGCTGCCGCTCAGTCGACGTTTATCAGCAGCACCTTTTGGACGGAACGCATTGGACCGACAGCTGGCCTAAAAACCCTTGAAGTGATGGAGAAAACCCATTCTTGGGAACAAATCACCCAGACCGGTCGGAATATCGCTGAGCTTTGGCAACAACTGGCTGTCAAGCATCAACTGGCTCTGAGACTCTCTGGAATTCCTGCTTTGATTCGCTTTCAGTTTGAGAACACAACCAACAACCTAGCGTATAAAACCCTCATTACTCAAGAGATGCTGGCACGAGGCTATTTGGCAACCAACGCCGTATATGTTTGCACAGAACATACACCAGAGATTGTTCAGGGCTATGGTCAAGCTCTAGATGAAGTCTTTGGTCTGATCAAAGCGTGTGAAGAGGGTCGAGATGTCAAGACCCTGCTAAAAGGATCAATCTGCCATGCAGAGATGCGGAGACTCAACTAGGGAGGATGGCTAGGAAATGCTCATTGTTTTCCGCGCCGACTCGGCAACCCACATTGGCACTGGGCACATCATGCGGTGTATGACACTGGCAACAGCGCTGCATGAGCAAGGGGCAACCTGTATTTTCATTTGTCGCAACCATCCAAACAATATCATCGCCCTTGTGCAGAAAAAGGGCTTTAGGGTCTATGAGCTGCCAAGGGGAGCTGAACCCACAACAGCCGCTGACCTAGGCGTCCCTCAAGAAGTGGATGCAGTCCAAACCAAGCAAATTATCGAAAGTCTAGAGGCAACCCCTGACTGGCTGGTGGTCGATCACTACGGCATTGACAAGGCGTGGGAGCAGCAGTTGCGTCCAGTCGTCAAGCAGATTTTTGTCATTGATGACCTTGCCAACCGTTCCCATGATTGTGATGTCTTGCTGGATCAAAACTATACGCACCGCTGGGATCGCTACGTCGGCTTAGTTCCTCCGCACTGTTGCCAGCTGCTAGGGCCTGAGTACGCTCTCCTCAGACCAGAGTTCATCGCTGCCCGCGAAAAATTGGAGCGTCAAGGACGCCCACCGTTTGATCCGCGTAAGGTAATGGTCTTTTTTGGCGGGATGGATCCCCAGAACTACACAACCCAAGCTCTGCGCATCCTGCGGGAAATAGGCGACTTTGCCCCTGAAGTGGTGATTGGTGGAGCCAATCCTCACCGTGCGGAAGTGGAATCGCAAATGCAGTATTTCCCTGAAGGACAGTTGCATATTCAAACCGATGAGATGCCGGAGATCATGTTAAGATGCTCATGGTACTTGGGGTCTGGAGGTTCTATTACATGGGAGCGAATGTGTCTTGGTTTGACGGGAATTGTTGTAGTGACCTCTGATAATCAAGTAGAGTTCTGTGAGGCTTTGCATGCTGATGGTTTCGATGTTGTGATTTTTGATATCTCTAAATTAGGAGAGTTGATTAAGAAACATTTGAATTCCAGTGATTTAGATACTAAGCCAGTGGTCACAAATGTCTTAATTACCGATGGCAAAGGTAGCAAAAAAGCCGTATTGAAGATGACTCAGTTGATTGATCAGAAGCAGTTATGGTTAAGACCTGCCAGTCAAAATGATTTGATTAATTTGTTCTACTGGGCAAATGATATTACTGTTCGTCAAAATTCGTGGAACCAAGGGTTTATTACTCTAAATCAACATAACAAATGGTTTAACAACAAATTAAACAGTGGCAAGGTCAAGATATACATCCTGATGTATAACGATATACCTATTGGACAAATAAGATATGACTTCTTTAATGAAAAATGGTTGATAGATTACAGCATTACCAGTGCACTCAGAGGTTTCGGTATCGGTTCGAAACTCTTAGAACTAGGTGAACAGTATTTGTTGAAAGAACTTGGTTGTCCTTTAAGAATTTCAGCTGAGGTAAAGGAAAAGAACACTGCTTCGCTAGTTTGTTTCCAAAAGAGTGGCTATGCTATAAAGCAAAATGTGATCGAGCAATCTAGCTACTTCTCTTTTGAAAAAATAATTACAAACACTGAAAAATGACTAGTTATTTTAGAGACAGATCGGTATTAGTCGTCGCTGCCCATCCTGATGATGAAATTCTTGGCTGTGGTGGCACGATAGCTTTACATGCTGCCCACGGGGATAAAGTAACTACTCTAATCTTGGCCGAAGGCCTAACTAGTCGAAGTGTCAAGCGAGATATTCAAGAATGGGAGGAGGAACTGGGGCAACTGAAGGAAACAGCACGAAGGGCTGGGGAAGTGGTCGGGTGTAGGGATGTGCGCTTTGGTGGCTTTCCTGACAATCGGATGGACAGCGTAGACTTGCTGGATGTTGTGAAAGTGATTGAGGGAGTAATAGATGACATTCGCCCAGAAATAATCTATACTCATCACTACGGCGATCTCAATATTGATCACCGTATTACCCATGAAGCAGTTATGACAGCAGTACGCCCCTTGCCTAGTAGTTCAGTAAAGCAGATTCTGTTTTTTGAGGTACCCTCTGCCACTGGATGGAATACACCAACGGCTTTTAATACTTTTATTCCGCAGTACTTTGTGAATTTATCCGAGAAAGTGAATGATACTGAAAATGCACTTGACCTTAAAGTGAGAGCATTGGATGTGTATTCTAAAGAGATGCGTCAATATCCTCACTATCGCTCTATAGATGTGGTAAAGTACCTAGCCTATATTCGTGGCTCATCTGTGGGTCTTTTTAGTGCAGAAGCATTTCAGATTGGGAGGATGGTTAAATGGCTTTAAACCTATTTAATGATAACAAGGAAAGTCAGAGTAAGGTATTCATTGTAGCTGAAATTGGCTCTAATCATTGTCAGAGTATTGATATTGCCAAGGAAACTATTCATGCCGCCAAAGAAAGTGGTGCAGATGCTGTAAAGTTTCAGACCTTAAGTTTAGAACATGTTTATCATTGTCCGAGTCAGGAAATAATTGCTCTACACAAGCTTATAGACATATCTAACAACTTTTTTGAAGAAATTAAGAAATTTAGTGATACTCTAGGGATAGACATATTTACGGCTCCTACTTACTTGAGTGCTGTTGACTTTCTTGAAAAGAAAAACGTAAATTTATACAAAATAGCATCACCTCAAGTTGCTTGCTTTCCTCAATTGATTAAAAAGGTCGCTCAAACAGGAAAGCCAATACTTTTTTCGACTGGACTTGCTACTTATTCTGAAGTGCAAAGAGCTGTTAATATAATAACTCAGTTTCACAACAGGTATATCATATTGCACTGCAATACTATTTATCCTACCCCTGCAAAGTTAGTTAATTTAGGAAGAATAAAGATTTATGAAAAAATGTTTAATGCATTTGTTGGGTTTTCTGATCATACTCAAGGAATACACATATCACTTGCAGCAGTAGCTATGGGAGCCAAAGCTATTGAGAAGCATTTTATTTTAGATAAGAAAATCAGCACACCTGATGCTTGCGTTTCACTGACTCCAAATGAATTTTTAAATATGACAAAATCAATAAGAGATATAGAAATTGCATCCCAAAGCAATCCAAGAACATATCTTGAGAATGAAGAAATAGATTTCTTAGATAAAGTCAGGTATAAGTTAGTACTTAATAAACCAAAGAAAAAGGGAGACATTTTTTTACATTCCGATTTCAGTTATAAGAGGGCTACAGGAGGTATAGATTGTTCTCTAGAGCCGATAATTATAGAGAATTTTGTTGCACGGTGCGATATAGAATCTGAGAGCCTTCTTGAATTCCCAATGCTACAAAGTTTAGAAGGAGGTTTTAGAGAATGAATATTCTATTTATCAATTTAGGCTGGGAACAAAAGCCTCTCTTGGCAAGACTTGCAAATCAGGGTCATAAGATATACGGTTATCACTTCAGTAATGATTACGAAGCTGACTTTGCTTACGAAGATGTCTGTATCGGTGACATAAGAGATTTATACAGAATAAGCGAGTTTGCAACGAAGAATGCTATAAATGCTGTTGTATCAGATGCATGTGATTACTCTTATTTTGCACAAGCTTTTTTATCTGAACTTCTTTCGATTCCCGGACCTAAACTACATCAAGCTCAAGTTGCAACAAATAAATACTACCAAAGACGTAAAGCCCAAGACAGCGGACTAAAAGTACCGCAGTTTCGTCTCGCTTCTACATATGAGGAAGCACTTTATGCATCAAAAGAAATCCTTTATCCTCTAGTACTAAAGCCTATAGATAATAGAGGATCTTTTGGTGTATTCAAGGTTGAAAATGAAAGTCAGATGAAAGAGCTATTCTATAAATCACTTATGATGTCTCACTCGAGACTTGTTTTGATTGAGCAATATATTGAAGGGCAAGAATACACTGTTGATGGTTACTGCTTTAACGGTCATCCTACATCATTAGCAGTAGCTGTAAAATCTCATTACAAAGAGAATCAGTGCGTAGCAAATATTATAAAGTACTCTTCAAAAATTAACGTTTGTAAAGAAATTTCTAGATATAACTCGCTGGTTGCCCAGACATTAGGATTCGATTTTGGAATGACTCATGCTGAGTATATTATTGACAAATATGATAATATCTATCTTATAGAAATGGCTAACCGAGGTGGAGGAGTTTATACATCTTCATTGATTGTACCTTTATTAACTGGAATTGATTTACCCAGTGTTTACATTAATGATTGTTTGGGACAAACACAAAATAGTAACCTAGTTGATTATTATCCTCATGGTGCAAAAAAGGTTATACTTTATTTTTTTTCTTTTCCCTTAGGAGTGATAAAGGATATTAGAATCGATCCTAAGGTGGTTAATGATCCTAGATTAGTCAAGTTAAAGTTGTTTGTAAAACCATCACAAGTAGTTTCCCCTGTCAAAAGCGATGCTCATAGGCATGGCTTTGCTATAATCCAACTTGATGAATCAGAAAACGAAAACATCTTCATCGAAACACTACATAGAGGTATAAGTATAGACTATGAATGATTCTTCTGTCGTACTAGAAGTAATAAACATTATTGAAAGAAACAGAATATCGACCAGCCAAGTTTCTGATGCTCTGAATAAGGCAGGAGTTCTTAATAATTTTCGCCCTCTAGTATATGGCTATCATAAAGTGGGCTTAGTTAGCTATGTATATACCCATTCAAACTCAAACTATCATTTACATCAACAAATAGAAAATGTACCAGAAGGATCGATTGTATATATCGAAGGCTTTAACTGTGAAGGCAAGGCTCTCTTCGGAGAATTAGTTGCTAAATACTTGCTTCTCTACAAACGGTGTAAAGCTATCATAGTGGGTGGCTTAGTTCGCGATGTTCATTCCTTGTTAAAGGAAAGATATCCAATTTGGTCTTTTGGTACTACTCCAATCGGTTGCTCAAACAGCCTACCAGAGCCAAATGACTATGTCAATGAGCAAGTAAATCAATCAAGAGCTAGGTTTGAAAATGCTATTATTGTGGCAGATGATTCAGGCGTTGTTTTGATAGAAAAGGAGAAGATCAATGAAAGTCTAAAACAGAGGCTTCAATTCGTTGAACTGCAAGAAGACATATGGTTTTACTGTATAGATACTCTAAAATGGTCAACTTATGAAACGATTTGTAGAAAATCATATATGAATAACCCACTCGTCCTCCCTGCAAACTTGCAAGCAAAACTAAAGGAGGTTATGCCCGATGAATCAGAATAGTTTATTAAACTTAGAACAAATATCGAAGGATGTTCGAGAGCGGTATTCTACTAGGTACAAAACGCACGGCTACTCACCTCTTACTTTGGGCTGGGATTCCACAGATCATCAAATTACTAGATTTGAAAAGGTTACTAAAATAGCTAATCTCAATGGAAAACAAGTATTAGATATTGGATGTGGCTTTGGTGACTTTCTCGACTTTTTGGATAACCGTCTAATCAGTTATAGCTATTACATAGGATGGGATACTGTTGATTACTTTATTGCAGAAGCTCAGTCTAGACACAGTAACAGCAAAAGTAAATTTGAAGTATGCGATATCATCACTTTACCGATAAATTCTCAACCAATAGCTGATGTTTCCATTATGTTAGGGTTGTTAAACTGGAATTTAGGTAGTAAAGAAAAAAACATTCAATTTACTAAATTCATGATAAGCAAAGCTTTTCTTCTATGTAGACATATGTGTATTGTTGACTTTCTTTCTTCGAATCTTGATCCTTCTTATCCTCCTGAAGCCAACGTTTTTTATCACGATCCTTCTGAAGTAATTCAGTTAGTATCCACATATATGCAAAATTTTATTTTAGCGCATGACTATCCTTGTATACCTCAAAAAGAGTTTATGGTTGCTTTACTAAAATAGCAATTGCTATACACCCTTACGATAAATAAGTATGAGTAAAATTTTTGATTTTAATGTTCACGCTGTCTCCTTACAGCATAATCTACATTCGATTCATTTTTCAGAAACGGAGGTAACTCCAGAGTCAGTTTTAGCCACTCTTGACAGCTACAAGCCAAGTCTAGCAAGTGCAACTTCAATTAACTTGATGATCCTAAACGATTACTTCTTCATGACAAATGGAATTCAAGAATTCCTTAAAAGTTTATACAATGTATGTCCTAACCTAGCTTCTATTACGGCAACAACTCCAATAAGTAAGGCGCTAGCTTTTTGTTATCTTGATAGTCTTAAGCAATTTGGCGTCAAAGGAATTAAGTTTCATTGCTATACCCAAAAAATTTCAGAAGCTTTATTTACTGATGTGGTTGCGATTGCAAAACGAGCATCTGAAATGGGATTTTACATCTGTATTGATACTAGCTATGGCACAACTAAGCTTTTTGATTTCGATAACCTGAAGTTAGCTGCGCGTATTTGTGACTATGTTAAAAATGTACCTATAATTTTACTTCATAGTGGCGGAGTAAGACTTAGAGAAGTATTAGTACTTGCTGATTACTGTCCAAATATTTACCTAGAGACTTCTTTTTCTTTGAACTATCTTGCGGGTTCTCCTTGGGAAGATTTTTTTGCTTTTATGTACAAAAAAGTTGGTTCGGAGCGTATTATTTTTGCAAGTGATTTTCCTTATGTAAGTATAGAAGATGCTACATCAATGCTTGAAATAGTTATGAATAAGGCGGGTTTTAGTAAGCTAGAGAAGGAAAATGTTTACTACAACAATGCTACAAGAATTGTTAATCTGCTTAAATAGGTGATATTACATTGTTATACTTTACGAGCTATGATTTGAACCGATGATGATTTTTTCTGTTTAAGAGCAATAAAGTCAAATATAGCATCAATTTCTTTAAGTAAACTTTGCAATTCTATGCTTTCGCTTATGGCTTCTAGACTTATTCCAAGCTTACGTGCAACAGAAGCAGAGAAGTACCAATTCTTAGGCATGTGGTGGGTGAATAGTATAGTGAAGCCACATCTTTCTAGCAGATATCTTCCACCTTCAAGACTATAGAGTACTAAATGATATGGAGGCATTACCCAAAAAAAGTTAGAGCCCAGTAACTCACAAGCCAGAGAGTCAACTGTGGGAAATTCAAGCAATAAAATACCATTGCTTGTTAGTGATTCATGGCAACGCCTCAAGAAGTTTTCCGCATCAAAAAGGTGTTCTATAACCGTCCAACAAGTAATAGCGTCAGAGGTACTGCTAGGCAAGCGAGTGAATCAGGCTATTGAGCGGGGTACGGCTGTTTCATGGGAGCATATTGGCTGAGTTTGTACTATCTGTTGTAGTATTGGCCATAATAAGCAAATAATATGGTTCTTTAGATGATAGATGACAGAAAGATTGCTGTATGCTGTAGATTATACCAGCTCTTTGTAACATTAGCCGTCCACAAATTGCCCAATTGCTCCATTGCAACGAGTCCACCATTACTCGCTGGCTGAACGCCTATCGCCAAGGAGGACTCCAGCAGTGATGGCACAGTTGCAGGAACGCCTACAAGACCCCACAGTTACAAGGCCATTGTGCAGTGGCTGCGACAGGAGCATCAGCTTGAGGTCGCCTACCCGACGGTGCATCGCATTGTGGGCAATGTCGTGCCTGTGTTTGCCCCCGAGGTCAATCCCATTGAGCGGTTGTGGCAACATCTGCGAGCAGCATGAGCATGGCAGTCCTTCGAGACGCTGGAAGCCCTGCGTCAAAAGCTGCAAGCTGTATTGTCACAACTGACGGCGGGGGTGATTCGTTCTTTGACGGGCTGGTCATTCATTACACAGCCTTTATTAACCCTATCTTCAAATTGAATTGGTATTAGTAGCAGGACGGTATAGACACCAGAAAGACTTCATCGCCCCAATGCTGTTTTGCAGATATTTGAATGCGGTAGGGTTTGTGATTTGAATGTGATTGAGCACGACTTTAGTGCGCTGAAGCGAGCGCGGATGTATGCAGGGTCAAACAGTTCTATTGATGAGGTGATTCGCAATTATTGTGCTGGATAATGTCTCATTCTTTATTGGAATAGCTATAAGGCAAAAAATGAGCACTCATCAATAGAGTATGGGTAGTGAACTGCCATGCAGTGAGGGATCAATTTGCTTGGCTAAGCGAGATTTGTCTCAGAATCGCCAAGAATCCTCAAGGCGCAATTGCAGGTCAAGGGTGCAGCCGAAAGGCTTGAATTTGCCACGGGCTGAGGGTTACTGAGTCTGTGTCCCCTGCGGGCGTCTCTAGGAGCGTTTGCTGCTCTTTGACTTGCCATGGAATAAACGTTGAGTGCAGCTCCAAGGTGCCCCCTTCACCAACCACTTCAGCGACTCGCAATTGCCAACCCTGTCCATCCTCCGCTTGTTTCAGGGCCAAACATTGAATGTGGGCATCCGACCAATGGAGCAGGTGAGCGTGGGGGGGTAAGGTGCCTGACAAGTTGACAGGGGCGATCGCGCTGCGGAGGGGATGATTAAACTGAGCCGCCCATTGGGAGACAGCAGCCGCTTGCCATGAGCCACTGTGGGGAAACACGCCATAACTAAAGCGGTGGTGGCGGCGATCGCTCGTCGGATCTGGCCAAGTGGGCGATCGCAACAGGGTTAATCGCAGTTGATTCGCTTGGGCATCAAGGCCATGCTTGCAGTCGCTGAAAAGACTCACCCCATACTCTGGGGTACTCAGATCCACCCACGTTAAAAAGGGCACCTCCCATTTTGTTTGCTCATGGGCGCTGAGGTGGGGATTGGGAAGGGTCGGGCGCAGCGTAACGCCGCCGGGAGTTTCACAGGTGATCTGCTCAGCCCTGATTGCCAAGGGAAAAGCCGCCTTGAGGAGAATATGTTCCTCCTGCCAGTCAATCACCGTATCAATGCGCAGCCACGGGGTTTGATACTGCAACACATACTCCTGCTGCATCCGCGAGGACTGAAAGCGCCATCTGACCCGTAGTCGCTGCTCCAGTTGATGCCACGTCACCCATTCAATGGCCTCTAGGGTCGCCCCCGGCAGTCGCTGCTGCCCATAGTTGGGGTCAATGTTCCAAGCATCCCAGTATTGCCCCTGATCACGGAAAAATTGCAGTTGATTACCGCGATCGCCCAAGCAGGGACGATGATTCAACTTGTCATACAGATTGGTGATTTCCCCTGTTGCCGGATCAATTTCAACGTGGAGATAGTTATTTTCTAAGACATAGCCCAAGGGTGGGGTTGGTAGCGTATCAGGGCGCGATCGCGGGCAGAGCCACAGCAGTGTGTAGCCAATTCCCGGCACCTCAGGGGTACGAAACGTCAAGCAACCTTGGGGAGCATTCAACTGCGCTGGTAAATCGTAGTCGCCCCGTGGACAATAAACCCGCCAAGAGGAAACCTCCTCAGGGAGCTGTGCCAAGTCAATGTGGACAACCCCGGCGCGATCGCCCACCCCACTATTGAAAATAACCACAGGCATTGCCCCTGCCACGGGGGGGTCGCCGTAGTCTATAGACGCACACAGAGCCGTTTGCGCCGCACCCAGTAACGTTTCTGTTGTTGTCAGGAGTTGCTGCCATGTTGGGTTCACCTCCGCATAAACCTCTGGAATCGAGGAGCCGGGGAGAATATCATGAAACTGATTAAAGAGAAGTTGTTGCCAACAGGCTTTGAGTTCTTCTCTGGGGTAGGAAAAAGAAGTTGTGATTGCCGCGAGGGCACACCAGCGTTCCGCCTCTTGCAGTTGGCGTTGGGCGCGATCGTGGGCGGCCTTTTGATCGCCATGGCTGGTGTAGCAGCCGCGATGGAATTCCAAGTAGAGTTCCCCTTGCCAGACGGTTGTGGGGGGTGTTTCTTGGGTTAATTGTTCCAGATACTGCCGCACCGTTGTCCACCGCCACTGCGGACCAATGCCCCCCAGTTGTTGCCAGCGTCGCACCCGTTCTAACATGTCTGCCGTTGGTCCACCGCCATGATCGCCGACACCAGGGAGCCAGAGACTGCGCCGCGCTCCCGTTTGTTGCCACCACTCTTGGGCATAGGCAGCCATTTTCACGGGAGCAATCCCCTCGCCAATGGGTGCTGACATCAGGGCATTCACCGCCGCCCCCGCCACATCCCGCCAGACAAACCAACCGTGGGGAAAGCGTGTGGTGTCATTCCAGCGCAATTTTTGGGTGACAAAGTAGCGAATGCCCCCCTGAGCCAAGAAACTGGGGAGCCGTTCTGGAAAGCCAAAGGTATCGGGCAACCAAGCAATGGGGCTAATGCCACCAAAGGCCTGCTGCACGTACTGCTGCCCATAGAGAATCTGACGGGCAATGGACTCAGCATGAATGAGATTGAGTTCCGGTTCTACCCAAAGACCTGCCGCCACATCCCACCAACCCGCTGCCACGGCTTCCTGAATCCGCCCAAAAAGTTCTGGGGCATGGGTCTGCAAATAGGCATAGAGGGCGGGAGTGGAGTGGGTAAAGGTGAGTTCGGGATAGCGTTCCTTTAGCTGCAAGACGGATCGAAAAGTGGACTGTGCCACTTGCCAGGTTTCGGCGATCGGCCAAAGCCACGCCAAGTCCAGATGGGCATGGCCACACAGGTGCATGGTGAAGTCCCGCAAGGGGGTGGCGATCGCCTGCATTTTCTCGTGGATCTCCGCCAGCAACGGATCTAAGATGGGGCGCTGTCCATGACTTTCTAAAACGTCCTTCAGCAGGGGTTCAAGGGGTTGCAGGTTGAGGGTTTCACCAAAGATCGCCAAAATGTCCAACTCAGTGGCAACAAAGTCCGGATTCACTCCCGTTGGCAATTCAAACCGCAGGCCTGATCTCACCAAAGCACCGTCATCGTGGCCGGGACTCACAAGATGCAACACCACCTCCCATGCTTGGCCGGGGGTCACTGCCTCCCCTAGGCACAGACTCACCGAATGATCAAATAAATCCCCCTGATGCACCGCCTGACCATTGACATACACCGTTGCCTGATCCGCCCACCACGTGAGATCAAGGTGTAGAGTTAAACCCGCCACACTATAGCCTTGAACCGTCGCGGGTACCGTGATTCGCTGCCCCAACCAGAGGGAGTGCCGACCCTTGGGCCACGCCAAATGCCCTTTAGCATTCACTGCATAGGGGGTCGTCGCCGCATCTTTGAGCGAGGGGGAACTGAGGGGAAACCACTGGGAATGAATCTCAATGACTGCCAATGACTGCAAATAGTCACGAGATTTTTTAACTAATTTTGTCAAGAGCATAAAACTTCGTTAATTTTCCTGCGATCGGCCTAGGCCAATTGCTATGCTGGAGGTGTGAGGAGCCGTCATCATTCGTTTAACCAAACTGTCAATAAAATAAGCAAACTTTATTTCAGAGGAGTGACCTCATGGTAACCCGATTTGCGCCGTGGCGGGGCTTTTTGATCTCCTCAGTCTGTGGGATATTGACAGCCCTTGCGATCGCCCCAGTAACGCCTGCCCAAGCCCAGCGACCCTCAGCCCCCGATCAACCCGTAGAAACAGTAGTCACGGATCCGCTTCAGAGTCCTTTCCCCCTCCCTTGGAAATGGATTGACGACGGCCACGCCGCTGCTCTAAAGGCTAAGAAATCTCTCCGCTTGACTCAGCAGACGCCCCAATATCTCTCTCCCGATGGCCGCTATGTGGCACAGGCCACCCTCTACTTCACGGCCCATCCAGAAGCCCATCGGCAACAACTGGTGAGTGTTTTGGAAATTCGCGATCGCCAGAGCGGCAGTCAGCAGCGCATTGAAAGCCTCAAGGAAATGCCGCCTGAATTTTTGGCAGAGGTGCCCCAAGGTCAAGGTCTGATTGCAGTACTGGTTCCAGTTGGCTGGTCAGAAACGGGCAATCGTCTCTTGGTGCGCCAGCTTAGCGGCTTGTTTGCCACTGATTTAATTAGCGATGGCGCGTGGATTTGGCAGGCGGGGGTGGGTCATGTGGCCACGGTTTATCCCACCGCTGATGAATACGACTTTGCCACCCTTTTGGGCTGGAGCACAACGGATCCGCAGCGGGTGCTCTTTCAAACCCAAACCATGGGGAACCCCAAAGCCACAATTTGGGCAGTGGATACTCAAGGCAGCACCCAATTGGCCCAGGGCGATCGCCCCCGTGTCTATGGCACAACCCTACCCGCCACTGCCAATGCCCAGCGTTAGATCACCTCAGGGGGAGGCCAGCAACTGGCCAAGGTAGCGATCAATCCAGCCAATCATCACCGCAGGGCACTCCAACTGCGGCGTTAGTCCCACCCCTGGCATCACATCAAAAGCACGAATCGCCTCGGGGTTTAACTGTGCCAAGCGTTGACCCACGGCCACAGGAGGGAGTTTTGCCTGCTCTCCCCAAACGATATAGGTCGGCACCGTCAAATGGGGTAAAAAGCGACTGAGATCGCAGCAGAGATCACCCCGCACAAAGGCCAACGCGGCAAATTCTGCCCCCGCCGACTGCGCTACTTCGGTATAGGTGGCAATCATTTCCGGGCTGATGCGGCTAGGTCGAGCAAACTGTTGATTGGCCATAAAGGACTGCACACTCAGGACATTGGCCACGCCGAGGCGATAAAAGGCGATATCCACATAGGGCTGGCGGGCAATCTGGGCAAGGGGGGTCTGGCGGTAATCTTGACCAAAATCACTCAACCCTGTTGGGCAGGTGAGAATCAGGCCACGGAAGCGTTGGGGATGGGCGATCGCCCCTTGAATAGCAAAGGCTGCCGTCAGTGACGACGTGATTACCACTGCTGGTTCTGCCGTCAATTGGCCAAGGCACTCCAGCAAGTGATCCACATAAGCCGCCACCGTATAGGATTGATCGCGATGCTCAGAGACTCCCCAACCGGGCAAATCCAACGCAAAAAGGGGATACGCCGCCGCAAAGGCTGGGTAAACCGCTGACCATTCATAGCGACTAGAGCCGCCCCCAAAGCCATGCCAAAAAAACAGGGGCGGGCGGGCATAGGGCGTAGTGCTGAACTCATTTGTAACGTAGGCCACCTCCCCCATGGCGGTCGTGAGGGTGCGCGATTGCAAGCAATCAAACATCGGGATTTCCTAAAAAGAAGAAACCTGCTATGATAATAAATCGCGCTGAATTAAACGGGTAGCAACGGGCTGCCCCCGCCCTAAGGAGTGCCGCCGTGACCAAGAGTACCGAAGGCGAAAAGCCCACTAGTGGCTTTAATCTAACCGAGTTTTTCCGCGAAACCAAGGAAGAACTCAGCAAAGTGGTGTGGCCTGATCGCCAGCGTCTGATTGGCGAATCTGCGGCAGTCATTCTCATCGTTTCCCTTTCCGCTGCGGTCATCTACCTAGTGGATGAACTCTTTCGTTGGCTGGCCACACTGATTTTCTAGACAGCCAAAGATTCCTACGAGTACGCGCCTATGGTGAGTGAATTTACTGATCATTCTGATCTGAACGATCCTCTTGACGACACCGTTGAAGTGGCCGAAGGGGATCAAGCGGGTAAGGTCAAACGGTTTTGGTATGCCGTGCAGGTGGCCTCTGGCTGCGAAAAAAAAGTGAAAAGCACCATCGAGCAGCGGCTCCATACGCTGGATGTGGCCGATCGCATCTTTCGCATTGAAATTCCCCAAACCCCCGTCATCAAAATTAAAAAAGATGGCTCGCGGCAAACCATTGAGGAAAAAGTTTTTCCGGGTTACGTTCTTGTCCAAGTGCGGGCACAGCAGTCCCCCGAAACAGGTGAATGGCAAATTGATGATGAAGCTTGGCAGGTGATTAAAAACACCCCCAATGTGATTAACTTTGTGGGTGCCGAGCAACGCCGCAGTACAGGCCGCGGCCGCGGTCACGTCAAGCCCATGCCCCTGAGTCCGGCCGAAGTGGATCGCATCTTCCGCAAAGCCCAAGAACAAGAACCGGTTCACCGCATTGATCTCAATAGTGGTGATAAGATCAAAGTTCTCAATGGTCCCTTTAAGGACTTTGAGGGAGAGGTGATTGAAGTCAGTGCTGAGCGCAGCAAACTGAAAGCATTACTCTCGATTTTTGGCCGCGAAACGCCGGTCGAACTCGAAGTGACTCAAGTGGAAAAAGTAGATTAGGACGCTAACTCACTATGGCGAAAAAGGTCGTCGCAGTTATCAAACTTGCCATTCAAGCGGGTAAAGCCAACCCTGCTCCCCCCATTGGTCCGGCCCTTGGTCAGCACGGTGTGAACATCATGATGTTCTGCAAAGAGTACAATGCTCGCACCGCCGATCAAGTGGGGATGGTGGTTCCCGTTGAAATTTCGGTCTATGAAGATCGCAGTTTCACCTTTGTTCTGAAAACGCCGCCCGCTTCCGTGCTGATTCAAAAAGCTGCGGGCATTGAAAAAGGCTCCGGCGAACCCAACAAGAAAAAAGTGGGCAGCATCACCCGTGCCCAACTGCGGGAAATTGCTGAGAAGAAAATGCCGGATCTCAATGCCAACGATATTGAAGCGGCCATGCGGATTATCGAAGGTACTGCTCGCAATATGGGCGTGACCATTGCTGACTAAAGCTTTCCTTCGTGTGTTCCTGTTGAGTCCGTTGTTGTGTTGGGGGAGAAACTGCGTTTCGTTAGTACCCCGTGGAGGTAAATTCTGATGCGTAAACTCTCGCGACGACTGCGTGAACTCTATGCCAAGGTGGAGGATCGTCCCTACGCTCCCCTTGAGGCCTTGCAACTGCTGAAGGAAACGGCCACAGCCAAATTTCCTGAATCGGCAGAAGCCCACATCCGCTTGGGCATTGATCCCAAATATACCGACCAACAATTGCGAACCACTGTGGCGCTCCCCAAAGGCACCGGTCAAACGATTCGCGTGGCGGTCATTGCCCGGGGTGAAAAAGTGACTGAAGCCAGTGCCGCCGGTGCCGATGTTGTGGGTTCAGAGGAACTCATTGACGAAATTCAAAAGGGGCGGATGGACTTTGATCTCCTCATTGCCACCCCCGATATGATGCCCCAAGTAGCCAAAGTGGGTCGGATTTTGGGTCCGCGGGGGCTAATGCCGTCGCCCAAAGCCGGTACAGTGACCTTTGACTTGCCCCAAGCCATTCAGGAGTTCAAAGCGGGGAAGGTGGAATTCCGCGCCGATCGCACCGGGATTGTCCATGTGCTCTTTGGCAAAGCTAGCTTCAGCGCCGAAGACTTGCTCGTCAACCTCAAGGCACTACAAGAGAGTATTGACCGCAACCGCCCGAGTGGTGCCAAGGGTCGCTACTGGCGCAGTGTCTATGTGGCCGCAACGATGGGGCCGAGCATTCAAGTGGACATCAACGCCCTGCGGGAGCTAAAACTGGCCGAAGCCGCCTAAGGAGGACTTGCCTATTGCCCAATACTGGACAACTCAAGACTGAAACCGAAGACCGCAGGGGTCTGGCTCAGACATAATCTTCCTGCCGAGGTTTGCGAAGTCCATCCGTTGGGATTGGGCGATCGCCCCGGCACCACTGCTGGGGTTTTTCTTGCACTGACTACAGGAGGTGATGCGCGTGGGACGCACGCTAGCAAACAAAAAAGAAATTGTGGCGGAGCTAAAGGAACGCCTGAGCGAGTCACAAATGGCACTGGTGATTGACTACCAAGGTCTCACCGATGCTGAGATGAAGGATTTGCGGCAACGCTTGCGCAAGTGTAATGCCAGTTGCAAGGTCACTAAAAATACGCTGATGGAATTGGCGGTTAAAGAAAGTGACACTTGGCAACCCATGACCCAATTCCTCAAAGGACCTTCGGCGTTCCTCTTGGTCAAGGATGACATTGGCGGCACGATCAAGGCCTACCAAGAATTCCAAAAGGCCACGAAAAAAACCACCCTACGCGGTGGGGTCATGGAGGGACGGGCCCTTGATGAAGCGCAAGTGAAGGCCATTGGTGATCTGCCCTCAAAAGAACAACTCATGGCGCAGATTGCTGGTGCCCTCAATGCCGTCACAGCGAAGATTGCCATTGGCATCAAGGAGGTTCCTGCTTCCTTGGCGCGGGCAACCCAGGCGATCGCCGACAAAGGTGCGGCATAGATCGATCCTGTTTTCGGTTTCCCTTGGGAAGCCACCTGTTCTTGTTTTCTAACCTTGAAACGATAGGAGTTGACAATGTCTGCTGCAACCGATGAAATTCTCGAAAAGTTGAAATCCTTGACCCTGCTGGAAGCCGCTGAGCTGGTCAAGCAAATTGAAGAGGCCTTTGGTGTCAGTGCCGCTGCGCCGGTCGGTGGCATGATGGTCGCCGCTCCTGTGGGTGGTGGTGCTGCTGCTCCCGCAGAAGAAGTCGAAGAGAAAACCGCCTTCGATGTCATTCTCGAAGAAGTCCCCGCCGACAAGAAGATTGCCGTGCTCAAAGTGGTGCGCTCTTTGACCGGCTTGGGTCTCAAGGAAGCCAAGGAAGTGGTGGAATCCACGCCCAAACCCGTGAAAGAAGGTGCCACCAAAGAAGACGCCGAAGCCGCTAAGAAAGAACTCGAGGAAGCCGGCGCCAAAGTCAGCATCAAGTAGTCTTTGGTATCCATTTGTTTCGGGGGTGGTCTTGTGGCCCCCCCTTTTTTATTTGCAACCTTTGGAGGGCATAGAGACTCATGACCGAGATTCGTGCCATTTATACCGATGGTGCCTGCGAAGGCAATCCGGGACCGGGGGGCTGGGGCGTGGTCATTTACTTTACCGACGGCTCTGTGCAGGAACTGGGGGGACATCACCCCGCGACCACAAATAATCGCATGGAATTGCAGGCGGCCATTGCAGCCCTCAAGGCATGGCGCCAACTGGCTCCGGGGAGCGCGATCGCCCTTTACACCGACAGCGAATATGTCCTCAAGGGAATTACGGAGTGGATCCACAACTGGAAACGGCGGGGCTGGAAAACAGCCGCCAAAAAGCCTGTTCTCAACCAAGACCTGTGGCAGGAGCTAGATGCCCTCAATGATCCCTTAGTCCAGTGGCACCATGTGCGTGGCCATAGTGGCGATGTCGGCAATGAACGCTGTGATCTTATTGCCCGCAGTTTGAGTCGTGGGCAGCCAATTGCCCTAAGAACGCTGCCACCATCGCTGGGGTAATGTCGCGCGTGTGTTCAAAAACTGCACTGGCTCCCGCTGAGCGCAAGCGATCGCCATAGCGTTGCCGATCTTCGGGCTGGACATGGGGAGGAATCACCCCTAAGGCAATCCACGGCGTTGTTGCTTGTTCTTTGCGGGCATTGACAACGGTCTGCATATCCGCCACTGTATCCCCCACATAAAAGGCAGGAATGTTTTCCTGAGCCGCGGCCTGACGGTAGGCCATGCGGAGTCCTGTGGGGTCGGGTTTGCCGGGGGCATCTTCCATGGCGATCAAAAGGGGCTGATCGAGACCCAAGCGGTGTTTCAGAACATATTCTGCCGAGTCCCGCGTCGCACCACTGACAAACCCCCAGCGGATTTGTGCCTGATCAAGAGCCTGAAAATAGGCAACATCCACCAGCAGTGGCTCATCTTGAATATAGCCGCACCAATTTTCGCCACTATAGCGCTCCTCAAAAAAGATCACTAGGCGTTCATAGTCCAAGGGCACTTGGCAGCGGGGTTTCCCTTGGCGTTCAAAGTAGCGATAAATGAGTTCACGCGACCCTTCCCAGTCGTTATTCCAGCAGCCTTCCGCCTTGAGGTTGTCAATTTCCTTTTGACTGGGACGATAGGCACCCCCCGTAAAATGCTCGACGGTATCCGCTAGGGCACGGCGATAGGAACGACTGACATCGCGAATCACCCCATCAATATCAAAAAAGACACAGGCGCAGGGGGTACTCAACCGTAGCTCTCCAGAAACTTGTATGCAGTTGGCCTGATTGGTTATTATAAAGGATGGCTTTTTGTGAAAAACGAGTTTTAGGAGGTTAGAATTGTCCCGCTTTACCCTGAGAGTACTTTGGTTAGAAAAAGACGTGGCGATCGCTGTCGATCAAATTGTTGGCAAAGGGACAAGCCCCCTCACCTCCTACTTCTTTTGGCCGCGCACCGATGCTTGGGAACTCCTGAAGGCGGAGTTAGAGAAGAAATCTTGGATTACGGAAGCCGAGCGGATTGAACTCCTCAACCGTGCCACCGAAATCATTAACTACTGGCAAGAGGAAGGCAAAAATCGTCCCGTCAGCGAGGCACAAAAGCGCTTTAGTGATGTTAGTTTTGTAGGCACAGCCTAGGGTATTCTGAATCCCGAGGTAAATCACTACCTGTTGAGGAGAAACATGATGGGAATTGTTTTGTACTTTGTCATTGTTGCGGGCGCGATCGCCTTGGCGACAATTTTGTTTCACACGCTACGTACGGTGAAGCTCATTTAGCGGCATCCTACCCTCCTAATACCTTTGTCTTTCAGTTCTGCATAGGGAGAGAGAACTCGTGTCCCACGCTGTTACCTTAATTCGCGGCGACGGTATTGGTCCTGAGGTTGCCGCTGCCACTCGCACTGCCATTGATGCTACGGGCGTCAAAATTGATTGGGTGGTGGTGGATGCCGGTGTGGACATGATGGAACGCTACGGTACCCCCTTGCCCGAACACGTTCTCGATGCGATCAAAAGCACGAAAACTGCCATCAAAGGGCCGATTACCACCCCCGTAGGTACGGGCTTTCGTTCTGTGAATGTCGAGATCCGCAAGCGGCTCAATCTCTATGCGAACCTACGGCCGGCTAAATCCATTGTTGGGGTGAAAAGCTATTTTCAAAACATTGACCTTGTCATTGTTCGCGAGAATACCGAAGACCTCTATGCCGGGATTGAGTTTGAATACACCAGTCCCGAGGCGGCCAAAGCCCGTGCCTTTTTGAGTGATCTAGCGGGTAAGCCGATCCGTGAGGATGCTGCCATTGGTGTCAAGCCGATTTCTGTGCTGGGGAGCGATCGCATTGTTGAGTTTGCCTTCAAATATGCCAAGGCCAACCATCGCCAGAAAGTGACTGCCGTTCACAAAGCCAACATCATGAAATTTACCGATGGCCTCTTCCTTGAACGTGCCCGCGAAATTGCTACCCGTTACCCCGACATTGCCTTTGAAGATCGCATCGTCGATAACATGTGCATGCAGTTGATGCAGAAGCCTGAACTCTATGATGTGATGGTGATGCCCAACCTCTACGGTGATATTCTTTCCGACCTTTGTGCCGGGATGATTGGGGGTCTAGGAGTGGCACCGGGGGCAAACATTGGCGATGAATATGCCGTTTTTGAGGCGATTCATGGTTCAGCACCTAAATATGCTGGCCAAAATAAAGCCAATCCTACGGCATTGATTCTCTCTGGTGTGTTGATGTTGCAACACTTGGGTGAAATGGAAGCGGCACGGCGTCTGCAAGCGGCTGTGGAAAAAGTCATTGCTGAGGGGCGGTTTGTCACCTATGATTTGGCTGCGCCGGGCAAAGAACCCGTGGGTACCCAAGAGATGGCTGCCGCCATTGCCGAGTACGCCGCCCCCTAACCCACCAGCAGGTTTTCCTCAGGATATTGGACGCTAGAAGGCTGGGGGTCACCGATAATTGCCGCCATCAGCAGCAGGATACCCACCCGTCCAGCATACATCGTTACAATCAAGACCAGCTTGGAAAAGACGGTTAGCCCACTGGTAATGCCGGTGGAGAGACCAACGGTGGCAAAGGCAGAAACAGTTTCAAAGAGAATATTAATGAAATTCTCTTCGGGGTCAGCGATCGCGATGAGGGTAGTGGAAACCAGCACTGTAAACATTGAGCCAAAGGCGACAGCGACCGCTTTCATGATCAGCGAGGGGGGCACCTGACGGCGGTAGAGCAGCACCACCTCTTTCCCTTGCAGAGCTGACTTGGTAATCCCTGCTAAAATCCGCAACGTCGTTGTTTTAATACCCCCTGCCGTCCCACCGGGGCTACCGCCAATAAACATCAGGGCAATCATAATAAATAGCCCGCCATTATTGAATTCACCAATGTTGACGGTATTAAAGCCCGCCGTCCGCGCTGTCACCGACTGAAACCAGGCCAAGAGGAGCTTCTGATCAAAGGAAAAAAGACCAAATCGTTCTGGCGATCGCATCTCCGTCGCAAACAGCATCGCCGTTCCCAAGATGAGGAGAATCGCCGTTGTACTCGTCACAATTTTGAAATTGAGGCTAAACGTCATCTGGCTCGCCTTGCGGATTAGATAGGCGGGTTTACCCCAGTGACGCAGATGCTCCCGCAGCCAAAGATAAAACTCAAAGATCACCTCATAGCCAATGCCGCCAAAAATAATCAGCAGTGAAATCACGAAATTCAGGGGCACAGAGGTTTGATACCCCATCAAGCTGTCACTAAACAGACTAAACCCGGCATTATTCCAAGCACTGATACTGTGAAACACCGCCAGCCACAGTGCCCGTGGATCACTAAAGTCTTGGCGAAAAATCAGCCACAGCAACAAGGCACCCGTCAGTTCAAAGAGAAACGTGAGACCCAAAATCGAGCGCACCAATTGCCGTGCCCCCTGTATGCCCCGCCGATCCAAGGCTTGCTGTACCGCTATCTTCTGCCGCAGGTTAAACTTGCGTCCCAGCAAAATAATCAAAAAGGTGGTCGCCGTCATGTACCCCAGACCACCCACCTGGATCAACAGCAGAATCACCAGTTGACCAAAGGGAGAAAAGTGGGTTCCCGTATCGACAATAATGTGGCCGGTCACACAAACGGCCGATGTTGCGGTAAATAGCGCAACGATAAAGGGGTTCCATTCCCCATTACTAGTGGACCAAGGCAGCCACAACAGCAGCGTCCCCAGCGTAATCACCGCCAAAAATCCAAGGCAAATTGTCCGTGGAACCGTCAGCATCAATGAATACGTATCCAAAAGGCCTGAGGCTAATCTACCGCAGGATTGTATGGGCAACAATCGTTCTAGGTTTACGGTTCCGAATCGGGATGACAGGATTTGAACCTGCGACCCTCTGCTCCCAAAGCAGATGCGCTACCAAGCTGCGCTACATCCCGGCAGTTAATTTCTATCCTACCACCGAATTCTCAGCACAATCGGACAGGGACGCTTAGAATCAAGAAAGGAGTTTTTCATTTTGTTAAGGTTGCCCTCGCTGGTATGACCGACGTCCCCGTTTCCCACATTCGCAATTTCTCGATCATTGCCCACATTGATCACGGCAAATCGACCCTTGCCGATCGCCTGCTGCAATTTACAGGCACGGTGGATCCCCGTGAAATGAAGGAACAGTTTCTTGACAATATGGAGCTGGAGCGGGAGCGGGGAATTACGATTAAGCTGCAAGCGGCCCGCATGACCTACACCAGTCGCGATGGCGAAACGTATATTTTGAATTTGATTGACACCCCCGGCCACGTGGATTTTTCCTATGAGGTGTCGCGATCGCTGGCTGCCTGTGAAGGGGCACTCCTCGTTGTGGATGCCTCCCAAGGGGTAGAAGCGCAAACGCTGGCCAATGTCTATCTGGCATTGGAGCATAATTTAGAGATTATTCCGGTTCTCAACAAAATTGATCTACCCGGCGCTGAGCCCGATCGCGTGAAGGCAGAAATTGAAGAGATTATTGGCCTCGACTGCTCCCAAGCGGTTCTAGCGTCTGCCAAGGAGGGAATTGGCATTGAGGAAATTCTGGAATCCATTGTGCATTTGGTGCCACCCCCCCGCGATACGGTAGATCAACCCCTACGGGCATTGATTTTTGATAGCTACTACGATGCCTACCGAGGGGTGATTGTCTATTTTCGGGTCATGGATGGTGTGGTGCGCAAGGGCGATCGCATTCGCTTGATGGCCTCTGGCAAAGAGTACGAAATTGATGAACTCGGCGTTCTCGCGCCCAACCAAAAACCCGTGGACAGTCTCCATGCTGGGGAAGTGGGCTACCTCGCAGCCGCCATTAAAGCCGTTGGCGATGCCCGTGTCGGCGACACGATTACATTGGCACAAAACCCAGCCAAGGAACCTCTTCCGGGTTACACTGAGGCCAAACCGATGGTCTTTTGTGGTCTTTTTCCCACGGATGCCGATCAGTTTGAGGATCTGCGGGAAGCCCTTGAAAAATTGAAGCTCAACGATGCTTCGCTCCACTACGAGCCGGAAACCTCCAGTGCCATGGGCTTTGGGTTCCGCTGTGGTTTTTTGGGGCTGCTGCACATGGAAATTATCCAAGAGCGGCTAGAGCGGGAATACAATCTGGACTTAATCATTACCGCCCCTTCGGTGGTCTATCGCGTCACCACCATCAAAGGGGAAGTGCTGACGATTGATAACCCCAGCCTGCTACCGGAACCCCAATACCGCGAAAAAATTGAGGAACCCTACGTTCAACTGGAAATGATTACCCCCGAAACCTATGTGGGAACGCTGATGGAATTGGCGCAGTCGCGGCGGGGTATCTTTAAGGATATGCGCTACCTCACCCAAGGGCGCACCACATTGGTCTATGAAATGCCCTTGGCGGAAGTTGTGACGGACTTTTTCGATGAAATGAAGTCGCGATCCCGCGGCTATGCCAGTATGGAATACCACCTGATTGGCTACCGTCCTAATGATCTGGTGAAACTGGATATCCTGATCAATAACGACCCGGTGGATTCCTTGGCAGCGATTGTTCACCGCGATAAGGCCTACTATGTGGGACGTGCCCTTGTCAGCAAACTCAAGGATTTGATCCCACGCCACCAGTTCAAAATTCCCATTCAAGCGGCCATTGGCTCACGGGTGATTGCCAGTGAAAGTATTCCCGCCTTACGCAAAGATGTCTTGGCCAAGTGCTACGGCGGCGATGTGACCCGTAAACGCAAGCTCCTCGAAAAACAAAAAGCGGGTAAAAAACGGATGAAGGCGATCGGGCGGGTGGATGTCCCCCAAGAGGCCTTTATGGCGGTATTGCGACTCAAGAATGAATAGGAGGCTCAGGGTGTCTCAACGGTCATCGGGCAAATGGGTGGCGATCGTCACCGGTGTCATTTCCCTGTTATTGGGAATTGGCTACTTGGTGTTAGTACAGCTTTTGGATTGGCGCGGCGATTGGCAGCCGGCTCCTTTGGGATTACTGCGAGTGCTCCTGTTTTAGAACTATTTAGGCAATTGGGGGCAGCTCACCATGAATGGTAAAGCGCACATGATTGAGGGCTAAATCTCCAAGGCGTAGCCCGCGATCGCGATAATTCGTGCTCTCAAAGCGAATCCCTTTACCCGCTTCCACGTGGTACCAAGGCAGTGCCATAAAGAACCGCGTTGGATAAGGGCCGCGCTCTACGACATCATCGGGATTGGACTCCATGGGCAACCAGCCAACCCCCGGCACATAAAACTCCAACCAAACGTGGTTATAGGTGGGTTGAAGGGGAATGCCCCGCTTTTGGGGATGGGGGGGACATTTGTAGCGACCCACCGTACGGCAGGCAATGCCATTTAATCGCGCCAAGGCAAGGAGCACCCCCACGTACTCACCACAGGACCCCGTTCCCCGTTTCAAAACCAAATCGGGCGTTTCAATCGTGGGTCGCATGGCATAGCTCAGGCGATCGTACACATAGTTACGAATCTTGAGCATCTTGCGCAGGATATTGGTCTCTGTGCCCACAGCTTGCCGTGCCACCTCCTGGACAATGGGTTGATCCATCGCCAACTCATCGTTATCCACTAGATACTGTGCTGCAAATTCTGGCGGCAGCGGTAGCGTCTCATCAATGTCGTCAAAGCTGAGATGGTACTTGATACCTCTCACTTCTAGCCAAGCACGCCAACCAAAAAGACGGGCTTCGTAGGGACGCACTTCAGGAAAATCAAACACCGCCACCTGCTGATCACCCACGGTTTCCAAGCGAAAGGGGGTACCGACGGGTTCAACCCGCAGCAATTTTTGGCGCAGGGAATTGGCGGGCAGAGCAATTCGCCACTCTAGGTTATCTAGGTGCAGCGCATCGAGGGGAGACATTTCCTCCACGTAGGCCATCTCAATCAGATAGCCATTGGAGACCGTGTAATACTGCTCTTTGTGGGTCTGATAGAGCAGAGGATGAATCAGGCAAATATCGCGATGATCAATTTCGAGGGGGGCTTCGCGGTTGTTGGGGTTATCCCGCAAATAGGGTTCTTCACCGCCATAGGCCACCCACAGTCGCCCCGTTGCATCAAAGGTAAACGCCGTTGGCTGGGCAAAGGGCGTCAAGGCCACCCATTCAACACGGCCACTCTGGCGATCGAGACAATAGATAGATTGCTCTAGGCGATCGCTCACCCACAGATAGCCATCCTTGAGGGCTAAATTTTCACAGCCAATGCCCGGCGCGCTGAGGCGATACTGCTCTCGACCTGTTTCATCAAAACAGTGGATGTAACCCGATTTTTGACAGGCCACATAGATGCCTGTGTCATCCACCGCCACACCGTAAATGGGATAGCGGCACTCCAGCACCTTTTCTACATGCCAGTCAGGCAGATGACAGCGATAGAGCCATGTGTCCCGGCAAAACCAGAGGGTTTCGCGATGGAGACAGAGGCCATCGGCATCGAGAAATGCCTCTAGATCGTAGGGATTGAGAATCTCACTGTGGTCATTTTCGCCATTGATGAGCAAAATAAAGCCCCGCACCCGATCCAAGGCCAAAAAACTGGCGCCAAGGGTTGCTTGGCAAAAGGGCAAACGGGGCAATTGACGTAGCCACAGGGCTTGGGGATCGACCCATGCCAGACCGTGGATTTGGTAAGCACCCAAGGGATAAATGGTGCGCCAGTCGTGATCCAGCGCTCGGGAGCTGAGGGAGTCCCCATAAACCTCTTGCGGTGTGTCTGGCATAGGAAGTCAATACCCTACTCAACCGCTTGGGGCAGTAGCTCACGCCGAGGTTGAGCTTGGATCTTCACTTGACCCGATTCATCCACATCAATGAGGGCAGTATCCCCTTCACGAATGCGGCCAGAGAGCATTTCCTCAGCCAAGGTATCCTCTAGGAGGCGCATAATGGCTCGCCGCAGGGGTCGCGCACCGTAGCTGGGATTGTAGCCTTCTTCAATGAGTCGCTCCTTGAAGCGATCCGTCACTTCTAGGGTGATTCCTTTCTCGGTCAGGCGTGAGAAGACCTCCTTCAAGAGGATGTCGGCAATTTGCTTGACCTCGTCTTTGGTCAGCTGGCGGAAGACAATAATCTCATCCACGCGGTTGAGGAACTCTGGACGGAAGTACTGCTTCAGTTCCTCATTCACCAAGGAGCGAATGCGATTGTATTGCGATTCAGCAGCATCCTCAGTGCCAAACTCAAAGCCAAGACCGCCAGCGCCTTTCTCAATCACCTTCGAGCCAATGTTCGAGGTCATGATCAAGAGGGTGTTCTTGAAGTCAACGGTACGCCCCTTAGAGTCAGTGAGGCGACCATCCTCAAGGATTTGCAGCAGCAGGTTAAAGACATCGGGATGGGCTTTCTCGATTTCGTCAAAGAGCACCACCGTGTAGGGACGCCGCCGCACGGCTTCGGTCAGTTGACCGCCCTCGTTGTAGCCGACATAGCCGGGGGGCGAACCAATGAGCTTGGAGACGGTATGCCGCTCCATGTACTCGGACATATCCAGGCGGATCATCGCCTCTTCAGAACCAAAGAAGTAGGCGGCCAAGGCTTTCGTTAGCTCGGTTTTACCCACACCGGTTGGCCCAGAGAAGATAAAGCTAGCAATGGGACGGTTGGGATTTTTTAGACCGACACGGGCACGGCGAATGGCACGGGAGATGGCTTTCACCGCTTCATCTTGGCCAATGACCCGCTGGTGCAGGGTCTCCTCCATGTGCAGCAGTTTTTCCGATTCGCTTTCGGTGAGCTTGCTGACAGGCACACCCGTCCAAGAGGCAACAATGTGGGCAATGTCCTCTTCGGTAACGACGGGGGTTTCCTCTTCACCATTGGCGCTTTCGGATTTTTTCTGCTGGGCAATGGCACGGATTTGCGCTTTCAGTTCCATCTCGCGATCGCGCAACTCACCCGCTTTGTCAAAGTTTTGGGCACGCACGGCATCGTCTTTTTCTTTGAGCACTTGCCGCAATTCGCGATCCAGTTCCTTGGCCGCAGGCGGTAGTTGCGAGTTAATCAGGCGCACCCGTGAGCCGGCTTCGTCAATGAGGTCAATGGCTTTGTCGGGCAGATAGCGATCGCTAATGTAGCGATCAGACAGCTTCGCTGCCGCCTCAAGGGCTTCATCGGAAATTTTCAGCTTGTGGTGCTTCTCGTAGCGTTCCCGCAGGCCGTAGAGGATCTCAATGGTTTCCTCAACGGAGGGTTCACCCACCATCACCGGTTGGAAGCGGCGCTCCAAGGCGGCATCTCGCTCAATGTGTTTGCGGTACTCATCCAACGTGGTGGCACCAATGCACTGCAACTCACCACGAGCCAAGGCGGGTTTGAGGATATTCGCCGCATCAATGGCACCCTCAGCAGCCCCAGCCCCAATCAACGTGTGTACCTCGTCAATCACCAAGATCACGTTACCGGCTTGGCGGATCTCATCCATGATCTTCTTCAGCCGCTCTTCAAACTCACCTCGGTACTTCGTGCCCGCCACCAACAGGCCAATATCGAGGGTGACCACCCGCTTGTCTTCTAGAATATCGGGGACATCTTTATTGGCAATGCGTTGGGCAAGGCCTTCAGCAATAGCGGTTTTACCTACCCCCGGTTCACCGATCAGCACAGGGTTATTTTTGGTGCGGCGGCCGAGGATTTGAATCACCCGCTCAATTTCTTTTTGCCGACCCACCACGGGATCTAGCTTGCCATCAATGGCCATCTGGGTGAGGTTGGCACCAAATTCGTCCAGTGTCGGTGTTTTGGTGCGCCCTTGGCTGGCACCGGCAGCCACTTCTGCGGTTTCACCCAGCATACGAATCACTTGAGTGCGCACTTTCGACAGATCAACGCCGAGATTTTCAAGAACCCGTGCTGCTACCCCTTCCCCTTCGCGAATCAGACCCAAAAGAAGGTGCTCAGTACCAATATAGTTGTGTCCCAGTTGGCGGGCTTCTTCGAGGGAGAGTTCCAACACTCGCTTGGCACGGGGGGTAAAGGGAATCTCCACCGCCACAAAACCAGACCCACGGCCAATAATTTTTTCCACTTCGATGCGGGCATCCTTGAGGTTCACGCCCATGGAACGTAGCACCTTCGCAGCCACACCGGTGCCTTCACCAATCAATCCGAGGAGAATTTGTTCGGTACCGACAAAGTTGTGGCCGAGGCGGCGAGCCTCTTCCTGTGCCAGCATGATGACTTTAATGGCTTTTTCTGTAAACCGTTCAAACATGACCCTTCCCCTAATGGCTCCTGCGTGCTGGTAACACTCATCTTAACACGTCCACTTTGGCGTGTTTTTGTATGCCAATTTACAGCCCTCTTCCCAAAAGATGGAACAGACCCAGAACCGTCAAATCCACTCTTAAACAGGATCAACGTCCCTTGACGTACCCTATAGCTTAGATAAAGGGCTGTACTCCTACTGTAGATGTTGACTCATTTTTTTGCAGGTGTGGTTGCCCGTATTTTAATTGAGATTTTGGGGGCTAGCCTGCGGCAAAATTCCATTGATCGATTGGCCAGCCTCTTTAGTCTCAAAAGACGATAGACTACACTTGCTGATGCCCAACTTTTTCGCCAATGGCTAATTTTTCCCAGTTTCTTGCCGTTGAACCCTCGCAGCGTGCCCTGATTTTTGATATGGATGGGGTGATCTGCCATACCATGCCCTACCACCTTGAAGCTTGGCGGGTCTATGTCGATCGCACCCCTGAACTGCGGCAGCAGATCAATCTGGAACAGTTGCGGCAAATGGGGGGCAAACGCAATGCCGAACTCCTGCCAGAACTCTTGGGGCGATCGGTCACTGAAGCGGAAGTCGAACGCTGGGGCGCCGGCAAAGAGGCTGTCTTTCGGGAATTGCTGGCACCCAATTTGGAACTGTTGCCGGGGCTGTTGCCCTTTCTCAAAAGTGCTAAAGAAAAGGGCTATCGCTTGGGCCTAGGCACCTCGGCCTGTGCTGCCAATGTGGAATTGGTGCTCTCCTGTGAGGGGGTGGGCAACTTTTTCGATACGGTGGTGATGGAGCAGGATGTGCAGCGGGGCAAGCCCGATCCAGAATGCTATCTCCTAGTGGCGGAGCGGTTGCAGGTGTTGCCGCAGCATTGTCTTGTCTTTGAGGATGCCGTGGCAGGGGTGATGGCAGCGGTGCGGGCAGGGATGCTCTGCTGGGGAGTGTTAACAACGCAATCGGAAACGGCACTGCAAGCCGCAGGAGCAGAGGTCTGCATTGAGGACTTTACGGATCCACGCCTGCAATGGCTATTGTCCTAGGGCATTTTCGGCGATCATGGGTACTGGCGCGTTAGGAATCCACCACCTTGGGCGTTGATCTGCGCAGTTATGTCTATCTCGACTCGATTCAACCGCAACACGCGGCCTACTTGGGAACCGTGGCTCAAGGGTTTTTGCCTTTGCCGGGGGATTGCTCCCTCTGGGTGGAGATTTCACCGGGGATTGATGTCAATCGCCTTTTGGATATTGCCTTGAAGTCTGCGGTGGTGCGGCCGGGAGTTTTGTTTATCGAGCGACTCTACGGACTATTGGAGGTGCATTCGGGCAATCAGGGGGAAGTACGCGCAGCAGGGCAAGCAATTTTAGATGCCATTGGCGCTCGGGTACAGGATTGCTTGCGGCCACGGGTGATTTCGAGTCAGGTGATTCGCAATATTGATGCCCACCACACCCAACTAATTAACCGCTCGCGGCGGGGCAATATGATTTTGGCGGGGCAAACCCTCTATGTGTTTGAAGTAGAACCTGCCGCCTATGCTGCACTGGCCGCCAATGAAGCGGAAAAGGCAGCACTCATTAATATCTTGCAGATTTCAGCCGTGGGCAGTTTTGGCCGACTCTTTTTGGGGGGCGCGGAGCGGGATATTCTGGCAGCAGAACGGGCCGTCTTGGCAGCCATGGAACGCTTGCCGGGGCGTGATAGCCTTAGCGATCGCCGCGAGTAGCCTTGGCATGTTTCTTTAGCTTCTGCTCTAGGGCAGCTAAGAAAGGACAAGGGTCACTGTCTTGCAGTTGATAAAACCCTCGCCAGTCAAAGTTCTGCCAGTTAAAGGGGGCTTGGTGGGCGGCGGCGAGCCACAGTAAACGCTTAGCACGGGTCATGGCCACGTAAAGCAGGCGGTATTCCTCAGCAACTTTGGCCTCTGTGGCTTTTTGATAGGCGGTTTGCCAGTCAGGAAGGGGTTGCTGATGGCCGTAGGCCCGCAGTTGCGATCGCACCACATCCGTAAAATCCACCTCTGGACTGAGGAACTTGGCATTGGCCGCCACCCAGCTCTCACCGGGGAGGGTTCTTGCCTCTAAAAAGGGGACAAAGACGGCATCCCAATCCAGACCCTTGGCGCGATGCATCGTCATAATCGTTACCTGCCCCGATCGCACTAAACGGCTATGGAGGTCTTCCATCTCAACAGCGTCAAAGCGATCCGCTGCCACCAACTCCTGCCAACGGGGATGGATACGCTCCCACAGTTGCGTTGGTTCCTGCTGTGCCAAGTGGCAGATCAGGCGATCGCTGGTGGCCAATTCAGCGGCATCATAGCCCAATTCCTGAGCGCAGTACGCGATCAAAGGAAATAGAGACAGCTCTAGGCGGGCTTTGAGGAGACGTTGACAGTAGTGCCGTGCCTTGAGTACCGGTTCCTCGGCAGGGGGGTCTAAAGGACCAGGGTAGAGAAACACCTCTGGCTGGGCGGCTAAGCGATCCAAATTTTGGACAGAAATGCGTTTGCGCTCCTGAAGAACAGTCAGGGCTGCTTTGACCGCTTCGGGAGAATAGGGACAGTGGAGAAAATAAAGAATGTCCAGCAATTCTTTGGGCACCTGCGATCGCCGTTCAATGCCCGATACATCGAGAATCGGAATCCCCTGAGCAGCAAGGTCGGTATCAATGCTGAAGCTAGCGGGCGATCGCAACAGATCCGCGACAAATTCCCCTTGGCGGTTGGTACGCACCAGTACCGCAATTGAGGCCTCAGGATACTCTGCTAAAACCTCAGAAATACGTGCTGCTAGCTCGCGCACGGTCTCGAAAACGGTTGCTGGTCGGGCAATTTCTACCCCTTCTCCCCAGGGGGGTGGGTTCGCCCCCGGTTGCGGATCTGTCGGTGAGACGGGCTGAATTGCTTGGGATCGAAAGGGCAGTTCTTGGCCTTTGAGGGCATGATTGACCCAGTTCACTAAAAAGTTGGCCGATCGAATGACCAATGGGGTGGATCGCCCCGCTTGGGTCATTTTATAGAAGGCCTGCTGCTGGGCACATTCGTCACAGAATTCATTAAAAAAGAGAGGGTCTGCCGCCGTAAATGTGGAGTTAATGGCTTGATTGGGATCCCCCACCCGCACAAAATTCACTTGCCCTGTGGTGTTGTCCTCGGCGAGAAGTCGCAGTAACCGCGATTGCAAGGGGGTCGAGTCCTGCGCCTCATCCTCAAAGACGGCATACACCCGCTGTTGCCATTCTTGGCGGCACTGGCGATCGCCCTCTAGGAGTTGTACCGCTGCCAAAATCATCTCATCATAGTCAATTTGCTCTCGCTGCGCTAAATGGTGCTGGTACAGTGCCAAAAGGTCGGCACCAATTTCTAAAAAGGGGTAGGATTCTGCTGCGGCTGCACTTTGGGAGCGCAACTGCTGGGACAACTGCCGCAGATCATGGGGCGTCAACGCCATACTGCGGGCACTGCTAATAACGGTTTGTGCCAACTTCACCAAGATGTCAGTCAAAAGCGCACTTCTGCGACCATCGTGTTCAACGTCACTCAGGGGACTGGTATCGCAGCCTTGGATCAATTGCTCGAGAATATCGGGGTGCGATCGCGCCCATTCCTTAACACAGGTAATACATAGGCGTCGCTGCTCATGCTCACTCATTAAATTCTCGCCACTCCAACGCAGACCCGCTGTGGGGTGACTGGTGGCAATTTTCAAGGCCAAACTGTGGAGCGTCTGCACACTAAAACCATTGCGGGGCAAGCCCATTTCCCGCAGGTACTGGCGAATCCGCACCTTGATATTGGCCGCTGCCGAACGACTATAGGTGACTACGACCAGTTGCCGCTGTTGATGGAGTTTTTCGCGAGCGATGGCGATCGCTGCTCCTACGGCCATGCCATGGGATTTGCCTGCTCCGGGCACTGCCGATACCGCCAAGAGACCCCCTTGCCATTCACTGATTTCCCGTTGACCCGGACGCAACGTCCTTAAAAGGTGACTGGCATTGGCAGGGAGTGACAACACGTTCATAGGAGGACTGTGGGAGGGCTAAAGATTTGTTAAAAAAACCGGCTTCTACCCAATGAAGATCGAAAAATCGTATAATAGAATACAGAAATTTAGAGGCAAGTTGTTTCCTAGCGCAGACCACCTAAAGCTTGATAACGAGTCAATAGTATTCACCTAGGAGCCTTGATTTAATTATGCAACTAATCTATCGCGGCGTTAAATACGAAACTTCTGAGCAGCACATTCCCCTTGTTGAATCGGGTGCCAAGGGTCTCTACCGGGGGGCGCAATGGGTAGGGCACAAAGCGGCTGAACCGGTTCCTCAACCCAATCATGTCCTCTGCTGGCGGGGGGTAACCTACCAAACCAACGGTACACCAGTTACCACAACCGCTCCGACGACGAGTACTGCCCCTTCAGTACTTCCCCAGCGTAAGCGCGACTCCTTGGCCGAAGCCCATCGCCATGCAATTCTGAAAACTCTTGAGCGGCGGCTGCAAGTGGCTCGGAGTCAGGGCAACGAAGACCTCATTAGTCTGCTGGAAGAAGAGTGGCAGCAATTTGCCTAAGGTTGGATCACCGAAACCCAAACTGCGGTGCCGTTGCTAACAGCGGCACTTTTTTATTTTCTATTGGTGATTGCCCCTTTCTTGGCGAAAAGCTGTTGCTTGGGCAAAGGCCGCCGCCGCCCGCTCGCGATCGCCCAAGGTTTCATAGGCACGCCCTAGTTGTTCGGCGGCAATCTCCCGCACATAGCCCAAGGGAAAAATCATCTGCTTGCTGTAGCCATTGGTGCGCCCCAGTTCAAGGCAATACTCAAAGTAAGCCGTTGCTCCCAAGGGGAATCCCAAAGCCATCAGCCAGCGCCCGGCCAAATCATTGAGGGGAGGATAGGTGGGAAACCACACCAGACTTTGCTGACAGAGGAGTTGCAATGTTTCGTGATCCCCCATAGCCAGCAGACGCCGCCCCAGTTGATTCAGAATTTCGGGCAGGGCGCCAGGGGCATTCTCAGGCAGTTGGCCGGTGAGGAGATGGGGCAAGAGCCGCTCAAAAAGTTCTTGGTAGCAGTCATCCGCAGCCGTGGGGTTATTCACAGCGTGGTACATATCCGCCAAGGCAAAAAGGAGATTCAAAGGCAGACCTTCACTGGCGCGGATACGTTCCAAAATCGGGATGTTGCGATCGCGCATCTTGGCTTGAATTTGTGCGGGTTGATAGCCATAGTGGTCAATGCGCAGCGTTTCCAGAGTACCAATGGTCAGCGGTTCTGCGGCTGTCGAAACCAACTGCTCATGGAAGCGTCCCTGATAGCGCAGCGTCGGCAGGTTGCGAAAGAGTCGCACAATGGCAAAGTCAGAAAATTGCTGCCCCGTGCCGATTTCCCGCCGTAGGAGTTGGTAGGCAGTGAGGGTGCTGCCCTCCAGTTGTTGGCCGAGGGGCACAGGCGGCTCCCGCAAGGTCACGAGCACCTCATCAGCATCAATCACTAAAATCCAATCGCCCGTGGCCTGCTCTAGGGAGTAATTGCGGGCAGCGGCAAAATCATCCTGCCAAGGGAAGGTAAAAATGCGCTCTGTAAACTGGCGGGCGATCGCGATCGTCTCATCCGTTGACCCAGTATCTACCACAACGATCTCATCTACCCAAGGCTGGACACTGCCCAGACAGCGTGCCAAATGGGCTGCCTCATTTTTGACAATTAGACAGGCACAGACCCGCACCATCTACAGCAGCTTTTCAAATTGTTGGCGCAACTGATTCAGTTCACTTTCGGAGAACTCACTCTCAGCAGCGGGGGGCACGCGATTTTCTAGTTCCCAGTCGGTTTCTTCGACATTGCGTTCGGGAGGCGCCAAGAAGAGACGCTCAGCATCGTTTGTCGGCACAAATCCTTCGGGCACCAAGTGACAGGTGTAGCCTGAGGATTCGCAGAATTCTTCGATTTCCTTGGCATCAATGGGGACAACGCTGGGGGGATGAAAATCCTGTGCCTCTAAAAGCATGGCGTAGCGACTGGCATCGTCTTCGCTTTCAAACATCAGAATAAGGTTGCGATCGCCCAGTTGCAGAGAATGAATGCCCTCATTTTCAGTCCCCGGGTTGTAGAGCAACACGTAAACGCGCATGATGCCTCGCTAATGAAATCTCAACAGCGATTATAACGATTTTGGTTCCCCCTACCCGTAGGATTTTCTCCTTCAAAACTGTCAAAGGGGCAAAAATAGCTTGAGTTAGAACAATGTTTTTTCAGGTTCCCCTTTGATCCGCTGCTCTAGCCAAGCTTGACGATAGGTGAGTTCTAATTCATTGCCGGTGCGGCGAAAAATTTGTGCCTGCTGCAAGAGAAACGCTTGAAAGAGCCGCTGAAAGGCAAGGGCAATGATCGCCACCACCAGACCAGAGGCAGTACTAATCAAGGCCTCACTAATCCCGAGACCCACGCCCATGGTGGCCGGTGTGCCAATATCCCCCAAGCGAATAGAACTGAGGGCACTAATCAGACCTAACACCGTTCCCAACAAACCCAGTAGAGGTGCCATCGTAATCGTTGCCTCTAAGACCTTTTCTCCCCGCCGCATGGCACTCAGCTCCTCATCAGCCGCAGCTTCTAGGGCTAGGCGAAAGATTTCTGGGTTGGTGTCAATCAATTGTAAAGGGGTATAAAGGAAGCGACCAATCGGTTGGTCACAGGCATTGGCTGCTAATTCAATGGCTTCTTGCCAATCGTGGCGAGCGGCATCCAGAATCTGCTCGGCCAGTTTCGTCTCTCCTTGGAGAACAATGCTCCAAAACCAAAGCCGCTCAAAAATGGTGCCTAAGGTCAAGATCGAGAGAATCAGTAGTGGCCACATGGCCAAGCCACCACGGTTAAAAATTTCAGCGATATTCACGATCAGTTCCCTGTCAGAGCATCCGACGTTTAGTATAGTCCAGCCAGTAGCCGCAATTGTTTACCAAATTCTAGCGAACCGTGGTGCCAAGGGTCTTGAACCGCTCTTTTCGATGTCCCGTCTAAATAGACGATTACGTTAATGGAGTGATACCTCGCATGAGTGTATCTGTACCCCTATCAGCGGCAACGGCATCAACGGCTATCGTGACCCGACCCCAAGTGATCGATCCCGATCGGCGGATTATTGAGCAGTGCCTTTCCGGACATCCAAATGGGTTTCGGGAACTCTATCAACGGCATCAGCAACGGGTGCGATCGCTCCTGTTTCAGTTGTGCGGTGCGGTTGCCCTTGACGATTTGGTGCAGGAGGTTTTCTTGCGGGCATGGAAGGGGCTAAAGGGTCTCAAGCATGAGGCAAAGTTTTCGACATGGCTCTACCGGATTGCTTGGAATGTGGCTTGCGACTATCGCCGTCAACTGGCAACGCGCAAATCGCGACATCAGCAATACCTGTCTCAAAGTGAGCCACTCACCCCTGGACTGGATCTACGGCAATTGCATTACGAAGATTTAGTTCAGCGCGGTTTAGCCACCCTGCCCTTGGAGTACCGCAGTGTTTTGGTCCTGCATGATCTGCAGGGCTTGCCCCAAAAGGAAATTGCTGAAATTCTGCGGATTCCGGTGGGTACAGTGAAATCCCGCCTCTTTCGTGCCCGAGGCACATTGCGGACTTACTTTACGGAGGCTGGAATCACTTTATGAAACGTGAACCCCCACCTGTGGAGGATACACCCTTGGTTAAGTTTTTACAAACCTATGCGGGGACGCCCCCGCCCCCCCACCCCCATTTGGAGCAGCGCATTGTCCAAGCCGCTCTGCATCAACACCAACTGAGTAAGCGACGCTGGCAAGTCGTGTCTCTTTTGGGGGCTGGCGCGATCGCCACCGCCACCAGTGTGTGGTTCCTCAAACCCTCAACTCAAGTGGCAAAGCAGACGTCCCCGGATGCAGTGGCTATCTTCATCACCACCAATTGGCAAGCAATGTTTCAGGACACAGAACCCGCCATCTTCGACTAAATTCTGTCCACCCTACTTTTACTCTTTGTTGAGTTTTGACAAGTTAAGTTTTGACAAAGGAGAACACAGCTATGTTGAAAAAATCTTTAGCCACGCTTCTTATATGTGGTAGCCTCAGCCCCCTACTGGCGATCGCTCCCCCGAGCGTCGCTGACCCCGGTTATGGCGGACCTCGCTGGGGAGCCAATCTGGACAATCTAAACCTCACACCTGAACAGCGGCAACGTTTACAAGCCGTGCAGCAACAATACCAAGGCCAAATGGAGCAAACCCGCAACCAACTGCGCACCGCCAAGACAGAACTGCGGCAGATGATGAGTGGCAATGCCTCGGAGGATCAAATCCGCAGCAAGTATCAGCAAGTGCGTCAACTGGAAAATCAACTGGCTTCCCTGCGCTTTGAAAGCATGCTGGCCATGCGGGGCATTCTCACACCGCAACAACGGCAAGCCTTGGCCGCCCAAATGCAGCAGCGGCGGCCGGGCAATCGCCCCATGAAACCCCAGCAGTAACCCATTAAACTTGGCAACGCTCTAAAGCTCTAAAGGAGTTCATGACTTCCCTAAGTGTGGGACAGCGGATCCTGCACTTTTTTGTTGCTCAGCAGATCTAAAATCTCTGTGGCGGCGCGATCGACCACGCCGGGGGTGCCCATCGCAGCTCGCATTTTGGCATAGCCTGCCTGCATGGCTAGGCGTTTTTCAGGATGATCCAATAGCGCAAGGGCAGCAGCGGTAATGTTGGCAACAGTGGCTCGTTCCTGCAGGAGTTCGGGGACGATGTCTCTATTCACGAGTAAATTGGGGGGAGAGACAAATTTGAGGTCAAACTTCAGGAAACGCCGATAAAGCCACAAACTCAGGGGATGAACGCGGTAGATCACGACTTGAGGCACATTCAACAGCGCGGTTTCTAAATTCACCGTGCCGGATTTGGCGATCGCCAGATCTGCGGCCGCTAGGACTTGCAGGGAGTCTTCCGCCAATGTGACGCGAATGGGATATTCCTTGAGAACTGCTTCAATGGCTGGGCGATACTGCCGCAGCGAAAGGGGTAACCAAAAGCGGGCTTCAGGATAGGCTTTCGCGATATTCGTGGCAGCCCCTAAAATTAGAGGCAAGAGGGATTTGATTTCCTGTTTGCGGGACAAGGGCAACAGGGCAATCGCCAGCTCATCGGCAGCAATGCCCAAACTTTGGCGTGCCACTTCACGACTGGGAGCGGCAGCAATGCGATCCAACAGGGGATGTCCCACCCAAACGACATTGGCACCATGACGGCGGTAATAGGTGGCTTCTTCTGGAAAAATGGCAAGCAGGCGATCGCTGAGGGCAACAATTTGCCGAGTGGCCTTCAAACTATGGGACCAGACCCACTCTTGGGGAGCGATGTAGTAAACCATGGGAATAGAAAAATGTTTGCGGATAAACCGCCCCATGGCGACATTGCCACCAATGTAGTCAATTAAAACCACTAAATCAGGGGGATGCTGCCGTAAATAGCGGCGAGCCTTGAGTTGGAGCGCGATCGTTGGCTTGATCAATGGCAGGGCTTCTAGTAGCCCCACGGAGCCAATTCCTCCGGTGTTAAAGAGTAGCTTTGCCCCCGCAGCAGCCATGCGATCGCCCCCAAGGGCAGAAATTTCTAGGGGAATCCCCCGCTCTGCTGCGAGGCGATAGAGTGCCTTGACCAACAGGGCGCCCTGCAAATCCCCAGAGACTTCGCCGGTGCTAATGAACAAATGCGCCATGCCTAGCCCCGCACTGCCGCCACTGGTTGACAGAGTTGATCGGCAAATTCCTGTTCCGTAGCGGCCATTTCCTGTACGGCGGTGGCCATAATCTCAGGGATCGATTGCCCCGCTGCATATTGAGCCAGCCATTGCTGGGCGGTGTTTCCCTGGCGCAGGATTTTCTTGATCGGTGCCAGAAAGCAGCTAAAGCCCTGTGCTTTGGCGATCGGCCAAACCTCTTCGTAGAGTTCGGCTATCCAAGCGGCTGCCGTTAGTTGCCGGCGATCGCGCCAATGGGTCAGCACGGCCTCTAGGCTGTTTTTTGCAGCAATCTGCTCGTTTTCATCGGCTAGTTGTGCCAGCATCTCGCCATCGCCCCAGCGGAGCGGGTCAAGGTCAGGGGTGTCGAGCAATTGTAGGAGTCGCGCTTCCAAGAGAGCCGTAATTGCCAGTAGGGCAATGGCATCCGTAACTAGGTCACAAATCCGCAATTCAAGACGATTGAGATCGTAGGGTCGGCGATCGCCATTGGGGCGCACAGAACTCCACAAGTGCCGCACATTTTGCATCGTGCCCAGTTGAAGTTGTGCCTCTGTCCACTCAATGAAGTGGGCATGGCTGGTAAATAGGGGCACTTGGGGTGGGGTCTTCGGAAAGATTGCCCAACGGGTGGAGTGATAGCCCGTTACCTTGCCATCGAGAAACGGCGACGCAGCACTCAGCGCTAGAAACAGCGGTGCCTCCAGCCGCACCAGCCGACAGGCACGGATCAACTCTTCTGGATCCCGCAGGCCAATGTTGATGTGGACACTGGCGGTGACAACCCTTGTGCCATAGGTTTGCTCAATGTAGGTGTGATAGGGATTCTGGGGGTCAGAGCGATAAAAGCGTTGACTGTCCCCTAGACTCAGGGTGCTACCGGGGACAAGGGTTAAATCCCCTAGGGATTGCAAATAAGCGCGCAGCCGAAAGCGGGGGCGCAGCAGGTCACAGAAGGCTTGATCATAGAGATACACAGGGGGCGTTGTGAATTCAACATTGCGACTATCGGGTTCGCGCACAAACCCCGGCAAGTCCCTCACAATGCGATCCGACAGTCCCACAATCTCGCCCGTGGGCTTACCCGTGTAGAGTTCAACCTCAAAGCCCTTTGACAACATGGCATCCCTTTGGCTAACTTGGGTCAGCAAGCCCCCTCGCAGAAAGTGGGAGTTTTTAGCTACTTAGCCACAATACCATGCCCGCGTCCCTGCTGCACATATGAACATTCGTGAAACCCTTCCTGTGGCAATCAAAACTCGATCAGTTAACCTGTATTATCAATTACACAAATCACCCCTATAGTGAGAATCTCAAGATGTTTGGTCAGCGGCGAGTCGAAGCAGATGTCCGTGTCAGTCGCATTTTGGATCGCCTGGGAATCCGCTATCAAGTGGATGAGGATGGTGATTACCGCGTTGTCTTTGAGCTATCTAACGGTCGAACGCAACAGGCCTTTATTGACTCCAAAACCCAGCAGCTAGGAAGCTATGAAATTCGGGATGTCTGGTCTGTGGGCTACAGTTGCGAGGGCTTTCTTGACCAAGAGATAGCCAATTATCTGTTAATTGAAAATGCCAATAAGAAAATTGGCGCTTGGGAGTTGCGTCCCCTTGCTGACAATAGGTATATCGCTGTATTTTGTACGAAGGTTGCTGCTGACTGTGACCCCGAAGCCCTTTACACCAGTATCCGCGTGGTTCTTGAGGTGGCAGACGAACTTGAAAAAGTTCTTGAGGCGGGCGATCGCTTCTAGGTTAGTTTGCAGTGAGTCCCCTTAAAATCAGGGTTTGAGGCCAGTGGGGAGCTTCTGAATGCTCCGCCCCTAGGTAGGGATTGTCATTTTCATCTGAAATACTAGAAAATGCTCAAACCCGCTTCCTGAGAAACGCTAAGGGATTCAACGAAAGCATCAGGGTTGGAGGTAACTTGGCAGATCTCTCGGAAGCAAGACCCAAATGTTTCAATTCTTATAGCTAGTAGAAAAAACTGTTAAATATTACAAAAGAATTTTTATTTTGCTTCCACTGCATATCCCAACTCACGACACTGGATAAAACATTAGCTGCGATCGCCCAAGGCGCATTGCTAGGTGTTCGCAGTGGAGTCAATTGTTCTAGGAAGGCCATCTATGTACTACGAACGCAAACTCTTTGCCCTCCTCCACGACCCCTACCTCAAGGCGTTGTACCGCAACAAAGCTCTCAAAGGCCCATGGCAACAGGTGTCTTGCCTGAATCAACATGCCCAGGATTTGCAAAATTGGTGGAATCATCACGGCGGTGTTACGGCAGACCATATTGCCTCGGCCAGCGATCGCCTGAGCTTTCAGCGCGGCATGAGCACCCCCCCAACAACCACTGCAAATATCACCCAAGTGGAAATTCGCCACCCGATTACTGGTGCCAAAAGTAATTTGAACTTTGCCTTTGTAGGGAGTCTCAGCGATGAGAATTTAGCTGAAATTGAGGCGCAGTCCATCTGGAGCGAGATTCGCCAAGAAACCGATGCTGAAAAGGTCTTCTGGTGGTTTTGGCGATTTTATGGCGAAGCCATTGCTGGCGATCGCGGCATCAAAGGTCAAGCGGTGTATGCCAAAGATATCTTGCTGTTACCCTCAGACACACGCATTCCCGACTGCCCCCTCGAAGCCCACGCCTCGATTACCGCTGCCCTTGCCGGCACCCTCTTTCCCCGAAACGCCAGCAATGGGGATAAACCGCAGCACCCATGGCTGTTGATGTTTTCCTTTTCCCCCGTGCAGGAATTCATTAAATCTTCACGCAAGCTGCTGGACTTTTGGTCAGGCTCCTATCTACTCCATTACCTAAGTGCCAAGGCCTGCTGGTTCCTTGCCGAACGCTATGGCCCTGATGTTGTGATTACCCCCAATCTCTACAACCAAACGATCATTGATGCGTTTCTGCTGCAAAAATACCCAGACTTTGAACCCTACTTTGAGGAATTTGGTATCCCCAAACCAGTTGAGGCACAAGGGCAGCCGTCCTCCAGCTTGGTGACAGCGGGTTTTCCCAACGTGATTACGGCACTCATTCCTGAACAAGACAAAGACATGATTGGCAAAGAGCTTCAAGACCATTTGCGGGAAACATGGCTCAACCTTGGCAAAAATGTGCGCGAAGCCATCAAAACCAAGGTACGGAGTGGCTATGAAGATTGTCACTGGATTGCTCACATTGAAGCGTGGATTGATACACAGTTTCCTGCGGCAGAGCAAGAGGAGCTAAAGAAAGAGTTTCTCAGTTGGCAGCAGGGAGGACGCTGGGAGTGGAATGCCCTTTGGCAAGCCCAATTAGAGAATTTTTGGGAAAGCTACTGGATCGCTCTGCCCCTTGGGGAGCCAACCCAACCTCTAACCTGCCAGCGTGGAGCATCCACCTACCCAACTTGGAAAACCGCCCAAACCACGTTAGCAAAAGCCGAGGCTCCCCTGCCCACTCAGGTTGAGGAAAACGTGTATGCCACGATTAACGTGGGTACATGGTGGCCATTGCTGCAACAACGCCTTGGTGCGGCTCTCTCCGCTGTCAAAAACACTCGCAACTGGCAGTTTCCCGCTTCACCGGGTGAGCGCTCCTCGATTTCTGGGGCCTACAGTGCCCTGCACCCGAATTTGCTGTACCGCGATCCCTTTCGCGAGGGGCATGGCCTGCCGGCGAGTTCCCTGCGCCTGTTTTGGTATGTGATGAGCCAAGCCTTTCCGGGGCTATTTAATGGCAGTGAGCGCTTGAATGCGATTGAGGTCACCAAGCGAATGGCGTGGAAGCATGGCGGTGTCGCTGAGTTCTTGGGGGTTGCGTGCCCTGAGGAGGACTATGAAAACTTGGTGCGCTTTCCCAATGCCAGCAGTATCGCTGCCGCTCGCATTATGGTGAGGTATCCCAATCAGGTCAAGCGGTATTGGCGAGAATTGAACCATGAATTTACTGCCGATCTGGATTTACAGCCCTATCGCGATCGCTTTGGCAGCACCACTGGCCGCCCAACCCAGATTCCCCAAGTAGATGCCAAGCTAGGGGATTACAACGGTGTCATGTTCTCGGCCAAGTGGTTGGCAGAAGCCTTAGGTCTTGACAGTAAACAGGAGTTGGCCGAACTTCGGAGGGCGGTGAATCAGACACAAAAACGAGTGGGTTGGGGCGATCGCTCCCCTGCTGACTGGTGGTGTATCCTCTTGGCCGATGGCGATGGTATGGGCAACTATGTGCGCGGCCATAAATTGGAGAAATACCGTGAGTATCTTGCCACTAATATTGCGAGCCAGATCAATCAGAATCCTAACTTGCAACCTTGGAAAACATTGATTAATCAGACCCCCAAACGCATGGGACCTGCTACCCATGTGGGACTTAACCGTGCCCTGCTAGATTTCTCGAATCGTCTGGTGCCCTACTTGGTGGAGCAACGTCACTGTGGCCGTGTGGTCTATAGCGGTGGCGATGATGTCATGGCCGTCTTGCCTCTGGAGGATGCCCTCTCGGTGATTCATCTCCTACGCCAAGCATGGTGCGGCGGTACGGATCCAGCCGGGGAGTTTGAACCCCACGGGGACTACTGGCAAACCGTTCAGGACAGTACAGCGGCTGAGGTCTTGGGCATGCGTCGCCTGTTTACGATGGGCAAAGGGGCAACAATGAGTATGGGCGTGGTCATTGCCTACAGGAGTGTTCCTCTGCCCACGGTTCTAGAAAACCTCTGGCAAGCCGAAAAGGAACGGGCGAAAAAACTCCCCGGCAAAGATGGCCTCTGTTTCCGGGTGCTCTATGGGTCTGGCAATGTCCTCGAAGCAGTGTTGAAAGGTGAACTGCTAGCGGCTTGGCGAGAATTACTTGAGCAAGCAAATGACGATGTGAGTCCGCTGCTGTACCGACTCGTGACAGAGTTGCCCCAACACTGTTGGTTGAGCAAAGAGCGGGTCATTGAGAAGGCGATCGCCAGCATTGCCAATCGCCGTGAAAAAGACATCCCTTCAGAACTGATTGAGCAGCTTTGTCAGTGTTGCAATCAATGGGAAGACTGGGCGCTCCAGCATGAAGGTCAGCTAGGAACAGATCTGCAAGACCTGCTCAACCTGTTGCGGCTCATGGCCTTCTTCATTGATAAACGGTTTGTACCCCCAGGGAGTAATCAGGATGGCATCGATGAAAGCAGAGGGTTCTAAAACTCATTTGGGCAAAACTATTCTGCTTCAAGGATAACGAAAGACACATGAGGTTGATTATCATGACTGAATTAAGTTGGTATCGTCTAGATCCCCTAGATGTCCTCCTTTTTCGTGACTCCCGACCCTTTCAACCTGGAGAAGGCTCTTGGGCAAAAAGTCTCTTTCCGCCCTTGCCGATTACGGTCTTTCAAGCCTTACGCTCCCTGTGTGATCCCTACACACAAAATCTGGAGTTTCTTGGGCCTTTCCTCATTGATGCCAAAAACCAAGTCTGGGTAGACACGCCCAAGGATTTGGTGTGCATTGGCAACAAAAGCAACGAGGAAGCCGACATCAATGATCGTGCCGACCTCAGTAAAGTCAAGGGCTTTGCCCGCACTCAACCCGCTGCCACCGACGACCCTGCTTGGAAAGATGTCCGCCATCCGTTGCCGGGAAAGTTACGCCCTATTGTGGAACCGACCCTCAGGGAGAATGAGCAAGCCCAAGGCCGACCGGCTCCCCTGATGCGCTTGGATGCTCTTGTCCTCTATCTCCAAGGAAAGCTGGATCAGCTCAACGCCAAAGAGCACTTCCATGATTTGCCGTGGTCAACCCAAGTCCTCCCCCACATCAAAATGTAAACGACAAGTCGCACGGTGGAAGAGGAGGCTGGCTACTTTACCGAGGTGGCCAACCGATTGCATCCGGGCTGGGGCTTTGTGGCCGGCATCAGTGTTGCCAATCGAGAGGGAGTCGTGCGCATTGGGGGTGAGGGGCATCAGGCACAGGTGCATGCCCTAAAGAAACATCTCTTTGCAGACCTAGAGCGGTTTCAAGGCACCGGTCAAGAAACCCTAGCCTACGTGCTGACTCCCGGCTTGGCGCCCGTGGTGGTTGACGCACCTGTTTATGGACTGTATCCCCATGATTGGCAAGAGCATCTGATTGGTGTGGTGGGCGATCGCCCCCTCCTAGCCGGTGGCCTCAGTACCTTCACCCGTCGCAACGGGCAGCTCCAATTGGGCTATTCCGCACAGCGTGCCTATGTCAGGCCGGGAACTATCTATCGCTTTGCTCAGCCTCCCTCTCCCCAGCCCCAACAACTCCTCGGCGGTGTAGCCCCCAAAGCTCGCACCACGTTTGAAAAACTTCACTACGGCCAATTGCTCTGGGGCACTGCATAACCACCCGAATACGAATGGATAAATAGGTGAGCACCGATACACGTTGACCTCAAAGAGACTGGATGATCAACAATGTTTAACCTTGCCTACCTCTACCTTCTCTCCCCCCTGCACACGGGTGGCACCACCCAAGAGGGCAACCTTCTCGGCATTGCGCGGGAGTCCCACACAGAGTTGCCCTACATTCCCTCCAGCACGATTCGGGGTCGCTTGCGTGCCAGTACCCCCCCCAAAGACCGCAACCGCCTTTGGGGCAACACCATTGAAGATGTCATGGGCGGCGAAAACACCAACCTTACCCAAGGGCAAGTGTGGGTCGGCGATGGTTCACTCCTGTGGGTACCAGTTCCCTCCCTCAGCCATGGCGTGATCTGGATTAGCTGCCCCATGCTGCTGCATCGTTGGCAACGCCTCACTGGTCAGTCCTCAGGAACAGTCGCTGCCTACAGCACCAGTTTAGACACCAGCAAATCTGTTTATCTCAAGGACGCGATTCTCAAAGGCGATCAGCTCAAGCCTTGGGAGGAATGGCAAAAGTGGATTCCGATCCGCGAGCAAACCCAAATTCAACAGGTCTTGGTTCTACCCGATCAGCACTGCAAAACCCTCATTGAAACCAGCCTGTGGCGACAGGTGAAGGTGAAACTCGATCAACATAAAACCGTTGAAGGCGGTTTTCGCTACGAGGAAGCCATTCCCCCCGATACATTGATGTACTTCCCGTGGGGGACGGTTGCCCAGCTCAATGGCGCCGCAGAAAAAGTGAAAAGCGATCTGCGGGATGTTTTCGATAGCCACCCAATTCTCCAAATTGGTGGTCAAGAAAGCCTTGGTCGCGGCTTTGTCCAACTTGTTACTCTTGGGAGTTAGTTATGGCCTTTGATCCACGCACAATGGCACAGCCAGTCTATAAAGCCTTGAGCGAACTACGGCATCGCACAGCAGATGACACCCGGCTGCGGGAGCAAAAAAGCCAAGCCGTTGAACTCTACACCTACTTGGCCACTTGGGGACTGATGCGCCTAAAAGCGGAAGAAGCTGCTCTCAGTCAAGAGGGGAAGAAGGAGGTTGTCAAAGCCTTTTTCCGTGCCCTTGAAGAAACAGCGCATGTTAAGAATTTGGCGGATGACAAAGGCTTGGAGACCCTCAAGAACCTTGACACAGAATCCTACCTTGGCTTAACCGGCTTAGGGTTACAAATTGCCCGTGAATTTAGCTTCTGGACAACTGCCCTGTACGTTGGCATTGGAAATGCAGACTAGGAGGAGTACAACATGACAAATAACCCTGCATTACAGCGACCTCAAACGCATAAAGCAACACAGCGCCCCAACTCAGGAAACGCTGGCAATAGCGGTAGTGGTAAAGGTGGCAGAGGCAATAGTGGTGGTTCCCAAAAGGGCGGGAACACTCCACCCCGTCCTTCCCCATGGCTCGAACATCCCCTTGATCCAAATCCCAAGCCCGATCAAACTGCAGGGTTTGTCGAGTATCTGCGCTGGATGCGATCGCCCGATAGCCCCGCCAAAGATGGTACGAAAGTGGAACTAATGACAATGGCAGAGCAGCGTGGTAACTACAGCCAACGTTTGCAGGTCTTAACAGAGCGCACCCGCCAAATTGCCGGCAAAGACAATTGTTTTGAAGTCACCTGCCCATGGCGCATCCGTGTTGGTGGCCACCGTGGTCCTGAAAGTATCCTTCTGCCTGCCTTTGATAACCTAGGCATTCCCTATATTCCCTCCAGTACCTTACGAGGTGTTGCTCGTGCCCAAGCCATTCGGGAGGTGATGGAAAACGAAGGTGTACCTTGGGCTGAAGCAGACAAACTCGTCGGCCAGCGTTACTTTGGTTATCTCGACAGCAGGGACTCTAGCGAAAAAGCTGGCAAAATTATTTTCCTCGATGCCTACCCCTTGCCTGAAAAAGAGAACGGGGGACTAGCAGTGGACATGGCCAATAATCTCTGGTCATGGGATAATGGCAACCTCAAGTATGCTGCCAACCCAAACGTGTTCTTTTCCCTGCGAGAAGCTTCATTTCTTATTGGTATTAAACCTACCAATCATTACTCTCCTCAAATGCTTAAACAGGTCAAGGACTGGTTGATTCGCGGCCTGACCCAAGGAATTGGTTCGCAAGTGAATGCAGGCTACGGCATTTTAGTCGAACCCCAAAAACAGGTGGGGCGTGGCTTCTTTAGTGTGGATTTTACCGTTCAAGGCCAACTCATCCACGGTTGCCAAAAGTGTACGTCTACGTCATGGCAATGGAACATTAGAAATCAAGCGTGGCAGATGCGCGGGCAACCAGAGGCCGAGGTGCGAGCCACAGCCTTTAAGTCCCTGCTGCGATACTGGTTTCGTGCCTTTGCGCGGGGGGTGTTGCCCCCAGCAGAAGTCCAAAGCCTTGAAGGAATGATTTTTGGTGCAATTCAGCCGCAACCCAAACATGGCTACCTGCGGGTACGGGTGATTAATGGGGAGGTAACCCAACCTGAGGCACGCCCTAATCAGCAAGGTAAAAACGATCCCTGTGGAGAAGAACAGGGGACACTGGTATTAGACTTTTCTTCTGAAGTTCCTGATGCCCACAAAGAAACGCTAAAAGAGCTGGCAAGCAACTTGACGTGGCTCATGTTTCACTTGGGTGGCATTGGTCAAGGGGCACGTCGCCCTTGCTACTCTCGTAAAACCCGTAACCAAGCACCCTGGTGGCGTGGTTCTAATCTGATTCCTGAAAACGATGATCCCTTTTGGGAACTCCCCAGCAGTGCCAAGGAATTCAAAGAAATTTTTCAACAGCGACTTCGAAACTTTTACACAGCTTTAGGGCAGCTTGGTAATTGCTCAATCAACCCGACTCAACTATTATCCGTTGGCACCGTCACCCCTGGGCAGTGGGCAGAAGCAATTGATGCAAACTGCTGTATCGTCCTTTGCAGTGGTAATTCCAGCGGAGGAAAGCCCTACGGCCTTGCCCTTCTTCATGACCCTAGCCTTAAGGTGAATGGTAACTACGACAAAAACCTCTGTGGTTCCACTGGCAAACCCTCGCCAGTTTGGGTGGCTGACCGAGGCAAATACCAAGTCATCACGATTTTTGGGGTCACCCAAAATCCACGACTCAAGTTTCTGAACCACTTGAAGACGTCTAGAGGATATTTGCAACTATATTTGCAACTATTTCCTTGAATAAATACCTAAGAAACCATGACCGACTACTACGACATTCTTGGCTTGCAGCCGGGTGCTTCCAAAGAGCAGATCAAAGCAGCCTATCGCCGCCTCTGCCAAGAGTGCCATCCTGATAAACTGCCTCCTGAGACCCCCAAAAAGGCGCGGCAAATCGTCGAGGAGCACTTCAAGCAAATCAACGAAGCCTATGCCTACCTCATGGAGCAGGGCGATCGCCCGCCCCCACCTACCCAACCAGCAACAGATGTTAGAACTGCCCGCTCCATTTTCGATCCCGCTCGTATGGAAGCCGTAGCTCGGAAACTGGAGACAGAGCGGCAGACCATTCAACGGCAGTATCAGCAATCAATCAATGCTATTGACCAACAACAGCGGCAAAAGCTAGCTTGCCACGGCCTCAAGATTAACGATAAGGAAACCGAAGCAGCAAAGGCCGCTGCTGCGCAGAAAAAAGAACGACGATTACAGGAGCAATCTAGTTACATTCGTCGTCACATTGACTATTTCAAAACTCTACCCTTGGAAATGCTTTCAGAATCCTTTGTTCAAAATTTAAGTGATGAAGATCAGTTTTTCCTGCTCTTGGCCATCAAAGAAAAAGAGGATGATAAGCAGTGGGCGCGCACAGTTGCAGCCGGTGTAGAGATTGCTGCAGCAGCGGGTGTGGTTCTACTGCTGTCGTAACTCTTTCTGGGTGAGCCATTCTAATCTGAGCGCAATCAAGAAAAACAGGAAGGGAGGAACGATCGCCCCCCCTATCGCAGGAGTTTTGCTGAAACACATTCTACCCCTACCCTTAGGCAAATAAAATGTGATAGCATAACTAGTCTGGCATTATACCTAGTGTTTACCTATGCCCAAAGTGCTGGTTTCCGATCCCATTGAACAGGTGGGGCTTGATTTGCTTGCCCAAGTGGCACAAGTCGATGTCAAACTTGGCCTCTCAGAGGCAGAACTGATCAAAATCATTCCCGAGTACGATGCCCTGATGATTCGATCGGGAACCAAGGTCACTAAGGCGGTCATTGAGGCCGCCAACCAACTGAAGATTATCGGTCGGGCAGGGGTTGGTGTAGATAACATCGATGTGCCTGCGGCCACCCGTAAAGGGATCATGGTGGTCAACTCCCCAGAGGGCAACACCATTGCTGCTGCGGAGCACACCTTGGCGATGATGCTCTCCCTTGCTCGGCATATTCCGGATGCGAATGCTGCGGTGAAAGCAGGTCAATGGGATCGCAAACGCTTTACGGGCGTAGAGATTTATAAGAAAACCTTGGGCATTATTGGCCTAGGAAAAATCGGCTCCCACGTGGCCACCGTTGCCCGTGCTATGGGCATGAAGCTTCTTGCTTACGATCCCTATCTATCTACGGAACGCGCCGAACAACTGGGCTGCCGTCTTGTGGAGTTGGATGTTCTCTTTGCTGAGTCCGACTTTATTACACTGCACCTGCCAAAAACTCCGGAAACCCAGCATCTGATTAACGCCAAAACCATTGCCAAGATGAAGCCCACAGCCCGCATCATTAACTGTGCGCGGGGCGGCATTATTGATGAGGCAGCGCTTGTGGAGGCGCTCAAGACAGGTAAGTTGGCGGGAGCTGCCCTCGATGTCTTTGAAACTGAACCCCTTGAGGCGGAGTCTCCGCTGCGTGCCTTGGGGATGGAAGCCATCTTGACTCCCCACTTGGGGGCTTCCACGGAAGAAGCACAGGTAAATGTGGCCATTGACGTTGCCGAACAGATTCGGGATGTGCTCCTAGGGTTGCCGGCGCGATCGGCGGTGAATATTCCCGGTCTGCGTCCCGATGTTCTTGAGAAATTGGCGCCCTACATGCAGTTGGCAGAAACCCTAGGTAACTTGGTGGGGCAGTTGGCGGGCGGTCGGGTCGAGTCTCTGGAAGTCCGTTTGCAAGGGGAACTAGCCACCAATGACAGTCAACCCATTGTGATTGCCGCTTTGAAGGGGCTACTCTCACCAGCGCTGCGGGAGCGGGTCAACTATGTAAATGCTGGGTTAGAGGCCAAAGAACGGGGAATTCGCGTTGTCGAAACCCGCGATGAATCGCAACGGGATTATGCGGGGTCGCTGACATTGATTGCCAAGAGTCCCTCGGAAACCCGCTCGGTGTCTGGTGCCTTGCTGGCTCACAGTGAATTGCGCATCACCAGCATTGATGACTTTCCCATTAGTGTGGCGCCAACCCGTTATATGTTGCTGACGCTGCACCGCGATATGCCCGGCATCATTGGTAAAATTGGCACCCAGTTGGGGAGCTTCAATGTCAACATTGCCAGTATGCAGGTGGGACGTAAGATGGTACGTGGCAATGCGGTGATGGTGATTAGCTTGGACGATCCCCTACCCGAAGGCCTCTTGGAGGAAATCTTGAAAGTCCCCGGTATTCGTGATGCCTATATCGTGAATCTGTAGGCACGGCTGTGGTACAACGTTGGTGGGAAATTACCGTCACTTGTCAAGCTGAAGCGGAAGAGCTGGTCTATTGGCGCCTTCAATCCTTTGGCTGTCAAGGTACGGCAACCCAGCAACAGCAGGGGCGGGTGTTGATCCAAGGCTATGTGCCGCAGCAGCAGGTGACACTACTGGACATTGCTGCCCTAGGGGTTTGGATTGAGCAAGATGTGGTGGCGCAGGGCTACCTCTCGCCAAAACTCCACTGGCAGTTGGTGAATGAACAGGATTGGGCCCATAGTTGGCAAGCCTATTGGCATCCAATACCGGTGGGCGATCGCCTGCTGATTTGTCCGGCTTGGGAAACCCCACCCCTCGGCAACACCCGCTTAGTGATCAAACTCGATCCTGGCATGGCCTTTGGCACCGGCACCCATGAAACCACCCAGCTTTGCCTTGAGGCTCTAGAGATGCAATTGGATCAAACCTTTGAGCCGCTGCCACCCACGGTGATGGCTGATATTGGCTGTGGTAGCGGCATTCTGGCGATCGCCAGCCTCTTGCTAGGGGCACAAAAAGCCTATGCTGTGGATACCTCGGATCTTGCGGTCACTGCCACCCAACGCAATGCAGAACTCAATGGCATCAGAGCCGACCAGTTGATTATCCGCCAAGGGAGTTGGGAGCAAGTCCTCGAACTGGTGGATGGCCTTGTCTGCAACATTTTGGCACCGGTGATTATCGAGATTCTGCCCCACTTGCCGGCAATTGTGAAACCCAAAGGTTGGGGCATCTTTAGTGGGATTCTTTTGGATCAAGCGGATCGCGTAGCGGCGCAACTGGAACAACAGGGCTGGAGCCTAGGCAGTGTCTGGCGACGGCAGGAGTGGTGTTGTCTCAATGCTCGCTTTGAGCGTTTGCCAGATTAGAGAGAGCTAGCTTTTCACCTTAGCCGCCGGGCGCGCCAAAGAATACGAAGCCATTAGTTCTTGGTAGCAGGCTTCGAGGCGATCCAAGTTGTGACTGAGGCTATAGTGCTCAAGCACCCGTTTGCGGGCTTTGTCCCCCAGCAGGCGAATCATTTCCGGATGCTGATAAAAAATAGGCAAGAGCGTTTGCAACTGGGTTTTCACATACTGGGGATTCAAGACAATCCCTGCTCCAGTGAGCACTTCACCATCAGCACCGACATCGGTGGCCAAGCAGGCCAAGCCACAGGCCATTGCCTCTAGGAGCGACAGGGATAACCCCTCAATTTGCGAGGGCAAAATGAACACATCACAGCCCCGTAAAATTTGCAGCCGCTCTTGATCATTAACGATTGAGCCCAGCCAGAGAATATTTTGATCCGGACCATAATTGGCCATCAAGGAGGGCATCAGGGCACCGCCACCCACCATTAGCAACTTACAATCAGGCGGCATTTCCGCTGCACACCAAGAGCGCAGCAGCGCTTCAACATTTTTTTCAATAGCCATCCGGCCTTGATAGATATAGAGGTAGCGTGCCTTAAAGTCCTCTTTGGCCGTAGAAGGTCCCGGTGTATATTTGCGCGTATCGACGCCATTGGGAATCACTCGCAGCGTCTCAGCACCGACCCCAAGACGAATTAGTAGTTCCTTTTGCGATTGGGAAAAGACAATCACGCGGTCATAGCGAGCCAAAAAGGGGGCATACAGTTGGTAAGTCATCAAGGCGGTGCCCGTCGTTAGGGTACGATACTTTTCGCTGTAGGCAGGATGAAATGTGGCGACTAGGGGGATGTTTAACTCTTCGCAGATGTCCGGCAGAAAGAAATCGAGGGGAGACAGAGTCAATGAGGCGTGGACAATATCGGGTTTGAGCTTCTTGAGGGATTCAACCAGAACTTTGTTGGCTCGCAGGGAGGGCAGGGTATAGACTTGCGATTTATAGAGGCAAGGGAGCGTCACATCTGGCATCTCCCCTTCGTTCTCAGCGTCCTGTTCATCCTCTTGGGCAAAATGCAGAAAGCTCACTTGGTACCCGCGATCCAATAGCCCATTGGTAATTTCACGACTATAGGTGACATTGCCGCAGGGGGGAGATTTTTTGCCAAGCCATGCGATGTGTAAAGCCACGATTATTGATTCCTTATTTATTACGTTATTTATAGAGCAGCGGTACCCACTTGATCAATGATCCGAATCGGACCGTTGACATCACCGCTGAGAAACTGCCGCAGGTAGGGATTATCGGTCGTGCGGGCTTCGGCATGGGTGCCCTGCCAACAAATGCGGCCTTGGTAGAGGAGAATCAGGCGATCGCCCGTGCGCTCAATTGTGCTGTTTTGATGAGTCACAACAACGTAAGCATGACCCGTCTTTTCCCGTAATTCGCGAATCAAATCCTCAATCACTGTTGAGGCAATGGGATCTAGCCCTGCCGTTGGCTCATCGTAAAGCAGGAGATAGGGATCATCATCGGGGTCTTCGGGATTATCCACAATGGCGCGGGCAAAGCTGACTCGCTTGCGCATCCCCCCAGACAACTGGGCTGGGTAGAGGTCTTCCATGCCAGAGAGGCCGACCATCGCCAGTTTTTCACTGACAATTTCGCGAATGCGGGCTTCGGGCAAACGGGTGTGCTGGTATAAATAAAAGCCGACATTCTCAGCAACCGTGAGGGAGTCAAAGAGGGCAGATTGCTGAAAGACCATGCTCATCCGCAACCGGCACAGGCCATCTTGGCGCAACCCTTGACGCCGTTCACCGGCCACATAAACTTCGCCTTTATCGGGAGCGAGTAACCCAGCAATAATGCGCAGAATTGTTGACTTGCCCGTGCCAGAGGGGCCGAGAATCACAAGGGCATCTTGGGGATAGATGACTAAATCCACATCATTGAGGACATGCTTATTGCCAAAGGATTTGCAGACACCGCGCAGCTCTACCAGTGGTTTGGCCATCTGAGGCATCCCCTAGCCAAAGGCTTCTAGTTGCAGGTCTTCGATCGCTTGCAGTCCCCGTGCATCCCCCAGCTTGAACAGCGCTGCTTTGGCATCTTCTTGGACACCCATATCACTGTCCCGCAGGGCAGCAATGAGTTGATCAATGGCTTGGGTGTAAAGAGGCCCAAGGGGAATTTTGCGACAGGCATGACCTAAGGCCCAAGCACAGTTACTACGCACAGCGGCGATCGCGTCCTGAGCCAAGGCAAGGGCAAGGGCAGGAATGGCAACCGTCGCCGCCTCTTCACTAGCTTCTGCCACCTGACCCAAGGAACTCGCTGCCCACAGACGCACGGCAGAAATATCCGTTTGCAGGGCACGAATCAAGGGATCAAGGGTGCGCCGATAAATTTCTGGCAAGGGAAAGCGGACGCCACAGTTACCCAAGGCCCAAACAATGCCTTTGCGGACATAGCCATTCCAGTCCTGCTCCAATTGCTGAATGAGGGCATCCACCGCTGCCAAACTGGGGTTACGGCCAAGGGCATAGGCGGCACTGACACGGACAAGGGGACAGGGTTCTTGCAGGAGATTGATGAGATAGGGTGTGGCGCGTTCATCCTGCAATTCGCAAAAGGCGCGAGCCGCCAACATCCGCTCCGTCACATCGGCGGAGGTCAGCAGGGGCAACATGGCTTCGGGATCGGGGCGATCGCTCTCCTCACTCGGCAGCGCCGCTAGTGCATCTTCTGAAGTGTCGAGAAGGGGGAAATCATTGTCATCCATACTGTTTAATCTACAGGATGCTTGGAATCCCGACTAGAGCGCACCGTTGACTTCGCCGCGAAAGCCATAGATTTGGCGACTGCCACCAAAGGCCACCAGTTGCACCACCCGCTCATCCCCCGGCTCAAAACGAATGGCGGTGCCAGCGGGAATATCTAAGCGCATTCCTCGTGCCTGTTCATGATCAAATTGGAGGGCTGGATTGACTTCGTAAAAGTGGTAGTGAGATCCCACCTGAATTGGGCGATCGCCCGTATTGGCCACCGTTAACGTCACCGTTGGCCGGCCAGCATTGAGTTCAATGGTTCCCTCTGCGGGGATAAGTTCACCGGGAATCATGGGCATCTCAGCCAATCTCTAAAGGTATCCCTAATCCTAGGGGTAGAGGCGCACCCGCTGCCAGTGGTCTCCTTGGCGCCGATAGCACAGGCGATCGTGGAGGCGATTGGGTCGCCCTTGCCAAAATTCAATCAGCGTCGGCAGGACACGATAGCCCCCCCAATGCTCTGGCCGGGGAACATTTTCACCGTAGCGGGCTTCCACTTCGGCAAGGCGGGCTTCCAAATCGGCGTAGGATTCTAAAACCTCACTCTGCTGGGATGCCCATGCCCCCCAACGGCTACCCAAAGGACGACTCTGGAAGTAGGCATCGGACTCCGCTGCACTAATTTGCTCAACAGTGCCTTCAATGCGCACCTGCCGTTCTAGCTCTGCCCACCAAAAGACAAGGGCGGCCTTGGGATGGGCGGCTAATTCTAGACCTTTGCGACTGCGATAGTTCGTGAAAAAGACAAACCCGCGATCGTCCACATCTTTGAGCAACACCACTCGCGCAGCGGGCATCCCATCTAAGCCAATGGTGGCCAGTGTCATCGCATTGGGTTCCGGTAATTCAGCGTTGACCGCATCCGTAAACCAGAGGCGAAACTGTTCGATCGCATCCTCAGCCGCCTCACTTTCGAGGAGACGTTGACGACGGTAATCACGGCGCAGATCAGCAATGCGGGTCATGGGGTTTCTTCGGACTCGTTGCTTGGGGTTTCTTCACTGATCCTAGAGGATTCCACGGGCGATCGCCGCCACAGGGCGCGGAAAAAATAGCTCAGCAGCAAAAAAATCAAACCAAACCCCATAAATAGGAGCACTCGCCACACCGACGCAAGATGGATGAGATCAACGAAGAAAAGCCGCACCAAAGTAATGATCAACGTGATTAAAGCCACCGTGCGCACCGCTGAGGTGTCCCGTCGCAACCCATAGATCAGCAGTCCAACGCCAAAGAGTCCCCAGACAAGGGTGGCTGCCCCGGTGCCAAAGGGCGCCAGTTCGTGCTGCATCCAGATCATCGTCACCCCATAGCCCAATATCCAGTAGAGGGGGCGGGTGGGTGGGGGCAAAAAACGGATACTGACGGCTGCGGCTGCAAGCACCACCAAATGGTTGAAAAAAGCCAGATTCAACAGCGGGGGGCGATCGGCAGCGGTAAAGAGCAGTTGCCCAACAAAACCAAGGCCGAGTAGTCCCCACCAAAGATGGGCAATAACCCGCAGGGTACGCGAGGCATAGTGTTGGCTCAGATAATGCAAAATCAACCCCTCGATCGCCAGCGGTGCGAGGATAAAGCGATTGCTGTTGTAACGCACAACGATTCCAAAGGCAATTAGCACCAACCCCGTCAAGCTATAGACCCAACGCCAAGGCTGGGGAATGCGTCGCCACAGTACACTAGTCACTAGGTAAAGGCCGCCAAATAGGATCAAGACCCGACCCGTTAGCGTTGCCGACCAATCCCAGAGGAAGGCACTTAAGCCCAAAGCAATCAGCGGATTAAAGAGGGCGATCGTCTGACCATAGGACGGTGGGGAAGTCTCCTGAGGGCGATACAGCTCCCCTGCCCTGTCGTGATTGCGCCCCTGATACCAAGGGGGTAATACCGTAAAGCCCAGCCAAGTCAACGCCAGAATGGTCTGTAATGCCACGACCCGATCAAGCCGTTGAGCAGTAATAGACACCGTTAACATCAGCCATCCCAACCAAAAAGCTGACAGCAGCAGCGATCGCCAGCCCTTCACTGCGTAAATTGCCCAACTGCCCAAGAGAATTAAAAAGGTATAACTGGCCAAGGCCAAAGGACGACTCATCTCTGTGTTGTAGAGCAGCAAAGGGGTTGCTAAGCCGCCAACCACGCCAATCACTGCAAAAATGGCTCGATTTTGGCGCAACGAGATGAAAAATGCCCCTAGGGTCACTAACACCATCACCGGGAAGGCCACACCCCAAGGCATGACGGACAAAAACTGATAGGCCGCAAAGATCGTCAGGTAATAGGTCGCAAGGCCGCCCCCCTGCAAAAACTGGCTAAAGATGGCTCGCCGCTGCAACCGCCAGCCCAACCCCATCAGCACCGTACCAATGACAAAGCCCATGGCCACAAGAACCGCATCGGTAATCCAGCCCAATTCAACGGCGTACCGAAAGAGGAAGCCAATCCCCAACAGCAGCAGGCCGATGCCGAGACGGTTGAGCCACAGTTCCCAATTTTGTAGCCAGTCAGCTTGGGAAGGCCTCACTGGGCGTAACGGTGGCACCGCTGGAGATTCAGGCGCTGGGGGTTGCGGTTCAGCAGCAGGGGCAGGAGCGATCGCCGTCGGTTCCTCAGGTGGCGTTGATGGTGTTGCAGGTTCTGGGACTCCAGAAGAGGAGAGGTCTTCACGGAGAATGGCTCTTTGCAGAATCTCGAGCGATCGCTGCAGGGCAGCCACAGCGGCTTCTAAGTTTTCAAGACGACGCCGCAAGTCATCCCTATCTTCCATGGTTCGGCTCCCTACGGACTATATCCCCGTTTTATGCGCTAGAGGAGAGAGCCATTCCTTGGGCAATGCACTTTATGAAGTGGCTAGAGGCGCATCCCAACAGGGGTAAAACGGGAAACAAAATTGGGTGAGAAATCGTCCTATGGCACACAGAAAAGGTCACAAAAAGCAAATTTTCTCTTTTAGATAAATTTTTATTTTCGGTGATCTGAGTCACAGAAATCTTCAGAAATTAAAAACGATTTGTTAAAAGTTTATAAAATTTTCTTATTTTCTTTCGCCAACCGTAAATTCCGTTAATATGCCAGTCTGCGTAGGTTTCACCGCCTTCAGCGCTTTTTTATTCTTTTTCAAAATGTTTGTAATGAACAAAATGCTCCTGATGCTTGATTCTAGGCCTTCGTGGTAGGTTGAAACAGTTCCGCGATGAGAGCGAACGCGGCACCAGTAGGGGTAACCCCTGTGTGATGTTGGTGCCCTACTGTCCAGCCGTATGGATGCCCTTTTTAACGGACGCCTATGAAAAAAACGCTTTATGTGGGTCTGACAACAACCACCTTGGCTGTGTTGGGAATCCTTTCCAGTAGCCGTGCAACCACAACCACACCAGCCATAGAGTCAGGTTCAGCCCCCTCTTCCCCCGTCGTTGCCACAAAAGTCGGGGAACGCCAATCCACCGCCCCCACCACCACACGGGCGATCGCCAGTCTCCATCGTCACCAACAGCAAGGCCGCGAAGCCGTAACCGTCTATTTGCGGGGGATTCCCGTACTCACCTTCTTGGGTCAACGGGTAGCAGCCACAGAGGGCGTCAAAGTCGCTGCCGCCAACGGCGCCGCAATGCCAGAGCAAACCACCCTCTCAGAAGCAGCCCAACAGGCAACCCTTCTCACCGCTCGCCTCAATCAGCTCCACGAACAGGGCTTTGATGCCAACCTTGTGCGCGTGGGTTGGGATGCCCAACAACAGAACTATCGCATCTACGCTGACAAAGAACCTCTCCTGACTCTGAACCATCAAGTCACGCTTCCCAATAGTTCACAACGCAATGATGAAAACGCCCTGCGCATTACTAACCTGATCCGCCGCCAACTGGGGAATGCCCCTGCCCTAACCAGCGTAGAGGGTAGCCCAAATACCGTTGTGGCCATGGGACCAATTCGGATGCAGTTGACGGGTATTGCCTCGTGGTATGGCCCCGGCTTCCATGGTGCCCGCACTGCCAATGGCGAGCGATTTGATCAGGATGCCCTGACGGCGGCTCATCGCACACTGCCCTTTGGGACACGGGTACGGGTGACCAATCTCCAGAATGGCCGCTCAGTAGTGGTGCGCATTAACGATCGCGGGCCTTTTACGGGGGGACGGGAAATTGACCTCTCGCGGGGCGCTGCGGCTGCCATTGGCCTCATTGGTGCCGGTGTCGGGCCTGTACGCATTGACGTTTTAGACTGATCCCCACCCCCCCAAGGGCAAAGTGGTAGAATGAACGACATGCTAGGGGTGTCTGCGGTCAGAGCAGGCTGAGAGCAAACCCTTAGAACCTGAACCAGATCATGCTGGCGCAGGGAAGCTGTCTAGAGAGGATTCTATCAATGGTGCGTAGCGAATGGATTGCTGCCCGTAAGGGGCACGACAATGTCACCCAAATGCATTATGCCCGCCAAGGGATTATCACCGAAGAAATGCACTATGTGGCACGGCGGGAAAACCTACCTGCGGAATTGATTCGCGATGAGGTCGCCCGTGGGCGGATGATTATTCCCGCCAATATCAATCACCCCAACCTCGAGCCGATGGCGATCGGGATTGCTGCCAAGTGCAAAGTCAATGCCAACATTGGTGCCTCTCCTAACTCCTCAAACCTCGAGGAAGAATTGGCCAAACTGCGTCTCGCAGTGAAGTATGGTGCCGATACGGTGATGGATCTCTCCACCGGGGGGGGTGACCTTGATGCCATTCGCACCGCCATTATTAATGCCTCACCCGTGCCCATTGGAACGGTGCCCGTCTATCAAGCCCTTGAAAGCGTCCACGGTAGCGTTGAGCGGCTTACCCCCGATGACTTTCTCCATGTCATTGAAAAGCACGCCCAGCAGGGGGTGGACTACATGACGATCCATGCGGGGATTCTCATTGAATATCTGCCCTTGGTGAAAAACCGCATCACGGGAATTGTGTCGCGCGGCGGCGGCATTCTCGCCAAGTGGATGCTGTATCACCACAAGCAAAATCCCCTCTACACCCACTTCCGCGACATTATTGAGATCTTCAAAAAATACGATGTTTCCTTCTCCTTAGGGGACTCGTTGCGGCCGGGGTGTCTCCATGATGCCTCTGATGAAGCTCAATTGGCGGAATTGAAAACCCTCGGTCAACTCACCCGCAAGGCTTGGGAACACGATGTCCAAGTGATGGTGGAAGGCCCCGGCCACGTGCCCATGGATCAAATTGAATTCAATGTGCGCAAGCAGATGGAAGAATGCTCTGAAGCTCCTTTCTATGTCCTTGGGCCCTTGGTCACGGATATTGCCCCCGGCTATGACCACATTACCAGTGCCATTGGCGCGGCGATGGCGGGTTGGTATGGCACGGCCATGCTTTGCTATGTGACCCCCAAAGAGCACCTTGGCTTACCCAATGCTGAAGATGTGCGCAATGGCTTGATTGCCTACAAAATTGCGGCTCACGCAGCGGATATTGCCCGTCATCGTCCGGGGGCGCGCGATCGCGATGATGAACTGTCGCGGGCACGGTATAACTTTGACTGGAACCGCCAATTTGAACTGGCTCTCGATCCGGATCGGGCACGGGAATACCACGACGAAACCCTACCGGCAGATATCTATAAAACGGCTGAGTTTTGCTCCATGTGCGGGCCGAAGTTCTGCCCCATGCAAACGAAGGTCGATGCCGACGCCCTTGCTGAACTGGAGAAATTCCTCGCCAAGGACAAAGATCAAGTGAGTGCCTCTGCCTAGGGCATGGCCATTGATTTCAAGGGGGGGTTGATTGCGATCGCCCTCCTTTTTGATGTCACCAATGGCTTCCATGATGCCGCCAATGCCATTGCAACGGTGGTGGCCACCCGTGCCCTTTCCCTGCGATCGGCGCTCATCTTTGCTGCTGTCGCTAATTTTGGTGGTGCCTTCTTGAGTACGCGGGTGGCGCTAACAATTGAAGCCGGCATTCTCAACAGCAGTGCCTTGGGTGCCCATTGGTTTGGCGTCATTAGTGCCGCACTCCTCGGCGCGATGGGCTGGAATTTGCTCACTTGGTATTGGGGTTTACCCAGTAGTTCTTCCCATGCCCTCATTGGTGGCTTGGTGGGGGCAGCCCTCTTTCAAGTGTCACCACAAATCATCTATTGGCAGGGGATTGTTGAGGCGGTGGTGATTCCCATGGTCGTGTCCCCCTTGGTGGCGATCGCCATTGGCCTGAGTTTCATGACGCTTGTCGAGAAATGGCGGCAATCCCAAGACATTCCCCCAGAGCACTGGCAACGGTTGCAGATTCTCTCCGGAACATTGATGGCCGTTGCCCACGGTGCCAACGATGCCCAGAAAACCATGGGGGTGATCACCCTTGCCCTTGTGAGTTGGGGACAACTGTCACCGGATGCGGGTGTGCCCTTCTGGGTGATGGCTGCCTGTGCCTTGGCGATCGCGATCGGTACCTATGGCGGCGGCGAACGCATTATCCGCACCACGGGGGAGAAAATTACACCCCTTGACCCTGTGAGTGGCTGCTTAGCGAATCTCAGTGCCGCCTTGACCGTGGGAGCCGCAAGTCTGGTGGGCTTTCCCGTCAGTACGACACAAGTCGTGGTGGGTGCGATTACGGGTGCTGGCTATCGCCATCAAGGGGAAGTGAACTGGCAAGTGTGGGCGCAAATTTTCATGGCATGGGTACTCACGTTTCCCGGTGCAGCCCTGCTGGCGATCGCGATCTCTTTTGGTCTATCCCAACTTTGAGTCAACCTCAGGAAACCTGTGTGGGCTGCATCTGTTGGGCATATTCACGAAAGCGTTCGAGATCTGCTTGCAATGTACTTTCAACTACGCGGCCAAGGAAAAGGCGATCCATCATTTGTCCCAAAATTCCCGGAATGGCATAGGAGACCGACAGCTTGACAATGGTGCTGTCTTGGCGATCGTAAAAGCGAATTGCACCCCGATTAGGCAGCCCATCCACGGACTCCCACTGAATCATTTGGTGCTTCACTTGGCGGCAAATGCGCGATCGCCAGCTAAAGTGCCAGTTGCCCGTAGCCAATGTCCAGCGCGATAGGGTAGGGTCTTCTTCAGTGATGACCACAGATTCAATCCACTTCATCCACAGGGGCATTTTCTCCAGATCCGACCACAGTGCCCAGACGCGATCGACATCGGCTGCCACTTCAATCTGAACCGTATGCTCTAACCAACTCATCCATGACCTCCTGCCAAAATCGCTTGGGCGGCTTGTCGTCCGGACATTGTCGCGCCCTCCATACTGTCAATGTAGTCCTGCTGCGTATAGCTGCCCGCCAAGTAAAAGTTAGGAACGGGTGTTTTTTGGGGCGGACGATAGGGATCCATGCCGGGGGCTTCGCGATAGAGGGACTGCGCTAATTTGACGACACTGTACCATGTCATGTTCAGATGGCGCGACGAGGGGAAAAGTTCATGGACTTGGCGCAGCACATGTTGGGCAATTTCTTCATTGCTGGCTTTGATGAAGGGATCACCGGGAGTAAGCACCACTTGCAGTAAGGAGCCTTGACCTTCGCGATAGTAGTCCGCTGGACTAGTGAGGGCCAGATCCGCAAAGCAGGAAAAGTCAGCATCGGCAGTGTAGAGCAGGTTATCAATACCCGTTGCCGCCACCTGTTTTTGCTTACTGGGGTCTTGCAGTTCCGTAACCCAGCCATCAAATCGCAGTTGTACCGTGGCCACAGGCACGGCCTCGAGCTTAAAGATGTTGTCAAAGGTCGGGTGCGATCGCCATGCTTCTGGAATCAGGCGTTGAATCCCCGGCACATCACAGGCACATAGATAGGCATCCGCTGTAACTGTTTCTAGTTCTTCGCCTAGGGGAATCACCAACCCTTCCACCTGCCAAGTGCTAGGATCCTCGCCGCGAAAGAGAATTTCCTTCACCCGTCGCCGTAGATGAATCTTAGCCCCCCGTGCTTCAATGTAGTTCACCAAGGGTTTGAGCAGGTATTCTGCCGGTGATCCCTTGAGCATATTGAGCCGTGAGGCAGTTGTTTTGGCGGCAAACATCATAAAGATCGTCAGCATACAGCGAGCGGACATGTGCTCGGTATCAATAAAGCCCAAGGCGTAGGAAATGGGATTCCAAAGGCGCTTGAGGCTATTTTCTGAACCGCCATGCCGCCGAAACCACTCCGCAAAACTGACCTGATCTAAGGCGCGGATTTGGCGCATTGCCCCCTCGTAGTCCACCAGACCCCGCACCACAGGACTCGTGCCAAGGGCAATGGCATTAAAGAATTTATCGGCAGCAGAGAGTTGACTGGTGGTGAAGAAGGCCTTGAGACCGTTGAAGGGGGCACCCAAGGGAAAGCGAAAATCCAGTTCTCCCACCTGACCACCGCGATTAATAAAGGTGTGGGTATGTTCCTTGGGCAGTAGGTTGGCGATCGCCCCCACCTTGGTCATCAGTTCAAAGAGATTGGCGTAGTTGTAAAAGAAAACATGCAGCCCCATCTCAATGTGGTTTCCATCGGCATCTTGCCAACTGCTGACTTTGCCCCCCACAAAGGGACGGGATTCATAGATTTCAACACTGTGACCGGCATCCACCAAATCCACTGCGGCGGCTAAGCCAGCTAACCCTGCACCAACAATGACAACCCGCATCAGTGATCCCAGAAAACTTTACAGATTTTAACATTTTTCGCCCCTCGGACGGTTTCTCGCGCGTTAAGAAACTTGGCAGAGACTCTTGCCCCCCAGAACCCTCGTCTATGATCAAGGTAAGTTGAAGTTTTTGAATCGCTCACGCTCACGGTGTGCTTATGGCTACGCGTCGTGTCCTCGCCTTTCCCCTGTGGCAGTATTTGAACCAACGGCTATTTAGTCCGGGCTTTACCCTCAATCCCAAACGGTTCTGGCGGCAGTATTACGATGCTTACCTCGAACGCTGCTGGCAAAAGGACTGTGCCTCCAAGGAAGAACCCTCCTGTTAATCGTTCCACAGGTTCGCTAAAATGAGATAGCTCACTTTCCCGATCAAGATTAGGGACTTTTGGCTGTCGTCATTTTAGTTACTTTCACCTGCTGGAAAAAAGAACACTATGGTTGCTTCGCCCCCCTCTGCTGATGCTGCCCTGAAACGCTCAAAAATTGAGGCTCTCAAGGAACGGAGCCAACATCTGCGAGAACCCCTAGCCACAGAACTGCTAGAACCAACCAATCATTTTAGCGAAGCGGGGGTGCAGATCCTCAAGTTCCACGGCTCCTATCAGCAGGACAACCGCGATAACCGCGTCAAAGGGCAGGAAAAAGACTACCAGTTCATGCTGCGCACCCGCAGTCCAGGAGGGTATATTCCGCCGCAGCTCTATTTAACCTTGGATCGCTTGGCGGATGAGTATGGCAACCACACCCTGCGGGCAACAACGCGGCAAGGATTCCAGTTGCACGGCATTCTCAAGAAGAATCTGAAAGCAGCGATCGCCGCCATTGTCCGCAGCATGGGATCCACATTGGGCGCCTGCGGTGATTTGAACCGCAATGTCATGGCGCCACCCGCCCCCTTTCGCGATCGCCTGGAATATGCCCTTGCCTATGAGTATGCCCACCGCATTGCCGATCTGCTGACCCCACAAACCGGTGCCTACTACGAGATTTGGCTCGATGGTGAAAAGGTGATCTCCGCCGAAGAGCACCCCGATGTAAAGGCGGCACGGCAGCGCAATGGCAATGGCACGATCTTCGCCAATAACGAAGAGCCAATCTATGGCGATCACTATATGCCCCGCAAATTTAAGTGCTGTGTCACGGTGCCGGGGGATAACTCCGTAGATCTCTTCTCCCAAGATTTGACACTGGTGGTGATTACAGATGCCCAAGGCCATCTTGAGGGCTTCAATATCTATGCTGGTGGTGGTTTGGGGCGCACCCACAACAAAGAAGAAACCTTTGCCCGCATGGCTGATGAAATTGGCTTTGTCCGCGCGGCAGATGTCTATGAGGCGGTGAAGGCGATCGTGGCCACCCAGCGGGACTATGGCGATCGCTATAATCGGCGCCACGCCCGTTTGAAATACCTGATCCACGATTGGGGAGTCGAAAAATTCAAGGCCAAGGTGGAAGAATACTTTGGCAAGCCCCTCGAACCCTTTCGCCCGCTGCCGCCGTGGCGCTATCAGGACTTTTTGGGCTGGCACCCCCAAGGAGATGGCAAATTCTTCTATGGCCTCTCCATTGCCAATGGCCGCATCCTTGATCAGGGGAACTTCAAACTCAAGTCGGCCCTCAAGAAAATCGTCAAGGACTTTCAGCTCCCCCTGCGGGTCACGCCTCACCAAAATCTGCTCCTGTGTGATGTCTCTCCCGATCAACAGGATGCAATTCAGCACATCCTTGAGCAGCACGGGGTGCGTGATGTCAATGCCATTGATCCCCTCGAACGCTATAGCATGGCCTGCCCGGCGTTGCCTACCTGTGGCTTAGCCATTACTGAATCGGAACGGGCAATTCCGGGGGTACTGGAGCGGATTCGTCGCCTCATGGATCGGCTGGGACTCCAAGAGGAGCACTTTGTGATTCGGATGACGGGGTGCCCCAATGGCTGTGCCCGCCCCTACTTAGCGGAATTGGGCTTTGTTGGCATTGTCCCCGGCGCCTATCAGACTTGGTTGGGGGGGAGTCCCGATCAAACCCGCTTAGCGGAGGTCTATATTGAGCGGTTACCGATTGCCGAACTGGAAACAGCCCTAGAGCCATTGCTAGTTTTTTATCGCGATCGCCGACAGCAGGGAGAATCCTTTGGTGATTTTTGCCATCGGGTTGGTTTTGCGGCCTTGCGAGAATTTGCCGCGAATTACGTTCCCACAGCCACAACGAAGCGCTATCGTGTGGATGTGCGGGCTGATCAATACCAGCAACTCAAGGAATTAGCAGCAGCCAAGGGCATGTCTCTGGCGGCAGTGACCCGGGAAGCGATTCAGCGTTACCTTGAGCAATCTGGTCAGTAAGCTAAAACAATCAAGGATGGGAAGAGCGCTATCGGCTATAATGAGAAATCGCCAAATAGGGCGGCATAGCCAAGTGGTAAGGCAGAGGTCTGCAAAACCTTTATCCCCCGGTTCGAATCCGGGTGCCGCCTTTATACTTTCGTGGGTTATCTAGGTTGCTGCCCTAGCCAGTCCAAGAGCCGATGAATCCCCCAGCAGTAGTCGGGATCGCCCCAGAGGCGTTGACACTTGCGATCGCTGGTAAAGCCCACGTGACCCCCTTGCTCTGTCATCAGCAGGGTGAGGGCAGGGTTCGCCTCGGCAATGGCTAGGAGTTCTGGCACCAGACAGGGATCAAATAGGGGATCATCGGCGGCATAGAGAATCCATACGGGTATTGTCAGTTGCGGCAACAGTGGCAAGGGACTACTGGCAGCGTAATACTCGGCCACACTGCCAAAGCCAAGGCGGTCAATGACGAGGGCGGCATCAAAACCGGCAATGGTGTCAATCTGGGCAACGGTGTTGAGATCAAACATCTGAGGATGAAGGCGATGGAGGTAGTAAGCCAAGTGTCGGAGTTGACGGCTGATGGCGCGTTCAAATTGCCGTCCCCAAAAGGTTGTGCCAAGGTGGGCGAGGGAACGGTTGGAGTCAAGGTTGGGGCAAATCACAGCCGCCCCCCCAATGTCTTTTGTCCATTGCTGTTGGGCATACCACGCCCCCCAAAGGGCTAACTGACCCCCCAAGGAATAGCCAACAAACCAGTAGGGAGGGGTATAGCCCAGTTCTTGACACTGTTGGGCGATCGCCACAAAGTCTTGGCCTTCGTAAAGCCCATCACTGGTCAACGCCGGAGAAAGTTCAGCACTGCGGCCATGGGCACGCCAGTCGAAAAGCACCACATCAAAGCGGCGGGCGATCGCCCAATGGGCAAGGGTATGCAAGTACCATTGATTCTTGAGATCACCCGTAATGCCGTAGGTGGCAATGATGGTTCCGCGTGCTTGGCCAACCCGATACCCCTCACCGTACAGGGGCACGCCCTCCGCCCCATGGAAAACATGGCTGGTTTGCGGTTGCCAAGGGTAGAGGCACCCCCAGCGTTGGACATAGGCAGTAAAGACCGTGTGGATCACGCCAGAGTGCAGCGGCAGTGGTGGCCAATAGGATAGGGATTGCATAGAATTTAGTCATCCATCGTAAACAAAATAGGCAAGGTTGGGCGTTTTTGGTGATCATTGTGAGGCATGGGTGATGACACGGAGCGATGATCCGCAGAGGACAGACCCCTATACCATGGAAACCTGTCTGACAGATGTCCAAGCCAATCGCTTGCTGGATGAAGTCTTTGCCGCTGTGGAGGCCGACCTCAATGAGCCAGAATCCCTAGCAGCGGTCTTAGAACCGGAACCTTCCCTCCTTGTCCCTTTTGAAGCAACGACACCTCCTCCCCCTCCACCGCCGGCGGAACCTTCTCGCTGGCTGCACCGATCTCAACCGCAGCAGGCCTTTTCTTGGGGCGATCGCTTTTTGATGGGGGTTGGCATTGCCTCCTTTGTCCTAGGAGTTGGCCTTTGGATCAGTCTGAATCGCCAACCGGTCGCAGTTGCCCCTGAGGGTGCGGTGACCACAACCACCAGCCCTGCCGATATGGCCTTCGCTGAGTATCTGCAAACCTCCCTTCAACTCCTCAGTCAACAGGCCGCCACCCCAACCCCTTCGCCGCCGGCGATCGCCAGCAATTCGGTTCCCACCCCCTCAACCCCCACCCCGACGGTTGAACGCATTTACGTTCCCGTCTACCAAGCCCCCAGCGCGCCAACGGTGACCCTGCCCAATTTACCTACAGTCACAGCCCCTAGCCCTGCCCCCACACCCACCCCGCCATCCCCTGCACCCGCACCGCCGCAGCATACCTTGGTGGGCATCTTAGAACTGGGCGATCGCTCAGTGGCTCTTTTTCAAAGCAATGGCCAAACACTGCGCTTGAGTGTGGGCGATACAATTGGCAACGACGGCTGGCAACTGGTACAGATTCAAAATCAGCGGGCGGTGCTACGGCGTCAAGGGGAAGTGCGCTCCCTCACCGTTGGCCAAAGTTTTTAAAAAAAGGGGCACTCATGAGCTTTTTCCGCGACTTGAATGCATTCCTAGAGCAAAAACTCGAGGACTTTATTCGTGCCAATCCGCAGCTTGAACTCAATCTACTGCTCCTTGAGCTAGAGGATCAAGAACGGGAAACCCAAGAGCGATTACTGCGGTTGCAACAGGAAGTCAATACCTGCGAACAGCAAATTTTAGGCCTTGTTTCCGAGATTCGCCGCTGGCGCGATCGCATCCAAACGGCGATGACAGCTCAACGCCCCGACCTTGTGGAATTGGCCCGACAACGGGAGGCAGAATTGCGCCAACGGGGGGAACAATTGTGGACGCAACGCCTCGACGCCCTCAATCAAATTTCCGTGACACAGCAGCTACTGCAAAAGATTCGCGATCGCCGGCGAGAAATCATGAACCGTGTGCCTAGTGCCAGTGCGCCGCCCCCACCGCCCCCACCGCCACCACGCATGACCAGTGACCTGAATGACCCAATTGAAGCTGAGTTTCGCCGCTTGGAACTGCAAACTGCCCTTGAGGAACTGAAGCGCTCAATGGAGCTATAGCGCAACAGACGTGGGACAATCGAGAACGCGGTTTTATCCAAATGTCCCATGGCGGTGATTCAGATTACATCCGACGACACTTGGCAAATTCAGGCCGATGGCCATCCCCTGCAGGGCACCCTCCAGGTACCGGGAGATAAATCCATTTCCCACCGTGCCCTGATGTTGGGGGCAATGGCAGAGGGCACTACCCATATTGAAGGCCTGCTCGTGGGTGAAGATACCTGTAGTACCGCCGCCTGTTTTCGTGCCCTTGGTGCCGAGATTTCAGATCTCAATGCCACAGCAGTCACGGTTCAAGGCTTGGGAATTGGCCATCTCCAAGAACCCGTGGATGTCCTGAATGCCGGCAATTCTGGTACAACGATGCGGTTGTTGTTGGGGGTATTGGCAGCGCAAACAGGTCGCTTTTTTACGATGACTGGGGATGCCTCATTGCGATCGCGCCCCATGGCACGGGTCGTCACACCCTTGATGCAGATGGGTGCCCAGATTTGGGGGCGTCAACACCACAGCCGTGCCCCCTTGGCCGTTTTGGGGCAGCCCTTAGAGCCAATCACCTACTCCAGTCCCATTGCCTCCGCTCAGGTGAAATCAGCGCTATTGCTCGCCGCCCTCCACACCGAAGGCACCACCATTATTCGCGAACCCCACCGCTCACGAGATCACAGTGAACGTATGCTTCAGGCCTTTGGTGCCTGTTTGAGCGTGGATGAGGCCACCTGTACGGTGAGTCTTGAAGGACCTGCGGTCTTAAAGGGTCAGAAGGTGATTGTGCCCGGCGACATCAGTTCAGCCGCCTTTTGGTTGGTGGCAGCCTCCATTACCCCTGATTCAGAATTAGTGCTGACCAATGTGGGAGTTAACCCCACCCGCACCGGCATTCTCGATGTGCTTTGGGCAATGGGGGCCGAGATTACCCTTGAAAATGAGCGGCTCGTCACAGGCGAACCAGTGGCAGATCTGCGGGTGCGATCGGCGAGGCTGCAGGGAACCCGTATTGGCGGTGAATTGATTCCTCGCTTGATTGATGAGATTCCGATTTTGGCTGTGGCTGCTGCCTTTGCTGAAGGGATCACCGAAATTCGCGATGCAGCAGAACTACGGGTGAAGGAGAGCGATCGCCTCAAGGCCGTGGCCACAGAATTGCAAAAAATGGGCGCTAAGGTCACTGAACTCAGTGATGGCCTCGATATTCAGGGGGGCGTACCCCTGCAAGGCACCCATGTGGAAACCTACGGCGATCATCGCATGGCCATGAGTCTGGCGATCGCTGCCCTCAATGCCACAGGAACCAGCCACATTCACAACGCCAGTGCGGCAGCCGTCTCCTATCCTGAATTTGTAACAATTCTGCAACAAATTGCTTGACAACACAAAAATCCCAGTAATTTTTGGGACAACTTCACTCAACACCAAACGCTGTATGCTAGCATCAAATAAATTGTTTTGGTGTCACAATGCAGCTTCGCGTTGCGTTGAATTCTCTGTAGCCTTGTAATATTCAGGTGTTTACTTTCCTTGATAATTGTAAGACTACATGAGACCCAAAATGATACAGAACCAAAAAAATACGATAATATAGTTTCACTCCTGCTCTAGGGGCGCCCTTGCGCTCTATCTGGGACAGGGAAATTCCTCTCTAACTGACTTCTTTGTTTTTTCGTTCAAAAAAGGCTGTGTTTGTTCATCATGGCAACAATTCAAGATTTCATCCACGTTCAGGATCAATGGTCATTAGATGAGTTGGTGGAAATCGCCAACGAACTCTTACCCCAGCACCTCCCCCAGGAGGATTCCAAAAACCGTGTTTTGGAAGAGGTCAACCCGCGTCTGGTGCGCCATTACACCTCCTGCAAATTGATTGACCGTCCCGCTCGCATTGGCCGCGAAGGGCGCTACGGCTATCGCCACCTGGTGCAATTGCTGGTGGTGCGGCGGCTGTTGATGGAGGGCTATACCGCAGGTGCCATTTACAAGCTGGTGTATCGCATGAGCACCCCAGAACTGCGGGCACTCCTTGAGCAAGGGGTTCATCTGCAATTGAATCCACCCCCGATCAACCCAGCTTTGGCCTTTTTGCAACAGGTACAAGACCGCTCCGAGCATCGCTATGGGGAACCCATGCGCGTCAGTCCCAGTGTCAGCCGCCGCGAGGTACCGCCCCCGAGCCATTCACCGCAACCAGAATCTTGGAAGCGCATTGAGGTGGTGCCGGGCTTTGAGGTTCATATTCGCGATGACTTTAACTTTCCCCAGATCAATCGCGATCAGGAAGCCCTTGTGAAGCAACTGGTGCAATTGCTCTCTAGCTATACCCAGCGCTAACTGAGACTGACTATCCGGTGTCGCGGTCAGCCCGCTGGCGATCGCTATAATAGCGCCATGGAAGGATGCCTCAACGATACGGATATTTACACGCTGTGCCAAACCCTTGCCCTTGGCCAGCGCACCGGGGAACTCTACCTCGAAGATGATGCCGGTCAGACGTGGCTTCTCTTTTTGACTCATGGCCACTTAGTGTATATTGCCGATCGCCACAGCCACAGTTTAGAGCGGTTGCAGGATCTGCTCTATGGGCAGGGCATTCCTTGGCCGAGTCCCGATAGCTTCATCGAAAGCAAAGCTGGTGCCAGTTGGGTGGAATACGAATGCCTGTGGTGGCTCCTCGATCACTGCAAGCTCAATCAAATCCATAGCGTGTGGCGGGCGCTGCTGCGGGAAAGTCTCTTTGACGTTGTTAGCCTCAATCGCGCTTGGTTCAAGTTTTATAGTGCGAGTCCCCTCACCCCCCAATGGCACAATCTCTCCCTGACAATGCTGCTCAATGACAGCCTGAGTCATCTGCGGGAATGGAAAAAACTGCATCCAGAGTTGCGTTCCCTTGATCAATCCCTCGAACTGACGGATATTAAACCCACAGGCAACGATCCAGCGGATCAGTGGTTTCGCCAACTGGAACCCTTCGTGCGCGAGCGGATCACCTTGCGCCGTCTGAGTCGGCAACTGGGACGAGATGGCGTGACGGTGGGCAAACTCCTGCTGCCCTATCTCCATCAAGGGTACTTACAAGTCAGTTCTTGGGGAACCAATGGCCACACCCGTACCTTTCCCCCCCTCTCTTGGCGGCGATCGCCCCGGGTCGTGTGTGTGGATGATGCCGCCACCGTCCGTCAAGTGGTTGAATCCACCCTACAAGCCGCAGGGTATGAAGCGACGGCGATCGCCCACCCCTTAACGGCCTTGAGTCTCATTTTCCAACTCAACCCCGACCTGATTTTCCTCGATATTGCCATGCCCGAATTGGATGGCTACGAATTTTGCACCCTTCTGCGACACACCCCTCGCTTCCGTTATACGCCGATTATTATGCTGACTAGCCTCGTGGGTTGGAGCGATCGCCTGCGCGCCAAAGTGGCCGGTGCCACTGATTACCTCAGCAAGCCCTTTTCAACTCAAGAATTGTTAACAATTACGCACCATTACATTGGTGCAGCCCCACCTGTGACCTCCTTAACAGACGAGTCCTTTGGCGACGTGCTAGAACCAAAATCAGGCCTTGAGACGCCCCGTTAGCAGGTTAGCTATCATCAACCTGTCAACCTCTTAGGCTTTTAGAATATAAAGTAAACCCTTAATTCTACGTGTAACCCCCTATGAGTAAAGTCTTAGTTGTCGAAGATAGTCCACCCCAGCGGGAAATGATCAGCGAATTGCTGGCGAAAACAGGCTTTGAAGTAACCGTTGCCACCGATGGTGTCGAGGCAATGGAGCAATTGCAGCAGAGCACGCCCGATGTGGTTGTCCTCGACATTGTCATGCCCCGCATGAATGGGTATGAAGTCTGTCGCCAAATTAAGTCCGACCCCCGCACCCAATCCATTCCCGTGGTGATCTGTAGCTCCAAAGGTGAGGAGTTTGATCGCTATTGGGGCATGAAACAGGGGGCTGATGCGTACATTACGAAGCCCTTTGACCCCAAAGAACTGGTTGGCACCATCAAGCAACTCTTGCGAGGCTAAAAAAATGTTTAGTAGCTCAGACTTACTCGCAACCAATGCCCCCATCGAAAGTGGCAATATCGATGACCTCAGAACCCCAGAGGGGGATTTGCATATCCTCTTTACCATCCCTAGCGGTGATACCCTAGCCCTACCGGCTATTGGGGTACGCGAAGTTGTGGCCGTGACTCCCGATCGCATTACGCCAGTGCCCAATACCTCCAATCTGCTACTGGGGATTTTGAACTTGCGGGGGCAGGTGATTTGGGTCGCGGATACCGGTAAGTTTCTTGGCGATGACACCCCCTTGAATACCGATCGCTCTGAGCTATCGATTATTGCCATTGAAGATGATGAGTTAATGGTAGGGCTAGCAGTTCATCAAGTCCGAGGCATGGAGTGGCTCAACAATGACACCATTAAGCGCGCGACCCATGTCAGCGATCAGATGGCTCCCTTTGTCCGTGGCGAATGGGTTTTTGATGCCGAGCAACAGGACATTGTTAAGCTTTTGGATCCCCTCGCCATTTTACGCAGTGCTCGTTGGGGACTCTAAACTAGAAAAAGTAGAATCTCAATGGACACTCGTGCTCAAGTGTCACCATGGAACTCATCAACACCAGTCACTTTAGGAAAATTAACACCCCCGTGCTATCTTTCCCAAGGATTGGCGCATACTTTGTAATTAAAGCTTCCTTGATGTAGTCCTTAAGAATTCTTTGCCCCTTGTCATCATCCATTCTGGGAGTAAGCCCATGGCATCCAGCAGCACCCAACACACCCAAGAATATCAAAAAGCGGTTGCCGCTTATGTGCAAGGCAACTATGAAGAGGCGGCCAAAATCACTGACCAATTGGTGGGCACCCGACCGGGCGATCCCAACCTACGGCTGCTGCGGGGGCACATTTACTGCTGTCAACAACGCTACAGCGAGGCTCAAGAGCAGTACCATGCGGTTCTCAATGCCACAACGGATCCAGAATTGATCAATCTGGCCAACGAGAGCCTTGCCAAGATTAAAGATTTGATTCCCGCTGCTGAACCTGCCAAGAACGGGGGCGAAGAATACCATACCACCCTGCAAGGAGATCACACCCAACTTCAGGGGGACAATACCTTTTTGCAAACCACGCCACCCATTGTGGAACCCCAAGCCGCAAACCCTTCAGAGGAATTGAGTCTTGATCACTTTGATGACTTTGGTAGCGATTTAGGGACAAGTAACCCCTTTGACGATCTTGAGGTGGGCGGCATTGAGGAAGAATTTGGCGCCAGTTTAGAACAGGGTGCCTTTAATCCCTTCGACGAAGAGGCGGCGGTTCAGGATCCCTTTGCCTTTTCGGCCAACTCTTTGGAGGAGCCAGTCGCGGACATTCCAGAAATTCCCATTGGCGAATCCGTGCAGCTCTTAGGTACAGAGTCCATCAGTGATGATGATGTCACAATGCTCATGGGAAGTTCTCCTTTGACCCCGTCCGAACCCGCCAGCCCTGTTTTTGATGGTGAGACATCAGAAAGTACTGCGGCTCCGTTGCAAGAAATGATGTCCCCCTCCCTCGAAACATTTGATGATCCCTTTGCTGCTGAAGTAGCCGTATCTGAAGAGACTCTCTTTGGCGGGCTTACAAAATCGGGAGAAGCCAACGCTTCTGAAGAGAGCCTTTTTCCCGGTCTTGAGGAATCCCCAGCGGCAAATATGTCGGCAGAAAGTCTCTTTGGCGATATTGAGGAAGCCCCAGCAGCCAGCATTTCTGAAGAGAGCCTCTTGCCAAATCTGACGGAATCCGTTGAGACCAATGTTCCTGAAGTCTCTACCTCTGCCGCTGGTATCAGTGATTTGTTGACCAATGAGGCGGCAGATGCCATTGAATTGTTGCCGCAGCCCGAATTCGGTTCTTCTGATGCAGCCGAGGAGGAAGACGATCTCTTTGGTGACTTCTCAGCTTCCCCTGAGGCTTTTGAAGCCCCAGATATTGTGGCAGAACCCCTGTCTCCTGAGGCCTTTGACCCCGCTACTTTTGAGGATGAGCAGACGATCGCCATGTCTGAGTTTCCCGCAGGTGAAACCGTTAGGGAGCCAGAGGCACCAGCGATCGCGCAAGGGGAAGCGAGCTCTGGTGGTGCTGAACCCTTTGAATCCATTGCCGACTTTGACCTAGAGGATCTCTCCTTTGGCAATGCAGATCTCTCCGGTGCGGGATTTGATGATGAAATGACCATTGCCAATCCTCAAGTACATGGCATGGGGGCTGTTGGCTCAGATGCCACCGTGATGGCCGATGCCGGCACCGAGACCTTTGCAGTTTTACCGGATGAATTTGATCTCAGCCAGCAAAGTCTTGAGGACTTGGCCGATTTTAGCCTCAGCCTGAGCCAAAGCACCGCTAGCCGCGCTGAAACCCCACCCCCTCCAGCAAGTCAGGATCTGTCAGCCTTTACCGAGCAAGTACCCGTTGCAGCACCAGCGGCTACTGCGCCAACACCTTCCCGTAGTCCTCGTCCTGTGGCTAGAACAGTCCCAGCAACCTCAACGGCCACGAGTTCCTTTGGCCAGCAAAACATTACCTCAGCCGTAACCAGCGGTGTCCTTTCCGCCTTGGCTGCGGGTGCCGTTAGTTTAGGCTTTAGTGCCCCCGGCCCTGCGCCTTTAGTGAGTGGTACTGCTGCTGGTCTCACCGCCGGGGTGGCCGTCTATGCCATGGGGCAGCGCAGTGTCAGCCGCATCAAGCGCTTCTGTACAGATTTGCAGGCACAGTGTAATGCCGTGATTGCTGGTGATATGACGGCGCGGGTGCCGGTCACCAGTAACGATGAACTGGGACTCTTGGCACAAAGCTTTAACCAAATGACGGATACCATCCAGCAAATTACTGCTGATGCCCAGAAAAAAGCAGAGGAAAACGAACGGCAGCGGGATGATTTACAGCGCCAAGTGATCCGACTCCTCGATGATGTGGAGGGTGCCGCCCGCGGTGACCTGACCGTACAAGCGGAAGTGACAGCGGACGTGCTCGGCGCAGTGGCCGACTCCTTTAACCTGACAATTCACAACCTGCGGACGATTGTGCAACAGGTGAAAATTGCCGCCCAGCAGGTGAGTCGCGGTGCCGCAGAAAACGAAACCTTTGCCCGTAGTCTCTCAGCAGATGCTCTGCGGCAAGCGGAGGAGCTAGCGGTCACCCTGAACTCGGTGCAGATGATGACCAACGCCATTCAGCGGGTGGCCGAAAGTGCCCAAGAAGCTAATGAGGTGGCACGCAATGCTTCAGAAACAGCCCTCCGTGGTGGTGAGGCGGTGGAACGCACAGTGGCGGGTATTTTGCAGATTCGGGAAACGGTGGCCGAGACTACCCGCAAGGTGAAGCGCCTAGCGGAATCTTCCCAAGAGATTGCCAAGATTGTCGGTGTGATCTCGTCGATCGCCAACCGCACGAACCTGTTGGCCTTGAACGCCAGTATTGAGGCCGCACGAGCTGGGGAAGCAGGTCGGGGTTTTGCGGTGGTCGCCGATGAGGTGCGGCAACTAGCAGACCGCGCAGCCAAAGCCTCGAAAGAAATTGAGCAGATTGTGTTGCAAATTCAAAGTGAAACCGGCGCGGTGATGACCGCCATGGAAGAAGGGACACAGCAGGTGATTGAGGGGACGAAGCGGGCTGAACAGGCCAAGCACTCCCTTGAGGACATCATCCAAGTGTCGTCGCAAATTGATACCCTTGTGCGCTCGATTACCAACGCTACGGTCGAGCAAACAGAATCGGCGCGAGCCATGGCTCAGGTGATGCAATCTATTGAGTTGACAGCGCAGGCCACCTCTCAGGAGGCACAGCGGGTGTCTGACTCGTTGCAAGGTCTAGTGAGTGTGGCGCGCAACTTGCAGGCATCGGTGGAACGGTTCCGCGTTGAAAATACTGAAGATCAAGCCTAAGCAATCCGGGAGGGGGCTATGCAAAGCGATCAACAAAAGCGCATTCTTGGCTACTTCATTGAGGAGGCGCAGGAACACCTGACCACCATTGAAGACAGTTTGATGAATCTCCAGCAGGTGGTCAATGACCCCGAGGCGATGAGTGAAATGTTTCGGGCAGCCCACTCCGTCAAAGGGGGAGCGGCTATGCTCGGACTCCATAGCATTCAACACACCGCCCACAAGCTGGAGGACTACTTCAAAATTCTGCGGGAACACCCCGTAACGGTAGATGAAACCCTAGAGCAACTCTTTTTGCAAGCCTTTGATGCGCTGCGGGAACTCCTCGATGAATTGCAAGGCCCCTTTGGTTTGACGGAGGAGACAGCAACGGCAACGCTGAATCGGGTGGAGCCAGTCTTCAATCAACTGCAAGCCCACTTGAGCCACCTGACCCAAGGAGCAGAGGTGGCGCCCCCTGTAGCTGCGCCTTCTCCCCCTGTGGCCGAACCCGTTAAGCCGCCGGTACAACCCGTTGTTGATTCCAGCTACCGCTTAGTCTTTCAAACGGAGGTGCCCGATCGCCTGCGGGCAATGTTACAACTCTTTAAGCAGCCCGATTCGCCCCAAGTGCGGCAAGAATTGGCGGCGGCCTGTTCTAATTTGGGTCAATTGGGGGAAACCTTTGCGCTGCCCCAGTGGGTTGAATTGCTGGCGATCGCCCAACAGGCGGTGAGTAACACAGCTCAGCCCCTCACGGCCTTGGCACCCGTGGTGATTAAAGAGATTATGGCGGCTCGCGACTTGGTGCTCAATGGTCAAGGCAGTGCGATTCGTCCCAGTGACAGTTTAGTGGCGCTTCAGCCCCCTGTGATTGAGGAAGCGCCGGCTGTTGTTCCAGAAGCGCCAGAGCCTGCGGTCTTAGAATCAGCTCCCGTCACCCTTGAGGAACCACTGCAACCCCTTGAAATGGCCTCTGAGGTTGCTCCGCTAGAGGTGAGGGTGCCCGAAGAAGAGATTTCCGAGCCAATGGAGCCAATGAGCAGCGGTGGCGATGGTGTCACTGTTTTTGGCGAGGAGAGTGGGACTGATTTCCAAGAATTGAGTGACATCTTTAGTGATGCCACAGCGCTGCCGACGGACTGGCTGGAGGACACCCTTGAGGAGGATTTGGCCAGTTTAGGGCTGGGGGATGAAGCGGCCTTTGATGAGGAGATTTCCGACTTTTTGAACATGACCGCTGCTGAGGAGTTGCCTGAGGCAGAACCCAGCCTTGATGCCATCCTCGATGAAATTGAAGAACTCTCGGGTGAGCTGGTCTCTGCGGAGGTGGAGGAAGCATCCCTCGATGACCTCACGCCGCCAGCGATCGCCGAAAGTATGGCTGAGGCCCTTGAGGCGCCCTTGACACTTGACCGTCCTCTTGAGGAGAGTGCAGCCGCAGAACCCGTCGAACTTGGTCTGGATGCATTCCTTGAACAATTCACCGAGGAAGCCCCCTCAGAGGTGGCCGCTCTTGATGAGGCAGTTGCTTCCCTAGAAGACTTTTTGGGTGAGGTGGAAACCACTGAGGCTCCCGATCTGCTTCCCCTAGAAGAGGACTTTGAGATCCCTGCTCTCAGTGATGTTGCTGAGGATGTGGCTGAGTTCCTCGAAGAGGTGCCGGGTCTCAACGATGCCCTAGAAAACTTGGTCGTAGATAATGCGGCGGAAGAAGCCCTCGCGGAATTTATTGCCCCGCCAAGCCCTGATGATCCTTGGGCAGAAACGCCATCCGAGGCGCCGGCGATCGCTGAGCCAAGTATGCCTGAAGTCACAGCGGCAAATATTGCTGAACCCGAAGCACTAGTGGAGGAGATTGTACCCGCTCCTGAGACTGCTAGCATTGCCGAGCTAGAATCCCTCATGGAAGCCTCCTTAACCTCTCCTGAGGCTGCGACCGTTGCTGAATCTGAAGCCCTGGCCGAGGAATCTCTCGCCTCTCCTGAAGCTGCGGGCATGACGGAACCTGAAAGGTTGGTGGAGGACTCTATCCTCTCCCCTGAAGCAGCCAGCATGGCAGAACTGGAAGCACTGGTGAATGATGCCACTGTGCCTGCTAGCCCCGAAAGCGTCCTAGAGGAATTGGAGGGGTTGATTGAGCAAAGTGCAACGAGTACAACTCCAGCCGAGGCTGCCACATTCAATGAATTGGATCAGCTTTTAGAGACGGCGGCACCACCTACAGCGGCCTTTGAGGATCTCGAGCAACTCTTGGGGCAACCCACCCCAGCCCCTGCCACCGCTGATGATAGTTTTGCCGATTTAGAGAAATTAATTCCCCAACCCGCAGGGAGTAGTGCGAAGGCGGCCACCCCTCGCCGAGCCGGGGCAGGGCCAAAAGGTGGCTCCTTGGTGGAGCAAACCATGCGGGTACCTGTACGCCACCTCGATACCTTGAGTAACCTCGTTGGGGAGTTGGTGGTCAACCGCAATAGCCTCGAAGACACCCAAGAACGCCTGCGGCAGTTTCTTGATAACTTGCTCTACCAAGTCCAACAACTGGGGGATGTCAGCCAACAAATGCAAGACCTCTACGAGCGATCGCTCCTTGAGAGTTCACTGTTGGGCGTCACGACAGCACGGGCAGCCAATGGCCAAGGGGAACGGGGAACCCACGCCACAGGGGTCGAGTTTGATGCCTTGGAAATGGATCGCTTTACCGGCTTCCACACCCTCTCGCAGGAGGTGATTGAGCGAATTGTGCGGGTGCGGGAGGCCGCCGATGACATCCAATATGTCGTTGATGAAGTGGAGCAGGTGGCACGGCAGTTTCGTCAAGTCACTACCCAAGTTCAAGAGGGGTTGAGCCGCTCCCGAATGGTGCCCTTCCGTGAAATGTCTGTCCGCTTGCCGGGTGCCGTGCGCCGCGTTGCCAGTACCATTGGCAAACAGGTGGAACTGAAGATTGAAGGGGAAGATACCCTCATTGACAAGGGCATCCTCGAAAAGCTCTTTGACCCGATGACCCACCTGATCAATAACGCCGTCTATCACGGTATTGAACCCCCCGAAGAGCGGCGGCGATTGGGCAAACCTGAAAAAGGCTTGATTCGCGTGCGGGCGTTCTATCAGGGAAGTCAAGCGATTATCTCCGTCAGTGACGATGGGGCGGGGATTGACCCAGAACGGGTAAAACGCAAGGCGATCGAGAAGGGTCTCCTGAAGGAGGCGGATGCCCCCAACCTATCGCGCCAAGAGGTCTATGCCTTCCTCTTCCAGTCGGGATTTAGCACCAAAGATCAAGCCGATGCCCTTGCCGGTCGCGGTGTGGGGATGGATGTGGTGCGCAAAAATCTGGAGGACATTCGCGGCACGATTAACATTGACTCTACGGTGGGCAAAGGCACCACCTTTACGATCCGCTTGCCGCTGACGCTGAGTATTACCAAAGCCCTCTGCTGCATTGATAACCACTGCCGCATTGCCTTCCCCATTGACGGTGTGGAGGATATGCTGGATATTCCCCAAGAGCGCATCCAAAATCTAGAAGATGGTCAGCGTGTCCTCTCGTGGCACGATCGCCTGCTGCCGGTGCGTAAACTTGGGGACTTGCTCAAGTACAGCCGCAATATTAGCCGCAGCAATGTCTATGGCGGGAGCAGTCAAGACGATGGCATGGTCTCAATTGTTGTGCTGCGCAGCGGCGATGATCTCGTGGCCATGGAGGTGGATCAGGTCATCGGCGAACAGGAAATCGTGATTAAGCAGTTGTCTGGACCGGTGCCGAAGCCGGTGGGGGTAGCGGGAGTCACAGTTCAAGGGGATGGTCGCGCGATGGCGATCGCCGACGTGCTGGAAATTATTGACCTGTCCCTAGGACGCATGGATCGCGACTGGCGTGGCTTTGGTCACACCATGGATGTTGCGGAACCCGAGGAAGCCTCCGAACCCTTGGTGCTGATTATCGACGACTCGATTACGGTGCGGGAGTTGCTCTCAATGACCTTTACGCGGGCAGGCTACCGCGTCGAGCAGGCACGGGATGGTCAAGATGCGTGGGAAAAACTGCGCTCGGGCTTGCCCTGTGACTTGGTCTTCTGTGACATTGAGATGCCACGCATGGATGGCTTGGAGTTGCTCTCCCGCATTCAAAAGGATCCCAAACTCAACCATCTGCCGATCGCCATGCTGACCTCACGGGGCGCCGATCGCCACCGCAAGATGGCCGCACAACTGGGGGCACGGGGCTACTTTACGAAGCCCTATCTCGAGGAGCAATTACTGGATGCGGCGGCACGGCTCCTCAGGGGTGAAGTTCTGGTGCAGCAGGAGCCGACACCTACCCCATGAGTGAGCGATCGCCGGCCCTAGCAGACTTCCTTGCCCAACTCCCCTTTGAACTGGATGCCTTTCAAGAAGCGGCGATCGCTGCCCTTGATGCCGGTCGCTCTGTGGTGGTCTGTGCTCCTACGGGGTCAGGTAAAACCCTCATTGGTGAGTATGCAATTCATCGCGCCCTGACGCGGCAGCAGCGGGTTTTTTACACCACCCCCCTCAAGGCACTCTCAAACCAGAAGTGGCGTGACTTTCAGCAGCAGTTTGGCGCGGAGCAGGTCGGCCTCTTGACCGGGGATGTCTCGATTAACCGCGATGCCCCGATTCTGGTGATGACGACGGAAATTTTCCGCAATATGCTCTACGGCACCCCCATTGGCGAAGTGGGTACCTCCCTTGCGGGGGTTGAAGTGGTGGTGCTCGATGAATGCCACTACATGAACGATCGCCAGCGGGGCACCGTTTGGGAAGAATCGATCATCTACTGCCCCAAGGAAATTCAACTGGTGGCCCTCTCCGCCACGATCGCCAACGGCGAGCAACTCACCGACTGGATTCAATCCGTCCATGGGGATGCTGAACTGATCTACTCCGACTGGCGACCGATACCGCTGCACTTTTACTTTTGCAATGGCAAGGGACTCTTCCCCCTCTTGGACGGCCAACGCAAACGCCTCAACCCGAAGCTCCACGGCCAGCCCGAACTGCGGCGACGCGGCGGCAAGCGGGACTTTTTGAACATCCGCTACGTGGTCAGCCAACTGCAACAGCGGGAGATGCTGCCGGCCATTTACTTTATCTTTAGCCGGCGCGGCTGTGACCAAGCGGTTCAAGAGGTCCTGGGCATGAATCTCCTCACCAAGGCAGAACAGCAAGCACTAGCGGCGCGGGTCGAGGCCTTTTTGGCACAACATCAGGACATTGTTGCCCCGGAAATGATTGCCCCCCTCTACCAAGGGATTGCCGCTCACCATGCCGGGGTGCTACCCGTGGTGAAAACCCTTGTGGAAACCCTCTTTCAAGAAGGCCTAATCAAACTCGTCTTTGCTACGGAAACGCTGGCCGCAGGGATCAATATGCCCGCGCGCACCACTGTGATTTCTACCCTCTCGAAGCGCACCGACAGCGGTCATCGCCTCCTGACGGCCTCTGAATTTTTGCAAATGGCAGGACGAGCCGGCCGCCGCGGCATGGATACCGTGGGTCATGTGGTCACCTTGCAAACCCCCTTTGAGGGCGCCCATGAAGCGGCATTTTTGGCCACCGCCGCCCCCGATCCCCTCATTAGCCAATTTACCCCCAGCTATGGCATGGTCTTGAACCTGCTCCAACGCCACACCCTCGAAGAAGCGCGGGAATTGGTGGAGTGCAGTTTTGGGCAGTATTTGGCCACATTGCAACTGACCCCGCAGCGGCAGGCGATCGCCCAACTGGAAACGGAATTGCAAACCGTGCAACAACGCCTCACAGGCATTGATCGGCAGCAACTAGCACAGTATCAGAAGCTGCGGGAACGGCTGCGGCAGGATCAACGCCTCGTGAAAATCCTCGAACAGCAGGCGGAGCAGGAACGTGCCCAAGAACTCCTCCCCTTTATGATGGCAGTGCCGCCGGGGACATGGCTCCATATCAAATCCCCCCTGCGGGATCATCCCCCCTTAGCCGCCATCCTCTGTCAGCTCGTTGCTGGTTCCGGGCAGTTGCCCCACTGGCTGTGTCTTGCGGCCGATGGTCGCTTTCGGGTCGTTGACATTGATGATATTTTGGCTGTCTATCCCGATCGCCCCCCCTGTAGCAATCTCCCCCCGCCCCCAGAGGCAATGAAACTGCGTCTAGGGGAAAGTTATCCCTGCAATGAGGCGAATCACTACCTCGGTACCCTCCCGGATCTGCCACCTGTCTTAGCCGCGCCAGAAGTGGCTGCCCAAGCCGCTAAAATCGCTGACCTTGAGGCCAAACTCACGCAACTCCAAGCCAGTCTGCCGCAAAATGTCCATTCGCTGCTGCGCTTAGTTCGTCGCGAAGAACGGCTACAAACGGAACTGCGCGATCGCCAGCACAAGCTCCAGCAACAGTCCCAACGCCACTGGGAGCAATTTCTTGCCCTCATTGCTGCCCTGCAGGACTTTGGTGGCCTCAACGACCTAACCCCCACCCCCCTTGGGGAAATGGCCGCTGCCCTGCGGGGCGAAAATGAACTGTGGTTGGCCCTAGCCTTAGCCTCTGGCGAATTCGATGACTTGCCCCCCCATCTCTTGGCGGCAGCGATCGCAGCTCTAGTGACTGAAACCCCCCGTTCCGACTGTTGGTGCAACTACCCCATTGCCAGTGAGGTGGAAGAACGCTTGGCCGCCCTCAGCCCCATTCGCCGTCGGCTGTTTCAGGTGCAGCGTCGCCATCACATCATCTTTCCCCTCTGGTACGAGTGGGATCTCATTGGCTTGGTAGAGCAGTGGGCCTTGGGCACGCCGTGGAATGAATTGTGCACTGAAACCAATCTCGATGCCGGCGATATTGTGCGATTGCTGCGGCGCACCCTCGATTTTCTTTCCCAGATTCCCCATGCGCCCCACACCAGTCCCCAACTACGCCAAAGCGCCCAGCAGGCACGCTACCTCCTCGATCGCTTCCCCGTGAATGACTTGCTAGAAGAAGTCGAGCTAGAGGCAGCAACCGTATAGTTTGAATCGTCATAGGGAGTGGCTCAGGCGGGATTTGAACCTGCGACCTTGGGCTTATGAGTCCCCTGCTCTAACCACTGAGCTACTGAGCCGAAATTTTTGCACAATTCTCATTATAACGCGAATGTCCCAAAACTCAAGGCTCCGCCCGCAGATTCCAGTCGAGTTCGCCGTACAATAAAGGGTGGATCCATTAGAGGAAAGATAGGCGTTGAGCAAAGCAGAACGCACGGCGCTTGACAACAAGCTATCGCAGCGATTTATTCATCTCGATCCGGCAGGGTATTTCATTATCTACATTGACCCTGCGCAAGAACTGATCTGGATGAAACACTATCCCAATGACATCAATGAGAAGGGCTTAGCGGTGGATCCCGATACGGGGGAACCCATTCCCACCAAAGGGAAAGTAACGCGGGAACCCGATCTAGTACTCAGCGGTCGAACAGCCAAGGAGTTGTGTATTGAACTCTTTGAAAAGGATCGCCAACTGGTGACGATGTTTGACCATGCGGCCTATCTCGGTCGTGAATTGATGCGGGCACAGTTTTGTTTGGATGAAGGGCTTGAGTATATCCAAGATTAGACAACACTGGCGCTGGGGGGTAGGGGCAGTTCTTTTGATGCTCTGTGCCCTAGTGGGTACAGCCTTAGCAGCGATCGCCACCCCAGACTTGAGCGGTACCGTCGATGTTTTGCCCTTGAATGCCCAGTTGGGAGCGCAAATCTATCTACGGCGCTGTGGCAGTTGTCATCTCGCAGTCCCCCCGGAAACATTGCCCACTCAGGCATGGCAGGTACTGATTCAAGATACCAATCACTACGGCGCAACCCTCGAACCCATTCCCCGTCCAGAGTTGGTTCCCCTGTGGAACTATTTGCGCACCTATTCTCGACCCCTGCCCAACGATGCCCAAATTCCCTTTCGCGTCGGGCGATCGCCCTTCTTTCGTATCCTCCATCCCCGTGTTGCGGTGCCGCAGCCCGTCACCCTCGATGGTTGTGCCCAGTGTCATCCCAAGGCCACCCTCTTTAACTTTCGTGAGCTAAGTCCGCAGTGGCAGGATTCCCCCTAGAATGTTTAGGGATGGCGAATTTTCCACCGCCCCATGTTTTCTAGCGCCTCCAATCGCTATTCTCCGCGTGTCCAACGCATGATGATGCGCCGTCGCTGGCTACAGCAAGAGTGGTGGACGGTTGTGGCACTCCTCCTCTGGGGAATGTTGTTTCTCCGATATTGGTTGCAGGGGCGACTGGGGTTACTGATTCACCCCAACTACTTTGGACTGGCGATCGCCGCTGGGTTTCTTTTAGTTACTGTGAGTGGTTGGCAAGGGTGGCGGTTGTGGCGGGGGCGAGTGACACCTGTGCAGCATGTTGCGCTCTTACCGGCTCGTTGGACGCTCAGTATTCTGATTGTTGCGGCAGTGGTGGGGTTGGTGATTACGCCTCGTCCTTTCAATAGTGCCACCGCCATTCATCGCGGTCTCGAGGATGGCTTGACAGTGACCCGCAATAGTCCAGTGGCCTTTCGCCTCAATCAACGGCCTGAGGAGCGCACGCTCATTGACTGGATTCGCACCCTTGATGTCTATCCCGAACCCGATGCCTATAGGGGGTTGCCCGCTCGCGTTGAGGGATTTGCGGTCCATAGTCCCCAACTGCCAGAGACTTATCTCACGCTCACCCGTTTTGTCATTACCTGTTGTGCAGCGGATGCCTATCCTGTGGGACTGCCCGTGAAATTGGGGCGATCGCGCCAAGCCTATCCCCAGGATCAGTGGTTTCGCGTTGAAGGTCGGATGACCACAGAAACCCTCAACGACCGCCGCCAATTGGTATTGGTTGCTGAGACGATAACGCCGATTCCTGAGCCTGAAAATCCCTTTATGTACTAAGGCAATGCTGTTTCACTTGATTCACACTCCCTACTGGATTGTCTTGGGCATGGGGGTCTTGCTCTTTTTGACGGTGATCCTTGGCGATGTGGGCGCTGAAGAGGTCGACCTAGAGGGAGATGCCGATCCCTTGGAAGTGGAGGTCGATCTAGAGGAGGGCATCTCATTTCTGACAATTTTGCATTGGTTGGGGGTGGGGAGAGCGCCCCTCATTCTCTTGCTCGCCTTAGACTTTAGCCTTTTGGGCGTGCTGGGCTGGTTTTTTAATGTTCTCTTTTACACCCTGAGTGGCAGTTGGCCGGGGGTGGTGTGGTCTGGGGTGATTGCGATCGCGGCACTGCTGTTGGCGCTAACAATTGGGGGGCTGTGTTCACGGCCTTTGGGGCAAATTTTTGCGCAGTTTAGTGAAGATACCAGTCGCGATCGCCTGCTGGGGTGCAGTGGCCACGTCAGTTCTGCCCATATTCCCCGCAGTGGTACTGGTATTGGCCAAGTGAGTGTTTTGGATGCCAATCGCAATCGGCTGATTCTGCCGGCAGTGCTCCCCCCTTGGGCAACGGTCACCCCCCAGCATGGTCAGGAGATTTTAATTATCGATCGCCAAGAGAATGAGTACATCGTCGTGGCCAAAGACAGCTTGGATGAAGCCACATGGTTACGCCAGCAGCGGCAATCTCAGATTAAAGATAGCGAAGAGTCTTAGGGAATCCTTGATGGGCGGTGAGGGACTCGAACCCCCGACAGCCTCGGTGTAAACGAGATACTCTACCAACTGAGTTAACCGCCCAAGTTCCAGAATATCTATCATAGCAAAGGTATAGCCCATTTATAAAATAACGGTACACAAAGCGGATAGGAGCTTGTGCTACAGAAGTTTGAACCTTTCAAGCCCGTTCAATCTCCATGAAAAGCGCTGTACGTCAACATGGGTCAACTCTTGCGAAGAAAATCCGCTAGGATCAACGTGTTGAGACGTGCAAGGAATGCCCTATGGGAGCAGCAACGGCAGCCAGTGGTCAACGGTTACGGAATTTTGTGATTGCTGTTGTCGCCATTCTCATTAGTCTTGCCCTATTGGCGGGTCTGCGCAGTAGCAATCAACCCCTCACCCTCGCCGAGCAAGCCCGCCAAGCCACCCCTTGGGAGGAGGCTCAAGTCAATGGCAAGCCGACACTTTTGGAGTTTTACGCCAACTGGTGTAGCACCTGTCGTTCGATGGCCAAGGATTTGGGGGAATTAAAGGCGCAATATCGCGATCGCCTGAACTTCGTCATGCTGAATGTGGACAACACTAAGTGGCTACCGGAAATTGAGCAATTTAATGTGGATGGCATTCCCCATTTTGTCTTTCTGAATCGGCAATTGGAACCCCAAGCAGTGGCGATTGGCCTCCAACCCAAGGAAGTGATGGCCAAAAATCTTGAAGCCCTCAGCAATAACCTCCCCTTGCCCTACGGTCAACTGACGGGTGAAATGTCCCAACTCACGAGTTCCCTCGCCCGCCAACGCAGTGATGATCCCCGCAGTCATGGGGGCTAGGTTGTGGAACCCCAAGATGAGGTGCGTCAGGTTTATGAAGAGACGCAAACACGGATGGCAGAGCTTTACCGTGAGTATGAGCAGATCAAAGCCACCCAAGCACGGTTAAAAGGACGTAATCAGGCTGCCCTAGATCAAGAGCGCGATCGCCTCGTCCAAGAGCTGCGGCAACTAGAGGCGGAGTTTGGCCTGACCCTCCTGTTCCATTTAGGGGAAGCAGCGCGGGAATGCTGGCAGGACATTCTGGCTCAAGAAAACTTTTGGCACTTTGTCCGCTTTGCTGGTTTGGGATTTGTCCTTGGCCTCCTCGTTAAGAGCCTGACGGGTTAGTCAACTGCCCAAGGTTTAAGGCCGTTTGCCAAAGTCCGGGCCGCGAATTGGAAATCGGCATGGCACCAACGGTCTTCGCATAAAAGTCCTCTGAGGAAACCCAGCCAATCACGGCATAGGCATAGCCCGCTGCCTGCATCTGAGCCAAGGTTAACTGCAACAGCAGGCGACCAATCCCCCGCCCGCGATGGGGTTCGGCCACAGCCATTGGCCCAAAGAGTCCTAGGGCGGCTGCATCATAGCAGGCAAAGCCTAGAAGTTCGCCATTTTCAACTGCAATCAGTCCGCGGGGCGGTCTCTGGCTCAAGGCAAGAGCCACTTCACTGCGCCAACCGGCACTAAAGCGATCGCCCACCCACTGGACAATCCAGTCTACTTCTGACCCCAAAGGCTGGCGGTAGTGAATTCCCTGCTGCTGATGCGCCATGACGGCGGGCCAATCCACCGCTAGCTCGTAGAGCTTGACCAGCATATCGGTCATCTCGGCAGCCTATCGACTGAGACTCACAAGGGGACGTTGCAAGGCCTGCATCAACTCATCAAACTGATCCGGCGTGAGGGATTGGGCACCATCGGAGAGGGCTTTTGCTGGGTTGGGGTGTACCTCAATCATCAGCGCATCGGCGCCTGCGGCCACGGCGGCTTTGGCCATCGGCGGAACAAATTCTGCCCAGCCGGTGCCATGACTGGGGTCAATCATAATCGGCAGATGGGTGAGCTTGCGCAGCACCGGAATCGCTGCTAAATCCAAGGTATTGCGGGTATATTCACGGTCAAAGGTGCGAATGCCCCGTTCACAGAGAATCACATTGGGGTTCCCTGCCGCCAAAATGTACTCCGCCGCCATCAGCCATTCCTCGATGGTGGCAGACATCCCCCGTTTCAGGAGCACAGGTTTGGGCTGGGCACCCACCCGCTTGAGAAGCGAAAAGTTTTGCATATTACGGGCACCAATTTGCAGCACATCGGCTACTTCGGCAATTTTGTCTAGATCCGCTGCGTCCATGACTTCGGTAATGATGCCCAAGCCCGTTTTTTCTTTTGCTGCTGCCAACAGATCAAGGGCACTTTCACCATGGCCTTGGAAGGCATAGGGGGAGGTACGGGGTTTATAGGCGCCACCGCGGAGAAACTTGGCACCCGCCGCTTTCACCCGCTGCGCTGTTTCAAGGATCATCGCTTCATTTTCAACGGAGCAAGGCCCTGCCACCACCACCACATCATGACCTTCGCCGAAAATAACTTCGCCGTTGGGCGTTGGCACCACCACTTCACTGGGTTCACCGTGGCGATACTCGCGACTGGCTCGCTTGAAGGGCTGCTCAACTCGCAGAACGTGTTCAATCCAAGGGCTAATTTCTTGAATTCGCAGGGGATCGAGTTCCGCAGTTTCGCCGACAAGACCAATAACGACTTTGTGCTTGCCCACAATTTTTTCGGGGGTGAGTCCCCAAGTGCGCATCTCAGCGCTGACCCGCTCAATCTCTTCACCGGGGGTGCCACTTTTTAGAACGATAATCATCCGCTTGCTGATCCCAAATTTTCGGCTTAGGGTTTGATTGTATTGTGCCAAATTGGTTCCGTTCTGCCTATGCTGCATCGTTTCCGAGGCCTGCGGTGGATGATTTCGCTGGCGATCGCTACTGTGGTTGTGCTGTCCCTGTGGAGTGTGATGATTGGCTCTATCCCCAGTGGCGATCGCCCCCTTGATTTGAGTCAAGCGGTCTCCATTGATGATCCCCAATTTGATCCGCCAACGGACTCATCGCCCTCACCCCCGCTGCCAGAGAATACCCTGCTGCCTCTACAACGCAGTGATGGCGCCGCCTATGAACGCCTTTTTGCTCAAGTCCGCCAAGTTCATAAACAGTGTTTATTTACGCCCCCTTGGTACAGTGTCCCCATCGACCGCACCAATTTTGGCGATCGCTACCGTACCGATATGCGGGGTCAAGTGGTGACATACCCGCCCCTGATTGTTCTCCATGAAACCGTGGCCTCTGCCCAAGCCACCCTCAACTTTTTCCAAACCCCCCATCCCCGCGATGAAGATCAAGCCAGCTACCATGAATTGATCACCCTGCAGGGGTGGCTGCTGCACTTAGTGCCTTGGTCAAAGCGTGCTTATGGTGCGGGCAACTCTGTCTTTGGCAGGGAAACGGTGCAGACCAATCCTCGCCTTGCCCCTTCGGTGAACAATTTTGCCCTCCACTTTTCCTTGGAAACACCGCCCCAAGGTCGCCACGATCGTCCCCAGCACGCAGGCTATACCGATGCCCAATACCGCGCCTTGGCTTGGCTAGTGTCCCAAACCGGCATTGATCTCCAACGGGTAACCACCCATGCGGCGGTGGATCGCTCTGGGGAGCGCATGGATCCGCGTAGTTTTGACTGGGCAACGTTTAATCGCTATTGGCAGGCCTATCGCGATCGCCCCTGTGGGGATATCCCCAGCTAGAAGTAGCGATCCAAGAAGGTCTCTAGGGATTCAAAGGAAAGTTGGAAATAGGTTTGGGCACGGGCAATTTCACTGGCAGGACAGAGACTTTCATAGGCCAACAGCGTCCGCAGGGTTCCCAGACTGGCCTCAAGATCCCGATTCATCACTCCCAAAAACTGACGAGCGCCGTCAATCACGCCTAGGGGAACCGTCATGACAAAGGGGCGTTTATTGAAAAAGCGACCAAGGCGATCGGCAATCTCCTGGCGGGTTAAAACCTCTGGATGTGCCAAGCTAAAAATGGCCGGTTGGCTGGCTTGACTAGCCATGAGAATACAGCGGGCTAAATCCTCGGGACTGAGCAGTTGCAGGCGGTGCTGGGGATCTCCAAGGACAATGTAAACCCCCGTCTGCTGAAAGCGCTCCGCAAGGGGCAGCAAACTAGACATAAGGGTGGGACAGCGAAAAATGGTGTAGTTGAGGCCACTGCTGATGAGCACCTGCTCGACTTCGTACTTGGCCTTGAGAAAGGGGGACTGCTGGCGATCGCCCGTCACCGCCAAAGGAGAAATCAAGGTTACGTGGCGCACCCCCTGTTCCTGAGCCGCCTGAATCACATCCAACGTGGCACGGTAATCAATGGCCTGAATGGCACGGCTGAGTAACTGACTACCATGGCAGCAAATCACCGCCTCCACGCCCGCCATGGCAGCCTGAATATCGCGGGGCTGTTGCAGATCGCCAATGAAAATCTCGGCACCCCATTCCTTGAGGAGATCGTATTGGCTCGTTAGGCGCACAAAGGCTCGTACGGGTAGCCCCAACGTGATACAGCGGCGCACCACCCGCAAACCCAATTGTCCTGTGGCACCCGTGACCAGATACATGAAGCGGAACTATTAAGGGATTCTTGTCTCAGCGTGCCCTAGGCAGAGCCACAATGCAAGACTCTTGAAGGATATGCAGGGGGGAATGCGCTAACCTAAGGAATACCCTTGAGAATCTTCACAACAACTCTGCACCGCATGACCCTTGACTTTTCTGCTGCTCAGCACCTGAGCCATGAGCTGTTTGCTGCCCTGAAACCGACAGAGGCGCTTTTCGTTGAAATTGCCAGTGAATCTAGCCAGTTTATCCGCTTCAATCGGGCGCGGGTGCGGCAAATTGGCACCGTAGAAGATACGGTGGTGACCCTGCGGTTGCAATCGCAGCAACGGACGGCTAGCACCTCGTTTCCCTATACGGGAACGGCAGATCTAGCGGCTGCCCTAGATCACTTGGCGCAATTGCGTTCCGAAACCGTGCAACTTCCTCTGGATCCTTACCTTGTGCCACCAACGGATACCGGTTCCATTCAGGATACCTACCTTGGTCGCTTACCTGATCCTGAGGCCGTCGTAGAAACGATTCTGACACCTGTCCAGGGCCTTGATTTTGTCGGCATTTACAGTGGCGGCACGATCGCGCGTGGCAGCTTTAACTCCGCTGGACAGGAACACTGGTTTGCCACAGAAACCTTTTGCTTGGACTACTCCCTCTTTACGGCGGCGGGTAAGGCGGTGAAAAATAGCTACGCCAGTACCCATTGGGACACTGCCACTTATCAAGCCCAAATTGAGGGCGATCGCCAGCAACTAGCACGATTAGAACAGCCTCCCCGTCAGTTAGCAGCGGGACGCTATCGCACCTACTTTGCCCCAGCAGCGGTGGCTGAACTGGTGGGCATGCTCTCTTGGGGAGCAGTCAGTGAGGCGGCCTATCGTCAAGGCGGCAGTGCCCTCGCCAAATTACGGGAAGGGGCAACCCTCTCTCCCCTCTTTAGTTTGCAGGAGGACTTTACCACAGGAACGGTGCCCCGCTTTAATGCCGATGGCGATATTGCGCCCCCTTGCTTGTCTTTGATTGATCGCGGGAAATTGCAAACGTTACTCATTAGTCGGCGCACCGCTCAAGAATACAACCTCGTGGCCAATGGTGCCAACCGCCAAGAAACCCTGCGATCGCCCCTCCTCTTGCCGGGCACTCTACCAGAGCAGGAGGTGCTGGCTGCCCTCGATACGGGTCTCTATGTGGGCAATTTACACTACCTCAACTGGAGCGATCGCCCCAATGGCCGCATGACCGGCATGACCCGCTATGCCTGCTTTTGGGTAGAGCAGGGCAAAATTGTTGCACCCATTACAGACCTGCGCTTTGATGACAGTCTCTATGAGTTTTGGGGAGACAACCTCGAAGCCCTGACGGACACCCCCGTTTGGGTTGCCCACACCGACACCTATGAACGTCGTTCCCTTGGGGGTATGACTGTGCCGGGGATGCTGGTCAAGGCCTTTAACTTTACGCTCTAGGCTACTCGGCAGTGGCCAACTCGGTGCTGCCGCGCTGTTTGCGGCGGGTGAGGGTATTAAAGAGCAACTGGCCAATGGCTCTGATGAGGTTGCCCTCCAGTTCTTGGAAGATCTTCATATTCATACCAAAGGCGGCATTGGCCTCATCCACAATCTGCTGCGCCGTTGCTTCATCTACGGCCAGCTCATCCAAGCGTTGGCGATAGAGTTGCTTAAAGGCCTTTTCGTCACTAATGGATTCAAAGCGATAAAAAGCAGTACCCTCGCCATCTTGGAGATTCATGGCACGCTCAGCAATCCCCTTGAGAATTTGGCCGCCGGAAAGATCGCCAAGGTAACGGGTGTAGGAGTGCGCCACCAACAGTTCGGGGGCAGTATTGGCCACTTCGTGGATGCGGGCAACATAGGCTTGGGTCGCGGGCGAGGGGGTAATTTCTTCCCGCCAATTGGAACCAAAGTAGTAGGTGAGATCTCGCTCAAGGTTGTTTTTGCGGTTCAGCTCCGGAAAGTAAATCTTGCCCACAATGGGATGGTCCTTGAGCCGTTCCATCTCCTGTTCCATAGCACTGTAAACGTGATAGAGGCTGGCAACGAGTTTGCGGTAGGAGCTTTTTTCCACGGTGCCTTTGAGGAAGCAACGCACAAAGCCAACGTTCTCGGCCATGGTGTGAGCTTTTTTGGTGCCTTCGCGCAATTTCGTCGCTAGAGACGTCGTCATCACGAGATCCTTCTTAAAAATTTGCAACGTTTTGTTTCTAAAAGCGACCGTAAGTACAGTCTATTTCTCAGGCTAAGGGCAAATGACACCATTTTTCATTAAAAATCATTAAGGCGATCGCGGGCAGCAGCAAGGGCTTGGCGCACCTGATCAAACCCTGTGCCCCCATAGCTATTGCGGGCAGCCACCACCTGTCGCGGTGCAATGCGTTCATAAATATCCGCTGCAAAGGCGGGGTGTAGGGCTTGCCATTCTTCAAGGCTGAGGTCTTTGAGGAATTTCCCTTGAGCAAGACAGGTTTTCACCACCTGCCCCACCAAGTTATAGGCCTCACGGAAGGGCACCCCCTTACTGGCCAAGTAATCGGCGACATCCGTGGCATTGGCAAAATCACTCTCCACCGCCGCCGCCAAGCGTTGCGGTTGAAACACCACCCCCTCCGCCATCAGGATCGTCATTGCCTCTAGGCAGGCACGGACGGTATCCACAGCATCAAAAAGCGCCTCTTTATCCTCTTGCAAGTCTTTGTTGTAGGCCAAGGGCAGCCCCTTCATAATCACCAAGAGGGCTTGCAAATGGCCAAACACCCGTCCTGTTTTGCCCCGCACCAGCTCCGGCACATCGGGATTTTTCTTTTGGGGCATGATGCTAGAACCCGTGGCACAGGTGTCGGTGAGCTTGACAAAGGCAAATTCCTCAGAGGCCCACAGAATAATCTCCTCCGAGAGCCGCGATAGATGCACCATGATCAAGCTAGCGGCACAGAGAAATTCAATGGCAAAATCGCGATCGCTGACGGCATCGAGGCTATTGCGATAGGGTTCGCGAAAACCCAACAATGCTGCTGTGTAGTGGCGATCGATGGGAAACGTTGTGCCCGCCAGCGCCCCAGCTCCCAAGGGAGAGACATTCACCCGCTCACGAATTTGCCGCAGTCGCTCGCTGTCGCGCTCGGCCATTTCCACATAGGCCAGCAGATGGTGAGCCAAGCTCAGGGGTTGTGCCCGTTGCAGGTGAGTGTAGCCGGGAATCAAGGTTTCAATGTGGGACTCTGCAAGATCCAGAAGCGTGCGCTGCCACTGTCGCAGTTGTTGAAGAATACGGTCAATTTCTGAGCGCAAATAGAGGCGAATATCGGTGCCCACCTGATCGTTGCGCGATCGCGCCGTATGCAGTTTCTTACCCACCTCCCCCACCAGTTCTGTGAGGCGGCGTTCAACGGCAAAGTGCACATCCTCCGCTTCAATACCGGGGGTAAACTGGCCATCTCGATATTCTTGGCGAATTTGCTCTAGGCCTTGAATCAGTGTTTCTGCTTCCTCAGGGGAAATAATCCCCGTTTTTGCCAGCATGCGGGCATGGGCCTGGGAGCCGGTGAGGTCGTATTCAATGAGGCGAATGTCAAAACCAATACTGGCATTAAAGCGGGCGATCGCCGGATGGAGGGCTTGTTCAAAGCGCTGGCTCCAAGGCTGGGGTTGGGCGGTCACAGGCAGTTCTCAGGGCTAAAAATTCAGGAGCTTGCCAAAGATCCAGCCAATGGCCAGACCAATGATCAGTGCCCACAGTTGACCCGAATCGACAAAGTTTGCCCACGCCTTAGAAACGTCTTCCCCCAACGTGTCTTTGAATTTTTGTGCCACGATAATTTGCGGCTCAATCGTCATTTGGCTGGCAATAAAGTAGTTCGGTGCAGTATTCATAGCCATTGGCGGAAACGCAACTCAAGTTTATCCTAGCGGAGGCGGGGGCGATCGCCAACCAGTATCGCAGCACTGAGGATTAGAAGACCCATTATTGTGACCACTCAAGCAGAATACAGCGATCGCGCCCCTGTTGCTTGGCCTGATAAAGGGCGGCATCAGCAATGGCAAAAATCTCCGTTAAGGTGCCCTCACTTGCCTTGGCAGGAACAAAGCATAACCCAGCACTGACGGTTATGTAGGGATGGTGCGCCCTCTCCCCTTGGGGGATTTTCATCTCTCGAACATGATGGAGTATTCGTTCAACAATGTGTAGAGCCGTATCAGCAGAAACATGGGAGAGCACAAGGGCAAACTCCTCACCGCCGTAGCGAGCAATGATATCATTGGAGCGCAGATGGGCTTTAAGGGTTTGAGCCACCTGTTGCAGCACGCGATCGCCCGCTAAGTGACCCCAACAATCGTTATAGGCCTTGAAATCATCAACATCAATTAACGCTAGTGTCAAGGCATGGCTTTGGACTTGTGCCTCCTGCCAAAGACGATTCAACGCTGCATCCAGAAAACGACGATTACCTAACCCCGTTAAGGGATCCCGTTCTGCAAGGATCTGTAAATGCTGTTTTTCTTGCTCTAGGGTTTGTTGGCGTTGTTGCAATTCCCTCACAAGGACGATTTGCTGAGCCAGTTCGGCCTGTAGTTGTTGCAACTGGGCAGCGAGTAACTGCTGATTGTGGCAAAAGCTAGGAACAATCCGCGTCAAAATCGCAGGTTCATCATCCAGATTGACGCCAATGCCTTCAATAACCCACTGATCCGTTTCAGGCTTGGGAATCGGAAAATGGGCAGCCAACATCTGGGCATTGCTTTGACAGAGCTTTAACCATGCCTCTACCTGCTCCGGCGATTGTTGCAGCAGCGCTGCGAGGGATTTACCAATTAAGGCTTCTGCATCCTGTTGCCAAAAGAGCGAGGCACCATCGTTGATTGCTAGAATTTCACCGCTACTATTCACGATCGCGATCGGCTCAGGAAAGAGGCGGATATATTCAACAAGTGTGCCCCTTATTTCTGACATCAAATTTCCTCAAAAGTGAAAGATAACGTTTACGCTACGAAGCAGTATTTCAGGAACACACTGGCTAGGTGAAGATTGATTGCCAAAATAAAATTTTTTTAATTATCAGACTATACTAAAGATAGTTGCTAAATAGAAAAAATTAATCAGGAGGCGATTGACAACTATAGTAATCAGGGAAAACAACGTAAAGAGGCTTTTCAAGAATCGTTGCTATTTCCTTCTCAATCATTGCCGAGCGGGAGCGGCCACGAATCACTGCCGATACACAGTGACGGGAAACCCCTAGCTTTTGGCCAATTTTGGCGCCATTCCAGCCCCGTTTTCGCAATTCTGCCTTAATGTCCTCAGGATGCATAGTGCTGTTATAAATCTGTGCCCAACAGTTCAATGCTAATTGCGGGCAATAAGGTTGTCAAGCGACAACTTTTGACAAGGTAGTGGGAGTATTCATTGGTGAGGTTGACATGTAAAGTTATTGAAAGACGCAGTGCCCTTTCCAAGGGTCTATTTAGGTTCCGCATGGTTAGTCCACTCTCTCGAAAACAACTCTCTAGGCTGCTACGCCAAAAACGGGGGATACGCAGTCAACGTGCCTTTGCCGCCGAGCTGGGAATCTCCTATACCTGCTTGCAAAAATGGGAAAATATGGCCTCATTTCCAAATACTGAAAATCTATTAAAGTTGTGTCGTGTTTTTGGCTTTGAGGATTTAGAAAGTTTTATCGCCTACCTCAACCAAACGGATGTCACCAACCGCGAAGAAGAACAACTGGTGACTGAGATTCTTGCCAAATTGCGTCACTTACCTCCGGCGACAGCAGTTCGGGTGCTAGAAACAGCGTTAGGGTTGTTAAAGGCTGCTGCTAACAATGAAGGGGACATTTGAGTATTTTTTAGGTTCCAAAAGAATTATAGCAAATCTCTTGGGGGGCGATCGCCTGCCGCAGCTTGCCGCTTCTATGGCATCCTGAAAGGGAGAAGTTGCGCAATTTGGCCACTTACATCCTATGCAAACGCTGCCGAGTCCTGTTCAAGCTACTCCGACAGAAACCGCCATTGTCCGTCGCAAAACCCGTCCTGTGCCCGTTGGCTCTGTCATCATTGGGGGCGGTCATCCTGTGGCGGTGCAATCGATGATCAATGAAGACACGCTAGATATTGAAGGCTCAGTAGCCGCCATTCGTCGTCTCCATGAAATTGGCTGTGAAATTGTGCGGGTGACAGTGCCTAGCCTTGCCCATGCTAAAGCCATGGAAGAGATTCGCGATCGCCTCTACAAAACCTACAAACCTGTGCCCTTGGTTGCCGATGTCCACCACAACGGCATGAAAATTGCCCTCGAAGTCGCCAAGTATGTGGACAATGTACGCATCAATCCGGGGCTATACGTCTTTGAGAAACCCAAGCCCGATCGCACTGAATACACCCAAGCCGAGTTTGAGGAAATTGGTGCCAAAATTCGCGAAACCCTTGAGCCACTGGTGATCTCGCTGCGGGATCAGGGCAAATCCATGCGCATTGGCGTCAATCACGGTTCTCTTGCTGAGCGGATGCTCTTTACGTATGGGGACACCCCAGAAGGCATGGTGGAATCGGCTCTAGAATTTATCCGCATCTGCGAGTCTTTGAATTTCTACAATCTTGAAATTTCCCTCAAGGCCTCACGGGTACCCGTGATGATTGCCGCCAACCGCCTTATGGTCAAGCGCATGGACGAACTGGGCATGGACTACCCCCTCCACTTGGGAGTCACTGAAGCCGGCGATGGCGAGTATGGCCGCATCAAATCCACTGCTGGCATTGCCACCCTCCTTGCCGAAGGTATTGGCGATACGATTCGTGTCTCCCTCACCGAAGCCCCCGAAAAAGAAATTCCTGTCTGCTACGGCATTTTACAAGCCTTGGGTCTGCGGCGAACCATGGTGGAGTATGTGGCCTGTCCCTCCTGTGGGCGCACGCTCTTTAACCTTGAGGAAGTGCTGCACAAAGTCCGCGAAGCCACCAAACACCTCACGGGTCTGAATATTGCTGTCATGGGCTGCATTGTCAATGGGCCAGGGGAAATGGCCGACGCCGACTATGGCTATGTGGGCAAACAACCTGGCTACATCTCGCTCTATCGCGGTCGTGAGGAAGTGAAAAAGGTGCCGGAATCTGAAGGGGTGGCTGCCCTTGTGGAATTAATCAAAGCCGATGGCCGCTGGGTGGATCCCTAAACCATTAGACATGTGTGAGGAGTGAAACCATGACCACGGAAACCATTTTTAGCCGCATCATTCGCCGCGAGATTCCAGCGGATATTGTTCACGAGGATGAGCTGTGTCTGGCCTTTCGTGACATCAACCCCCAAGCCCCCGTGCATATTCTGGTCATCCCCAAAAAGCCGATTCCCCAACTCAGCTTGGCAGAACCGGAAGATCACCGTGTGCTGGGGCACCTGCTGCTGACGGCGAAACGCATTGCTGAGGCAGAGGGTTTAACCAATGGCTATCGGATTGTCATTAACAATGGCCCCGATGGCGGTCAAACCGTCTATCATCTGCACCTGCACCTGTTGGGCGGGCGAGCCATGCAGTGGCCACCGGGTTGAAGTTGCGTAGCAGTCAATACACTTTTTTACAAAAGGTAATTAGCCGTGGGGAGCGATCGCTGAAACCTTGTAGCCTAGGATACAGTTTGCGCCAATAACGTCCTCTGAACCTATGGGGGATTATTGCTTATTACGAGACAGCAAGCCCCCACTGCTCAACAATTTGGACTCGGACGACCGAAATTTTTGGTGTATGGCTCAGGTTCCACCCCATGGGCGGAGATCTCAGCGGCGGGCAGCAGCAACAGTTGGCGATCGCCCGCGCCCTAATGGGCGAACCCAAGCTTCTCCTATTGGATGAACCCACCGAGGGAATTCAACCCTCGATTATCTTTGAGATTGAGGCGGCAGTTCGTCGCATTATTGCCGTCCGAGGCATTTCTGTCCTCCTAGTGGAGCAGCACCTCCACTTTGTCCGTGAGGCAGACTGGTACTATGCCATGCAAAAGGGGGCATTGTTGCCTCTGGCCCCACCCGTGATCTCAGTCAAGAGGTGATTCAGCGGTTCCTCGCGGTCTAACCTCTAAATCGGGCGATCGCCCCCATCCAAGGAACTCGGCTGCTCCACTAGCGTTACCCGTCGAGGTTGTGCCAGTTGCCGTAGCACCGGTTGCAGATTCCCCAGCGTGTGGTTGAGGCTATCGAGGAGCAGTTGCAGATTACCCGTATCGGCGAGGGCTTGCAGGGCTTGGTTGAGGGTTTCTAACAGTTGTAACCGCTGTTGCAGGGTGCGATCGCTCTCGGCCAAGAGTTGAGCAATGTACTGACTCTGTTGCCGCAGTTCTTGGGCAATGGCGGTCTGTTCCCGATTGACGTGCGCCAGTAGTTCCCCTTGGCTGTGCTGAATCTGGGTCACGAGGCGCTCAAACTGCTCAATGGACTGTTGCTGGCGCTCCTCCAGTGTGGCCACAAATTGCTGCCGATCCCTGACCACGGCACGGGCCAGTTGATTTAAGTTGTCCAAGAGTTGTTGCAGCCGTTCCTGCGTGGGCAGCTCCGTGCGAATTGTTTCCTGAATCACTTCTTGGAGAGTGTTGCGATCTACCCCTGCGGACGTATGCGTAACGGGGAGGCGAGGCAGCAGTTGATCGTTAATGTAGGTGTCAATTTGCAGCAGCAGCTTATTCTCCCAGCGTTCAACGATCACCATCGGAATCATCACCAGCACACTCAGCACTAAGGCCACGAGGGTCGTATCAAAGGCCACTGCTAGCCCCGTCGTTACACCGCCAATCCCCTCCTTGATTTGGTTCACGTCCTGAGCCGTCTCCAAAAAGCTGGAAAAGCCACTGACCGCTTGGCTAATCCCAACCACGGTGCCAATAAAGCCCAGCAGGGGAATCGCCCAGACGAGAACACGGGGAATCGTATAGGAGGCATCGGTGGCGGCTGCGGCACTGCCACTCTCTTCTGCGGCGGCTTCAACAGCAATCTCTCGCTGGCCACTGCTGAGAAACGCGCCTAAAACACGGGCACAGCGATTGGGCAGCAGCGTCCGCCGTTGGGCAAGGGTTTGCTGCAGTTGCAAAATATCCCGCATCGAGGTGAAGGGGTAGTTGGCGGGAATCCAGATTTGCCGCAGGCTGGGTGCTTGTTGAACGAGGGCGATCGCCTTCAAAATCGTAAACACCAAAACTGTCCACGCAAAAAAGACAGCCACGGGTTGCGTCCAGCCACGATTGAGGAGCAGTTGGCCAAGGTAGGTGCCCTGAAGGGGCAAAAAGAAAATGTAAAGGATCACCGTAGCAACGGCAGCGATCGCCAGCGCTAACCACAGCGGCACAGTGAGATCCCGGCGGGGTACCGCCACCGGTGTTAGGGAAGGGGCAGTTGTTGTCGAAACGGAAGAAGAAGCTGTCATGACAATACTCAGGGCGCAAACATTTTTCAATCTATCGTGAAGGCGCCTCAAATTTTGGCAACTGCTGCTGCTCCCTGCTGCCTATCGGGGAATGAACCAGCCCCGAAATCCACAGGGTACTGCCGTGAGAGGATTCGCACCAGTTCCCAGTCAATGAGTCTCCTACTACCACGGTCCTCTGCTCTCCTGAGGGATGGTATTCATGGACAGGCCACTCCAGACTTGGCGGACATCCTTGCTAGGATGGGGATGACTGGTCACGGAGACGGGAATCATGCCTGCACAGGTGGAGGAAAAGTCGATTGTTCCGACAGTAATTGTTGGCGTGGGAGGTACAGGCATTGAGGTGCTATCGCGGGTGCGGCGACTGGTGGAAGAAACCTACGGCAGCCTGAAGCAGTTTCCCGTGATTAGCTTCCTCGCCATTGACACCGATCGCGACTACAAAGTGAGTAACCCCCTCGCCGCTGGCTCTCCCCTCAAGGACAACGAAAAGCACTGGGCCAGTGTCAGTGGCAAAAACGTGCAGCAAATCATTCAAAACCTCGACAACTACCCGTGGATTGCCTCTTGGTTTCCCAAGGAACTGGAGCGCAACATTACCGCCCTAGAGGCTGGGGCAGGTCAAATCCGTGCCTGTGGTCGGTTTGCCTTCTTTTGCAACTACCATGCGATTCAACAAAAGTTCCAAGCGGCCAGCGATCGCGTTAAAGGCCACGAAAGTTATATGCAAAGCCGCTATGGCCTCAAGGTCAACAATAGTAGCCTCAATGTCTTTATTACAGGTTCCCTCTCTGGGGGCACGGGTAGCGGTATGCTCATTGACTTGGGCTATTGTGTGCGCCATTGGCTCAAGGGGCAGTCGAGTCCCCTCGTCACGGCAATTGTGCCCATGCCCAATGCCTTTGCAGCCATTAGTGTCGGCGATCGCGTGCTGGCCAATGGCTATGCCGCCCTCATGGAACTCAGTTACTTTGCCGACTACCGCACCGAGTACGTGGCGCAATTTAGTAGCAGCCTCAGCGACGAAGTGCGCTACAACTGTCCTCCCTTTGACTTTACCTACCTCGTGGGCACTAAAAATGGCGAGAATGAATTCAAGCTCGATGAGATCCGTGAGATGATTGCCCAAAATATCTTTTTGGATCTCACTTCTGACTTTGCGCCCCACAAACGCTCGATTCGCGACAACATTAAGGCGGCTTGGGCCTCTCAGGATGCCGGGGGGCGGGGCTATCCCAAGAGCTTTATGGCCTTTGGCCTCTCCAGTGTCGAAATTCCCATTGCCCAAATTCGCGCCTCCTTGACCTATCGCCTTTGCCAAGACTTTATTCACTGGTGGCTGAACGAATCGGTGCAATTGCCACCCCAGCTTTTAGAGGTGACCCAGAGTCTCCTGAAACCCATGAACTTGCTGGATGTGGATTTGGTACTGGCCTTAGCAGCAGCGGGCGATCGCCCCTACATGCAGGAAATTTCCCGCTGGGTGAATGATCTACGCAATCAAATTAGCCGTGAAAACCGCCTTGAATGTACCCAACAGGGGGTAGGGGGCATGATTGGTGCCGAAAGAGGCAAAATTTTGCAATTTGTGCCTTGGCTGAGTGAACAGGTGGACAATTACCGTGCTGCCCACTTGCGCGAACTTAGCCCCGATGAGCGTCTCCACGGTGACTTTTTGCAGCGCATGTACGACAACCGCAATCAAATTATCCAGCAGGCTCGCCAAAGTCTTGAGGAGGAGTTCTACCGCATTGTTGAAGATCGCAATCGCGGACCCAAGTTTGCCAATGCCTTTCTGCTGCAAATTCGCCAAATTTTTGTCAGTCAGAAGGAAAAATATGACCGCGAAATTCAGCAAACTTGGCAACCCAATATCACCAATCGTCAGCGGCAATACGAAAATGCCCTGCAGGATATCCAGCACTTTAGCACTCTCTTTGGCATCTCCAAGCAAGCGAAAATGGAGGAATTCTGCCAGCAGGCTCTAGAAGGCATTGAGGGCAGTTTCAATGCCATCATTCAAGCTAAAGCCCGCTTTCTGGCCAAGGAGGTGATGGACAAACTAGAGGAATGGCTGCAAGGGATGGAGGCACGTCTTGCCAAGCTCAACCAGCGGCTCCTCAATTTACGGGATAGTTTCAAGGCGATGGCCGATAGTCAAGCGGATAGTGCCGATGCCCTGCGAATCAATGGGGTGAAGCTTTACGATCGCCAAGAACTCAATGGCCTCTATCAAGACTTGGTGGAACGCTATGCGGGTGCCAATACCGGGGTGCAGTCCACATTTGCCATTGGTCTAAACCAACTCTGTACCACAACGGCAGCAACGGTGTTGCAGGAGGCGAGTCCCCTCTGGAAGGAAACCCGCGCCGCCAATGAGGTGATGCGTCTCTTGGATTTGGCACAACTAGCGGATGTCCAAGAAAGTGACCTGCGGGAGATTATCCAAGAAACCGTACGGCGCACCGTGCAAAATGCCCCAGAAGAGAGCCGCCTTGTGCGGGATCTCACCGCCTGCGATCGCCTGTTGCAGTTCTATCGCAATGATGAAGCGGAGATCCTCAATGCCCTGCGCATGGCTTACCAAAAATCAAAGCCACTGCTATTGCTCTCCCAAGCGGTCATGAGTGGTCGTGATGCTGGCTTTACTCCTTCAGTGAATACCAATATCGCCATTGTTGGCGGTGAAAATACGGCTGATTTGGCTGCCAAAAAACTGATTCCCCTGCTCAAGAACCTCGTCAAACCGAATGGCCAGAGCATTACCAGTGATGACATTAAGCCCTTGGGCGATCGCGAACGCCACCGCATTGTCTTTGTCCAAGAGATGGGGGGCTTTTCCCTACGCTGTATTGAGGGCATGCCCGAACTGCGCCAGTCCTACCAAGATTGGCGAGGCCAAATGATTACCGCCAAACGCGCCCGCCTGCGGGGCGAAAACCGCGATTTGCCCATCCCCGTACATCTGCAAAAGGATCCCCCCTTCTGGGATGTCTTTCCAGAAAACCCCCAAATTCTAAAACTGGTGGTGATTGCTCGCGCCCTTGATGTCCTCAAACAAGCAGAAAACCGCGCCACCCGCGAAGCCACCATCCGCTACACCCGCCATACCGCCGTTGGTCTTGAAGATGTGGACATTGCCGCCAACTGGGAGGAAGTGACCCAAGTCCTAGAGGTGTTGGCCTGCCGTCCCGACTTAGAGGAAATTCAGCGCCAAGTGACCGTCATTCTCAAAGCAGCCGAAACCCCAGCAGAAAAGCAAGCCCTCTATGAGCATCTACTGAACTACTTGAAGCGACGCGAGGAAGAACTCCACAAAGCTGGGGGACGCGACAGCCTTGAATATAAGCGAGAAGCCGCCATTCTCCAAGAGGTGATCCAAACCTATCAATTGGCTCAAGGCACACCAGCCCCTAGCCCCACACCAACGTCCCCTGCTCCTGAACCACCTCCATCGCAACCCGAACCAACACCTGAAACCAGTGCTTCGGCGAGTTCCTCTGGCTTAGAGCAACTGCAACAACTCATGGCCATGTATCAGCAGGGGCTACTCTCAGAAGCGGAGTTCCAAGCGGCCAAGAAAAAACTACTGGGGCTATAGAGGAGCTCCCTGTAATTTCACAGAGATCTGTGGGAACACTTGAGAGTGAAGACGAGTCTAACCTGAGAGTCGCCCTATGTCTCCTTACCGTCTTAATTTGCCTTGGTTCTACCGATCGCTCATCCTCTCGAAAGGCTTTACCCTCATTGAACTGCTCGTCGTTGTCATTATTATTGCGATTTTGGCGGCGATCGCCCTCCCCTCCATGTTAAATCAGGCTACAAAAGCCCGCGAATCCCAAGCCAAAACAAACGTTGGTGCGGTCAACCGTGCGCAACAGGCCTACCGTTTGGCCAATCCCACATTCACCACTGACATTGCAAGTTTACAAATCGGCTTTAGTGATACGCCCGACTATAATTACGCAATCACCGCTGCGAATAGTAACTATGCTGAATTCCAAGCCACCCCTGAGCGTTCAGAATTGAAAGCATTTACGGGCTGCACCTATGCTACGTTTACAACACTAACCACAACCCAAATTTTAGAAGCTGCCCCCGCTGGTTCAGGAATTGCCTCACCCTCATCTTGCCCCGTTCCCACTCCCTGAAGTGTCTGATGCGTCTTCATCTAAGTGTTCTGCGACCGCCTCATAAAGAGCGAGGACATGGTGATCTAGCAATTGATAAAAGATATGCCGCCCTTGGCGACGAAACTTGACCAGTCGCATGGCCTTAAGCATCCGCAATTGGTGGGAGACGGCAGACTCGCTCATTTCCAGTGCCACGGCAATATCGCCAACACAAAACTCCCCTTGGGCGAGCAAGGCGACAATCCGCAGTCGGTTGGCATCCGCCAAGAGGCCAAAAAATTGCGCCATCCGTTGGGCTTTCTCCGTAGAGAGCAGGCGATCGCTGGCTCGTGCCAAAGCCTCTGGATGATGAGGATGAGAAGGAGCAAAAATTTTAGTATTCATACTTCCATCATAGGCGTTGATCAGGTGCTAACTAATTGACGTTTGAACAACTGTTCAGATATATTAAAGGAGAGGTGAAGCATACCTCCCTTGTGTCACCCATTTGGAGAAAAAGCCATGACAACCGTTACCCAAATGAAATGTGCCTGCCCCCACTGCCTCTGCATTGTCTCCCTCAGCGAGGCCATCATGGTTGAGGGCAAACCCTACTGCTCCGAAGCCTGTGCCAACGGCACCTGCAAAGAAAGCGGTGGTTGTGGCCATACAGGCTGTGGCTGTAGCTAAGGCTCGCAATTTTTAGCTGAATGGGCGGGGAACTCCGCCCTTTGCCACCTTAGAACCTGAAAAAGTTAGAGTTTATTTAGAGGGAAAACGCAAATTAAGCGGCATATTTTAGCAGCAAGTTTAGGAGCAGTAACACCATTTTGTTCTTGTTCTGCCGTGCCTTTATTTATCGGTTTTGTTAAAGCTGGGTTGGTTATTTATTTAATGCTATCTCAGCCTAACAGATCCTTAGCCTGCTGTCGCTGTTGCCGATGGCGTCTATGCTTAAGGAACCCAAGAAAACTTCTGGGACACAAATAAAGGACAACAAGGATCAGGAGCAACTCATAGCACCCACTGCGCCATGTGAGGCGAAGAAGAGTTTTCGTATCCAATGTCTCTGCATTAATTTTGGTGTTTATCAATGTGGCTATGGCAATTCGGCGAAAACAGGCCTTAATCCCTCGGCGGTGGTGGTAAGGAGTTTGCTGAGAGTGTAACAACTCTACTAAAAAGGGTAATGAAGCAGGGAGTGCAGCTTGAGGGAGTTTACTGCAGCGATTCTCTGCATCTTGGTTATAGATAACAGTAACTATTGCTGCATGAGCTACAGGGTATTGGTACCCCAAGTGCCACCAAGCGATGTAGTCCTCATTTAGTTTGACACCCACGGGGAAGCCCCCAACAGAAAGTAGCGCCTCCTTGCAAACACAGGCAGTTGAGGAATTAACCATACTCAGTCCTTGGGCATGGGTTTCAAAGAACCGCTCCACCATGCCTCGCCAGCCGTATGGCAACCCGCTTGGCGGCAAATAGTAGTCCCCACGTTGCCGAATTAGACAAAATGTACTCCACAAAGCGGCTTGCGGAAACTCCGTGATTAATGCTTGAAGAGTACTCAAGTGCTCGGGCAGCCACTCATCATCAGCATCCAAAAATGCGACGTAGGGATAACTGGCTTCCTGTAATCCGCGATTACGGGCGGCGCTCACCCCTTGGTTTGGCTGTTGAATCAAACGCACACCCTGATCCAAAAAGCCGCGAACAATTTCAGCGCTAGCATCAGTTGACCCATCATCAACCACAAGAATCTCAGCTGCTGGGCTGGTTTGCTGCAAAACGCTCCTCAGCGTATGAGCAATATGCCTAGCTTTGTTATACAAAGGAATTACCACAGAAATTTTGATCTCTGTTGTTGAATGCGGGGCCAACATCTGATAATCCGATAAAAGAGTAGCAAGGTTTGGACAAGGAGGGAGTGTCCTAAACGAACTTGAACCCGATACGACTCAACAATCGATCCCAAAGGATCGCTACCACTGGTTCCATGGGGATGGAAACGCCCAGCAATAAAATCTCTCCTAGCAACCCTTGCGCCTGCACGAATTGCTTGCATAACAAAAAGCTGATCCGCTGCGATAGGAAAATGGTGGGAGTATTGACCAACCCTTTGATGTAGTGTGCGTCGAATTGCCAAGCCAACAGCATGACTAGTTACGTGAGCCTGCATGCCCTTCAACCATTCCCATGCTGGCTGCCAAACAGGCGCTATGTCACGCTCTCCTATGTAATAGTTAGCAGTAACAAAATCCGCCTCTGTTTCCTCGCAAGCGATCTTGTATTGGGCAACTGCCTCAGGAAAGAGCTCGTCATCTGCACCCATCACCACATAATAGTCTCCTGAGGCTAGGCAAACAGCACGGTTGAGGGCATCATAGATCCCAAAGTCGGGTCGCGAGTCGACAACGACTGCCTTTAGTTCAGCTTTTGCTGCTTCTATTAGCTCTAAAGTGCGATCTGTAGAGCCACCATCGGCAACGACCCACTCAAAGTCTTGATCGGTTTGAGCAATCAGCGACGCAATCAACCGTGGCAGGTGTTCCTCAGCATTATAGGTCGCAGTAATAATACTTAGAGTTGGTTGAGTGGGTTTCATGGGTTCAAGGTCTCCGCAATCGCAACATTTCGGCCTGAATACGCTGACTCAAGGCGCTGTCCTGCTGTGCTCGCAGTGTAATCGCATTGAATTGCTCTAAAGACATATTATATTTCCTCAGCACCTGCATTGCCTCACGCACATAGTTAGCACAGATGGTCTCCAAGCCACTGGGGATATTTTGGGGATTCATGCCAAAGCAAGAATTGCGGGGCACTTGACCTTGGAAAGCCACCTGAGCTTGACGGTAGTATTTTTGACGAATGGGTTCAATTTCCAGAACCACGCGGGCATAGTTCATGATCTCCCACGGAGCGATCGCATCTGTGCGCGGGGAAGTTTGAGCCAAGGAATGAGGTGAAGGCACAGGCACCAGCAGTAGGCCTGCACTACACACAGCAAGGGGCAACCACTTCCAAGACATTGACCACCACACACAACGCATCCGACTACACTGTACTTGGAATCCCTAGAACCCTTTCAAGTTCCGCAACCCAGGCAAGCGCCACGGATTAAATGACTAAGATTGACCCCACAGTAGGTAAATTTACCAGACTTTACAAAAAAGTTACATTCTTTGAAGTTTGCCCATCCACTCCGCCGCGCAACCAACCACTGCGGTATCCTAAATCTCGGTATTTATCTCCAGACTGCCCTTATTGTCGTAGCTTAGGGGCTTCCTGAGTTGGCGGCAGGGCATCCACCTGTCATCCTGATCGTTTTAGGAGCGGTTATTCCATGGCTCACACTGTCAAAATCTACGATACCTGCATTGGCTGCACCCAGTGTGTGCGGGCCTGCCCCACCGATGTGCTGGAAATGGTGCCTTGGGATGGTTGCAAAGCGGGTCAAATTGCCTCCTCCCCCCGCACGGAAGATTGCGTTGGCTGCAAACGCTGTGAAACGGCCTGTCCGACGGACTTTTTGAGTATTCGCGTCTATCTGGGTGCCGAAACCACCCGCAGTATGGGCCTAGCCTACTAGTTCCCTGTGTAATCTTCCTCGAATTCTTGATTGGGCTTGAGGCAATATCCCTACGTCTCAAGTCTTTTATTTGTTGTCTGCAGCACCAACCAACCCATACTCACTTACGGCTCAGGACTGATCCTCGTTGCTGAGGCGGTTTTGCAGGTCATCCACCGCTTCATTGATTTGGGCAATTTTGGCCTCTAGCTCTAGGCGCATAGACTCCATTAAGTTGTCATCACTGCCATTGAGGGGAGCAGTTTTATCCCCCTTCAGCCGCCCAGAGTCACTGGTGATTGCTTCGCTCAATCGATCCTTAACTAAAAGCGTGACAAGGGAACCCGCAATGCCACCAAAGAGGGCACCTGCTAGAAATCCCCAGCCAAAGCCATTGCCACGGTTATTCATAAAGAGACTGATCAGGCTTGATAACTATAGACTAGCCTACTGCACACCATGCGAAGATACCACAGGAGCAAGCTACCGCAAATTTAGCAGATTGGGAATGACGCCTACCGAGGGCACTCCAGTAGTAGCAGGAAAAAATCGGAAACTTTTTGGAAGGGGTGTTAATTTTGCTGCAGGGGGTGGGTATGTTATGCCTAGAGGCGAATATGTCTTGACCTAAGGAGTCTCAAAAATATGAAAACCGAACTGAAAGCAAAATTCCTCCAGCACCTGCTGGCCAAGAAAAAAGCCAACGAAGGCTTCACCCTGATTGAACTGCTGGTGGTGGTGATCATCATCGGTATCTTGGCCGCCATTGCCCTGCCCTCCATGCTCAACCAAGCCGCTAAAGCTCGTCTCTCTAGCGCCAAGAACACGATCGGTGCCATCAACCGTGCCCAACAGGCCTACCGTCTAGAAAACACTGAGTTTGCCCCTAATGTCACACTCCTGAAGCTAGGGGTCTCGACACCTGATGGATACAAGACACCTGGAATTACGACTAATGCTGGGGCACATGCTATCGCCCAAACAACCTCTATTGACAACCAAGGAACAGGGGTCACAGGTTGTGTGACGGTGAAGGAGGGTATCACGACCTCTACAATTGTGACAGGCACCGGTGCTAATGCTCCTGACTGCTCTTAGGTCAATGCAGTAGGACTGCCTAAGTTTTTTTTGCAGAGTTTTACTGATCAAAGCTGAAGTGCCAAGAATTCTGTATTCTTGGCCTTTTATTTATATCTAGATTTTATTTTGAATGTGATTGAGCATGACTTTAGTGCGCTGAAGCAAGCGCGGATGTATACGGGGTCAAACAGTTCGATTGATGAGTTGATTCGCAAGTATTGTGCTGGATAATGTCTCATTCTTTATTGGAATAGCTATAAGTTTTAAGTCAAAGTTGGCTTTACTAAGTCAAACCAAATTAGAGCTAAAACGAGGTATTCTTGGCTTTTTTCACCAAAAACTATTACCTTAAGAGAAAATTAGTCTGGTCAGTTACCCTCTGCTCCTATGCGCATTCTCTTTATTGATCGGATTGGTTGGCAGTACACACTCAACACACCCTATGAAGCTCCCTTAGGGGGGTCACAGTCGGCGTTGTGTTATCTGGCGGAGCAATTGCAACAGCGAGGGCACGAGGTTTGGCTCTTCAATAACACGCGGCACATTGAATGTATTCGGCAGGTTCCCCATCTGCCCCTAGCTTGGCTGACGCTGCCATTCCTTGAGCAACTGCAACCTGATGTGGCCATTATTTTGAATAGTACCGCTGCGGCTGACCAGCTTCGTTTAGTGTTGCCACCCCAGACTCCCCTATTACTATGGACACAACACGCTGCCGATCAACTTGATGTTCAATCTTTACATTCATCCGAACATCAGGAGGTCTATCAACGGATTATCTTAATTAGTCAGTGGCAGCAAGAGCAATATATTGAAGTATTCAAAATTCCTGTTGAGAAAACCGCTGTCCTGCGTAATGCCATTGCCCCTTGTTTTGAAAACCTTTTTGATCCTACAGAATCTATCCTTAAGGCAAAGGCGCAACCTTTGACACTGGCCTATACGAGTACCCCCTTTCGCGGTTTGCATCTACTTCTTGATCTCATGCCTTCGCTGCAGGCGAGCCATCCCTCAGTACGTCTCAATGTCTATTCCAGCATGAAGGTCTATCAAGCCAGCGAGGCTGAGGATCAACAGCGGTATGGAAACCTCTACCAACGCTGCCATGACTTGGCCAATGTCAATTATATTGGGTCACTCCCCCAACCAGAACTAGCTCAAGCCCTCAAATCCACTGCCATTTGGGCCTATACGAATACCTTTGCTGAAACCTCCTGCATTGCCGCAATGGAGGCTATGGCCAGCGGTTGCTACGTCATTACTAGTGAACTGGGTGCCCTCCCTGAAACAACAGCGGGCTTTGCTGACCTCATCCCTCTTCCCCACGAGGACTATCTAGCTGCCTATGGCTGCGTGCTTGATCGGGTGATTCAACGGTTTAAAGACCCTCAAGCCCATGCCGCCCTCGATGCCCATCTCCGTGCTCAAGTGGACTACATCAATCGCCACTGCACATGGTCAGTTCGTGCCCGCGAATGGGAAGCATTCCTAGAACAGGTGTTGACAGAGTCTGTGGTAATGTTGGGCAACTGGCAGCAGCGACTTCGCTATTATCTTGAACAGCGACGATATGAGGATGTACTAGCTGCCTGCGAGACATTGAGCGAGCAGTTTCCTGCAGAGCACTACTGGGTTGCCTATCAAGGCGCCACGTACATTTTTCAGGACAAAGAGACAGAGGCACAGCTGCTGTGGTCAGTGTATCTCAGTGACTTTACTGAAGAAGAGCAAGCAGAAATTACCGCAACATGGGCACCGATCCTATTGGAGCTTGCAAATTTACCCCGCAACACCTCAGAGCTGCAATTTGCTCTCACAAGCTACGCCTACGAATTTACCCCTAACTTCAAGATAGGGTTGAAATTACTAAACCTCTCACTTGAATTACGATTTGGCACAGAAGAAATTACTCACTTGTTACATCAACTCACTGCTTTATTGACACCAAATAAAGGCTTAGAGGAAATTAACCCTAATGATGTTGTTAATACAGTGCAGCACTTGGTAGGTTACAGCAGTGAGCTAGAGGGGTTGCCTGAGTTTATCAAAGCGCTAGGCCAATATCCATCACTGCAACCTGCGCTTGAGAAGGCAGTGTTTGAAATGCTCAATAATCATCCTGCTAGCCTAGCTCCTTCCCTAGCTGAGGTTTGCCTAAAAATTGCTGAGGAAAAATGGGGATTGTACGAGTTTATTTCCCGTATTTGTGCTAAGAGCAAGTTACATGAGTTGGCACTTTACTGTGCAAATAAGCTCTTTGATTATCCACTGACACTTTTGGGGGAGGATGTCAGCCCCACTTCTAAACTGCACGTGCTACAAACGTTTAAGTATGATCTCAATTATTCTGAAGAAGTTGCAAATCTGTGGAAGAGATGGTTTGAGAACGTCGATCGCTGTAATCAATTTCTTGTAGAGAATATCAGCAGTCAACAAATTGACTTTGGCAGCATCTTTTATGCTATCTCTTCTTACTTTCATCTGACACATCAATTTGATGAACCTTCTAAAATTAAACCAATCTATAACAGGCGTAATAAAGTCTTTTATGAAAATGCTCAGTACTTTCTACCCGTCAATAATTACTATGCTAATCATCAACTATCTTTACATTCTTCTATAGAGAGTTCATCTACTGAGAAAATTAAAGTTGGATTTATTGGCACTTGTTTTCACGAGCATCCTGCGGGTCATCAGGTTCGTGCCTTTATTCGGTTGTACGATCGCCAGCAGTTTGAATTTTATGGCTATAATCCATGGTTTCGTACCAGTAAGGAAGACCAACTTTCTCGCTGGTTTCAAGTTAGTTTCGATTACTTTCGCAGTTGTGACACAAAAGTCAATGAGATTGCTCAGCAGATTTATGACGATAAAATTGATGTTCTCATTGACTTAGATAGCTGCACCAGTGACCTTACCTATCAAGTTCTCACCCTCAAGCCAGCACCTGTACAAGCGACATGGGTGGGCTTTGATGCCATTGGCTTGCCAACAGTAGATTACTTTATTGTTGACCCTTACATTCTGCCTGAGGGAGCGCAAGCATGGTACACAGAAACCCTGTGGCGCCTGCCGGATTGTTATCTCTCCCTTGATGGCTATGAGGTGGCCAACAAAACTGGGATTCGCGATCAATTGGGGCTGAGTGCCGATACGGTAATCTTTCTCTGTGCCCAGCGAGCCAGTAAAATTCAACCGGAAATGCTCAAGCTGCAATTTGCCATTGTTGAAGCGGTGCCAAATGCTGTACTCATTGTGAAATATCACAGTAGCAGTCCCATCTTTGAGGAGTGGTGCCGTAGTGTTGCTGAAGCTGCCGGATTTGATTTAAGCAAACTCTATTTCTTGACATCAAATCCGCCAGAGATCCACCGTGCCAATCTTTACGATGTAGATGTAGTACTCGATACCTATCCCTATGTGGGGGGGGCAATGAGCCTAGAGGCGCTATGGATGGAGGTGCCAATTGTGACGAAGGTGGGTCAGCAGTTTGTGGCACGGCACACCTACACTTTCCTCAAAAATGTTGGCGTTGAGGAGGGGATTGCCTTCAATGATGAGGAGTATGTGAATTGGGGAATTCGTTTCGGGACGGAGCCAGACCTGCGGCAACAGGTCAGCTGGAAACTGCGGCAAGCTAAACGCTATGCCCCCCTGTGGAATCCCCAACGCTTTAGCCGTGAGATGGAGCAAGCCCTAACGGCCATGGTGAATCGGTATCGGACAGGGGAGTTGGTTGTGCCCCCGCGCCATCGAGTCGGAGAATAGAGCCAGTCATCGAGTTTGCTTAATTTTCTCCATAGAGTTCAATGTCTATAAGTATTTCAGATACCTTGGAAGCCTTAGATTACGAAAACGATACAAGGAGGGGTTTGCAGTTGCCAATCAAGGCTGAGGTTTTCCCCTAGTATCTAAATTGGAGCGTGATGGCTCCCTGCCTTTTCCATATAAGAGAGGACAAGATTCATGGCAACCTACAAAGTAACGCTTGTGCGTCCTGATGGAAGCGAAACAACCATTGATGTGCCCGAAGATGAGTACATTCTGGATGTGGCTGAAGAGCAAGGCTTAGACCTGCCCTTCTCCTGCCGTGCTGGTGCTTGCTCGACCTGTGCCGGCAAGCTGCTGGAAGGGGAAGTGGATCAGTCGGATCAGTCCTTCTTGGATGATGACCAAATCGAGAAGGGCTTTGTGCTCACCTGTGTCGCCTATCCCCGCTCTGATTGTAAAATCCTCACCAACCAAGAGGAAGAACTTTACTAAGGCGATTTTGCACAATTTATCTTGCTGGGGCGGTTGTCGTGGGGCAGCGCCCCTTTATTTTGGTGACGGAGTCCTTAAGATGGAAGTAGTGATTGGTGCCCGCTGATGGTTTCCGACTTGCCCCCCACTGGTGATTTGATTATCCGTCCCTTGGCCTATCGGGATGTGGAGGTGGTGGAACAGCGGCTGTGCCATGAAGGGGTACATGATCAACCCTTTGGTCTGCCGTCCTTGGCGGGTGGCCTGATGACCTCACCGCTGCATCTATTGCAGTGGCTAACGGGGATGAGCAAGCTGCGGATTTATGTCGCGGAGCGGGACAACCAAGTGTTAGGCGTTGTGCAAGTGGCTCCCTTTAATGAAAGTCGCACCACATGGCAGGTGCAGCAATTGGCCGCCCAAGAGTTTACGGAGGTGGGGACACAACTCCTGCGCCACTGTTTTAGTACCCTTGTGGAAGCCCGTACTTGGATGGTTGAAATCAATATTGACCACCGTGAAGCACTAGACCTCTACCGCCAAAATGGCTTTCAACCCTTGGCGCATCTCACCTACTGGCAAATTTCAGCGGATCAGTTGGCAGAACTGGCACAGGGCACGCCTTGCTTGCCTAATTTGCTGAAGGTCACGAATGCCGATGCACGGTTGCTGCATGAGTTGGATACGATGTCGATGCCGGCACTGGTGCGCCAAGTCTTTAATCGCCACTATCGGGACTTTCAAACGAGTCTTTTGGATTGGCTACACCACGGTTTGGCCAGTTGGTCGCAACAGGTACAAGTGCATCGTGCTTATGTGTTTGAACCACAGCGGAAGGTGGCGATCGCCTCCTATACACTCCATACCAGCCAAGATGGACACACGCCCCACTGGCTAGACTTAACAGTACATCCTGCCTATACAAATCTGTATCCAGGGGTACTGACCCACATTGCTCGCTTGGTGCAGGCCTATCCGCCCGTACCTCTACTGCTGTCTTCGACGGATTACCAAGGGGAGCGAGAAGCCTACCTTGAAAGCTGGGCTGAACCTATCCGCCGCAGTTTAATGATGTCGCGCTCGGTGTGGCACAAGGTGCGGGAAGTGCGATCGCCCCTGCCGGAAGGCCTGACCTTATCAGAAGTGCTGCAAGGCCTGCAAACCCATCGCCGCCCTCAACCCGGTCAGATTCATACCAAAGAGGGAGCACAGGCCTACTACCGCGAGCACCCACCCGAAAACACATCGCCCCCAGAAGCCCAATCCTAATCTTGGGAGAGGGAAATTTCTGAGGTTTCAGTGTAGCCTTGGAGAGCTTGTAAAAGGCGTTGGATTGCGGTTTCATTGTCGAGGGGTAACCGTTCAGGTTCAGCAACAGCCGTGTGCTGGGTGAGCTGCGGTAGAGTTTCGAGGGGTTGACCGTAGGTATTGCCCTTGGTGGCCAGCGGTGTGCTTCGGGGCAGCGGGTTGAGGAAGCTAATTTGCTCAGGCAAGTAGAAGATGGGTTGCAGGTGCTCTAGGGGAAAGGTGCCATAGCCTTGGGCATCCGCTGGATGGTGTTGCCAGTAGTCAAGAAGGGTCTGGCGATCGCAAAAACCCAGCATCTGTGCCTGACGGCGATCGCGATCCAAACCAACAGCAACCGCCAAATCGGCGTTGATCACCCCCAAAAATGTCGGGCAATGAATCCGCACAGACTCTCCCGCCTCGACAGGATAGATAGATAACTGCACCCCTTCCAAGTTGAGATCCGCAATGTCCACAAGGTCAAGAACCTCTGGCCGCTCACACCAAGTGGTACTCAAGGTCAGATCATCGGGCAGATCGTCCAGATCATCCTGCTTACTGGGAACACCCTCATTTTCCCACCAGTCTATGAACGAGTAGAGGGCAACCAAATAGGGCAGAACCTGCCGTTGCCGACTGGGACGACATCCCTGAAGCACCCCATGGGCGGCATCCAATATCAGGGAACGAATGGGAACAGTCGGTGCCAAAAAGGAAGTCATAGCCGTCGTCATCCAAACCAAGTACGAAAAAGCGAGGCTGCCTAGGGGAGGTAGTAAATATCGTTATGCTCACACCACTGCGCAAGTTTGGCCTCTATTTGCTCATCAATTTGTTTTGCGGTGCAGAGGCCACGGGCATAGTCAGGGTGAATTTCACGGCGGGTTTGCCGTCGTTGATGGGGGCTGGGGATTGATTGGGTTTCATACCATCGCCTCATCCATTGCGGAATCTGGGGATCTTGAAAGAATTTACGGTAGAGCCACAGGCGATATTCACGACCGAGGCAGCGAGAAATCGTGGGCTGGCTGACAAAGAGTTCACGGGCAATTTCCGCTTGGGTACGGCGACGCTCACACCAATCCCTGACCCATGTCGGCGTCTGCGGATCATTGAGAAACTCCACCATGGACTCCACCCCTTGGCCATTGCTGGTGGGTAGGGTGCGGGTATCGGGATAGTTGTCAATCCATTCTTGGTTGCTGTCGGTGGAGCAAATGTTCAGAGAGCGAGTGGACTGCACATAACGTCCAAGAATACGCCGTACCTGTTGATGAATGTCGCGGGTGTACTCGATCGTCCAGCCCAAGAGTTGGGCAATGTGCTGGCGCAAGCGAGCCGTCGAAGCACGGATACGGGGATCGGTAATTTCCGTTTGGACAATCGTAATCAACTGAGCGCAGGCTTTGGGATCAATCTCCCGTTTTACCTCAGGGGGTGCTGCTTGATAACGATCTTGAAAGACTTGCAGGGCGCGGTTGTCATAGAAGAGCAGTTCATCAGCCTCGCGCTTGAGGAGTTTGCGTTTTTCATCCGCCAGTTTATTGCTGATGACCGTGCGCACCCATGCTTCAAAGGTGGGACGACCATGACCAGTGGCCCCAAAGGGCTTGAGGGGGTCAAAGGACTTCATTGCTTCCCAGAGCCAGCCCGTGAGGTTACTTTGGCATTGCTCGGGATCAGAACTCCCCAGACATACGGTACGCAGGAGATCGCGGTACTCGTGGCGAAACTGGGGGGATAGGAGGACTGTTGCGCCGAGTTCTTGGCGTAGGCACTGGATAAAGAAGGCGAGGAAACACTCGGCCTCTGTCAGTTCGGGGGAGGGATTGCGGTTGGCTAGGACTGGGCGACTAAAGGCAAGCACCAGTTGCTTCAGGGGTTGATTGTACTGGCCACGATTGAGGCGATCGTACTCATCTTGAATGACGGTGGCGGGAATTTGCAGTAATCGCTGCACCGTTTTTTGCACCGCCTGCTGTTGAAGTTGATCGCGGCTCAGGTTTTCTAGGCAGCGAGGAAAGAGGCGAAAATAGGCTTCCACTAGGCGTTGGAGATAGCCGCCGCGTTGACTCAGATGGGTATCAATGTTGCGCTCGAGGATGGCTCGCAGGGCTTGAGAGAGGGGCTTCGTCACAGCGGGCGATCGCTCCCCGGCTAAATAACGAGACCGAGCTGCCTGCAATAACTGCGGCAGTTGTTCCACCTCAAGATCAGGACTGCGGGTCGAGAGACTCATCCGAAATCGGCAACGTGAAAATAATTTAATTACTCAACATAGTAGCGGTTTTTGCCGATGTCCTTGGGGCAATTGTTAGGATCGCTTAAGATAGCTCTTCCTCATGGGATAAAGGGGTTTTCATCGCCTCAGGAATCACGGTTCCAAGTTGCGATGGCAAGCGAGCGATCGCCTGCTGCACAAAGGAGCGAATAAATTCATCGCGGCGATTGAGTTCAAATTGCTGTTGAACTACTTCGCTGATGCCACCATCGCCCCAGTCTTGGTTGTGGCGAAAATACTCAATAAAACTTTTACCAGCAATGCGAGTGAGGTAGGCAGCTGTAATCCCTTGGACGGCTTTGCCCACCACCAGCCCCCCCATGCTCAATTGCAAGGCCGTACCGACGAGATTCATGGCTCCCTTAACAATGCCCAAGCTGACCAGGGTTTTGCCCAAGGAAAGGGCTAATTCGCGGGCGCGATCGCGATTCAGGTCACAGCCATAGACCTTGCCAATTTCCATCACCATTTGCGCATTCACGGCGGCGGCAGCCAGTAGATCTACGCCGGGAATCGGCGTGACACAGACCACACCCGCACTGATCCACTGGTAGCGCTCCACCACCTTATCGGCTTGGCGGCGCCGTTGCTGATCAATGATTTTGCGAGCCTGCTCCCCTAGGCGTTGAGACTGCAAGAGGATATTATCTGCCACGAGGTCATCCCCTTCCTCGCGGAGAATGGCACTCAGCCGCCGAATCAATGGCCAAATATGGGGTTCGGGTTCTAACCACTCTCCTGTGTCGAGGCGAATCGGTTGGGGACGGGCGGCAATACCCACGACATCTTGGGGCGGAATCAACCCCTTAACTCGCTGCCGTAGATGGCGCAAAAGAGCCAGTTGATCGGCCTCGGAGCGCAAGTCAATTTTATTGAGGACCAAGAGCGATCGCTTGCCCATTTCCACCAAGTTGACCAAGGGCAGATATTCCGACTGGCGCAGGTCATCATCGAGCACAAAAAGCAGCAGATCTGCTTCTGCGGCCAGTTGTCGCGCTAATTGTTCCCGGTAGGTTCCAGCCACACCCGCCTCCAAAATGCCGGGGGTATCGGTAATCAGAATTTCCCGCTCTGTATTAGGTAGCCAAAAACGATAGGTTTGCCCCACTGCGGTGGTGCCCATTGTTGGTGCCACTTCCCCCACCATTTCACCAAGGAGGGCATTGACGAGAGAGGTTTTACCCGCTGAACCGGTGCCAAAGACCACAATGCGCAATTCTTGGCGGTAAAAATCCTCCTCCAGCTCCCGTGCCCGTGCCAACAGTGCTTGCCGTGCCACCTCATCTTCAATTTGACTCAGTTGCTGCCGTAGGGCTTTGAGGTTTTCGGCGGCGGCTTCCGTTTTATCAAGGGGGGCTTGGGGCGTAGCGGTAGCGGGCTTGGGCTTGCCCTTGCGCTCAAGTAAGTACAGGTAACGAAAGAAGGTATAGAGCAGCCCCCCCAATAGACCAATGAAAATCAGCACCAAGAGATTGGCCAAAAAGGGGGCAGTAAAGGCCACCTGCACATAGAGCCACGTGAGTGCCGATATCAACCAGAGGATGAGCACCAGAATGGCGCTGAATCCTAACAGGGGCCAAAACCAACGCCTAGGGGTCATGGCAGGTATTTCATCAGACGCTGCAAGACGGGCAATTTCAGCGATCGCCCCCGCCATAGGCGCACCATTAGCCCCAAGTTCACCAAAAAGTAGGCGGATCCCCAGAGACTATTGAGAAAGAGTAATAGGCCATGATGCAGAGACTGGGCTTCACTCACGCTGACCGCCCCATTCAGCAGGCCATAGCCCAACAGCCAAATGAGACCAATGAGAAGAGCAAGACGACTGACTTGACGGGTCTGGCGATCGCTCCCCCGGCGACTCAACTGCCACAGTGCTGGAATCATGCCAAAAATGGGCAGCAAATAGACAAAGAACCACAATCGCTGCACTGTCGGGTTGGTAAAGGCTTCCCGATCCACGGGGTCGAGCGGTTCCATCGAATACTCCCCAAGGGCATGAGCACCGTCGTCAGGGCTTCTTGATTCCTAATATATCGCTGATTGATTAAGAGACAGCGCCGTGCCAAAGCGCTGCATCTGGGGCGATAAATGATCAGCCACATTGCTAAACTTAAGATTGGCCTGTTTGCGGCCATGCCCGCGATCGCCAGTGTTGCATTGTCACTAGGGAATCTGCATTTATGTCAGTGATTCAGGAGCTCCACCGTCAACTCGTTCGCAAAGAACGCTCCGCCACTGAAATTACCCAAGCTTACTTAGATCGCATTGCCCAAGTGGAGCCAACACTCCATAGCTTCTTAACCGTGACGGGCGATCGCGCCCTTGCCCAAGCGGCCGCCGTGGATGAGCGCATTGCTGCCGGTGAAGAGATTGGTGTGCTCACAGGGATTCCCTTGGCCATCAAGGATAACCTTTGCACCTACGGTGTGCGCACCACCTGTGCCTCTAAGATGCTGGAGCACTTTGTCCCCCCCTACGAATCCACCGTGACCCAAAAATTGCAGGCCGCTGGCGCGATTATGGTGGGCAAAACCAATCTCGATGAATTTGCCATGGGCAGCTCTACTGAAAATTCTGCCTTTGGTTTCACCGCCAATCCTTGGCATCCAGAGCGGGTCTCTGGGGGGTCTTCTGGGGGATCTGCTGCCGCCGTTGCTGCCGGGGAATGTGCGGCTGCCCTTGGTTCCGATACGGGTGGTTCCATTCGTCAACCCGCCGCCTTTTGTGGGGTGGTCGGCCTCAAACCGACCTATGGTTTGGTGTCGCGCTATGGCCTTGTTGCCTATGCGTCGTCATTGGATCAAATTGGGCCTTTGGCACCGACAGTTACTGATGCTGCGATTCTTTTGGGGGCGATCGCGGGGCATGATCCCAAAGATGCCACCAGTCTCAGCGTGTCGATTCCCGACTACACCCAAGCCCTCAAACCCGATCTCAAAGGCATACGCCTTGGCGTCATTCAAGAAACTCTAGCAGAAGGCGTGCAACCAGAGGTGAAATCCGCCCTTGAAGCCGCCCTAAAAACCCTTCAGGAATTGGGGGCCACGATTGTTGAACTCTCCTGTCCCCGCTTTGCCTACGGCCTGCCCACCTACTATATCATTGCCCCCTCGGAAGCCTCGGCAAACCTAGCCCGCTATGATGGCGTGAACTTTGGTTTTCGCGCTGAAGGAGCCAGCGATCTCCTTGAAATGTACATGAAAACCCGCGCCCAAGGCTTTGGGGCTGAGGTGAAGCGGCGGATCATGATTGGCACCTACGCCCTTTCCGCTGGCTACTATGATGCCTACTACCTACGGGCACAAAAGGTACGCACCCTGATCAAAGAAGACTTTGCCCAAGCCTTTGCACAGGTGGATGTCTTGGTTTGCCCCACCACCCCCACCACTGCCTTCAAAGTTGGGGAAAAAACCGCCGACCCCCTGAGTATGTACCTGTCAGATCTGATGACCATTCCCGTCAACCTTGCCGGGCTACCAAGCTTGAGCCTCCCCTGTGGCTTTGATCAGGAAGGGCTGCCCATTGGTCTGCAATTGATTGGCAACGTCCTAGGGGAAGAGACCCTCTTTCACGTGGCCTATGCCTATGAACAGGCGACCCCTTGGCACCAGCAGCAGCCGCAGCTTTAGGCTTTAACCAAAGCGGCCACTGACATAATCCATCGTGGCTTGCTCTTTGGGGTTATTGAAGACGACGCTAGTGTAATCATACTCAACAAGGTAGCCCACCCGGTTGCCCCGTTCTGTGGCCTCGGCATTAAAGAAGGCAGTGCGATCGCTGACCCGTGCTGCCTGTTGCATATTGTGGGTCACGATCACAATCGTGTAGTTCTGCTTCAATTCATGGATCAGTTCTTCCACCTTGAGGGTAGAAATGGGGTCAAGGGCAGAACAGGGCTCATCCATGAGGATGACCTCGGGCTTGGTGGCGATCGCCCGCGCAATACATAGCCGTTGCTGTTGTCCGCCAGAGAGCGATAGACCACTTTCTTTGAGCTTGTCCTTCACCTCATCCCAAAGAGCCGCCTGCCGTAGCGCCGTTTCCACTAGCTCACCCAAATCCCCCTTATACTTATTGACCCGCGCTCCAAAGGCCACATTGTCATAAATTGATTTCGGAAAGGGATTGGGCTTTTGGAACACCATGCCAATACGCCGCCGCACTTCTACTGGATCTACCTCCTTGGCGTAGAGATCCTTGCCGTGGTAGGTAATCTTGCCCTCTACCCGAGCACCTGGCACTAGGTCATTCATGCGGTTAAAACAGCGCAGTAGTGTGCTTTTACCACAACCCGATGGGCCAATGAGAGCCGTCACTTCATTGGCATAGATGTCCATCGTTACATCCCGCACTGCCCGAAATGAGCCATAAAAAATCGAGGCATTTTGGACTTGGAGAACGACTTTGGGAGTGGGTTTAGGATGAGTCGTCATAGAACAGTTACCTTTTAAGTCCTTAGTAGCGTTTCTTACGGGTAAGCAGACGCGAGACAATACTGACGAGCAAGATGATGCTCAGCAACACCAACGCGCCTGCCCATGCCAGTTCCTGCTGGGGTTTGTAGGGAATGATGGCAAAGAAATAAACCTGTACTGAAAGCGTGGAAATGGGGCGAAACAAATCCGTTGACCAGAAGTTATTATTCAGTGCTGTAAAGAGTAGAGGAGCCGCCTCACCCCCCGCCCGTGCCACCGCTAGAGTCACCGCAGTAGCAATAGAGGGTAGCGCCGCAGGAAGCACCACTCGACTGACGGTTTCAAAACGAGTCGCCCCCAACCCCAATGCCGCCAGACGAACCTCTTCAGGAACGAGGACTAACCCCTCCTCTGTGGTTCGCATCACAATGGGCAGCATGACCACTGCAAGGGCAACCCCACCGGCAAAAGCACTAAAGGTGCCCATGGTCATGACCACAATCGTGTAGGAAAATAAACCCGCGATAATAGCGGGCACCCCGCTGAGAACGTTCGCCGAAAACCGCACCCAATAGGCAATTTTGCTGCCGCGCCCGAATTCCGACAGCCAGACGGCTCCCAAAACCCCAATGGGAACACTAATCGCCATGGCAACAGCAAGCACAATTAACGTACCAACGATGGCATTACCTAAGCCCCCCCCACCCAGACCCGGTGGTGGTGGGAGTTTTGTAAACAGATCTAAGTTGATCCGAAGCAGTCCTTGGGACGCCACATTGATGACAATGGCTGCCAAGGGAATCACCGCAATGACAGCAAACAGTCCCGTCACACCTGTCATCAACAGACCAAAGAGGTTTCGTGCCGAAGTCCAGACCTTGCCTAGTTGAATCTCTGCGGCAGAAGGGCGGTTACTGATCTCTGTCATGGTGCAACCTATCGCTCAACGTTTTGAAACTTCTTAATAATGATTTCCGCCAAGATATTGACCAGCAGCGTCAGGATCATGAGCACCAAACCGGCATACAGCAGTGCAGCCACTTGCTCTCGCCCTGCTTCACCAAACTGGGAGGCAATCAATGACGCTATCGTCGAACCCGGCTCAAGGATTGAGAGGCTAATGCGGTTGGCATTTCCCACTAGCATCGCTGCGGCCATTGTTTCGCCCATGGCTCGCCCCAAAGCCAACATCACTGAACCGACAATCCCAGAAAAGCCAGCCGGAATGAGAACCCGCAAAATGGTTTCCCAACGGGTGGCTCCCAGAGCCATTGCTCCTTGGCGTAAGTAAGGGGGCAAAGAAACCAGCGTTTGCCGTGAAATGGAGCTAATCAAGGGCAAAATCATGAAGGCCAGCACTAAACCTAGGGTGAGGAGGCTGTTACCACGGGGACTGGTACCAAAAAAGGGAATCCAGCCAAAGTGCTGATGCAAAAAACTGTAAACGGGTTGCAAAAAGGGAATGAGAACAAAAATCCCCCACAGACCAATCACCACACTGGGAATCGCTGCCAATAACTCAATAGCAAAGGCGATGGGGGTACTTAGGTATGTCGGTAGAAAGTCCTCACTTAAAAAGACTGCAATACCGATTCCTAGGGGAACTGCCACCAGTAGGGCAATGAGGGCACTCACAAGGGTACCGTAGATTTGGGGTAGGATGCCGTAGATATTTTGCACCGGGTCCCATGTAGTGCTGGCCAGAAAGCGCAGGCCAAATCGTGTAATTGCAGGTATAGCCGCAAGGCCAATTTGAATCACAATCCAGAGCAGGGCAACAGCCACCGCTAGGGCAAAGACCATTGTCAGATAGTAGAAGGATTGATCGAGGTAGTAGCGTAGGTTTTTCCGTGCCTCAATCGCAGCCAAATCCGGTAATTCAGGGGGGGTGCTGGTAACAGCCATAGGTTTCACGGGTAATATTGATCAATTGCCATAACTGACTCTTTTTCATCCTAGGGGATTGCGAGGGGGAAACACTCCCCCTGCAGTTAAATGATTTAGCCTTTAACTTTCACCTTATCGAGGGTTGCCTTGACTCGCGCGACGATGTCGTCAGGCATGGGAACATAGTCCAGTTGTTCGGCAATGCTTTTGCCCTCATTGCCCAGTGCCCAAAGCAGCACATTTTCAAGGGCTTGCCATTTTCTGCCATCTTGGTACTCAGGGTACACCAAGATCCATGTCAAGCCAGCAATGGGAAAGGCTTCGGGATTTTCGGGATCCGGCACTAGCAATGCAAAATCTTCGGGAACGTCAGCGCCCTCAAAGGCTTTGGAGGCAGCTTCCGGGGAAGGATAGACGAAGTTACCTGCCTTGTTTTCCAGTAGGGCGCGGGGCAAGTTGTTGAGTTTGGCATAGGCATACTCGACGTAGCCAATGGTGCCTTCGTTTTGCTGAATTTGGGCAGCCACGCCTTCATTGCCTTGGCCACCAACACCCACAGGCCAATTGACGGAGGTGCCAACCCCTGCCGGCCAGCCAGGACACACGGTGTTGATGTGGTTTGTGAAAATAAATGTGGTGCCACTGCCGTCAGAGCGGTGGGCAAAGGTAATTGGTTTATCGGGAAGCGTTTTACCCTCATTTGCAGCAACCAGCTTGGGATCATTCCAGCGGGTAATTTTGCCCATGACGATGTCGCAATAGACCGCCCGCGGTAATTTCAGTTCATCCACACCGGGCAGGTTATAGGCAAAGACAACGGCACCACCGACCATGGGAACTTGGATGGGGTCAGCCTTGTATCTTTCCTGAAAGGACTTCAGGCGATCGCCGGCTATTGGGGCATCGGAACCAGCAAAATCCACTGTACCGTTAATGTATTGCTCGAGGCCTGCTCCACTGCCAACGGATTGATAACTGACTTGGACGTTGGGATCAACCTGCTGGGCGTAGGTTTTGAACCAGTTTTGGTAAAGGGGGGCTGGAAAACTGGCGCCGGCACCATTAATGTTTATCGGCTCGCCCGCTTGATTTGGGCCACCCCCTCCCTGAGGGCCACAGGCAACAACAATGCCAGCGGTGAGGATGGCGCAAACAGCAATGAGAATTCGAGATTTTCTGAGTTTGAAGATCATAAGCGCGATCGCAAGTAAGAACAATGAACAAATGCATTGATGCATCAGTGTTTACAGCCCCTCTCGTGAGGATTGAGACTGCTCAAAGTAGTTAGAACTACTGTGCACTGACAGCAGGCACGAGGATCTCATCCCCGTTCATGTACTCCATAAGTTTTCAGAACAAGGGCTGCATGACAGCTTGCTCGATAGCAACGACAAATCTATCGCAACTCAAAAACAAGCTAGGGCGATAATACTGGAACGATGTAAAGGTTAGGTTAAGAACGACTCCATCTGTTAATTAAGTTTTTTTATTATTTTGCAGCGCCTGTCGCTCCGAACCAAAGCTTGGGTAGGATAGTCTAAGTTTGATTTATTGCCAAGTGTAGTGAGGAATACTTTCAAGGAAGCAATTTATAAAAATTTTCTTAATCTCTAGGTTCCTGAGACCAAAGGCAGCCTAAGATTATCGCTAGGGTGTTCTCAGCAATACTTTCTCTGGGGAGAAGAGCTAACGAAATGCCTTAAGATAATACTTTTTAATTCCCAAGTCTTTGAATTCAAGTTACTAACCTTAGAAGGATTTATATTATCAACTCATCTTTGAAGCATATTTTATCTATAAATATTTTTGACCAGTTCTTCATTGTTTTTAGTGATTTTGCTTTAGTGGAAAAGTAGTTAAATTCGCCAATTTTCTAATTGATACAATACCTGTATTTTTAGAGTGAGGCTTGAGTTATGCAGTTTCAGCAATTGAGACGTGGCGTCTTACCCCTTTTGGCCATCACCCTTGTGGGCTGCACCATGGAGGCGGCATCTAATGATCCGATGCTGAAGGTGATTCGGGTGGATGGCTCGAGTACGGTTTATCCGATTTCCAGGGCGATCGCCGAAGAGTTTAAGACCACGCCCAATGGTCAAGAGGCCGATATTGCTGTTGCTTTTTCAGGGACATCTGCTGGCTTTCGCGCCTTTTGTAGCGGCAAAACGGATATTAGTGACGCCTCTCGCCCGATCCTCATTACCGAAATGAATGAGTGCATTGCCAATGGTGTCCCCTTTATTGAATTGCCCATTGCCTTTGACGCGCTGACGATCGCCGTCCATCCCCAAAATACTTGGCTCAAGGAAATTTCTGTGGCTGAGCTGAAAAAACTCTGGGAAAAAGCGGCGGAGAAAAAGCTCACTCGCTGGAACCAATTACGTCCCGACTTTCCCAATGCACCCATTGTGCTCTGGGGACCGGGTCAAGATTCAGGCACCTTTGATTATTTCAACGAGGCGATTCTTGGCAATCAGCGCGGCTCTCGCACCGACTACAAAGCCAGCGAAGACGATAACGAAATCGTAGGGGGTATTGCCGGGGATGTGAATGCCCTTGGTTACCTTCCCTATGCTTACTACATGGCCAACCAGAATCGGCTGCGGGCTGTGCCGGTCAGTGATGACCGAGGCGCCATTCTACCTTCAGTGGAAACGGTGCAAAACAGTACCTATCAGCCCCTCTCGCGCCCCCTCTTCCTCTATGTCAATGCCAAATATGCCCAAGACAAGCCCCTGCTGCGACAGTTTGTCGAGTATTACATCCAGCAGGCACCGACGGTCGTTCCCAAGGTTGGGTATGTCCCCCTTACGCCCGAAGGCTATCGCTTGGCAGGCATTCAGTTTATTCGCCTAGAGGTGGGGACTGCCTTCAAGGGGGTGCCTGAACCTGATGTAACAATTGAAGAGGTGCTGCGGCGTCAGGTGATCTTCCAAGAGGCCCATGCCAATAATCCGACCCCCTAGAATAGGGGCATGGAAATTATCGAGAAGTCTCAGCAGCGGCTGATTTTGCGCAGTCGCCCTTGGGGGGTGTGGCTGGCAGGTCTGATATTCTGTGTTGGTGCTGCTGTACCGATTTGGTTTGCAGCCCGCTATGAGCTGGTGTGCCGCCATGAGGTTCGCGTTATTGATAGTCGCTGTCGCTGGGTGCGCTCTGGGGCAACGGGGGTACAGATCACCCAAATTCCCCTGAATCGGCTCCAAGGGGTGGGCATTATCGAGCAGTGGCGCTCTAGTCGCGGACAACGCTACCGTGTCTATCAGGTGCACCTACAAACCACCGCGGGTTCTATTGCCTTTGGTGAATTTACCCGCGATCGCCAGAATCGGGAAGCCGTTGCCGAACGCATCCGTCGCTTTTTGCAGCAGCCGCAACATCCCCCTTTGACATTAGTGGAAGACAACCACTGGTGGGGATTTTTGATCTTAGCTGTTGGCTGGGGCCTAGGCTTACCCCTGATCTTTATCGGAGCCAAGGTGCTGGTGCTGGTTTTTGATAAAAGTGCAGGGGTGGTATCGCTGCAATATAGCAGTCTTCTCAGGACAGAAAAGAAAACCTTCCCTTGGCATGACCTCAAGGATGTCGTCGTACAGCTCTCCCGTGGTCAGAAGGGTAGACTATCAGCTCGTTTGGCCTTGGAGTTGCAGAATGGGCAGGTAATTCCCCTGCGGTTTTATTACAGCAGTGATGTCAGGGGCACTCAGGCACTGCAAGCCACGATTCGGGCGTTTCGTGATCGTTCGTGATCAAACGTAACGGGTACGGCGGAACGGCGATAAATTAGCTAGGCTAGAAGCAAGAAATTTCCCTCAGCAGGGATAGAAATTTTATCTGAGAACAGCAAATTAGAATTTGTTAGCGGTTGTTGACGCGAGCGATCGCTAGCCCTGAATTCCCGAAAAATTTATCCCTCTGCTGTGGGCGATTTCTGTTAGAAAGGCTACAATCAATGAGGTTTTAGTTAAAATTAGTCAAAAGATTCCTGCACAGTCTCAACCGCTCGCTACTGCCTGCTCCCTGACCCCGTGGGTCACACAGGAAATTTTTCAAGATGATCCAGCGGCAGAGATCCTGAGGATGTGGAATCTAGAGCCTATGCCCCCGTCCAACCGCTTTCCTTGGCTACATTCCATGATTGAAATGTGGCTGACGATTCTAGCGTCACCAAAGGCAACGGTTGTCGACAACACACTGACAATACACATTTAGGGAGATTTTACGAGGACAACGGCATGACCCAAGTGAATGTACTTGACGTTTACGACCCCGCAACAGCCCCCCTTGAAGACGAGGTGGCTCTGCTCAGTGATTATGGCCTTGATGGTGTAGAGGCTGTAGAGATCGAGGAAGAGGAGAGCGAAGACTTTGAGGAGGTCAGCGATGATCTTGACGGCAAGCCCACAAAAGGTCGTGCCAGCCGACGACGGACACAAGTCAAGAAGAAACATTACACTGAGGACTCGATTCGCCTCTATTTGCAAGAAATTGGCCGCATTCGTCTGTTGCGTGCTGATGAGGAAATTGAACTGGCGCGCAAAATTGCTGATCTCCTAGAAATGGAGCGAGTGCGCGATCGCCTGTGCGAACAACTGGGCTGTACCCCTGAAGAACTAGAGCGCAATCCCGAACCTTGGGCCACAGAACTAGGGATGACGGTGCAGGCATTTCGGCATCGTCTCTTTGTCGGTCGCAAAGCCAAGGAAAAAATGGTGCAGTCAAACCTGCGACTGGTGGTGTCGATCGCCAAAAAATACATGAACCGGGGGCTATCCTTTCAGGACTTGATTCAAGAGGGCAGCCTAGGACTCATCCGTGCTGCCGAGAAATTTGATCACGAAAAGGGCTATAAATTTTCCACCTACGCCACCTGGTGGATTCGCCAAGCGATTACCCGCGCCATTGCCGATCAATCCCGCACCATTCGTCTGCCTGTGCACCTGTACGAAACCATTTCGCGGATCAAGAAAACCACCAAGCTCCTCTCACAGGAAATGGGGCGCAAACCCACTGAGGAAGAAATTGCCGATCGCATGGAAATGACCATTGAAAAGCTGCGCTTCATTGCCAAATCGGCTCAACTTCCCATTTCCCTAGAAACCCCCATCGGTAAAGAAGAGGATTCCCGTCTGGGGGACTTCATCGAATCCGACGGTGAAACCCCTGAAGATCAAGTGTCCAAGCACCTGCTGCGCGAAGATTTAGAAACGGTATTGTGTACCCTTAGCCCCCGCGAGCGAGATGTGTTAAAACTGCGGTATGGCTTGGACGATGGTCGCATGAAAACGTTGGAGGAAATTGGTCAACTCTTTAATGTCACCCGTGAGCGCATTCGCCAAATTGAGGCCAAGGCCCTGCGGAAACTGCGCCATCCCAACCGCAACAGTGTCCTCAAAGAATACATTCGTTAAGGAGTCGTTTATGTTGCGTCCCCTCATTGCCCTGACCGTTGGTCTGTCTGCCACTCTGGTGGCAATGCCGCAACCCAGTTCTGCCCAAGCCTGTGCCTATGCCAAAGGGTTAAGTCAAAGTCTGAGTAATTCCTCATTTTTCGATAGCAGCAAGCTGCCGATCGCCCTTGGACTGGGTGCAGGTGCAATTACAGCAGCGGCAGTGGGGGTGACCCTCTGGCAACGGCAGCAGCAAACGGATGCCCCGACCCCTGCTTCTGATGCTACCTCTTTGGAACTGCCGGTGGTCTTGCCGGAGTCTGAAGGTGCAGAGCGTTCTGAAGATGTGACACCCATTGCCTAGTTATCGATTTGTCAAATTACTCCCCCTCATGGGGGCGATCGGGGTATTCCTAGGCTGTAGTCCCATTGCGCAGTCGGATACCCCGTTACCCTTATCAACCGCTGAACCCCTGTTAGAATCGCAGCCACCACCAACACTGGCGGTACGCATTGAAACCGTTGTTGAAGAGTTAGAGCATCCTTGGGCAGTAACTTGGCTGCCGGATGGCAGTGCGTTGATTACTGAGCGCCCCGGACGATTGCGGCGATTTCACCAAGGGCGTTTGGGTTCACCTATTCGTGGCGTGCCGCCGGTCTTTGCCCAAGGCCAAGGGGGCTTATTGGATGTCGCCCTTCACCCCCGCTTTGCTGAAAACAATTGGGTTTATCTTACCTATGCCCATGGCACAGCATCCGCGAATCGTACTCGTCTAGCACGGGGGCGTCTGGTGGGCGATCGCCTTGAAGAGGTGACAGTTCTCTTTGAAGTCTCGCAAGCGAAAACTGGGGCACAGCATTTTGGCTCCCGCTTGGCTTGGCTCCCCGACGGCACATTGCTCATGGCCATTGGCGATGGCGGCAATCCCCCAATTGAACTGGAGGGCAAATTAATTCGCGAGCAAGCCCAAAACCGCCGCAGTCATTTGGGCAAAATTATTCGCCTGCGGGACGATGGCACTGTGCCAAAGGACAATCCCTTTGTCGGCGACGCCACAGCCACCCCCGAACTCTGGAGCTACGGCCACCGCAATATTCAAGGATTGGTGGTTGATCCAGTCACAGAAACGGTGTGGTCAACGGAGCACGGCTCCCTCGGTGGCGATGAACTCAATCGCATTCAGCGCGGTGCCAACTACGGTTGGCCAGTGGTCACCTATAGCCGTGAGTATTGGGGCGCAGAAATTACCCCAGAGCGGCGCCGGCCGGGGATGGTGGATCCTTTGGTGGTGTGGACACCGGCCATTGCGCCTTCGGGGCTAGCAGTTTATCGGGGCGATCGCGCTCCCCAGTGGCAAGGTGCCCTCTTCGCTGGTGGCCTAGTTTCCCAAGATGTGCGCAAAATTCGAGTCAATACCAATAATGCTGTTGCAAGCCAAGGGCGCATCCCCATCGGTCAGCGGGTACGGGATGTGCGCCAAGGCCCTGATGGCTACCTATATGTTCTCACGGATGACCCCCAAAATGGCCGACTGTTGCGGCTGATTCCTTAATGTTGAGCTAAGCAGTTCTTTATCGCTCCTTAAATGCAAACCAATATCTTTATCAAGGCGGTCGCACATCATCGGCTACCGCCAGTTTAGGTGTTGAGGAGTGTATATGCGTTCTTGGGGGAAGCTTCTAGGAAGCTGCCTAGTTGGCTTGGGCGTCATTTTAGGATTGAACAATGCAGCCGTTGGCCAGTCATCAGCAGAGGAAATTTTAGGGCCTCGAATCCAGCCCCGTGGAACGATTCGCTTCAATAGTGAAGGCGCTGGTTTTGATAACTACCTCAGTGCAGAAACATTTATTCCGTTCTTTCAACAGCAGGGTGCTAGCGTCGGCTTCTTTGAAGGCAAACTCCTCATGGCCACGCCCAATACAGCCTTGGGGTACAATTTGACCCTTGGCTACCGTGCCCTGACAGGCAATCAGAAATTTGCCCTTGGTGGCTACCTATCCTACGATTTTCGCAACACGGGAGATGCAGGTTTTAACCAGCTTGGGCTTGGTCTGGAACTCTTGGGAGATGTTGATGTCCGTATAAACGGCTATATCCCCCTAGGGACTCGGCAAGTCCTTCTCAATCAAGCAGTGGGTTCAATCGGCACCATTCAAAACAACCAGATTCTTCTTGATCGCGATCGCCTTTTCCAAGAAGCGCTGACGGGTTTTGACTTTGAAGTAGGAACCCGATTGGTTCCAGTCGGTAAAGACTATCTGCGGGGTTACGCAGGTTTATACTACTACAGCGGTGAGAGTATTGCTGATTTTGTGGGCGTCCGTGCCCGTTTAGCTACCCGCCCTATTGAGTACCTCAGCCTCAGTGCAACAGTGCAAAATGATGATCGCTTTGGCACGAAAGCTTGGTTTGGAATTGGGGTTTCTTTTCCCGGTGTCGCAGGTAGTCGCCGCCGTACTCCAGAACAGGGTCAAAATGTAGCAGCCCGTCTAGGTGAATCTCCAGAGCGTCTCAGCTTTATTACCGTTGATAACGAACTTGTTGAGGATCAAATTGCGGCAATTAACCCTGCTACAGGTCAGCCTTATCGCGTTTTCACAGTTGATACCGGCGCTGGCAGCGCGGCTCGTATTAATGATTTACCCCTCACTCAAAACGATATTGTCTTAGTTGGCGTTGCTGACACCGATGGCAATACCGCAGGTCAGGGCACAATTAATCTCCGAGATGGCGTCCAACTCCTCTCGACAACTGTCAATCGGCAACTACCAAGTACAGTAGGAACCATTACGATTCCTGCGCTCACACCGAGTAACCAACAGCCTATTATAGCTGCCACTATTGTTTTAGCTAGGAATAATACAATTGATGGCTTCAATATTACACCGCCTGCCGGCCAACCTGCGATTATTGGTAATAACGTCAATCCACCGCGTATTCTCAACAATCAAATTACAACCATCAATGCCAACGGCATCAGTATAACGAATAGTACTGGTGTACAAATTACCAATAACCAAATTACGAGTACCAATGGCAGTGGCATCATTTTAGTCAATGCTGAATCCCCTGTGGTTCGCAATAATAATGTTACAATTACGAGCACAACTGCCCCTGCCTTTAACCGCCGTGGCATCAGCATTACTGAAAGCACCAACGCAACGATTGAAAATAACACTGTTGATGGGGGGATTGGTGAGGGAATTGGCCTAGATAATGCCCTTGGAAATGTAACTATTCGCGGCAACACTGTCCGTAATGTTGGCCAAACAGCAACAGATACTAACCTTGAAGCTAGCATCTTCATTCGCAACAATCGTGGCAACGCCAACATCACCATCGAAGATAACGTGACTGAAAACAACTTGACGGCAGGTAATCGTGTGGATGGAATTGAATTCAACCTCTGCCGTGGCGATAGCTTTGCTGTGGCTGACCGTTTCAGTGACAATCAGTTTGCCAATTGTACTGCCCCTGCAAGTGCAACGGTGACCGTTCGGAACAATCAGATTCGCAACATTGGTACAGGGACTGATGGCAGTGATGGTATTGACTTCAATATTGGCGATGGTGCCAACCTCACAGCCGTTCTAGAAAATAACGTGGTTAACAATATTTCTGATGCGGGGATGACGTTTGATATTGTCAGCAGTGCGGCTCCAATTGCACCTCCCAGCGCAAACATTACAATTCGCAACAATGAGATACGCAATATCCTGAATGATGATGCCATCACCCTAGAGTCGAATAGTGCGGGACAAGTGGTACTAAACATTGAAAATAATGTGATCCAAAATATTGGCAATAATAATGACGGCATTGACATCGAGTTCACAACAACGGCTGCAAGTCCAACCCCTGCACAAGTCAGAATTGTGGGGAATCAACTGAATAACATTAGCGATCGCGGGATTGAAGTGGACACCACTAATAATGCTCGCTTAGCAATTGAAATCAGCAACAACACCTTAACCAATACAGGCGAAGCAATTCGCTTACGTGGTCAAAATAACTCTGTATTGACGCCTACGGTTAACAACAATACCATCACGGTTACAAATGCCGCAGGTATTATCTTGCAAAATGTACAATCCCCTGTGGTTCGCAATAATAATGTTACAATTACGAGCACAACTGCCCCTGCCTTTAACCGCCGTGGCATCAGCATTACTGAAAGCACCAACGCAACGATTGAAAATAACACTGTTGATGGGGGGATTGGTGAGGGAATTGGCCTAGATAATGCCCTTGGAAATGTAACTATTCGTGGCAACACTGTCCGTAATGTTGGCCAAACAGCAACAGATACTAACCTTGAAGCTAGCATCTTCATTCGCAACAATCGTGGCAACGCCAACATTACCATCGAAGATAACGTGACTGAAAACAACTTGACGGCAGGTAATCGTGTGGATGGAATTGAATTCAACCTCTGCCGTGGCGATAGCTTTGCTGTGGCTGACCGTTTCAGTGACAATCAGTTTGCCAATTGTGCTGCCCCTGCAAGTGCAACGGTGACCGTTCGGAACAATCAGATTCGCAACATTGGTACAGGGACTGATGGCAGTGATGGTATTGACTTCAATATTGGCGATGGTGCCAACCTCACAGCCGTTCTAGAAAATAACGTGGTTAACAATATTTCTGATGCGGGGATGACGTTTGATGTTGTCAGCAGTGCGGCTCCAATTGCACCTCCCAGCGCAAACATTACAATTCGCAACAATGAGATACGCAATATCCTGAATGATGATGCCATCACCCTAGAGTCGAATAGTGCGGGACAGGTGGTACTAAACATTGAAAATAATGTGATCCAAAATATTGGCAATAGTAATGACGGCATTGACATCGAGTTCACAACAACGGCTGCAAGTCCAACACCGGCACGGGTCAGAATTGTTGGCAATCAGCTTTCTGGTGTCAGCGATCGCGGGATAGAAATCGATACCACTAACAATGCTAGCTTGCAACTTGAGGTTAGCAATAACAGTATCCAAGCAACAGCTGGTGGTGAAGCAGTGCGACTGCGTGCTCAGAATACTTCTCGCCTCAATGCCACAGTCAACAATAACACCCTCACTCAAGGGAATTCTACCACGAAAAGTTTACAGCTGCGGGCTGTTAATAGTGCAACCCTGTGTGCAAACGTATTTAGTAATGTCCAAACAAGTGGTGCAGGTTTCGAGTTACTACGTAGTGGTAGTAGCAGCCTCCGTATTGTTGATTCTCTTAATCTCAGCCTGAACAATGGTAATGTGGCCATCAACATAACTGGAACAGTTACCAATATCACGCCTGCCACATTCAGTGCTGCACCACCTGCGGGTTGTACGTTCCCCTAGGACTCAGCAGGATTGTGATACTCACTCAAGGTGGTCAAAGAGCACTGCCAACAGTGTTCGAGCCAATTGATCAAGGTCTCGCGAGGGGCAGAGACTTGGCGTACCACTGACCACACCTGTAAGGCAGCTAGGGGGGAGTTGACCTCGACCCTCAGGGGTTGATAGGGAGCATAGTCACAGGGCACCTCTAGATCAATCAACCGTTGGTAGATTGGCCAGCGTAATTGCCACTGAACTGCAATAAGGTGGGGGTTTATAGACATTCAATAAGCACTCCACTATTGAAAATGTACAGAAAGGTAGTTTAGGATCGGGCTGTCAGAGCTAAGTTAGTTAGCTCACTAGTGTCCGCAAAGGAGCATCGTGCCATGACGACCAGTGCATTGCCCCGCCAAGCCTTTGGCGAGATGAAAGATACGGTTGTACTGCTGGAGAAAGCCACAACCACGCCCATCTGTGAGGGGATGAATCGCCTCTTGGCCAGTTTTCAAGCCCTGTATTTGCAGTACCAAAAGCATCATTTTGTGGTTGAGGGGGCAGAGTTTTATCCACTGCATCAGTTTTTCCAAAATTGCTACGAACAGGTGCAAGGTCACGTCCATGACTTGGGTGAGCGTCTGAATGGGCTGGGGGGTGTTCCCGCCGCCGGTTTTCAACAGTTGGCCACGCTCTGCTGCTTTACCCCTGAACCGGAGGGGGCTTTTCACTGCCGCCAAATGCTCACTAATGATTTGCAGGCCGAACAGGCAATCATTAGTGTTCTGCGGCAACAGGCTACCCAAGCAGAGAGTTTGGGCGATCGCGCCACTGCCTACCTCTATGACCAAATCCTGCTGCAAACGGAGGAGCGAGCCTACCACATTGGTCATTTCTTGGCCAATGACAGCCTGAAGGCGTAGTCTTTCGCAATTTAGGTTAACGAACCTTAATGCAAGATTACGGTTGTCCATAAAACGCCCCCACCCAAGGGGGTTTTTTAATGCAGATTTTTCCTATTGCTTAGCCTAGCTTAGTTGCGATTAAATTGCAATAAATTTATCCGAGGAGGTTTGTTGCAGGACGCTGGCGGGGATACTGTTGCATCAGGGCACGCACCTGCTCGGCATGGTAGGAACTGCGGGTGAGGGGAGAGGAGACCACCTGCAAAAAGCCCATGGATTCGCCAAGCTGCCGCCATGCTTCAAATTGCTCTGGTGGAATAAAAGCCTGCACGGGTAAGTGTTTCGGACTCGGCTGCAGATACTGGCCAATCGTGAGAATGTCGCAGCCCACTTGACGCAGATCCGCCATCACTGCCGCCACTTCCTCAGGGGTTTCTCCCAAACCCACCATGATGCCTGACTTTGAGTAGATCCAAGGGGCGCGATCGCGCACCCGTTGCAGCAGTTCCAGACTGCGCTGATAGTTGCCTTGGGGACGCACCCGCCGATAGAGACGGGGCACGGTTTCGGTGTTGTGGTTCAGCACTTCGGGACTGGCGGCGAGAATTTGATCTAAGGCCTGCCAATTGCCACAGAGATCGGGAATGAGCACTTCAATGGTTGTTTGGGGCGATCGCGCCCGCACAGCCTGAATCGTGGCCACAAACTGAGAAGCACCACCATCAGCCAAGTCATCCCGATTTACCGAGGTAATGACAACATGATTGAGCTGCATTCGCACCACTGCTTCCGCCAGTCGCTGGGGTTCAGTGGCATCCAAGGGCAGTGGCTTTTTCGCAAAATCAATATCGCAGTAAGGACAAGCGCGGGTGCAAGCTGGCCCCATCATTAAAAATGTCGCCGTTCCTTCATGGAAACATTCACCAATATTGGGGCAAGAGGCCTCTTCGCAAACGGTATTGAGGTTTAAGTCCCGCAACAGTTCCTTGACGGAACCCACCCGCTGCCACTGGGGTGCTTTGACCCGTAACCACTCTGGCTTAACAACCACGGCTAACTCCACTGCAAATTCAAAAACAAACAAAGGGAAAACGTCAATTGTGCCACCAACAGAAAGAGGTAAATTAGAGCACGGGGGCGAAAAATCGTCAGCAGTAATCCCAGCCCCTTGAGATCCACCATCGGTCCGAGGACAAGAAAAGCAAGAATTGACCCCGGCGTAAACGTGGCAGCAAAGGCAAGGGCAAAAAAGGCATCAACCGTCGAGCAAATGGAAATCACTGTGCCCAAGATCATCATTGCCACAATCGAGATCACCGGCCCTTGGCCAAGGCTGAGAATGAGTTCGCGGGGGGCGGCCACCTGAATAATAGTCGCCACTAGGCTACCGAGGACTAAAATTCCCCCCAGTTCACGAAATTCCTGCACCACATTCTCTAGGACTTGGGGCAGACGCTGCTGCCAAGGCATCGTTGCAGTCGGTGGCGCAAGCGTGAGAGTTTCCATGGCAAGGGGTTGGCCGGGGGTTCCCAACAGGTAGGTGCCTGACTGGAGCAAGGCCGGTATAGTGGCTGCCTGAGGCTGGGGACGACGCATGAGACTGGTGACGGTGGGCTGCAAAAAGAGGGTTAGATCCTTTTGGAAACTAAAAACCCAGCCAATAATGGTGGCGATCGCCAGTGAGAAGAGGACACGAAAGACGACAATTTCCGGTTGATCACGAAAGGCCGTCCACGTTGCCCAAATCACAATCGGGTTGATTGTCGGTGCCGCCAACAAAAAACCAATGGCCACGGATGTAGGCAGTCCTTGCACCAATAATCGCCGCGCCACCGGCACATTACCACACTCGCACACGGGAAAAAGAAAACCAATGCAACTGCCCACCAAGGCCCCCAAGAGGGGCGATCGCGGCAAGCGACGAATCAGTGCCTGCTCATCGACAAACAGCAGCAGTGCGCTAGAGAGCAAAATGCCCAGCAGCAGAAACGGCACTGCCTCCACCAGTAGGCTCAGAAAAAGGGTAAAACCGCTTTGCAACTGATTCGCAAATGCCATGGGTGTATAGCGGGGTCTAGGACACAATCTCCTTCAACTCGAGGGGACTCGGCTGAATATCCGTTTGCCGTGAATCGGTAATCAACCAATCAAGGGCAGCGGCCTTCAGATCAATCGTTGTCCCTGTTTTATCAACACAGTAGCGGCCAAAGACCAGCTTATCCACAAGACGAACGTCAGAGCCAAGGCGAGAATACTCAAAAATCACACAGTTATCGACGACCGCACCGCTACAAATGTGGCAATTGGGGCCAATCATCGTCGGCCCAATAATCGTTGCCCCATCTTCAATCTTGGTCATGCCGCCAATGTACACGGGGCCTTGAATTGTGACTTTATTCCAGTTGACCGCCACATTCAGCCCGGTATAAATGCCGGGGGACTGCTCATGGCCGGGAATCGAGACATTTTTAATTGTGCCCTCAAGAACGCCACGCACCGCTTGCCAGTAGTCGGGGACTTTACCAATATCAATCCATTCAAAGTCCATCGCTAGGCCATAGAAGGGGGCACCCATTTCCACCAATTTAGGGAACAGCTGGCTGCCAATGTCGTATTCTTGATTGGAGGGAATGTAGTCGAGAATTTCTGGCTCAAAAATATAAATCCCCGTGTTGATATTGTTGCTTAGAGCCTCTTCGACACTGGGTTTTTCTTGGAAGGCAACAATGCGATCGCTCTCATCGGTGACAACAACGCCATAGCTCGAGACATCTTCTTTGGGCACTGTCTTCATAATGACGGTAGCGATCGCCCCCTTTTGGCGGTGCCAAGCCACGGCTGCTGTCAAATCCAAGTCAATCAGGGCATCCCCACACAGCACCACAAAGGTGTCATCAAAAAAGGGGTGAAAATCTTGAATCCGCTTGATCCCCCCCGCAGAGCCTAGGGCTTTACCGACGAGTTCGCCATCCTTGATATAGCCCTCAAAGGAGTAGGCAATCTCCACCCCAAACCGCTGCCCATCCTGAAAGTAGCTTTCAATTTCATGGGCGAGGTGGCTCACATTCACCATAATCTGGTTAAACCCATGCTGCCGCAAAAGTTCCACCAAAAACTCCATCACCGGTTTTTGCAGAATTGGGATCATTGGCTTCGGAATGGTGTATGTAATCGGGCGTACCCGCGTGCCTTTTCCAGCCGCCAAGATCATTGCTTTCATATCGGTTTTACCCAATCTACCAACACTGCAAGGGAGACATCCCCGCTTATGATTATCCCCCCTAGCTTACCTCAATCCAGGGCATACACCCGCCCATGGTAAAGCAAGCGGGTAATCCCTTTTGACTGAAGATAGCTGCGCACTTTCCGCAACATTTCGCCGTCAGGCACCTTAACAACGGTCTTGCGCCATTGGACATCACTGGCCTTATAGAGGCGTTGATTTTGCTGGGAATAGCGTAAAGCCACGGGGCGGCTATCGAAAATCGGTAGAGTACTTTGTTGCGCTTCTTCACTGGAAAGGGCACCTAAACCGCGAAAGGCTTCTAGGGGACGGGTGAGCAGTTCCGCCCGCCGATCCACCACAACATAACAGGGACGGGGCAGCACCGCTTCGGCAAGGGGAATGACCTCCACCGACTGCACCACTTCTACATCGGCGAGATCCGGTAAGGGAATGTCCCCCTCAAGTTCCTCGTCATCGTCATCTTCGAGATCGTCATCCTCTGCATCACTGTAGTCATCCTCATCGAGGACAACGGCCTCTGCCGTCTCTACATCTTCTAGATCCTCTTCCTCTGGCATGTCATCCGTTGTAGCCATGGCCAATAGGGGAGCTTCAGGGGCAGCCGCTTCTTCTTCCATTTGTTTGATCACACGCCGAATGGTGTTTTCACTCACACCAAATTCTGCAGCCAGAGCTTTGATGGTTTGTCCGACAGTGTACTGTTGAAAGACACGCTGGCGTTCGCTGTCACTGAGTCGCTTGTAGGTCATGGATCCAGATTAAGAAGCAGGTGGCCAGATCTATTATCTGGGGTGACGGTGCCAGAATGTTGATTTTGGCCAAAGCCCTGTTCAAGGGGCGATCGCTAGCGCAGGCGCACAAATCCTGCCTTTTCAATGGCGGCTTGCCCTTGATCCGTGAGCAAGAGTGCAGCGTAGGCACGTCCTGCTTGGGCATCGAGGCTATTGTCCTCCTTGGTAATGACAAATAGGCGGCGGGTGATGGGATACGTCCCCTCTCGAAATGCCTGGTGATTCAGTTGATTGCGCTCTTGGGGACAGCGTTCCGGAGGAACGTAGGGTTCCTGATAGGGAGGCACGTATTGATTGGCTTGGCGGCCAAGGGGAAGTGGGTGGATGCTGCACTGACCCACCACCTCTGGGGCAGAAGCATAGTAAATCCCCCCCAGTGTCGCGGCGACCCGCCGTAGGCCATCGGTGGTATCGCGAACCATGACCACATTGCGACCAAAAGGCTGCTTCCCTAGCACTTCCTGAATAAAGTATTCAACGGTACCACCATCTTCCGGGCGGCGAGAGAAGGGGGTAATCTTTTGGTTGGGGCCGCCCACCTGCTGCCAATTGGTCACTTTGCCGGTGTAAATATCCACCACCTGTTGCACGGTGAGGCCGGCAATCTCTAGCCTCGGATTGACAGCGATCGCTAGCCCATCAATGGCAACAGGAATGGCAGTTAATTTAATACCCTGAGCCGCCGCCTTGGCTAACTCCTCGTCTTTGAGGGGACGGGAAGATTGGGAGAAAGACAGTTGATTATTCAATAACATGCGGATCCCACTGCCCGACCCCGGCGTTCCTGTGGGCGGATCCACATAGCGCAGTTGAAAATTGGGCCAAGCCGCTTGCAGCAGCGGATCCACATCGCGGCGAATGGGTGCCCAAGTGGTGCTACCGCCATAATTAAAAAGGCCACTGGGGACGTTCTTGACTTGGCTAAACGTAGATCGACCCTCGGTTCCGAGATTGAGACCGCCATTGCCAATGATTTCGCCGTTATTGACGAGGCGAAGCACCAGCCCTGCACCAACGCCCAAAAGGCCGAGGGTAGCCAGCAGGGAAAGGAGTAGAGGCAGGAGAGAATTGCTTTTCCCTTGGAACATACAAAATAATTGCTGTCATTTTTTCTAGCCTAGCCCAAACCAAGGGATGTTGTGGATACTCTCTTCAGTGACGCTGCCTCAGCCCCTCATGCCCCCGTTAGCGAAGGATCGGGAATTCCGCGACAATGATGAAGAAGCGTTCATTGAGTTCAACATGCGCTACCGTCGCTTTGGTCGTACCCAATTACCGATGCCTGTCTTTTCCTGTGGCGGCATGCGCTATCAGTTTTCATGGCAGGATGTCAGTCCGAGTACGATTCCAGAAGAGAATCAACGCAATTTAGAGGCGACGATTTGCCGAGCCGTGGAGCTAGGCATTAATCATATTGAAACCGCCCGGGGCTATGGCACCTCAGAAGTGCAGTTGGGCAAAATTCTGCCGCGGCTGCCTCGCGAAAAGCTGATTGTGCAAACCAAAGTGGGGCCGCGACCCACCGCCAAGGAGTTTCGGGCAACCTTGGAAACCTCGCTGCGCAATCTGCGGCTGGACTACATCGATTTGCTGGCGATTCATGGCCTTAATTTGCCAGAGCATCTGGAACAGGTGCTGCGACCGGGGGGCTGCCTAGAGGTGGCACGGGACTGGCAAGCGGCAGGAAAGATTCGCTTCATTGGCTTTTCTACCCACGGCAGCCTAGAGGTGATTCGGCAGGCGATCGCCAGCGATGTGTTTGACTATGTCAACCTACATTGGTACTACATCAATCAGCAGAATTGGCCGGCGATTCTCGATGCCCAAGCCCGTGATATGGGCGTCTTCATCATTAGCCCTGCGGATAAGGGGGGGATGCTCTACAAACCACCCCAACGCCTTGTGGAACTGTGTGCCCCCCTCAGCCCGCTGGTCTTTAACGATCTGTTTTGCCTCTCCCATCCCCAAGTGCATACCCTGAGTGTCGGTGCTGCTCGCCCCAGTGATTTTGATGAGCATCTCAAGGTGCTCGATCTGTTGGATCGGGCCGATGAAATTTTGCCGCCGATCTTGGTACGGCTGGAGCAAGCCGCCATTGAGCGTTTGGGGGAAGACTGGTACCACACTTGGCATCAGGGACTGCCAGACTATCGCCACACCCCCGGTGAGGTGAATATCCCCACCATTCTCTGGCTGTGGAATCTGGTGCAGGCCTACGATTTGCTTGAGTACGCCCGTATGCGCTATAACTTGCTTGGCAACGGTGGCCACTGGTTTCCGGGGGCGAATGCAGCACAGGTCAAGCACTTGGATTTAGACCCCTGTTTGCAAAAGAGTCCCCATCGGCAGAAGATTCCAAGGATTTTGCAGGCAGCCCATGATCTGCTCAGTGGTACTCCGCAGCAGCGCTTATCTCAATCCTAAGGATAGGGGAGTTTTCCCCAGTAAATCGCGGACAATTCCCCTAGGGGATCGCTCTAGGTGCCACCGACAATAAAAGTATCAAGGGTAAGAGGTCAACACCATGGATTTCATCTATCACCTCAGCAATGCCAGCCTTACCCTGCGGGTTGTGCAATTCTTGCATGAATACGCCAAGCTACCAATACAGTTTGTTACAGTCATTCATCAAGTGGATGGGTGGGTGATTCGCATTAAAATGCATTCGCCCCTCTCCGACGAACAAGCAGGGAATTTCCGCGCCTTCTTGAACGAATTGGGATTCCCCTACACACCAGGGATTTCGCTGAAAATGGCACTGTGGGCACTGGAAACCGGACAGTCAATGGTGGATGTGATGCGCCGTTATCAAGTGGCGATTGTCTCCCATGGCTACCCCAACTACGACGACATTGAAGCGTTTCGCAAGCAGTTCATTCAAGGCTTGGGCTACTGTCCCGAAACCTTGGCCTAGGGCATCGTGTCCCTTTGGCCTTGCTCTTGGCGATGCTGCAAGATTCGTTCTGCAAGGGGGAGATCGCTGGGAGTGGTTATCTTGAGATTGGTTTCTTCGCCTAGAACAATGTGCACGGCATAGCCTAGGCGTTCAAAGAGGGCAGCATCGTCTGTGACTTCCCAGCCTCTGGCCACCGCCATTTCATGGGCAATACGCAAGGGTTCGACGCGAAAGCCTTGGGGAGTTTGAGCCGCCCACAGGGAGTCCCGCTCTGGGGTTTGGACGACAACCCCTTCACGGTTGACGATTTTAATCGTATCTTTGACCGGCACGGCGGCAATGAGTCCGGCATAGGTCTCTAGGGCTTGGGCACAGCGGTTGATCAGATCGGGGGTGGCAAGGCAGCGGGCACCATCGTGGATCAGCACCTGCTCAGCCCTTTCGGGAAGTGCCTGTAACCCATTAAAAACGGAGGCTTGACGGGTCTCACCCCCTTGGATAAGCTGGACGGGCTGCCGTAGGTTCAAGTCCCCAAGGAGTGCTTCCCAAGTGGGAAAATCCTCTGGCTGGCCAATAACGCCAATCCATTCAATCGCTTCCGCAGCAGCCACCGCTGCCAATGTCCATGCCAAAAGGGGTTTACCCAAGAGTTGCAAGCGCAGTTTATTGTGGCCTGCCCCCATGCGTTTACCCATGCCGGCGGCGGGAATGAGGATGTGCATTCATACCCCTTTTAAGACTGTTTTTATCTTGGCATAGGAAGGCTCTGGGCACTATGGCTCTGTGGGACGGCTGGCCAAGTTAATGCGATCGCTGAGTTGTCGCAGCAGGCTGCCCATTTCTGGATCGGTACGTTGCAGTTCGGCCACCTTGTCACAGCTATACATGACGGTGGTGTGATCCTTGCCGCCAAATTCTTCACCAATCTTCGGCAAGCTGAGGCCAGTATATTGGCGCATCAGGTACATGCCAATTTGACGCGCCATACTAATTTCGCGACGGCGGGAGTTGCCCTTGAGATCACTAATGGACACATTCAGGGCTTCAGAGACCACATTCAGAATCACCTCTGGGGAGGTCTCAATTTTGCGGATGGCTGGACTCAGAACGGGGGCAATATTTTCCACCGTCATCGGCAACCCAGAAATGGAAATGTAGGCCACCGCTCGAATCAGTGCCCCCTCTAGTTCCCGAATATTGGAAGTGTAGCTGGCGGCAATATACTCAATCACATCGCGGGGCAGGCGGATATTTTCGTACTCCGCTTTTTTCTGGAGAATGGCCATGCGCGTTTCGAGATCGGGGGGTTGAATATCGGCAATCAGACCCATGGAAAAGCGGGAGCAGAGGCGCTCTTGCAGGCGGGGAATTTGACTGGGGGGGCGATCGCTGGCCAAAACCACCTGCTTACCGGCCTCGTGCAGTGTATTGAAGGTGTGAAAAAACTCCTCTTGGGTGTATTCCTTGCCCTCAATAAATTGAATATCATCCACGAGCATGACATCCACCGCCCGATAGTGCTCGCGAAAGCTCTGCATACTGTCTTTGCGGATGGCGGCAATCAAGTCATTCGTAAACTGCTCGGTCGAGACATAGAAAATCTTGGCATTGGGGTCAATTTCCAAGCGATAGTGACCGATCGCCTGCATCAGATGGGTCTTGCCCAAGCCAACACCGCCACAGAGAAAGAGGGGATTAAACTCCCGCCCCGGTGATTCTGCCACTGCCAAGCAGGCCGCATGGGCCATGCGATTATTGGGGCCAACGACATAGCGGGAAAAGACATACTTGGGATTCAGTTCACTGCCGCGATGACGAGCGGGCGGGGTGGTGGCCTCTACTTCAGCACGACTGGTGGGGCGAATACTGGTGTCATGCTCTGCCCCTTGGGCGATCGCCAGCTCAATCTCCACCGCCTCACCGACAATTTCCCGTGCCACATCGGCAATGGTTTTCAAATAGTACTTTTGCAGCCAATTGCGGGCAAAGGGATTGGGGGTGCAAATCGTAAGGGTCTGGCCATCAAAGGACTGCACCGTTGCTGTCTTAATCCAAGTTTCAAACGTCGGGCGACTGAGCAACAGTTGCAACCGCTCCAAAATTTGGTGCCAGAGATCTTCGGCAGAGCTAATCAC